>CAIOKO010000053.1 GCA_903858935.1 uncultured Schlesneria sp. | reverse complement strand
TCACGATCTCGGGGTGCTTGAAATAGAGATTCGTCGTCTCTGCAGGATCGGCTTTCAGATTATAGAGTTGGGCAGAGGCTTCGGGTGCGGTGTCGGGACGCGCAAAGGGGAGCAGTTCCGCAGTGGCGTAATTGTTGCCACCGGAGCCTCGGTGATCGAGATACTTCCAATCTCCGCGACGAATGGCCATCGACAGGCTGATGGTCTGATGCAGCGTGTAATCGCGCTGCGGTACCGTGCCTGGATTGCCAGTGAGGACAGGGAGAAGGCTGAAGCTGTCTTCGGCGGCATTGTCGGGCAGCTTCGTGCCGATGATCTCGGCGCAGGTGGCAATGATATCAGTGAGGCAGACAGTGGCGTCGGATATACCTGTCTTGATGTGGCCGGGCCAATGAACGATGAACGGCACTCGGTGCCCCCCTTCCCAGTCGTCCCGCTTCACACCCCGCCAAGGTCGTGCGGGGTCGTGGTTATAGTCGGCTCGCATATGGACAACGCTGGTTGTCTCCGGGCCGTTGTCGCTGCTGAAGAGAATGAGTGTGTTGTCAGCGACACCGAGTTTCTGCAAGGTGGCCATGAGCTGACCGACGATGAAGTCGAGTTCCAGGATAAAGTCGCCGTGAGGCCCCGCATTGCTTTTTCCCTTGAACTGCGGCGCGGCAAACGAAGGCAAATGCGGGGCTTGCATTGCGTGATAAAGAAAAAAAGGCTTGGTTGGCTCACGCTTCACCTGTTGCTCCAGCCAGGCCTTGCTCTTGTCGAGGAACTCCATGTCGAGCATTTCGTGATCGAATCCGGGAGCGACCCACCCACGTCGGCAATCATTCGCATACGGGTGCTTCGGCAAGATCGAGGCATCGAGCATATGATCGGGTGGTACTGGCACACGATCATTTTCAATGTAGGCATAAAGCCAGTCTGTCCCGGGACAGCAAGCGGTCCCAAAAAAGTAATCAAAACCGCGATGCACCGGACCATCAGTAATGGGCCTGTTGAAGTCGATCAGTTTTACTTGATCGAGCTCCCTTGATTTGCCATCGATTTTCACTTCATGCACCGGCATCCCATCTTTGGTCTGGAACGTCATGCCGATGTGCCATTTGCCGACGCAGGCCGTCGCATAACCCTGGTCACGCAGCATCCCAGGCAAAGTCACACGGTCCTTTTCAATCAAACTTGGACCACCTGCACCGGTGAAAACGCCGCCTCGATACCCGGTGCGAAAACACATGCGCCCCGTCATGAGGCTGTAGCGTGAGGGCGTACAGACGGTGGAAGCAGAATGTGCATCGGTGAACCGCATGCCAGTGCGTGCAAGCCGATCCAGATTCGGCGTGGGAACCTTTGACTCGGTGTTGTAGCAACCGAGATCACCATAGCCGAGATCGTCCGCAAGAATGACAATAATGTTGGGCTGAGCCCCCCAGGCACTCGAAGCGGCGGCAATGATCATGAACAGAAGAACGGTTTTCATTTCGGGACACCTGACTCAATTTTGAGAAGCTGTTTCATCGCCTCGCCCATCCCTTCACCAATCAGATAGTAGGTTTCGGCGTTTGAGTTCCAGTGATAGTTCTGCCCGCTGGGAGATTGTTCTTTTGGGCGCCAGAAGGCGCGCGTGGCGACAAACGCCACGTTCCCTTTGAACTCCGCGTGCTCGACAACGGCGGCCTGGGCCTTCATCAGCGACAATGCGCGAGGATGTGCTTCTTCCGGGCCACCCATGCCGGTTTCGGCGATGACGAATGGCAACAGGGGCTCGCCGAGGTCCCGGCGGATGTCCTTGATGAAGTGAACCATGTTGGTTTCGTATTCCGCATTGAATTTGTCGCTGATTCGATCGTTCCAACCTTGATGCCAGCCGAATCCCGCCAGCACATATCGACCGTCACTGCCAGGAACGAGATCCTTGATCTTGGCGAGCGAGGCTTTTGTCTGAGTTAGTATTTCACGGTAGTATTTTCCCAAGATCGCCGGATTGGCAGCGAGTTCGCCGTCCCCTTTTTCACCGAGAGAATACGGCGGCTTTCCCGCACCGGGAGAACGGAAATCAATCGCCAGGCTCTTGCCTCCCCAGGCGCATTTAACCAGCAGCACCGGTTCGTCGAACGCGTCACCCATCACCCAGCCAAAGCCGAGTTCCGGACCGATGGTTTCGTCCTTTCGAGCGCCAAAGCCGACGGAGAGCGGCCCTTTACGGTCGAGGAACGAGATCCAAACATCGTCTCTCGTGCGCCACTCCCCGGAAGAATCCACCAGCGGGGCGAAATGTCTTGCCGTCGCACGATCTTTCACCAGGTACTCCAGCGAGCCCTGTCCGCCATTGCGATTCAGGTCGGCTTTGATCTGACCCGCCCCCTCCATGTTCGACTGACCGGCGAGGATGAAGACTCGTACCGGCTTCGCCAGATCCTGGGCAGAGGCGATTGCAGAAAATGTCACGAGGAAAATCGTGGTAATCAGCTTCATAATTTCCCGTCTGAGCCATTCATGGTGCTTTATCGAAGCGGGTTTTTCTTAGCACAATACAGTATTACCGATCAGCAAGCGCCCCTTCGGCAGGATCGTATTCAGCAACGAGCAGGACTTGATCAGCGTAGGGCAAGAGCGCAGTCGTCATGTTCACCAACTGCCGTTTTGAACGACGTGCGATCGTGACCAGGAATTTCGCATACTGGCTTGGGTGTTTTTTCGTGTAGCGAGCAGTATATTGCCCGATCTTCAAATTTGATTGACAACGTAATCAGGAGAGCGAAGTTGAGAAGTCTACTTATCGCGGCGGTGCTTTGTTTTTCGGCCACAGGGTCACTTTTCGCCCAGTCGATTGAATTCAATAAAGGGGATCATATCTGCCTGATCGGAAACACGCTTGCCGAACGGATGCAGCATTACGGCTGGCTTGAAACTTTACTTCAGGCTCAATTTCCCGACCACCATCTGGTCGTCCGAAACCTTGGATATAGTGGCGACGAGATCGATGGCTGGAAAAATAATAGTCATCGACTGCGCTCGATGTCTTTCGGTTCACAGGACGAATGGCTTGCCGGCGTTTCGGCGGTCCCGCAGATTAAGAAGCTCTCTCCACGCGACGAGGGAAAAGTTCGTGATAACCGTTTCGAACTGACGAACACCAAAGCCGACATCGTCTTCGCGTTTTATGGCTACAACGAATCCTTTGCGGGAGCAGCGGGTTTGCCAAAATTCAAAGCAGACGTCAAAGAGTTCATCGAGCACACCAAGTCACAAAAGTATAACGGACGTTCGGCCCCGAAGCTGGTGTTGTTTTCCCCAATCGCTCAGGAATTACTCGCCGATCCGAACCTGCCTGGACGAGAGGCGATCGCCAGTGCCAATGTGCGATTAAAACTCTATTCGGATGCGATCGCCGAAGTGGCGAAGGCGAATGACGTTCCGTTTGTTGATCTGTTCGGCCCCACAGCACAATTTGGCACGGCACTCCCCAGTTCGCCGGCTCGTCCGATCACGATTAATGGAATTCACATCAACGAAAAAGGGGACCGGTGGCTCGCCGTCTATGCAATGGACCAATTGGTCAAATCTCCTCATCCCTGGGAAAAGGGTGAATGGTGGAAGACGCTCGAACCGCTGCGCAAAGCAGTTGTTGATAAGGATTTTTACTGGTTTAACCGCTACCGGGTGACTGACGGATACTCGACTTACGGCGACCGGGCATTTCTGAAGTTTTCCGAAGGACCAGGGGGTTATGGCGAAGGGCTTTCAAACTATTCGGTCGCTCAACGAGAACTCGACGTGCTCGACGTCCTCACCAAGAATCGAGATTCCGTCGTATGGGATGCCGCGAATGGTAAGACGTCACAGGCTTACGATAAGGAACTGCCGGAATTCATTCCGGTTATCTCCAATAAGCCTGGCCCGCTCGAAGGGGGAAAACACATCTTCCTGGGTGGCGAAGAAGCCATCTCCAAAATGACCGTCGCAGAGGGACTGCAAGTCGGACTGTTTGCATCCGAGGAAAAATTTCCTGAGCTGATCAATCCCGTGCAAATGGCCTTCGACGTGAAGGGACGATTATGGGTCGCCTGCTGGACGACCTATCCACACTGGAAACCAACCGAGCAGATGAATGACAAGCTGTTGATTCTGGAAGACACGAACGGGGATGGAAAAGCGGATGTCTGCAAGACGTTTGCAGGTGATATCCATAACCCGACCGGTTTTGAATTCTGGAACAACGGAGTCCTGGTTGCTCAGGGTCCCGATTTGCTGTTTCTGAAAGACACTGACGGTGACGACAAATACGATGTCAAAGAACGAATCGTGCATGGACTGGATACCGCCGACACGCATCACACATCAAACAGCTTTGCTCTCGAACCGGGCGGAGCAGTTTATTTCCAGGAGGGAACATTCCATCATTCGCAGGTTGAAACCCCTTGGGGTCCTCCTCGTCGAGTCGCCAACGGTGCTGTGTTCCGCTACGAACCCCGTGCTCAGAAGTTTGATGTTTATGTTTCGTTCGGGTTTGCCAATCCGCACGGACACATCTTCGACCGCTGGGCTCAGGATATCGTCTGGGATGGAACGGGTGCTCAGCCCTATCACGCAATCCTGTTGTCGGGCGACATCGATTTCCCGAACAAACATGCGGCCCCTCCTCAAGTCTATAAGCAGAGGACTCGACCCTGTGCCGCAACCGAAGTGCTGTCGAGCAAGCACTTCCCTGATGAATACCAGGGAAACTTGCTTGTTCTGAACGTCATCGGTTTTCAAGGAATTCTGAGATACAAGGTTGAAGACAAAGATTCGAGTTTCGGTGCGGTTGAGCAGGATCCAATCCTGTCATCGACCGACGCAAACTTCCGACCTGCCGACATTGAAATGGCACCCGATGGTTCAATGTATTTCGTCGATTGGCAAAACCCGATTATCGGCCATATGCAGCATAATCTTCGCGATCCAAGCCGCGATCGAATTCATGGTCGAGTTTATCGAGTGACCCATAAGACGCGGGAACTGAGTAAACCGGCAAAGATCTCGGGCGAACCAGTTGAGAAACTGCTGGACCTGCTGAAGTCTTCCGAAGACCGAGCACGCCATCGGACTCGAATCGCCTTGTCGGGACTCGAAACGAAGGATGTCATCCCTGCTGCCAAGAAATGGATCGCGGCACTCGATAAGGCTGATGCCGAGTACGAGCACCATCGTCTGGAAGGATTGTGGTTGCATCAAAGTCACAACGTCGTTGACGTCGAACTGCTGAAGCAGGTACTTCGTTCGCCAGACTTCCGAGCTCGATCAGCGGCGACGCGAGTTCTTTGTGCGTGGCGTGATCGAATTCCTGAAACACTTGATCTGCTGCAAGCTCAGGTGAACGATGAGCATCCACGAGTTCGCCTGATGGCGATCTGGGCACTGAGCTACTTTGACGGCGCCAACGCGAAGAAGGCTGCCGAAATTGCCGTGGAAGCGTTGATTCATCCGGAAGACCCGTATATCAAGCATGAATTGTCAGAAACGAACAAGACTCTCGACCGCCGTATCCAGGCAGCGGCAAAATAGTTTTGTGACGCTTCAATTTCGAAATCGACCGGTTCTCAAGTGCCATTGGTTATGCCAGTGGCATCTTGCTTATAATACCGGCCAGAATCGGGTCTGTTAAAGATTTTTGTCACCAGCTTATTACTTCCGTTTTAAAAAGTACGCGCGATGGTTTTCCGAGTTTCATTGATGAGTTTGCTGCCTCATTCGACACTAATCGGACTCCTTTTTGTTGGGGGGCTGTTCGGCCAAATCTCTGCCCAGGAACCTCCCTCGGCCGTGGGGCCGTTATTGAAGCTCTACCGTAGCGGTAAGCTGCCGCCGGAACGACAGCCAGCGGTCATTGAAATGATTTGTGTACGGGGTAACGAACATGACCTGCGTGTTGTGCTGGAGAAACTGATCGACCCGGCATCCATGACAGCTGAAACTCGTCAGAAGGCCATCGCCGGATTGACCGATGCTGCCGCAACCAGAAAGATCAAACCGGCAGGAGACTTGTCAGATCTCACCAGGTTACTCGACGAATCTGACCCGAATGTGCGACTGGGTGCAGTTCAACTGGTGGCCGCTTGTCACGTCGCCCAGGCGACACCGTCTCTCCGGAAACTGGCACTCGACGAGAATGCGGATCAAGACCTGCGCCGTGCCGCAATCAACGGACTTGTTACGTTCGGAGGAGACACCAGCCGCGAAACGCTCACGGAACTGGCACAGAAGGCAACCTCAACACGGGTTCGACTTCAGGCTGCAGCCGGGCTGGTCGGGTTCGACGTCAAACTTGCGGCAAACCAATCAGCAAACATCCTTACGAGCGCTACGCCTCAAGATGACTTTGTTCTGCTACTTGACTCGTTTTTCGCTCGTAAAGAAGGTTCTCAAGAACTTGCAATCAGCTTGAAGTCGACGAAGCTTTCAATTGATGTTGCCAAACGATTATTGCGAACGATGTATGGGATGGGCCGCAGCGATGCGGAATTGTCGGCGGTCCTCAGTCATGCTGCGGGGATTGTCGCGGATGCGCATCCGCCCAAACCAGAAGAGATTGCGGCGCTGGTTCAGGAAGTATCGGATAAAGGGGACCCGGCTCGCGGCGAGAGGATCTTTCGGCGCGCCGACCTCAGTTGCATGCGCTGCCACAGCGTCAGCCGAGCGGGTGGCCAGGTCGGGCCGGAACTCAGCGCCGTTGGCGGAACTTCACCGGTCGATTATGTCGCAAACTCGATCCTTAACCCGAATCTGGCTGTCAAGGAACAGTACGTCACTCGGATGTTTGAGCTGAGCGACGGGAAGGTATTGAGCGGCGTGGTCGTCGATCGGGATGACACTCGAGTCAGAATCCGAGACGCTCAAGGAAAACTGGTCATCATCCCCAGAGCCGATATCGAAGAGGAAACGGCTGGCGTATCGATGATGCCGCAAGGATTGACGAAATTTCTGACGCACGACGAGTTGCTCGACTTGATTCGTTTCGTCTCGGAACTTGGTAAGCCGGGCGACTACGCCGTTCAAACGACTCCCCGGATTCAGCGCTGGCAGTTGATGGCGAATCCCGCCAAAGAGTTGATCGCCGAAGTGCCTCATCTGGAGCATCTGCGTCAATATGTCGCCGGCCTTGGTCCTGAAGCATGGTCGTCGATTTACGCTCGTGTATCTGGCATTCTTCCCCTGGAAGAATTGCGTCAGACGGACAAGCCAACGGTCGTGATTCTTCGCGGCGAATTCGACGTGAAAGAGGCGGGTGTCGTCGCTGTACACCTGGAAAATACCGAGCATTATCAGGCGTGGATCGATACGGAACCCGCACCGTCGACGTCTGATTTTGAAGTAACGCTGCAACCAGGACGGCATGCTCTGATTCTGCGAGTCGAAATCTCAAACCGCCCAAATCCCGAACTGCGTGCCGCAATTAGTCACCCCGCCGGGTCAACTGCAAGGTTTGAAATCATTGGTGGAATGTGATTCAAGTGCGTTTGAATCATTCTCAGAATTATTGATTCACGTCAGACGCGAAGAACCGTGACCAGTTCCTGAAAAAGACGGCCGATCGGACTTGAAACCGCATTAGTTCGTCGCAAGGTTTTGCCGTCCGAAGTTTTGTTGCCAGAAACCGAATCCAATATCGACGCCTCAATGAGGCGTCTCGTGAGACGATTTGACATTTCTCTCCGTCATTCGTAAAACTCCACTGACGCCAAAAAGACATTCCGACTTTATTTAACGCAAAAAAAGAGAATCGTTTAATGCGACAGAGACTTAAAGCATGTCGTCGAAACGCATTCACGCTGATCGAATTGCTTGTGGTCATAGCGATCATCGCAGTGTTGATCTCACTTCTTTTACCGGCGGTCCAACAGGCGCGGGAAGCGGCCCGGCGGGTCCAATGCAAGAACAACTTGAAGCAACTTGGCCTTGCCATTCACAATTATGAATCGGTCGCAACCTGTCTTCCTCCAACGGCCGTGATCGTGACATTACCGGGGGGAGCGTTATGGACAAGTTATCTTGGACCTCATGCCCGAATTCTTCCCTTTCTCGACCAGGGGAACATCTACAACTCGATCAACATCAATACTTCATATGGTGATCTGGCAAATTTGCCGACGGTCGGTCACGTGACCAATGTTTTTCTCTGCCCGAGCGAACCCAACAGACAGCCGGTTGAGAATGTTTCGTTCGGGATAATCGGTGGTGTCAATTACGGATTCAGTATGGGCGACTGGTATGTATGGAGCGGACCCGCTGGTGGACCGATCACTCGATCGGCGTTCGGTGTGAACCTGAGTCGTCGTTGGGGCAATTTTACCGATGGTATGAGTCAGACATTGATGATGTCTGAGGTGAAGAATTATCAGCCGTACGTCCGTGATTGCGGATCACTCGCCAGCATTCACGACCCGAATAATATTCCGCCCCCTGACGCGGATCCTCAGACAGTCGCACCCGAATACCAGGCTGCTGGCTGTACATTTTTGCTCAACGCACATTCGCAATGGGCCGAACTGACCGTGCACCACATTGGATTCACGACCGCCTGGCCACCGAATAAAGTGACTCCGGGCGGTCCCGGCAATTCCTATCCCGATGTCGACCTTAACAGTCAGCGAGAACGAACCGGCGGACCGACATTTGCGGCCGTGACGTCTCGAAGCCATCACACCGGAGGTGTCCACTCGCAATTCTGTGATGGCTCCGTCAAATTCATCTCGTCGTCGATCGATGGTAAGGTCTGGCGAGCATTGGGAACCGTGTCAGGATCTGATGTTGTCTCTGGCGACTCATATTGAAGCGGGGCAAAACGTCTGATGCGAACGTTTTTTCAATCCGGACTCCTGGCCGTCTCGGTCAGTATTTTCGGTTGCGCAACTCGGACGCCAACGGCAGTCGAAGACTCGGCGCGAGCTAAATATATTCTGGTTGCCGCCCTTGAAGCATGGAAGGATGGACAGGTGAAATCGCTTTCGTCTCGGACACCGCCGATTCGATTTGCAGACGACGATCAGCGGGCAGGCCTGATTCTCGTCGACTACGGATTTAAAAACGAAGAGGCGGGGATCAAGCCGTTTCAGGATGTACCGATTGTTCTCCTTTTAAGGAACAGGGACGGCCGAACATTAACAAAAACCGCTGCGTATCAGGTGGCAGTTGACCCGGTCCTGACAGTGCTGCGTAGCGACAATTGAAGGCCTGTCGACTATCTCGTTTCGCAGACTGAGGTTAGAATGAGCAACTGAATTTGAATGAGCGCCCAACCTGGTTTTTTGGCAAATTTCGTTGGCGAGGGCGATAGCGTTGCAGGCCGGTCCATGCTTCGTTAAACTTCTCGGTCCTCGCGTTCGCCTTCTTTGTGGGTAAGGCTCTCACATTGAACCGGCGACGGGTCAGAATTTATCATCAAGGTACGTGTTTTCATGTCGAAGGAAGCTAAGCTAGTCGTCAAGACGCGAACGGACAAAGAAAAAGGTTCGGCAGCGTGTCGGCGATTGCGTTGGAGTGGTCAGGTCCCCGGTAATATTTACGGGCATAATGCACCACCAATTTCTGTCGTGATTGACTCCGACGCTTTGACACCCGTGTTGATGTCGGGTGCGAAGGTCGTTGACGTTGAGCTGGACGGTAAAGTCGACAAAGCGGTTGTCCGCGAAATCCAATGGGACATTTTCGGCCGACGAATCAACCACTTTGATCTGTTGCGTGTCGATCCGAACGAACGAGTGAACATTATCGTTCCGCTGGAACTCAAGGGAACGGCCCCCGGCGTCCTCATGGGTGGCGTGCTGGAACACGTGATGCACTCGATCACCATCGACTGCCTCGCGTACCAGATTCCTGACACAATTCATGTTCGAATTGGATCTTTGGAACTCGGCAAGTCAATCCATGTTTCGGATCTGGTTCTTCCCGAAGGTTCGCATGCTCACGCAGCACCTGATGCGATTGTGGTCCACATCGTGACAGCCAAGGCACAAGAAGAAGTGCCAGCCGTTGCTGGCCCAATTGAACCAGAAATGATTGGCAAGAAACCAGCTGCTGATGCTGCAGATGCCAAAGACGATAAGAAAGATGCAAAGAAGAAATAGTCCGGGACTGGTGAATGAAATGCCATTTCGGACGGTGTTTAACGGAAATCTGATTCCCGTAAGTCTAAAACAGTTCGGAATGACGTCATGAAGCTGGTCGTCGGGCTGGGCAACCCGGGATCAAACTACGAAGGAACCCGGCATAACATCGGCTTTGAAGTGATTTCAGAGCTCGCCCATCGGTGGCAGGCAACTCGGCCAAAGCTTCGGTTTGAAGCCAATTTGACTGAGGCCAATTATCAAGGTGAAAAGGTGCTGCTTGCGGCACCACAGACGTTTATGAATTTAAGTGGACGCAGCGTCCAGCAGATCGTTAAGTTCTATCAGATTCCACTGAACGATGTGCTGGTGATCTGTGATGATATGAATCTGAAGCTCTGTCAACTGCGTTTGAGGGCATCTGGTTCTGCTGGTGGTCAAAAGGGATTATTGAGTATTTTGCAGGTCTGTGGAACGGAGCAAATTCCCAGATTACGGTTCGGTGTGGGACGTCCTCCTGAAAAAATGGATGCGGTCACGTTTGTTCTGGCAAAATTTCGAAAAGATGAATTGGCCGACGTCGATGTGGCCGTCAGAGGTGCAGCGACGGGGGTTGAAATCTGGATTCGGGAGGGGGTTTCGGCGGCGATGAACGTTGTCAACCTTGCTCCTTCTGATTCCGGTGACAATCCGGCTGGTAAGCCGATTTAAGAAGAGAGTTTGATTTACAAGATTGTTTTAAAAACCAGTACGGGACGAACGCGGGCTTCAACCTGACAGTGAACGATTTTCGCCGGATGGCATCGAAGATTTTGGGAGAGAATTTTGACCGAGTACATGTATGAAGGAATGTTCCTGGTAGACAGCAACCGATATGCTGCCGATCCTGAAGGAACTCAAAAAGCGGTGCTTGGGATGTTGGAACGCGTCGGTGCCAAGGTGGTCGCCTCGCGCCCCTGGCAAGAAGGAAAGCTTTGCTATCCAATCGAAGGTCAACGCAAGGGGTTGTATTACCTTGCTTGCTTCACGATGGACGGCGGCAGCATGACTGAATTAAACCGTTTGTCCAAATTGAATGAGACTGTCCTGCGACAACTGGTGCTTCGTCATCCGAAAGTCATCTTCGACGCAATGGTCGATGCCTTGACTCAACACGATGGAGCGATCCATAGTCCAGAACAGAAGGCTGATCGCGATGCACGCGGCGATCGCCCAATCGAAGATGTTATTGAAGAAACGCGATAATTCGACGCGTCAAACGAGGGAAAACGACAAATGGCCAGTTTCAATAAAGTGATTCTCGTAGGCAATTTGACGCGTGACCCGCAGGTAAAATATACGACGGGTGGCACGGCAGTGACCGAAATCGGTTTGGCCGTGAATCGTCGATGGCTCGACAAGCAGTCGAATCAATGGAAGGACGAAACAACTTTCGTTGATGTTACGTTGTGGGGCAGGACTGCTGAAATCGCCGGGGAATACCTGGCGAAGGGGAGGCCTGTTCTGATCGAAGGCCGGCTGCAGCTTGATACGTGGGATGATCGCGAATCGGGTCAAAAACGAAGCAAGTTGCGAGTTGTCGGCGAAAATATGACGATGTTAGGTGGTAAGGGAGACAACCCTGGTGGTGGAAGCGGCGGCGGTGGTGGTGCCTCAGGGCGACCTCAGTCAGCTGGTGGTCCTTCCAGGAACGCTCCCGCCGAACCAGATCATGACCATGGCGACTCAGGAGGTGGATATTCTCCGAGTTTCGATGATCATTCATCTGGACCGCAAGGTGATGAAGTCCCGTTTTAATTTGAATTGAAACCAGTTAGTTATCGCGACGGAATTTAAATCATGGCTCGTAGTACACATTCTGCTTCTGGACGTCCTCGGATGACTCGACAGGTCGAGTTATTGCTTGCGGCAGACGTCGAACACCTGGGGAACACCGGTGACATTGTCCGCGTCAAACCGGGTTATGCTCGCAACTACCTGATGCCCAACGGGCTGGCCACGGTCGCGACCGAAGTCAACAAGCGAATGGTCAAACGTCATCAGGAAAACCTGATCGAACTCCAGAAACAGAAGATGATCGCGCTGCAGAAAAGAGCCGATGCAATCGGAAAGTACAGCGTCACATTGGAAGCCAATGCGAACGAAGAAGGCCACTTGTACGGTTCGATCATGGGTCCCGATATCAGCAAGGCCCTGGTGGCTGCCGGTTATCAGGTTGACGCCGACCATGTCAAACTGGATGGCCCAATTAAGGAACTGGGGATGTACACCGTGAAGATTCAGCTTCACTCCGACGTTAAGACCGAAATCAAGGTCTGGGTCGTTCCCGCAGCGAAAAAGTAAGACATGCCCTTTCGGGCTTGATCAAATATGAAATGGACGCTTCCGGTGACCGGAAGCGTCCATTTTTTGCTGAACGGCTGAAACACTGGCATCCGTTTTTTTGTTGTACTCGACGAATCCGTACAATCGAATGCGGAGTACTTAGTTTTCTCACGAGACCATGCCTACGAACTCGACGGCTGTGTCACCCTGCTTTTGTGAACTTAAAGAATTTCTCTACCAAATATTTTCGAGTGATCAGTTACCGATCTCGTCAGCGATGTAGTATTCATAAAAGAAGCGACCAATTTCGTCGCTGAGACGAGTCAGATATTCGCCTTTGAACGTCGTGTAAGTCTTGTCTCCAGAACTGACGGGCTGGTGCATTGGGTACTTAGACGTCTTTTCCTGGCTGAAGATCTTCTCTGCGTGGGTGTCTTCATCCATTTTCCAGACGCTGACAATACTTTCTGCCCGACCGCGATAGAGATTCGGGCTTCCTTCTTCGTACAAAGTGAACTCATTGAGATCGATGTAGATCACATGCGTCACTTTGAAGTACGCACCAATTTCTTCGGGCTTGTCCCAATCTTTGTTTTCTTCCAGCCAACCCTTAACGAGATCGGGAGGAACAACCTTGATTTTATGAGCGTGAAGCTGGAAAGAGACGTACTGTGCCAGTTCGTGATCGATGCTTTCAAAGCTATGCTTGATTTCATCGGGTGCAAAACAGACAACGACGACCTTGACGTCGGGGTCTGTCATCGACTCTTTGGTCTCTTCGTCAAATTTTGGTTCGACGGAAGGAGGGCCACCAATCAGATAGCCGAACATCACAAGATAATTACATCCGCTCGCCGTTACGCAAAGAAGCAGTATGGCCAATAACGTCGATAATCGATTCGAGATCGCGCGCATCGTATTGCCTTTGAGGTATTAGAAACTTTTTCCCGGCCGGTGGTTATAAAAACGCTCGGCCAGCAGGTCGCACAGGCGGGCCAGATATTCCTTATGAAATACGATGGCTGATCGCCCGGTTTCCGATACAGGTTGATGTTCGGGATAAGTCATGGCAAATTCACGGGTATACGCCATCATGGCTCGCCGCTGACCATTAAAGTCCTCAATCCTGGCGACGCGGATAAAGCCGCTGGTCTGACCGCGAAGCAGATTGTGGCTGTTGGGTTCTTGCAAGCTGAATGTCTGAACCTCAATCCAGGCGATGTAGTCGGTCTCAAAGTCCTGTGCAAGTTTTTGCAGGTCGGGGACAGACGAATCATGGCTTTCGAGCCAATCCGCCACTCGATTCGGATTGATAATTTTTACACCATTCAGCTTCATTCGATGGGTAACGCCGTCAATCAGATCCAGTCGCAACGTCGAATTATCAGCGTCCACCGACTCAGGTGTCGAACAAACGACGAGAACAGCCTTATCCCCTTTACAGAGATCAACCTGGGTCAGTTTCGTGAACTCTGAAGTGATCTTTGGATCACCAAAGAGAATCTTGCCGCTGCTCAAAAGTATCTTTGAGCAACCTGTTGCCGAAACCATCGTGACGCCACCCGCGATGGCAACCAGTTTCCTGAGTGCATTACGGCGCGAGTAGTCGATCGAATAATCATTGATCATTTTAAGGCGATCCTTCGCCGAGTGGATTCAAATTCGATTCATCATTTTTGTGTCGTGGAAACCACGTTCGTATTCAAAAGTTTTTCAGTGAAAGAAGTTTAAAATTCAGATCACTTCGATCATCCGCACGACCCACATCAGAACCGTCAGGGTTGCAAGACAGATCGACAGGATACCTGCCACCGATACGGGATCAGAAACCATCCACAATCGGCCGCTCCGAGCACTCCACAAACACCAGGGAATTAACAAGGCACAGACAGCAGCAAGCAACGTTCCCGCCAGGTTCGCGCGTGCCGCTTCAACAAATTGACCTCGAACAAAATAGGAAAAACTAGTCGTCATCCCGCAACCGGGGCACGGACGGCCAAACAATAATCGAAAAGTACACGGAGGCAGCCCCAATTGCTGATGAGTCCCAAACCCTCGAGGATCGGGATCGAGCAACAAGGCAATGCTAAAGCCAACAATCAGAAACAATGCAATTCCGAGCAAAGCTGCTCGGCCACCATTTCCGACCGGTGCGTCAACAGACTGCCGAATATCTGACATGAGTTTTAATAAAGGGAGAAGCGGGTAATAGTATCTAGGAAAAACGATGGCAAGAGCGATTTCTGCAGTTAATGAAGGTTTTGGTACGCTCCCCGGCGATCTTCATTCGACTTCGGCAGGAATTGCGATCGTTCACGCTTCGTCCGTCCGGTAGAACCAGGCCGCCGTAAACTGTTCCAACGCAAAGACAATCACCAGCAGTCCGACAATAAAACTGTACATTTCCTGGCCTAGCCGATTTGTCATTATGTTCCTCTCAAGGCTGCGAGGATCGCGATTGACAGTATATCTCCCTTCACCAAGCAGCGAATCGAGTTCGCGCGGTTCGAGGCGTCGCAAATCACTTTCGCTAGCGGGAAGATTGAGGCTGAAGCCGCTATGGTAATCGACCTCGCCTGGGGCCGAGTCCACCTGATACGAGCCGACCGTCGTAAGATCATTCAGCCGTAGAGTCTTTGCGTCCGCAGGTATGTCTTGCGTCCGCTGCTTAAAGTCAGGCATGCGAAGTACGATTTTTCGCAGCTTTTGTTCGCGGTCAATTGGCAACGTCACTTCGTCACCTACAAGATGGTTCGTTCGCATTGCTGATTGTTGTGACAAATACTGAGTCAGCTGATCGGCAAATACGAATGAGAGTGCGGTACCAACGAGATCGCTCCACTTCTCATTATTGACAGAAGTTGTTACCAACATCACGCGCCCACGACCAACGCGCCGTTCAAGCAACGCCGGATTCCTTTGTGCTCCGTCAAATCTGGCGACCGTCACTGATGATTCGGATGGCTCAACCCTCCAGAACCCCCGAACCTCCACGGCACCCAGATCCGCCAAAACCCCCGAGCTATCCAACCGTTTAAGCAACAGATGTTGAGAGTTTCGCAGGTCCATCGACTGCGGTTTGGCGTTCACCACGGAAGCCTTCAGTTCCCCTGGCAAAAGACTTTGAGCGGCCTTTTTGTTGTACGCGACAGGGTCAATCAGGTCTCGGCCCGGCTTTGCACTGAGTGCAGAACTGGCAGCTCCGAGGAACACACCCAGCCCGCCCCCTGCTTCAACATAGTCATATAACCGAGTCCAGGTCGTCTCATCTGGAGCGTTGATATTGATGAGAAACACGACATCGAATGACTTGAGATCCGCATCACGTAATTGATTGGACGGAAGAAATTTCGTTTGAAAATCCGTAATTTTCGCGGACGAAACGTATTCGATCGCCGACTGCCAGTAAAACGCGACAGATGCATTCTCGGCAACGACCAACACTTTTAATCGGGGCAACGTTCTGACGGTGAAATAACCGACGTCATCGATCGCCAGCGGGTCAGATCCAACAATCCGAAATTCCCCCTGTTGAAGCGGTCCCTCAACCTGTGGGACCTCAAACGTCAGTTGACGCTCAACACCACTGTCGATGGCAACCGTTTGTTGACCTCGTTTTACCAGTTTGCCATCCTGCCCGCTCAAGAAAAACTCAACCGTCTGTTCCGGTTTGAAATGTCCCACGGCAGTCAACCCAACGTCCAGTTTTAGTGTCCCGCCTGTCGGAACAGATTCCGACGAGAGTTTTACACTGGAGATGCCAACATTCGTGGGATTCGTTTCACCGACGTCGATTAAATAAACCGAGACGAATTTGAGTCGCGCTAACTCATCCCGCAAAACACTTGAAGATTCGTCTCGCCAAGCCGAACTCGTCAGATCGCAGAAGAGATAAATCTCACGCAAATAGCGATCTTGTCGTTTTTCTTCAGGAATCGAGGATTGTTCGGCTGTGACTCGTCGACGATCCTCCTCATGTGCCAGGATGACAGTCCGCAATCGGTCGTTCAGTGAAAGACCTCCGGCCTTGATTTCAAAACCGTCAATCCGACTCCGTGCGGCTTGCAGGTCGAGTGAAAATGGTGGTGCCGTGGTTTCATGCGAACTTGTGACTGCCACCTTGCTGCCCGAAGACAAACGGCTGAGATGGTCGCGTGCGATCTGTTGAGCCGATTGTAATCGACTTTGGTTCCCCTGCCGGTAACTCATGCTCGGGCTGTTATCAAACAGGAAAACTGCTGCGACGGGGAGGTTATCGGCCACTCTTGGAGCGGGGTCTTTCATCTCCGCATAAATACGACGAACGTAAGGCCAACCAACACCCAAAAGCAACAAAGTCGCCACAGCAGCACCAATACCGCCTCGAAGCATCGTTCGGCGAGTCAATAATTGGTTTCGAGGCCAATCCAGTCGCTGCCACCATTTCATGACCCCAAAATAGCCGCCCAGACCTGCTGCGATGATCCCTAGGAACGCAACCCATTCGTACCAGAGTGGCGAATAATTTGCAGCTGGCAATGAAGGTCGAGTCAATCCGAACGCCAACAGGGCGAAGACAAGCATTCGCAACAGAAGCAGCCACAAATGTCGGAGTTGCATCCGACGGACATTTTGCCGACGACTCTGCTGGATCAGCCGAAGTGCCGGGAAAATCAATCGCTTTGGTTTAGCCCGCAGCAATAGATGCAGCAAGATCGGGATGGCAGAAAATCCCAAGCCTAGCAACAACGCGGGATGCAACAACGACATAAAATGGGGATCATCCGGACGCGGAAATCATCAATTCAATCATGACCGCTTCAGTGTATGAAGTGAGCGATAGAATTTCACTCACGACGACAATCCGGTTCACCGCGGATTCGTGATAATCACGGTGGTACCACAGTCTTGGAGTCTTCGACAAGCCGTGGATCAAATGCAGCGTATTCCGTTTTAAGAGGAATGCCCGAGATTTCAACCCGCGGCAAATTGAAGTGAATCACCCCTTAAACGATACTGTATGTCTATTAAAAACCGTTTCGAATGTTCCAAATTCGATGTAATTTTAAGGAATCAGAAAATGGCGAGAAATTGCATTCTCGATTTCGTTTTGATCGTAGTCCTCGCCACGATCCGAGGCGCGGATACGCATGTCATCCTGGCGGCCGAACCAAAGGTGATAACAAACAGCATCAACATGAAACTTGTTGAGATTCCTGCAGGAGAATTCCTGATGGGGGCTGAGGAAACTTCGACAACATTGCTGAAGAAGTACCATAATGTTGACCACAGTTGGATTGACGCAGAACTTCCACAACACGTGGTCCGAATTACGAACCCGTTCTACATCGGGCAATTCGAAGTGACCTTGAATCAGTTCCTGAAATTCTATTACGACGCAAAATACAAGACTGAAGCAGAGTTGGATGGCAAACCCAGTTGGGGCTTCGACAAGGATAAAAACATGGTGGAATCAACGAGATTCCGTCCATGGGAACCGATCGGATGGAAGATTGATCAGTCTCATCCGGTGATTTACGTCACCTGGAACGATGCCGTGGCTTTCTGTGAATGGTTGAGCGAAAAAGAGGGAGAGATCTACAGGCTTCCCACGGAAGCCGAATGGGAATATGCGTGCCGGGCGGGAAGCCAACAGCGATATTCGTTTGGAGACGAACCCGAGCAACTTTTCCGGTTTGCGAATTCCGCGGATTCGAGTCGACTGAACGCGCTTTATCCGAAATCGCCTGAAAAAAAGTTGCGATCGATGTATCTCATCGGAAGTGACGGCTTCGTCTGGACCGCGCCAGTTGGCAAGTTTCTACCAAACAAATTCGGCCTGTACGACATGCACGGGAACGCCTGGGAATGGTGCTCAGACTGGTACGACGAGAATTATTACGGAAGATCAACCACTGATGATCCCACAGGTCCACTCAAGGGGACAACCCGCGTTCTACGCGGAGGCGGCTTCTATGATGCCTCATTTCATCTGCGATGTGCCAGGCGTAATAGCGAAATACCAACATCCCACGATTACGGAAACAGCTTTCGAGTCGTCCGAGAACAATGAATTCCCCGGATTCATACGGAAAGGGCAAAAACAACGGTATTACGATAATTCCTCAACAAGCGAGTGGATGCACACCGCAGGCACCTCCAGTAGCCAGATAGTCGATGCCCACGTGCATCACTCCCCAAGTGATGATTGTTCTGCATCACACAGGCGATGACATCACTTGCCGACATCGGCCATGTCTACCGTCCGGATTGTTATCCCCTCAAAAAGCTCGTTCTCCTTGATCTTGTTGACTCGAGTGTCCTTGCCGTTCGTCCACAATGGGGTCCTCGTGCCGTCGGCGTGGCGAATGCTTAGATTGTCGATGTAGATTTTGTAGTTGCCGGGCTTGAATCCTTTGAATGTAATCCCGTGCCCCGGCAGAATCCCAGGTCCATAGCTGGAAAGACCGATGATCCGATGTTCCCACACCCCAGGCCCTCCTTTGGGTTCCGGGCCTGTCGCCTGGTCGCGGCCAAACTGATCGACACCTTCGCCGCGTTTGAATTCGTTCCGGGGTTGGTCATTGGAGTTGCCCTTGAACGGTGTGTAATAGAAGCCTTTTAGTGGGCTGCCGGTCCCCACGGCAATGTCGTACTCGATATAGTCGGTCGCAAACACATTCCCTTCGTATCGAGCAAATTGAACCAGTAAGGAATCTTTTGGCTTCGCCGTGCCTGTTACCGTTACCGAGATCTCCAGCACTTCCTCTTTCGGCTCTGGCTTGGCATCAAGCGTTGCCGGTGGGGGTAGATGACTGAGCGCCACCCCCATCGACGAGACCCAGTCGTTCATCTTCGTGACTAGCGATGAAACGATGTCTGGATGCTTGTCAGCAACATTGACCGTTTCGCCGATGTCCTCGCGTATATCGTACAGTTCCACACGGTCGGCGAAACGATGCAGGCGCCAATTGGCGGTGCGGATGGCATCCTCGTTGTGCCACGACCAATAGTAGCTTTCCACCGGGCTGGGTCCGCGATCACGCAGTGCGGGCCAGATGTTTTTGCCGTCGAGCGGGCGCGTCAAGGGCATCTTGAGCCCAGTCATCGCCAACAGCGTGGGGAACATGTCGAGCGCTCCGCACAAGCCGTTCCAACGACCATTGACGACTTTTCCGTTGGGCCAATGAACAACTGTCGGCAAGTGGGTGCCCCCTTCAAAAAGAGAATGCTTTCCGCCGCGGAACGGCAGATTTCGACCGTCCTTCGTCGCGCCATTGTCGCTCGTGAACACGATAATGGTGTCGTCACGCAGGCCCAGTTTGTCGAGTTCGGCCAGGATGGCAGCGAGGTTCTTGTCCATCGATTGGACCATCGCCGAATAAACGCGCTGAGTCTGATCCGTTACCTTCGCGTCCACACCAGCCAAGTCCGAATCTTTCGCCTGCATTGGTGCGTGGATCAGATGGAAGGGGACATAGCAGAAGAACGGACGATCCTTATTGTCGCGAATGAATTCCACGACGTGTTCCGTGATCAAGTCCTCGGTATACCCGACGTCTTGCGGACGATGCTCACGATTGTGCCACCAACTGATCGGGCCGCGTCCACCGCTATTGCGCCTCGTAAAGTAGTCAGCGCCGCCACCATAATAAACCCAGGCTTCGTCGAAGCCGTGCTCGTTTACGCCGAGACCACCTTTGTAGTTTCTGTTCGGTCGCTCCTTCCATGCCTCCTCGTAAGCTTGCTGGAACTCCGGCGTTGCGGGATCGGCCCCGTTGTGCCATTTGCCGAACACGCCTGTGCGATAACCATGCGACTTAAAGGCCGTGGCGATCGTGGTTTCTTGTTTCGCCAACTCACCGCCAGTCTCTGGGCCTGTCCCTACCCGATACGGATGGCGACCCGTCAGTAGCATCGCGCGAGTCGGTGAGCAGACGCACCAGCCCATAAAATTCGTCAGCTCAACACCCTCCGTAAAGAGCTTGTCGATGCTTGGTGTCGGCAAGCCGCCATGCACGCTCAAATCTCCCCAGCCCAGATCATCAGCCATGATGTAAACGACATTCGGCGAGTCTTTGCCGAAGGCTTGCCCAGATAAAACGATCAACAACATCGAAATCAAAAGTGAACGGCAGCTCATGAATCTGACCTTGGAGATAATCAATGGATTCGTACCTATACATCTATACTATTTAAACCCAGGAGGTCACAGAAAGTTTCGAGCGATCGTGTGAGCTCCGAACGAACCCGCTCCCCCCGTCAACGCTACTTCAGATGTTCACGAAACCAGTCGATGGCTAGTTGCTGAGCCTCGCCCCGTTTTTCCCGGTAAATCCCGTAGTGTTTGATCCCTGCGACGGTGACGAGTTTCTTTACCCCGGTGGCGCGTTGATGAGCTAAAATGGCGTGTTCTTTATTGTCGAACAGCTCTTCGTTTTCGGCGATGATGAACAACTTCGCGCAGCGTTCGCAGCGGCCGATGTCTTCGATCGGAGCGTAGCCGATGAACTTCTCGATGACAGGTGCCCCATTCAGGGTGCCGAATTTCTCGCCGGGTTTTGGGTACCCGATCTGTCCACGTGTGCGGCCAGTCCCCTGGCTGTTCGTGTAGGCTTTCAGTTGGGGATTGCCGAGAACCCAGCGACCGTCCATCGATCCGACCTGGCTGACAAACGCCTTCACACGTGGATCACGGGCAGCCACGTATACAACATGTCCGCCAGAGAAGGAGGAACCCCAGATGCCAATCCGATCGGGATCGCACCGTTCCTCGCCAGCAACCCAGTGAATCGCATTCAGAATGTCGGTCGTCTGGTCGATTGGGTCGACAGCCCCCCGGACTTCTTTGACCTCAGCAAACAGTTTGTCGTACTTTAATTCTGGTTTGCCAACCACAATCAAACGAGAGTCACTCTTGCCCCAGCCGCGATAATCGATCGTCACAACGAGAAATCCTGCTCGGGCGAAGACGACGGCATCCGATCGAAGCGACTCAGCCGTCCCGCCCCATCCATGGCTCATGATGATCGTCGGCAGCTTGCCGTCGGAATCGGTCGGTGAAAACACTTCCGCCGCGATCCGGGTCCCTTCGCTGATGATGTCAGCAACACGAAAGGTGACGTCATCAGGGACTTTGAACGTGGTATCCTGAGCATGCATCTCTAAGCTTGTGCAGTTCAAAGTCAGCAGAAAGTAAAGCAACATGCAAACGGTTTGATGAGTGCCGATAAGAGCGAGGTTGTTCATAGTTTCCATTTTCCTGTCCTCGAGCTCTGGGGTTATGCCCATTCAAGATCGGGACAAAGGGTTCCTGCTGCAAGTTTTTGAAGGAATTTCTTTAATGCGAATATAGGAAATTGGTTATACAATTGGCTACGTCGGCGTCTCGTCAGAGCGACGGAAACGGGATGCGTCGTCAGCCACCATCCACACGCAGCCTGCGCCCAAAATCAAGACTGTCGACGTGTGACCAAGACAAGCAAAAAGTCGGACGTCGTCTCCCGGATGAACCGATCGCTCCGTCATCATCTCGCCCTTTGCCTGAAGCCCGTAAAACAAAATCGCTATTCCTGAAACAGGAAACACTCATGATTCAAACCGCACCAATCTTCGTCGCAACCCTCGTGTTGCTTCTGAACGCTCTCTCAACACGAGCGGAAGCCGACCCTGTTGCCTCGAAAGAGGCACCTTCCGCCGTCCCGGTAATTTCCACCGATGTGCCAGTTAAACTGGACAACAAACCCAAGGCCCCTGCGAAACCCGCCGATCCGCAGCTCGTCCCCACGCACGCAAATGTCCCGTACGGCACGCATGAACGGCAGGTGCTCGATTTCTGGCAGGCGAAGTCTGAACGGCCTGCACCGCTTCTGTTTTTCATCCACGGCGGCGGCTGGGTTGCGGGAGACAAGAATAGCGTCGGCCCCAAGATTCAGACGATGCTTGATGCAGGAATATCGGTGGTTTCCATCAACTACCGTTACTCGTGGCAGGCACAACTCGCGGGCGTTAAGCCGCCGGTGAAGGCACCACTGGAGGACGCAGCGCGTGCGCTTCAATTCGTGCGCAGCAAGGCGGTAGAGTGGAACATCGACAAATCACGCATCGGCGCAAGCGGCGGCAGTGCTGGCGCTTGCTCGTCATTGTGGCTCGCATTTCACAAGGACATGGCCGATCCAAATAACAGCGATCCGATCGCGCGCGAATCCACGAGCCTATGGTGTGCGGCGGTCGATGGCGCGCAGACCTCGCTCGATCCGAAGCAGCTCAGGGAATGGACGCCGAACAGCCGCTACGGCGGACACGCGTTCGGCTTTATGGACCCGAATGACATCAAGACGCGCGACACTCGATTCGCGGAGTTTTTGGAGCACCGCGAAGAGGTGCTGCCGTGGATCGTGGAATATTCGCCGATCGAACACGTCACGACTTACGATCCGGCGATCTATCTGAATTACACTTCCTCGCCTGCGATCGGGCAGGACCAAAAAGACCCGACACACACAGCGAACTACGGTGTGAAGCTACAGGAAAAATGCAAGGAGGCCGGCGTGCCGTGCGAACTGGTTTACCCGGGCGCGCCTGACGTAAAACACGCGACTTCCACAGCGTTTCTCATTGATGCGCTCAACGGCTTCCCCAAACCGCAATGACCCACGAACTAGCGCCAGGGTCCACATGAGAGCAATTCATCGATTTCAAAAAAACAAAGGTGTCAGGACATCGGAATCGGTTCCTGACAGCATTGTTTTTCCTGGACCGTTATTTCGAGCAGCGCGGTGGAGTTTCATGACAATCTCACGCGACGTCATGCCTCCAATCGTTCATACACTTGAACCTCGGATCGCCCCCTGATCGATCTTTCGCTGCGGAATTCCCTCGGAGTGGGATTGTTATTCGGAGTCTATCCGGCCCGTCGCGCAGCCCACATGGACCCGATTGAAGCGTTGCGTCATGAGTAGGCGTTGAAGAACGTCGTCAAAGCAAAAGGATCATATCTAAGAACAAAGACTCAACCGCGAAACGCCAATTTCACAATTGTTGTGTTGCAACATGCAAGCGTTGAAGAATGCTGACACAGGTTTCGTTTGCGACGCACTGCGACAGTGGCGGCGGAATCGAACTCGACACTCCTGAAAAAGAGACGAGTTGCGGAACTCTTCATCGCTCAAGACCGAGATTATTTGAACCTTGATCGCCAACGCGTAAACATCTTTGAGAGAACCGAAAATGACCTTTGCAAAAAAGAATGCGACTAAACTCGGTAATTCAAAATCCGTGGCGGCAACACACTGTTAGAACTTTTTCTCCAGCACATGATATCGAAGGCCCCGTGCCTTCGGCGACTTATACTGGCGGCTGACCAGCAATACTGATCCCTTGCAGAACGACATGGCCGACAAGCAGTCAACAATTCTGTCTGGAGACTGAACCCAATCCGATTTAAGCCTCCCACTCGACCCCCAGGGCGTAGTCATCGCCCTCGCCAGTATGGGGGCGAATCCCCATGTACTGGCGAAAGATCACATCCATAAGTCGAGCGGCCTGATTCGGCGTCGCCTTACTCACGGAATAGCCGGCTTCGGTCTTGGAGAGGCACGATTTGGGAACGCCCAGCCGGTTCGTCACTGACTTAATATCTAACTCAAGTGGTTTCTGGGTCGATGCAAGGGTATTTGCCTCTTCCAATAAAGTGATTTCGCCTTGTCGCATTCGAATTGAAGCAAAATAGTAAGTGTCCACGCGGGGGCCCATGCCTTGCGCACAAAATGTAACCCACTTGTCCCACACCGGAAGAGCCCGGAGCGACGTGATGGCAAAAGCCATCGCCTCCACTGCGGTTTCAAAATCGCCGGACGGATGCTCAACGAGAGGTCGTTGCACGGGCTTCAACTTGGCATCGTCCGCATTGTCTGGCTTTGGCACCGACGCCCCAGGGTTGAGGTGGAATAACCTGAGCACCTCATCCGTGTATAAGTGCCGGTTAATCTCGACGAGTTCTCGCACTGTGTCTCCGCAGTTGCCCAATAGCTGATCCGGATTTGCGCCGCGATCAAGCAGAAGTCTAATTAGGTCTGCGCGGTCGACAATCCCACCGAAACCGTACAACGCCGGCCAAAGTGCCGAGTTGGGATCGGCTCCTTCATCAAGTAAGCGAGCTGCAAGTCGTATCCAGTCGTCATGCCGGGGCTCGTCGCGGTAGGCGAATTCGACACATAGTTCCAGGACTGAGGACCCAGGTCCGCCCGGCATTATGGCTGACGCCTCTGCCCTACGGTCAAGCAATGCGTGGGCAAGACTGATGTTTGCGCATTGAATTGCAAACATCAGCGGCGTCTTATCTCGAACGTTTGCGTTGTGGTCGCCGACGGCCTCCAGCGCATCGGGATTCTCATCAATGATCGCAAAGAGCGAGGTCAAGTCTTTGTCTTGGATGGCGCTGAACATTCGTTTCTTTGCCGCCTTGTTCATCGTTTCTTTCAGTTTCTACGCCGAGGATGGCATTCTGCTGGATGATGTTGTCCCCGCCTTGGTGACCCATGTTTTATTGTCCATCGGGCCATCCTCGGGACCTACGTTTGATAGAACTTGACGACGATCAGAACACGAAACCGAAGTCTGACTCGCGATTCAAACTCTACGATTCTATCGCAGATGCGCGGCTCGCAACAACTTCGCTGGCAACGAGATTTGAACTGCCCATCCGGCAGCAGCGAAACGATTTTCGTGAATTCAGCCGAAAAATTCGACTCGTGCGCAGCGCCAATTGAACACGATCCTCATGTCGCAACTCTCGTCCTAAAAATCAGAAAGCGCCTCGACGTCCTGGCCTAATCGCTTCTTTCTGAAAATAGTCGAGGAGACGGGATTTGAACTGCCGCCTAAATCCGTGGATCGAGATGATGAAAAGAAGCCTCTCCGCCCATCCGCCAAAGGAAACTTCTACGCAGTAATTCTTCGTGGTCGATGGAACGTTCGCACATCGACCCATTGCATACCGGCCCGTCGGGCGGCTTCGATCCCCAGGTCTGAATCCTCGTAAACGCGGCAATGGGCAGGCGCCGCGCCAAGACGGCGGGCCGCTTCCAGGAAGACGTCTGGCTCCGGTTTGTGCCGGGTGGTGTCCTCGGCAGTGACGATCGTATCGAACCATCCCTCCAGGCCGATGTGTGCAACCTGTTTCTCGACAATGTCACGGAAGCCGCCACTAGCCACCGCCATCGGGAATTTCCCTTTATTTTCCCGGACAATCGAGGTAATCGCCTCGATTTCGACGAGCATATGCATGCTGTCGAGGAACGCTTGTTCCTTTTCCTGAGTGACGACGGCGACGTCGAGCGATAAATTCACTTCGTCTGCCAGCATTTGGATGATCTTGTCACTGGGGATGCCCCCCAGCGCATAGAAACGGTCTTCGGAGAATTCGATCCCAAAACGACGCATGGTTTGGTTCCACGCGAGGAAATGAAGAGGCATCGAGTCGGTCAGTGTGCCGTCGCAATCGAATATGAGGGCTTGAATCATCGGGCGAACCAAGTGGTCGGGCGTGGTGAACGTCGGCAAGCCGCCACGATGCAGCGCGCCGAGAAAACATCGATCTGACGATCTTCGATATTGAATTCTGGAAATAGAGCAAACGTTCCGACAACCGACGAGCAATCACAAAAATCAATACTGAGAATCGCTTTTTTAGCAGAGGATCTTCAAAAAGGGGACAGGCACCGCGGACGGAGCCAGTCCCCTTTTTGAAGATCGGGACAACAGGACATGGTTAGAACCTTTTCAAGACCGCGTCCGTTCAATGTCGTACGCGATGCTTGCCCAAATTATGTAGACCGCGCCCGATTTTAGCGACGACCCCTTTATTCCCCAGCGGCAAAACTTAGCGATTTCCCCTTTGATTCTCCAGCGCGTTCTCTGCCGTCCGTTCCCGAATGAAGCTTGTCAGACAAAAGTGGTCAAGAATGCTACCCGAAGCCAACGCGAACAGGCGTGCGACGTCTCGTTTTCTCAAGAACAAGAAAATCTCCAGTTTTCGTGTTTAGGCCCGTCGCCATTCATGTTCAGGGGTCTAGAACGATGAATCACGGCCCCTGATCGTCGTTGGGGGTCGAGTTTCTCTCGTGCGAGTGAGACTCGTCATGTTTCGTTTCTTGGAGTTGACTTTGAAGATGAAGATTTCTCGGTTCGGTTCAGCCGTTTTTTTCGGCCTTATGCTTGGTCTGGCTTCCGTAGTCCAAGCCGGTAACCTGGTCAGCAACGGTGATTTCACGTCCTACTCAGGCTCCACAATCGCTGCCGGCGAGAAGGCCCAGCTCTCGAGTCACGTTCCAACCGGCTGGAACATCAGCAGTAGCGTCCAGTATTCGTACCTTGATACGCCCAACTCGGCGACCTCGAGCCAGGGCGGCTATGCCGTCTACGGTCCTTTCGCCAACCCCGCTGCACCTTACACTGGAAATTTCATCCAGATGGACGGCGATTCCCGCTACGGCAAGGCACTTTCGCAGCAGATCAACGGTTTGACGGTTGGTCATCAATACACCGTTACCTTCCAGCAGGCCGCTGGTCAGCAGTCTGGCTTCAATGGTCCGACGACCGAAAAGTGGACCGTCTCATTCGGTTCTGACACGCAAGATTCCAGTATGTATTCGCTCGCTTCCCATGGGATTGGCGCCTGGGAGTCGCAGAGCATGACTTTCACTGCCTCGAGCATCTCAGAGGTTCTTAGCTTCCTGGCCGTCGGCACACCAGACGGCGTTCCCCCGACTGTGTTCCTCGCCGACGTGAATCTCGCTGACACGACGCCTTCGCCCGTACCCGAACCCTCGAGCGTGGCCACGCTTTTGATCGGTGTTGCCGGTGTCGCCGGGTCGTACCTCCGCCGTCGTTTCAAAACGGCCTGACGAACCGTGGCTCGATTCGATGGAATTGATCATGGCGGCTGGTCCGGCGATAACGCTGGCCAGTCGCCATTTGTCGTGTAGAACGCCATTCCTTGCATCGAACAGGGATTGGTTTTCCGGAAGATTTTCAGGAAACGGATCAAACAAATGCCTGTGGTTTTCGGTGTGCCAATACCCTCTTACCTGGTTGATATTTTTCGCCTTTGCGTCTGGCTGGCAATTCTGGTTGTGATTTTTGTCCCGCTTGAAAGGCTCTTCACGCTGCATCCGCAACGAGTCTTCCGTCGGGAATTTGTTGTCGACCTGCTTTACTATTTCTTCAATAGCCTTGCGCCTGCGGCGATATTGAGTATCCCGGTCGGCTGTCTTGCCTGGCTTGTTCACAACGCCCTTCCACACGACATACATGTGTATCTGTCGCAACTTCCCCTGTGGGCACGCGTCGTTGTTGGATTGGTGGCAGGCGAGATCGGTTATTACTGGGGCCATCGCTGGAGTCACGAGATACCATTTGTTTGGCGATTCCATTCGATCCACCACAGCGCTCAGGACATGGACTTTCTGGTCAATACGCGTGCACATCCAATTGATATCGTGTTCAGTCGGTTCTGTGGACTTGTTCCCATTTATGTCCTCGGACTCGGTGGCCCTACTCGAACCGAAGGCAGCATGGTGCCAGTGATTGTGACCCTGATCGGGACCGTTTGGGGCTTCTTCATTCACGCCAATCTTCGCTGGCGTTTCGGCCCCCTTGAATGGCTGATTTCTACGCCCGCCTTCCACCACTGGCACCACACCCTGAGTGGGCCTATTAACGTCAATTACGCCTCGAACTTTCCCTGGCTCGACAGGCTCTTCGGATCACATTACCTCCCCAATGAGTTCCCCACCGACTACGGCATCAAGGCGAACGTGCCCCACAACCTGTTCGACCAATTGGCCTATCCCATTTTCCCCGATCCCCAGACACCTGCCCCATCTCCGACCAACGCATTGGAACCGTCTGAGCAAAGCTGAGGAGAAAAAGGGGTCATTGCAAAATTTTGCCGCAATTTAGAGGGATTGGCGATTCCTCAGCGTCTTGCGGCTCTGCCCAGACCGTTCGTAATCTGGTCGATGACTCCGAATATAATCTCACTCGAGACAACGGGACGGCTATTGAACTTTTTCTTGCTGGGGTTAGTCTGTTTTGGAATAAGGAGCTTGCCCTAAGTCTGTAGTTTGCGCCCAGAATTGATGGTGTCCCGATTCGGTCCCTAAGGAACGGTGCCACCCACCGGACGGCCCGGTTCTATAAGCCCCTGAGGTGGTACGCGATGGACGATAAATTTCTGCCGAGCCAGGCGGCAATCATTTCGGATAACGCCGAGGAATTGGAACGTCTCGTTCGCGCCGACCCATCGCTGGCGAGAGATCGGTCTCTCTCTCTCGATCACTCCACGCTGCTTCAATGCCTCGTCCTTGAGACGCCTGCGCGACGATCCCTCGGACATTTGATTCGGCTGTTGGCTCAGTTCGGCGCAAAGTTAAACGAGCCGTTGGTTGATTCCGCGTCACGCAACAATCTTCTTGCCGTGGAGGTGCTGTTGCACTTGGGAGCGTCGATCTCCGGTGAGGGAAAGTGGTCGCCTCTTGAAGAGGCCCTTTACTGGGGGCACCTTTCGATCGTGGGATTACTGCTGAAGCGCGGTGCCCCCGTCGACAATCTGCGGAAGTTTGCCGCATTTGGCGATCTCCAGGGTCTCAGGCGTTGTTTCAATGACGACGGCAGTTTAAACCGGCAAGCTGGCGAGGTGGCTTGGCCATTCGGACCGACGATTCCTGAGGAGGTTGTTCATGATCGCCTTCAGATCATGAACAACGCATTAGTCTACGCGGCTGCCTGGGGTCAAATCGAATCCGCCGGCAAATTGCTGTCACGCGGCGCGGAGATTAATTCCATCCCAGCCAGATTCGACTATGCAGGGACGCCACTTCACTACGCCTCTATCCAGAATCGACATGAAATGGTCGAGTGGCTGCTTGAGTACGGTGCCGATCCCACAATTCGCGATACGAAGGTCCATGCCACGCCAGTCGGCTGGGCCGAATATGTCCATCACCCACAGCTTGCCGTTTATATTCGAGGAAAAAAGGGGAACTTCTAGTTTACTGCGTATTCTGATTCCCGTAACTGCGAAGACAAAAAGGGGACAGGCACCGCGGACGGAGCCAGTCCCCTTTTTGAAGATCGAGGCGACGGCTTTTGAAATGCCGCCGAAATCCGTGGATCGAATTGCGAGCCTAGTCTTCGCCGTTCCGATTCGAAACTTGGTACTGGGCTAAGTGCCTTGGCGCAAAATTGCGGCCGTTTCGTCAGGCCGAGATTCGTTGCGTTTCGTTCTGGGTCTTGTCCAGAACCAACTCGTGTTCGGTGACTGAACTGTCGATCGTGGCTGGCACTGGAACCACGTTCCAGGCGAGTCCCAGTCGTTTCATCAGCTGAATTGTCATGTAGCTCATGTCCAATTCCCACCAGCGGTGGCCGTGACGCGCGACTCGTGGGAATGCATGGTGATTGTTGTGCCAGCCTTCACCCCATGCCAAAAGACCAACCCACCACAAATTGCGACTGTCGTCTCTGGTTTCGTAATTGCGATAGCCCCACATGTGCGAAGCCGAGTTGACCGCCCATGTGACGTGCAGC
Source organism: uncultured Schlesneria sp. (assembly GCA_903858935.1). Lineage (GTDB taxonomy): Bacteria > Planctomycetota > Planctomycetia > Planctomycetales > Planctomycetaceae > Schlesneria. The sequence continues at coordinate 10,695 of CAIOKO010000053.1, read as the reverse complement.
ATGTAGACCAGTCGCAAAAACATTCCCCACACAACCAATGAAATCCCGGTCCGCACATCCCAGATCAACCAGCCGGCGCAGAACATTCCGATCGCGAGTGCGAGATGCAACAACAGGAAACTTCGGTCCAGGAGACGAAGCGAGCGGTCTTTCATCAGGTCAGGAGCATACTGACGGTAAAGCTGGGCCCAATGCTGTTTTCCATACCGAGGAAACATCCAGTTCATGTGACTCCACCAGGCACCGTCGCGGGGAGCGTGAGGGTCATTTTCCTGATCGCTGAAACGGTGATGCTTACGATGTACCGACACCCACATGATCGGCGGACCTTCACCAGCCAGTGTGCCGCATAACGCGAGCATCCACCGAATAGGGCGATAAGTCTCAAAGCTCGAATGAGTCAACAGGCGATGAAAGCCGAGACAAATGCCAAGACTACCAGTGATCCAACTCATCACTGCGAAAACCGTCAAACCAACCCAGGAAAAGTAAAACGGAGCCGCCAGGGCACCCAGATGCAAGGAGCCGATCCAAATCACGGCAGGCCATTCCAGTCCGTTCTTCCATTTGCTTTGACTTGCCCCTTCCACGCTCCCGGCCTGCAAACCTGCGTCCGTATTCATTAATTGTCACCCTTTCCGGGTCTTTAATTTTTATCGTGATGATCGTTTTGAGAATGGCGTCCGCTGTTCAGTGGTGTCCGTCTAGTGGATAAACGAAATCCTGACTAGTCCAAAGTGGAATTGCGAACCTTTGTCGGTACATCATTCGTATTTCCGTTTCGGGCCAATCAGAAAACTATCCCGTCGTCAAAATTCGTGTTTCCTGCAAATTCCGATGTCAAAATCGAGTTTGTAATGGGGATCTGCCGGCAGTTACAGGGGAAACTGGTTGTTTTGGAGTACTGTGGGCGATTATTGCGAAAAAACCACTCAATTGACCACGCCCCGAGGATCGGTTTCCAAATTCTGGGAACACATTTACTGCGTCCGGGGGTCGAAATTGCAGGAAAGTTCGCGAAAGCCCGATTGCAGCGGCCCATATTGATTGCGATTTCATTCGAACGACGAAGAAAACATCGCGAACGACGCAGCGAATGTCAATGTCTTTGATTCCGACGTCAGTGCGTTTTGGTAATCGTCAACAGTTGTCGGCAGCAAGTCAATTTAACGGCATAACTCATCGTTTTGTCTTACAAACTCTCGAATTGATCGTCACGGCGATTTGAGGCAGAAGTACAATGGAGTCTGCCTGCCCTGCATTGATGACCGACTTTGGCATACCAAACACAACACACCCATCAGCATCCTGCACAATCACTTCACCACCGCGCTGACGTACCAAACGGCATCCTTCGGTTCCGTCTCGCCCCATTCCGGTAAGAATCACGGTCAACAAATGACCACCAAATACTTCGACGGCAGAACGGAGAGTGTAATCAACCGCGGGACGACAATTGTGTTCGTGGGAATCTTCCGTCAGTTGTACGACGACCTGATTGACACCCCGCCGTTCCAGCCTGAGATGCCTTCCGCCGCGAGCAACGACAACCATTCCCTTTTTTAAAACCAGTCCGTCCGAAGCCTCGACAACATTGAGCTCGCTAGCCTCGTTCAAGCGTTTGGCCAGGGAACCTGTAAATCCTTCCGGCATATGCTGAACGATAACGATCGGCACCGGAAAATCCGGGTCAAGGTAGGGCACAATCTGCCCTAAAGCGTCGGGACCGCCGGTCGAACAACCGATCATCACGGCTTCGTACTTCGTTGTGAGCCGACGGCTCGACTCAGGCTTTGCCTGGATTGGGGCTGGAGAGGCCGTAGTTCGGGCATCTTGACCCATATTTTCCCGAATGACCGCAATTTTTTCCGAAAGTGCGTGTTCCAACTCCGATCTGTTCGCGGTCGGGTCTTTGCTTGAAGGTTTGAGAACAAAATCAAACGCCCCCTGCAAAAGTGCGTCCGTCGTGATTTGAGCACCCGCCGACGTGTGTCGGCTGACGATGATGACTTTGGATCGGATGCGTCGGCGTTTCAGTTCTTGCAGCACTTCCATGCCATCCATCTCAGGCATTTCCATGTCGAGCGTCACAAGGTCAGGATGAAGTTCGATAATTTTCTGTAGTGCGGTTTGGCCCGTCGATGCCGTCCCAATCACTTCACAGTTCGGGATGCCGCGAAGAATGTTGGATAACAATGTCCGAAATAGTGCCGAATCATCGACAATTAAGACTTTAAGAACGGTCATAGATCAGGTGCTTTGCCGATACTGTTCAAAAAACGCTTTGAGATTGGCTGGATCGAACGGTTTGACGACGAAATCGAGCGCACCGCTTTCAATGCACTCGCGCAGTTTCTCTTTCTGGTTGACAGCGCTCACCATGACGATGTTGGCAGAGGGATGCAGTTTACGGATTGCCTTCAGCGCAGACAGACCATCCATCCCGGGCATGACCATGTCAAGCGTTACGAGGTCTGGTCGGTGTTCTTCGAACAACTGCACCGCTTCTTCGCCGTTGGTCGCTTCCGCAACCACCTGCCAGCCTGCTGATCGGGCAATTTCCCGAATCTTCATCCGCATGATCAAAGCGTCATCAACAATCAAAAGACGGTTCATGGACCTTCTCCGAGCACTTTTTTTCAAACTTCAACGGTGGACGAACCGACAACATCGACAGAGACACGACCGGTGTCGACTTCAAACGCCACGCGACGGCCAGACCGTCCTCCGCAATGACGGCCGATCACGGGAATGCCAGCCGATTTCAGCAAAAGTTCAATCGCGGCCAGATTTTGATCGCCGATTGTCGTTGGTCCCGATGTCGCAAACATGTTGGCACCTCCGGTTAACTTAGCCGAGAGCTGTCGTTCACGACCTCCCAGTTCAATGATCTGTTTCAATAATTCTGCCAACGCCGTGTCGGCATACTTGCCCGGCGTACCGACCTGACCATTGGAATTTGGCAGAACGATATGCGCCATCCCACCCACCTGGTTTCTTAAATCGTAAATGACTAACCCAATACAGGAACCGAGCAGGGTTCGTAACAAGAACGCCCCTCGAGTGACTTCAATATCCCCCATGCCGACTTTTCGTTCGGTCAGTCGACGCTGTTCGCCCGCGAGCATTCGCCCGCTCCGATCGAGTTGATTCATGTGCCAGTCTCACGATTTGAAACGGGGCTTGACAGGATTTGCGAAAGTTTCAGCAGCGATCCGGGGTCGGGTATCAACAAAAAAGTCCAGTTGAGCGGACGCCCATGCAGTTCAAATCGAGCTCGGGCAAACAACACGTGACTTCCCTCGGCAGCCTGCTCCATAAACGCACTCTGCAAGAGACTCTCGGCAAAATCGCGATAAAAAACCGGAGGCGACGGAATCAGACTGACCGTCTCTCGACTTCCCGTCGACAGAAAACTCGCCATGCCGTTTAAATACGAACTGCCGAGAATATTCATCGATTCCAATGCTGAAGAGATCTCAACTTCTCCCCATTCCGACGCCGTTCCCGGCGGATTCCCAAGCAGCAGATCCGTGAGCGACAGCCCGCTTTGATCGTCAAAAGCAAGAACCATTTGACCTGTCAGGGTCCCTTCCATCTGCATTACACACATGCCAACAACATCGCCAGACTCGCTGAGAACAGCGGTCGCCATATCGAGTGGGCATTCGTCTGCGGAATCAATTGAAATAACGGCAGGAGCCATCAGCCAGCCCTGAATCGACTGAGAACCCGTCGCGGCACCGGAATGGAAAGCCTGCGTCAGTCGTTCAAGTTGATCCGACGTCAATCGCGGAGCGTGGTTCAAAAACAGATCCCTTTTTAAATAGCCAGTTATCGCCTGCCTGCTCCGTGTGCCACGGCGCGTTCCGATGCAAGTTCGATCAGGGACGCACAGTCGAGCATCAAACAGACGGTGCCATCACCCATGATGCTCGCACCTGAAAGTCCACGAATCGCAACGAAATTCTCGGAGAGTGATTTTATCACGATGTCAGCTCGGCCGACGAGTGAATCGACACGTAATCCGAGCGTTCTTCCGCGAGAATACAATAACACCACGTTGATGTTTCGACTCGATGCGTTGCCGTCTTTCAAATCAGATTCAGCTGAAACATTCCAGTCGAAGATATTTTCCATCGTTACCAGCGATATTAACTCACCTCGAACATCGATGGTCAGGTGACGATGAACGGCATGAATCTGGTCGGGCGAGATCGAAACGATTTCCCGCACATCATCGATCGGAATCGAAAAATGTCCATTCCGATTGCGGATTAACAGACTTCGGATGATGGCGAGAGTTAAAGGAAGACGGATCGTAAAGGTCGTTCCCTGGCCTGGAATTGAAACGACATCGATCGTTCCGCTCAGACTTGTGATCGTGCTGCGGACGATATCCATTCCGACACCGCGACCAGAAATGTCGGTCACCTGTTCTGCAGTGCTGAAACCCGGGTGCCAGATATAGTCGACGATCTGCTGTTCGCTCATTTCACGAACCTGAGATTCCGTGGCGATCCCTCGCGACACGACTCGTGCCCGAATCTTCTCGGAACTGATTCCCCCTCCATCGTCTCGCACGGTAATCAAAACATTATTACCACGATGCGACGCTTCAATCGAGATGGTGCCGACTTCCGGCTTTCCGCAGGCGACACGTTGCTCGGGCGACTCAAGACCATGATCGATCGAGTTCCTGACGAGATGCAATAACGGGTCACCCAGTGAATCGATCATCCGACGGTCAAGCTCGGTGTTCTCACCGTGCACCAGAAGCTGAACCCGTTTACCACGCTCAACGGAAATATCCCGGATGACACGCTTGAAACGGTTTAGCAAAGGCCCCACAGGAACCATCCGGGTGTTTAAAACTCCCCGTTGCAGATTCTTTGAGACACGTGTCAGTTGATCGACAGCTTCCGTAATCTGAAGGAAATGACGGTGTCCTTCATTAAACATGGCCGTTTGCTGGTCCAGCCCTTCCAGCTCGTCTTCCAGGCCGTGAAAAATGGAATTCCAACTCTCTTCGGCAAATTTCGACGAACTCATGTGCTGGCGAACAAGTTCCAATCGCTGACGTAATCGATCGGTCACGTCTTTGGACTTGTTAAAAACAGAATTTCGCCGAAATACCGGGCTCATGTCGGCGGTGATTTGAGCGAACCTGGCATTTGTCACGACCAGTTCACCGGTCAGATTCATCAGCCGATCGAGACGCTCAATATCGATCCGCAACGTTTCATTCACCGGAGCTTTCGCGTCGGCTGTCTCGGAGACCGCAGGCGATGTGGTCTTCGCAACTGGCTTCGAGATCGATGCAGGAGGTAATGGACTCTGCGGTGTACCTTCAGCAGAGTCAGACGACGGCTTTGTCTCTTCTTTGAGTGGCTTTACGGAGACCGTATCGGGGGTGGACTCGTGCTTGACAGGCGTGGCCAGCACTTCAGTCGCTGGCGCCGTCGATTCTGCTGAGGCAACTTGGCCGCCCATTTCAATCGATTCAACACCATCGACGTGCGCAAACTTCCGGATCTCGTCTAACTTGCGGTCAGTGAGCAATGTCAGTGAGAACAACGGCAAATCATCAAAACTGCGAACGTCTTCGATCTTCGGTTCGCACTCAACAACCTCACCGATCGACGACAATCGTGATACGATTAACCGCGCTTTCAAATCAGCAAGCTGCAATCCCGGTTTGAATTTGATTTTGATCAAAATTCCGCCGGAAAGTGTCGGAACGGCCACTGGCTTTGAAACCGCTACGGGGATCGAATGTGTTGGCGGCGATACAGCGACAGGACCTCTTAAAAGTCTCTCGGGAATGAAAAGCGTTTTTTCCGATCGTGACTCCAATTGTTGCTTCAGTTCGGACGGATCACCTTCGCTCGCGTTTCCCTTCCGCAGGCGATCGATAAACGCTCGAAAATAATCAACGCACTTGAGCACTAAAGTTGCTGTGTCGCGGTCAAGCAGGTCTTTTCCTGATCGATAGTTTTCAAATCGATCTTCGAGCGTGTGAGCAAAATCTCCCACGACCTCAAAGCCCATCATCCCGCAGGAACCCTTCAACGAATGCAGCATCCGAAATGATTTGTTAAGTGCATCCGCGTTTTGGGGATCGTCTTCCAGCAGCAGAATCGCCTCGACCAGTGAATCCAGTTCTTCGGCAGATTCATCCAGGAAGACCTGCATGTACTCGGACAAATCGTCAGACGAGGACGATCCCGATTCGTTCGCTGGATTGTTTGTGTCTGATCCCATCTTATTCCTTCTGATACAGGAAGGTGGATCGCTTTGTCAGCATCCCCAACATTTCGAAGATCCCCTCAGACGGACCGACGACGAGATAGGACCCTTTCGCCATCGCATGAACAAGATTCTCGATGACCTGCTGTTTCGACTCTTTGCTGAAATAGATCAAAACGTTTCGAATGAAAATACAATCAAAACCTGACTCGGAAATGCGTTCCATTAAGTTGTGACGCTTGATCGTCACCATCTCTTTTAATACCGGTCTGGCTTCCCATGTTTTGGATTCTGCGTGTTGAAGAAAAAATCGCGATCTCAGTTTCTCAGGGACTTCATTACAGATATCGTCGCCGAAAACACCGCTCCGAGCTTTGGAAATTGCATGTTCGCTGATATCCGTACCCAGGACCGAAATCTTCCATCCCGCCAGCTTGTGCTGATTTTCCGCCAGGCAGAGAGCAATCGTGTAAGGTTCTTCCCCTGTGCTGCAGGCCGCCGACCAGATTCGCAGGGAACGCTGACGTTCACCCGCTTTCGCCTGATTGACGACCAGATCAACGAATTCCGTTCTCAACCAGTCAAAGTGTTTTTCTGTCCGAAAGAATGACGTTTCATTTGTCGTAATCGCACTCAAAAAACCGTCTAATTCCTCTTTCCCCGCTGCCGACTTTAAAAACTTGAAATAGCCTTCGAAATCCGGAATATCTGTCGCACGCAATCGACGACGAATTCGATTGCTCAGCAATGTAATTTTGTTATCCGGCACGCTGATGCCGCACAGTTTCAAAATGAAGACTTGAAACTGCTGAAATTCCTTGAGCGTCAGTTGAGACGTATCCACAGCGACCGTGCCTTTTTTCGACCAGGGAATCCGTTATTAAACTTTGAACCGTGCGACAAGTTCCTGCAATGTCGTGGCTTGAGCACCCAGTTCTTCTGCACTGGCCGCCATTTCTTCTGACGCCGCTGCGTTTGATTCGGTTGTCTTGCCAACTGAGCGAATTGCCAACTGGACCTCTTTGGCACTTTCCGCTTGTGTCTCGGTCGAATCGGCAATCCTGGCGATCCCGGATGCCGTTTGCTCAACAGCCTGGACGATCGAACCAAGCGATTTGCCGACCTTTTCCGAAAGTTCAGCACCTTCCGCGACGCGTCGAGTCGATTCCTTGATCAACTGAGTGATCTCTTTAGCCGCGAGGCTCGATCGTTCAGCCAGTTTTCGAACTTCATCAGCAACAACGGCAAAGCCCAGTCCATGTTCCCCGGCGCGGGCCGCTTCAATCGCCGCGTTGAGTGCTAACAGATTTGTCTGACTGGCGATTTCGCTGATCACCTGAATGATGTCGTTGATCTGTTCGCTCGACTTCTGAATCAGACGCATCGAAGAAATGGCTTCACTCACCGAATTTCCGCCCGACTTCGCCAATTCCGCGGTCGATTCAGCCTGATGTCTTGCCTCACTGGAACTCTCGGAAATGACCTGAATTGATCTGACAAGATCTTCAATGCTGGCAGACATTTCCTCAACCGAAGCGGCCTGCGATTGAGCCCCTTCACTGAGATTCTGTGAGCTCTCGGCAATCGCCCTTGCTCCTTCAGTCTGTTGAGTCGCTGATTCAATCATCTGACTGATGAGTTCTCGCAAATCGGATGACATTCGCTTCACGCTGGCTGCTAACTGGCCCAGGTCGTCATCACCACCCTGTTCGACATTCTGCGTCAGATCGCCGTTTGCAATCGCTGTCACGACCTGCACCAGCCGCGCGACTTTGGCTCGCAACTCGTTGGCAGCAGCCAGCTGTTCTGCCTGAACTCGAAGGTTTTCATTGCGGGCGTGGACGGCAGCGGTAATGTCCGTGGCAAATTTCACAATCTTCGTGACTTTGCCGCTTGAGTCGCGAATCGGGTTGTAGGCCGCCTGTATCCAGACAACGTTTCCACTTTTTGTGATTCGGGGAAATTCGCCCTTCACATATTCGCCACGATTCAGCTTCGCCCAGAATTCTCTGTATTCGGGGCTCGAACGATACTGTTCTTCGACAAAGGTACTGTGATGCCTCCCTTTGAGCTCTTCCAGACTATAGCCCATGGCCGAGAGGAAGTTCTCGTTGGCAGTGATCACAGTTCCATCAACATTGAATTGAATCACCAGGTTGGTGCGTCCAAGCGCTTCCATCTGGGCGAGCATATCAGCCGTCTGGACTTCAAGGGCTTTTTTTTCCGTGATCAAATTCCAGGTGACCATCGGGCCAAGATAGTTGCCGTCTGCGTCGCGAACGGCGGTGACGTGCAAATCCATGATCTCTGGCCCCAGACGAATCTCTGCCGTATGGGGGAGGTTCTTGGGGTTTGCCAGAAATCGGCGCTGGAAATCAGGGTTCTTGTGAAAAATGTCGATCGATTGCCCGACGATTTCGTCCACGGGACAAGGGAGAAGATGTTGCAATTCCAGCAGAGTGACTTTGGACGCAGCGTTCATGTACAGAACGGTCAAGTCCCGATCCGCGATGATGACACGAACCGACGCATTTTCCACAATCTGTCGAAAATCAATCGACGCCGAAATGTCGACGTTATCCGCTGAACGGCGAGTTCGCCTGGGTCGCGGGGAGTTCGAATTGGATATGGATTTGTCAATTGCCATGGTGACTGTTCTCAGTTCTAAGCGTTATCCAGGCCGAACGAACCATTTTTCCTGGGAAAAAACTTGTTAAAAACGACGTCGTTTCAAGCTGATCAGGGGGATGTCGTGGGGTTGATCGAAACGCCATGACGAGCCAATTCGCGCACTTGATCTAATTTTGCGGGGTCCAATAGTTCGCCGATGTCGAGAAGGATCACCAGACCGCTTTCCAACTTGGCGAAACCTGCGATATAGGCGGCTCCGTCAGCCTTCACAATATCCGGAGCTGACTGAATTGATTCAGGGGCAATTTTGATGACCTGTGTAACCGCATCGACAGTACAGCCAATCGTTCGCGGTCCGACGTTCACGACGATCGTTCGTGTCTCGTCATCTTTTGGTTTTGACTCGAGATCGAATAGTCGGCGCAAATTAATGATCGGAATGATCGTTCCACGCAGATTACTGACCCCTTCGACATAGTCAGGAACCTGAGGCATTTGGGTGACCCGATCGGGGATCACAATTTCCTGAATCCCTTCGATCCGGAAGGCATACATCTGGTCTGCCAGTCGAAAACCAACGAATTGCATCGAAGATCGAGCCTGAGCCATCGATTCCGACATGGCAGATCTCGTCGAAATATTTCCGCTCACGGATTGCCCCTGATCAAATACACAATTTTCTCCGCCGTAATTCTGGTGGTCCCCACAAACCTACGTCAATCTTGATCCAGACAAACGCGACTTTTCGGGATATTGTGATTTTTACAGGGCCGTTTATGACGCTCGACACGCCTGTAACAGACATGTCAGTCGTTTGGCATCGAGAATTCGATGAACCGAGGCGGTGACACCCTGGCGGTAAACAGTGGACAAAAACATCGCCGTCGAATCGACCGTGATGTCGGCTAACAAATGTCGGCCGGCATGCAGAAGAATCGATGTTTTCGCGTCCTGAATCTCGACGGTAGACCCCTTCGCTGGTATCTGCTGCAGTCTCAGCACGACGGTCGGCACGTCGTCAGTCGGTACCAAGGCCGCATCGGAAAGACCAATTACAGAAACGTCCAAAAGACCAACTTGTCGAATGAGATCAGCCAGTTTCTCGGGAGTCTTATCGAAATTCGTCATGATCACCAGCCGTAAGCTCATTGGATCAAGAGCGTTGGCGATGGAACCCTGAGCAATTTCGCAAGGACCGGCAGCATGAACGACGCGAAGGACGTCATCAGGACGCACTTTCTTGGGAGCCAGAATCTGACTCGCCGCCGATCCGGCTCCAATCAAGTCTTCCACTGTGGAATCACTCGAATTCAGCACGACGCAGGTCCGGCTAAGAGTCGATTGCTGGCAAAGTGCTGAGATCAGGTCGAGACCACGCCCATCAGAAAGCTGCATCGCTGTAATCAATAAGTCCGGTACTCGTCGACCGATGGCCGCCAAGGCTTCTTGTTTTGACGAAAGCACATCGATGCGCGACGCTCCAACTCGGACGACAGCATCGCGCATCATCGCAGCCAGCACCTTGGATGGCTCAATGATCGTAACAGACCTTAGCGGCTTCACTTCATCGGCGATCGTGAGCGACGCAGATTTCGGAGTTTCCAGGAATACAGTGGGGGCTGCCTCCGTGACACGGACTTCGCGCGTAATACCGTTGTAACTTTGAATCAAAGCGGTCAGTTCCGCTGCCATTTCAGAGGCTTGCTGATAACGGTCGGCTGGCCGCTTGGCCATTGCGCGAGAAATGATGCGATCACATTCCTCGGGAATTCGCGAATCAATCTCTGTTGCCTTAGGGGCAGGCTTATTCAAATG
>CAIOKO010000052.1 GCA_903858935.1 uncultured Schlesneria sp. | reverse complement strand
GGCGAGTCTTGGTGGGTTCATGGGTCGCAAATGCGATGGAGAGCCTGGATGGCAAACGATTTGGAACGGCCTCGATTTACTCCTGCTTTGCACAAGGGGTGCCGATTCAATCGCACCAAGATGTGGGTAAAACTGAGGCCGATGGCCTGGGCTGTCATAGGACCACCCCCATTCGGGGTTTTGGAATGGTCAACCTGAAACCGATCACTCATCGATCGTTGCTCGCAACTTGCGAAAGTCCGACATTGCGAAAGACTTGTACCACTGTTTGACCGTAATCGGTCAAGCAGTGCTCTTCGTTCACAAAACGAAACCACGGCATTGGAGAAGACTCCAGAGTAGCTTCGCCTCAGAACAAAGTAGCCATCATCGCTCTACGTGATGCAGCATTGTTCGAGAACCTCTCAAATTCCAATCGGCATGGTCTTTAATCAGAAATTCAAACGGAATATCTGTCCCGATGCATCGGCAACGTTTGAATCATTTCCGACGCATGCTCATCACGCGGAGCGATGATGGCTACTTTGGAAGAAGTCCTGAAACTTGACTCATTGAGTCAAGTTTCGGACCCGAAGAAGTCCAATACCGTGGCTTCGGAATCTGTGCTACATCATGACGATGAATATTCGCGTGCTAGAGCAAAGGCCCGTTAACCACCGCCACGGGGGGCGGTGGGGTTTCGTTGGAGTGTGACTCTGAAGTCGTCGGCGAAATTACTTCGGTTCTTTGTCGCCTCGGGCGGGGACTGTTTCTTCGCCTTGCTTACCGGTCAAGCCGGCGTTTGAGGGCTCAGCATTGAGTGCTGGCGGTGGTACGACATCGTTGGGCGCCGGGACAGGTGGCTTTCTTGTTTCTGGTGGTTCGCCAGGACCTGGAAGTTCGTCTTTCTTGGGCAGCTTGTCGTCGAAGACTCGAAGCAACTTACGTGAGACTTCGTCTTGTGGTGCCAGGCTGAGGCATTTCTCAAGCTGCTTTACCGCTTCGGCGGGATAGCCCAGGAAGCCGTAGTGATAACCTAGCAAGAACCTTAGTGCTGGGTCATCCGTCTTTGCTCGTGCTGCTTTTTCGAGTGCGCGAACTTGAGACGTGTAATCTTCACCCTTGCCGTACAAATCGCGGAAGTTTTTGACGACGACGTCCCATTTCTCTTGAGGCAGCGTTTGCATCGCGGCCTGAACGGCACCGGCTGATTCGCTGAAGTTTTCCGTCGCAAACAACCCTTGAGCCAGCATCAGGATCAAGACGCCGTTTTGAGGATCGTCAACCAGGCCATGCCGCCAGGCTCGAACAGCTCCCTTGTAATCACGGCTCTTGAACGCGGATTCACCGATTTGAGCGAACTCTTCGGCGGTTGGCAGTCCACTGTCGGCGCCAGAAGTCTTGTCTGGGTTCGGGGGAGTCGCGTTTGTTGGAGGAACTGCAGGAGGGGCGTCGGTGGCTGTTGCAACTCCTAGTGCACTCAACTGAGACATCGGGGCATAGGCAATCGCGTTTGAACCGATACCAAGACCGCTATATCCGGCATACCCTGGCATCGCACTGGCGTAGCCGTAGGTGATGGGTTGGAAGGCACAACTTGGCTGGTAAGCGAAACAGCCCCAGCTTGAATAGGCGTTGTTCAAACCATACCCGAACCCGAGACTGTTCAGTCCGTAGCCCCAGCCGAAACCATTCAGGCCGTAGTAGCCCAAGCCATAGCCGCCGTAATAGCCCAGACCGCCGTAACCGAGGCCATAGCCAAGTCCGTATCCCAACCCGAAACCGAGTCCAGGACCCCAACCCCAACCATACCCATAGTAAGGCCAGAAACCGCCGTACCACGGCCAGAAACCACCAAAACCGAAACCCCCGAAACCACCACCCCAGAATCGGTTGTTGTTCCAGTGATTCCAGTTTCCGTTATGCCAGTTTCCGTTATGCCAATTTCCGTTGTTCCAGTGGCCGTTATTCCAGTGCCCGTTGTTCCAATTTCCAATATGGTTGTGGTTGTAATTAAAGTTTCCGTGGTTGAAACCGGTATTGTGCAGTTGATTTCCCTGACCATGCAGAAAATTACCTGCATGCGCGGCGGTGACCGAAGTCCCCGCATGGTGATTGGCCAGAAAATGATGGTTCGACAGGTTTGCCGCGTGTACCGAATTCACATGGTTTGTTGCCCCGACAGCGTTATGAAGTCCAGCGCCCGTGTGTCCAGTGTGATTAGAAAGAAACTGCGAACCCTGGTGAGCGGAATGATTGACTCCGTTCAAACTATGATTCGTTCCCGCATGGTTGATCGTTGATCCCGCGCCCTGATTCAAGCCGTGATGTTGATAGAACGTTGCCTGATTCTGATGCTGGGTGCCAAGATGAGTCTGATTACCGAGATGTTGTGACCCAAGCCCCTGTGTGCCAAGGTGCTGGGTACCGAGATGTTGAGTGGTACCTGACCGAATTGCGTTGTGCTGGAGTCCGGTCGCCCCAGAATTATGCTGGATTATTCCAGAATTGTGCTGAATCCCGGTATTGTGCTGGATGACACCGTTTGAGTGGTTGATCCCCTGATGAAGTCCGTAGCCGGGGTTATGCTGAATTACATTACCGCCGCCGAAGTGCCCCCCCTGGTAGACGTTGTGCGATGGCATAGCTCCGCCGTAGTGAACGCCGCCCCCGTTGAACCCACCTATATGGCTTCCACCGATGTGACCGCCGCTGAAGCCACCTCCTCCGATATGGCCTCCGCTAAATCCACCGCCACCCATGTGGCCGCCACTGAAGCCACCACCACCCATGTGGCCGCCACCAAATCCGCCGCCCATATGGCCGCCACCAAATCCGCCGCCCATATGGCCGCCACCCATGTGACCACCACCGCCGCCATGACCGCCACCACCACCGTGGCCATTGCCGTAAACGAACGGTTGACCGATGAGCGACGATCCGAGAAGAACAACGATACCAATACGAATGGCGCGAAACATGAAGGCAGCTCCTCTCGGAAGCAAACGCAAACGTCGACGGAAAAAGGCGATATCAAAACTTCTAGCGGTAATCGTAACCTGTGGCCATCGTTTGGCTATATAGCTTTCCGACTTTTAAGTCACTTTAGGCATACTTCGGGATGCGGGGTGCTGGACGGTGAGTCGTTCCGCGAACAGTTTGATCGCATTTTCAAGTCGTTTCCAAAAGAGTCCTGCTGGCTTCAATCTAGGCGAATTCCCGACTCTGCGGAATTTGCCTGAAAATCGTCTTGTTCCGTGGAAACTGCTGTCCGGGCGACTATATTTCAGCTCGATCTTCGAGTTAAGATTCTGTCCCGTTCGGCTCGAGCGACAAATCTTTCTCGACCAGCGGCCTTTTGGCAGGACTTTCGGAGATACGACCGTCGGAATTCTGCTTTGAATTGTTTGGAATTGACGTAATTGACAAGGGATCGTTCGGAATGACTCAGCGAATTTGGAATTTCTCAGCAGGCCCCGCAGTACTCCCCGAATCTGTTTTGGAAGAGGCTCGCGAGAATCTTTTGTCCCTTGGCAAGACCGGAATCGGCATCCTTGAACATTCGCACAGGGGCAAGGCCTTTCTGGCCGTCTACGAAGAAACTGAAGCACTCGTTCGTGAAGTGGGCGGAGTTCCTGCCGGGTACAAGGTCCTGTTCCTGCAGGGGGGGGCCTCAACGCAATTCTTCCAGATCCCCATGAACTTTCTTTCCGCAGATCAGACCGCTGATTATCTCGTCACCGGTGCCTGGTCAGAAAAGGCTGAGGAAGAAGCGCGGCGATTTGGGAAAACGCATATTGCCTGTTCCAGCCAGGATAAGAATTTTTCCTACATCCCGGCGACGAGTTCGTTCAGCGCCAAGCCAGTCTACGCTCATTACACATCTAACAACACGATTTTCGGAACTCAATGGCCTGGCCTGCCACCCGTTCCCGCCGGTGTCGACCTGATCTGCGACGCGAGCAGCGATATCTATTCGCGGCCGATTGACGTGTCAAAGCACGCTCTGATTTACGCTGGTGCCCAGAAAAATCTTGGCCCCTCAGGCGTGACGCTGCTCCTGATCCGCGACGAACTGATTGAACGAGGTGCGAAAAACCTCCCGACAATGCTTCAATACCGGACTCACGCCAAAAACGAGTCGATGTATAACACCCCTCCGACGTTCGCGATTTATCTCGTCGGCCTGGTCCTGAAATGGATCAAGAAGGACGGTGGCCTGACCGCCGTCGGCGAACGAAACCAGCGAAAGGCAGGGAAGCTTTATTCATACCTCGATCAGAGCAAGCTCTTCAAAGCCACCGCCGCAATCGGAAGCCGCTCGCAAATGAACGTGACCTTCGTGACGGGCGATGCCGACCTGGATGCCAAATTCTGCTCCGAAGCGACAAAAGCCGGTTTCGATGGGCTGAAAGGACATCGCAGCGTCGGCGGAATGCGAGCCAGCATTTACAACGCATTTCCCGAAGCGGGCGTTGATGCGTTGATCGCATTCCTGAAGAACTTTGAAGCCGAGAACGGCAAGTAAAGTTGTTTCGACTTCTTTATCGATGTTTGTTGTACGTTACGGGACCGACGCTAGCAGCGTCGCCCACATGGCGGACGCTGCTGGCGCTGGAGAAGCCAGCGGTAATCCCCCCAGGCGGAGCACCAACGCCGGCGGTACGGCTTTTGTCGCTGCAAAAGAAAAGGGCGCCACGGATTTGGACTTCTTCGGGCCTGAAAATTGACTCATTGAGTCAAGTTTCAGGGCTTCTTCCAGAGTAGCCATCATCGCTCCGCGTGACGAGCATGCGTCGGAAACGATTCAAATGTTGCCGACGCATCCGGACAGACATTCCGTTTGAATTTCTGAGTTGAGAACGTGCGAATTGTGATTTGGCAGGTTCGCGAACAATGCTCATCACGCGAAGCGATGACAGGTACTTTGGTCTAATGCGAAGCCTCTTTGGAGTCTGCGACAAGGGCGTGAGAATCTCAAAGGTCGCGGCCATACAATGGCTCCCTTGAGTTGGTGGCCGCAGTCCGCCCGGGAGAGACTCCGCGAGCAGTTTTTCAGTCGTGACGGCCGACCCCATTGTTAATTTTGCCTCATCGGAGACCTCGAGGACCACCGACACTGTGACCGTTACGTATCACTAGCACCAGCTTCAACGGCTTCAGAACTATCGACGTTCGCGTTTGTGAGTCTCGGTGCAATTGGTTTGGACGTTCGATCTCTTCGCCGAGGTCAAGCTGCCGTTTGATTGTCAGCTTTAACAGCTCGCGATCCAGGTTCATTAGCAATCTTAGAAAGCCGCACGGGAACGTGCTGCTTTTTCCTTTTGACAGCTTCGGGGACCTCGGGAACCTACCCAGAGTTTGACGCCCCTGGCCGCTACACTATGATCTTCGATGAGCACCTTCCAATTGTTAAGAAAGTATTTTTATTTTTTTATTGACACATTTTTTTAATTATTGTATTTTTATGTCGCGCTTTTTATAAAAATGAAGACCCATATTTCGTCCGTTGCTTCGAATCATCGGCTCTCTTTGAGGCGCGGCGAGCCGAAGCGGCTAGAGAGTTGTTTTGAGTACGTAGAAGGACGAAGAACCCGAGGATTCACATCCTCGGTTTACCTGAATTTCCGGTTGCCACAACCTGACGACGACAATCGATCTTTGACATCCTGGAAGAAACTATATGCGGGTCATCCCGGCGTTAACTTGAGGCGCTGGGCGATCAGCAGCGGTTCGTTGCTTGTCCTGACGTTGCGGTCGGGGCTGCGCGAGGTCGCGAGACCACTCGCACATAAGTAACGGAGAAATTCGAACTGCGTCGAACTCGCGCGAACTTTTCGATCAAGTTTAGCTGGGGCGGAATTACTGCCAATCGGATGAGAACGAAGAGTCCGCGGGCGGCGCCGAAACGGCGAGAGAATAGATTTCGGAAAGTAGTAAGTAGACAATTTAAGAAGAATCCGAGCGTCTACACCGCCCGGCTCGCCTGTGAGGGACGATGGGATTCGAACTCGATCGAACTCGATCGAACTCGATCAAACTCGTACACGGTGAAAAAAACGTGACAAACCCTATGAATTACGAGGAATCGTCGAAGTCGATCGAACTTGATCGAACTGTGACACCAAATCTCCTGGAGGTGGGATTATGGCAGAATGGTGGAGACGATTCTTGAACAGAAGGCAACGAAGTGAAGAAGGTGAAGAGAATGACCAAGTTGGCAAAGTTGACCAAGTTCAACTCTTCAAAAAGTCTATGAAACATGGAACTTGGTCAACTTTGTCAACTTGGCCAACTTTTTTTCGCGGACTTCGGGCCGAAGCCGCAGCGGGTCATTATTCGGAGCGGAATGGGACTTATACGTCCTGTGGGAACACAGTGAGACTTATGGGCGAGGAGTGCGATGGACACGAAATTGCTCTGCGGTCGAAGTCGTGAAGTTCTGGGACGTAACGGATCGGCGGGAGAACTGCCCGCCCGAAGACGAGTGGCTTCGACTTTCTGCCGTCGATTACTGTCAAAAATCCCTGGTTGAGCTGTCGAACTGGGTAGACGCTGTGGTATTTCAATGATGAAACCGCTACAATCATCACTTCTCTCATGAGCGGCGAAATGGATTGCCGCGATTAATAAACGACTGTTGGAGGTTTTGGTTTATGGCCAAAGAAGAGGCCATCGAAGTTGAAGGCGATGTTGTCGAAGCATTGGCAAACACGCAGTTTCGCGTGAAGCTCAAGACCGGTCACATGGTGATGGCTCACGTTGCTGGGAAGATGCGCAAGAACTTCATCCGTATTGTGCCGGGCGACCATGTTGTCGTCGAAGTTTCCCCCTACGATTTGAACCGCGGTCGCATCGTATTCCGTGAACGTTAATCGTACGTGGACTGATAGCTGCCCGACCTCCGTTTAAACCAAGAATTCTCGGCAGTAGCGTTTCGTATGTCGGCCCAATCCACTGATGCCGCTCCTTTACCGTTCGTGCGGATTTTTTCCGATGGAGCGTGCCGGGGTAATCCTGGACCTGGTGGATGGGGCTGCATCCTGCGTCATCCCGCATCGGGATCTGAAAAAGAGATTTCGGGCGGAGTTCCCCTGACCACCAATAACCAGATGGAGCTACAAGCCGTTATTTCTGGTTTGGCGGCACTGAAGGCTCGTTCCGACGTAGAAGTCCTTACAGACAGCACTTACGTCGCCAAAGGCTGTTCCGAATGGATGCCCGGCTGGAAGCGGAACGGTTGGCGTCGGAAGGAAGGGACCTCCTGGAAACCCGTTAAAAATGTTGAGCTTTGGCAGCAGTTGGACGAACTGTTGACCCGGCATCAAGTTCGGTTCACGCTGGTTCGCGGCCATACCGGCCACCCCGAAAACGAGCGTTGTGATGAACTCGCCGTCGCCGCAGCCATGCTGTTCATGAAATGACGAGCTGCCGAAATTTGAATTTTCTGATTAGCGAAGATGAGTGCTGATTAGTGTTCCAATCTCTCTTCGTCTTTGATTATCGGTTTCTGCAATCGGTGCGAGCGAAGCGTTTACCTTCTTCGCGGCTCGGCGTGAACCTCGCACACCCGTTTGCTTGCGCGCAGTGCCCCTACTGCGATCATTTCTGAAACGATGGTCACTTTCTGTACCCTAGTTTTTCCAAAAAGCTGGACTGTCATTGCTGTTACAGCCTGCCAATCGCCGAAAAAACGTGGAAAAAACGGCTCGCTTCGTTGACGATCATTCCGGATGCTCGATATTATCCCGCATCGGCAATTCCGATACTTGTCACCCCAACTTATTTCGCCTACTGATAACGTAGGCGTGAAGTCCATGAACCTTCGCGATCTCGAATTGTTTTGTGAAGTAGCGCACCAGGGAAGTTTTTCCAAGGGAGCGAAGGCGTATGGGGTTTCGCAGCCTGCCGCCAGCGAAACGATCAAGTCACTGGAAGAGCATCTGGGCTGCGACCTGCTGAACCGAGCCATTCGTCCGCTGCAACTGACGCCCGAAGGCCGAATCTATTTTGACGGATGCCGCGAGCTCATCGACGGTTATCGTCGACTGGAAGATCGAATCCTGCAGCGACGGGACAAAGTTGTCGGCCCTGTGCGGGTTGCATCGATTTATTCCGTCGGTCTTCTGCAAATGGATTGCTACGTTAAAGAGTTCGAGCGTCTCTATCCTGACGCGGCTCTTGACCTGCAATACGTGCATCCAGCGGAAGTACTGTCGAGCGTTGAAAATGAGACCGTCGACCTGGGGCTTATGTCATTTGCGCCTCGGCGGGCGGATCTGGTTTACGAGACATGGCAGGATCAGAAGATTGTCGTCGTCGTCGCACCGCAACATCGACTCGCATCCCAAACCAGCATTCGAGCCTCGGAGCTGGACGGCGAATCACTTGTTGGATTCACGTCAGAACTCAGAATGCGGCAAGAGATTGATCGCTGGCTGAAGCAGGCCAAAGTCTCGGTCAATGTCGTTCACGCCTTTGATAATATTGAAAACATTAAGCGAGCCGTGGAAGTCGGTTCCGGCGTCGGTTTGCTTCCGATACCAACCGTTCGCCGTGAAATTGACTACGGCTCACTCGTCGCGATCGAACTGGAAGATGTCGATTGGGTCCGTCGACTCGACATCGTCTACCGACGAACAAAGCCATTTACAACGGCGATTACTCGATTTCTCGAACTGTTACATCAAGACCCCGAAACGTTTTCCCGCTCAAACGGACCGAATGATTTGGATAATTCAAATCATTCGGTCGAACCCCACATAGCCTCTTCATCATCGATTCCTCGTTAGAAAAACTTGACATGACCGATCCACTTTTTACACGTCAGCCGGAACTGTTTTTTTCCGACGGTACGCCAAAACCACAAGGCCTTTACGACCCTGCGAACGAGCACGATTCGTGCGGCGTCGGATTCGTCGCGCATATCAAGGGCGAAAAGTCGCGTCAAATTGTTGTTGACGCCTTGCGAATGCTCAAACACATGGCGCATCGAGGCGCGTGTGGATGTGAAGTGAACACCGGTGACGGCGCGGGGATTCTGACGGCCATTCCTCATGACTTCATCGCGAAGATTGTCCAGCGAGATTTGAAGAAGACCTTGCCGGCTCCTGGTAGTTACGGCTTGGGCGTCGTCTTTCTGCCGACAGATCCTGCGCAACGAAAGACCGCGAAAGAGACGGTCGAGCGACTTATCATCGAGCAAGGTCAGACCCTGATCGGCTGGAGAGACGTTCCTCACGATCCTGACGGAGCGGACATCGGCCCGTCAGCTCGTGCCGCTATGCCGGCATTCGAGCAATTGTTCGTCGCCTCCAAACCGGGATTGGATCAAGATGCGTTTGAACGACAATTGTTTGTCATTCGTAAACGCGCCAGCCATGCGATTCGCGAAGGAAATCTTCCTCAGGCGCTCAAGTTTTATATTTGCTCGTTGTCATCAAAAGTTTTGATCTACAAGGGGATGCTCACGTCCGAACAAGTGTCGGCGTTCTTCAACGATCTTCAAGATCCCGAGTACGTTTCTCACCTGGCCATGGTACACAGCCGATTTTCCACAAACACTTTCCCCAGCTGGGACCGAGCACACCCTCAGCGATACATTGCCCATAACGGAGAAATCAATACCGTTCGGGGCAACGGCAACTGGATGTTCGCTCGGCAGGGGATGATGAAGAGCGATTTGTTCAAGGATGACCTGAGCAAGCTATTCCCGCTGATCGAGCCGCATTGTTCCGACTCGGGAAATTTCGACAATGCGCTGGAAACTCTGGTCATGGCCGGACGCAGCTTGCCCGAAGCGGTGATGATGATGGTCCCCGAGGCGTGGCAGAATCATGACACCATGCCCGAGGACAAACGAGCCTTTTACGAGTATCACTCGGCGCTTCAGGAACCATGGGACGGCCCCGCCTCGATTTCCTTTACCGATGGGAATGTGATTGGAGCAACACTGGACCGGAACGGTCTGCGCCCCAGCCGCTACTATGTCACGCACGATGATCGCGTCATCATGGCCAGCGAAGTGGGCGTGCTCGACATCGATCCAGCGAACGTCAAGATCAAGGGACGCCTGCAGCCAGGCAAGATGTTCCTCGTTGACTTCAAGCAGGGCCGATTGATCCCTGACGAAGAATTGAAGAAGGATTTCTCGAACCGAAGGCCCTATAACGACTGGCTGCGACGGCAGCGCCTGCAGCTTCGTGAGCTACCCGCTGCCGAACCGCCGCACCGGATGGTTGGCGAAGAGTTGCTCGCGCACATGCAGTCATTCGGTTATACAACCGAAACATTGCAGTTCATGCTCGTCCCGATGATCACCACCAAGAAAGACCCGATCGGGTCGATGGGCGATGACTCGGCACTGGCATGCATGAGCGACCAACCACGATTGATCTATGACTATTTCAAGCAACTGTTCGCTCAGGTGACGAATCCCGCCATCGACAGTACGCGGGAAGAAGTCATCATGTCGCTGGAATGTTACATCGGCCCTGAAGGGAACCTGCTTGATACGACAGAAGCTCAATGTCATCGGCTTGCCATTCCACACCCGATCTTGACGAACGAAGAACTGGCCGCGATCAAGCATTTGAACTATCGCGACTGGAAAACCAAGACGATCGATATCACATATCCGAAATCACAGGGTTCAGCCGGCCTGAAATGGGCTCTTGACCGAATCTGTGGAGAAGCCCGCCAGGCGATCGTCGACGGATTCAGCCTGATCATTCTGTCTGATCGACTCGCCAGCGCTCATCGATTACCGGTCAGTGCGCTGCTGGCGACAGGAGCAGTTCATCATCACCTCGTTCGCAACGAAGAACGAACTCGACTGGGGATCGTCGTCGAAACGGGCGAAGCTCGCGAGGTGCATCACTTCTGCCTGTTGACCGGATATGGTGCCGACGCGATCAATCCCTATATGGCCTTCGAAGCCCTGTGGCAATTGCAGGACGATGGCGAACTTGCTGGCGAATGGACGCACGAACAAATCACGGCGGCTTACCGAAAGGCCACAAAGCAGGGTATTCTCAAGGTGATGGCAAAGATGGGGATTTCCACCCTGGCCAGCTATAAGGGAGCCCAGATCTTCGAGGCAGTCGGAATCAGCGAAGAAGTGATGAAGAAGTGTTTCCGAGGAACAGCCAGTCGCATCAGCGGTGTCGGCTTTGAAATCCTCGGTGAGGAGGCCTTCCGACGTCATGAAATCGGGTATCCGACACGTGACAAGAACAACCTTCCTGTGCTGCCAAACTTCGGGCTGTTCGCCTGGCGGTCATCGGGTGAGAAGCATGCCTGGAATCCGCACAATATCGCGAATATCCAGAAGGCTGCCCGACAGGGTGATAAAGCTGCCTATAAAGAATTTTCCAAGATGGTGAACGAGCAAACAACGCGCGAATGTCATTTGCGCGGGATGCTTAAGTTCAAGTCGGGACTGACGCCTGTTCCTTTGGAAGAAGTCGATTCAGTTGCATCGATCGTTCGTCGTTTCTGTACGGGAGCCATGAGCTACGGTTCGATTTCGGCAGAAGCCCACGAAACCCTGGCCATTGCCATGAACCGGATCGGTGGCAAGAGTAACACCGGTGAAGGGGGCGAGGACTACAAACGATTCCAGCCGGAGTCGAATGGCGATTCAAAACGATCGGCCATTAAGCAGGTCGCATCCGGTCGATTTGGTGTGACGAGCTGGTATCTGACGAATGCTGACGAACTTCAGATCAAGGTTTCACAAGGTGCCAAGCCTGGTGAGGGAGGGGAACTTCCCGGCTTTAAGGTCGACAAGATTATCGCGGCGACACGCCATTCGACACCGGGCGTTGGGCTGATCAGTCCGCCCCCGCATCATGATATTTACTCGATCGAAGATTTGTCTCAGCTGATTTTCGACCTGAAGAATTCGAATCCCTCGGCACGCATCAGCGTGAAGCTGGTTTCGGAAGTTGGTGTCGGTACAGTCGCGGCTGGTGTGGCGAAAGGACATGCTGACAAGATTTTGATCTCTGGTGATTCGGGCGGAACGGGTGCGTCGCCGCTGACCAGCATCAAGCATGCGGGGATGCCGTGGGAACTGGGAATTGCGGAAACCCATCAGACGCTTGTGCTGAACGATTTGCGCAGCCGGGTTCGCCTGGAAACAGATGGCCAACTGAAGACAGGCCGTGACGTTGTCATCGCTTGCCTTCTTGGTGCCGAGGAATTCGGATTCGCAACGGCGCCGCTGATTACTCTCGGCTGCATCATGATGCGAAAATGCCATTTGAATACCTGCCCAGTCGGTGTGGCAACGCAAGACGTTGAACTTCGAAAGATGTTCGCCGGAAAGCCAGAACACGTCATCAACTACCTGTTCATGGTGGCGGAAGAAGCACGCGAGATCATGGCCTCGCTTGGATTCCGCTCGATTGACGAGATGGTTGGTCATAGCGAAGTTCTGGAATACGACAATTCGATCAACCACTGGAAGCTGAAGCACCTTGATCTGACCAAGATCCTGACGCCAGCCACCAAGCCGCATGCCAATGTCCAGACTTACTGCACGATCAAGCAAAAGCACGGCATTGAACTGCAGATCGATAATGAACTGATTCGTGAATCACAGGATGCAATCCAGCATAAAAAGCCGACGCGTCTGAATATCGAAGTTCAGAACATCGATCGCGCCCTGGGAACAATTCTCAGCCATGAAGTTTCGAAGAAGTGGGGCGAACATGGATTGCCCGATAACACGATCCACATCCGCTGCAAGGGTTCAGCCGGTCAAACACTGGGTGGATGGCTGGTTTCCGGGATCACGATTGAAGTTGAAGGGGATGCGAACGATTTCGTCGGGAAGGGACTCAGCGGCGGTCGGATCATCGTTTATCCGCCAGCGGCTTCAAAGTTTAAGCCCGAGGAAAACATCATTATCGGAAACGTGGCCTTGTACGGAGCGACAGAAGGCGAAGCCTTCTTCCGTGGACGTGCCGCGGAACGATTCTGTGTGAGAAATTCCGGAGCATCCTGTGTTGTCGAAGGGGTCGGAGACCACGGTTGCGAATATATGACAGGCGGCCGGGCTGTCATTCTCGGAGCGACGGGTCGCAATTTTGCGGCGGGAATGTCCGGCGGAATTGCGTATGTCTACGACCGAGGGGGCCAGTTACTCTCCAACTGCAACCTGGAAATGGTGGCACTGGAAAAAATGGAAAATGCCCAGGACATTTCTGAACTGAAAGAGTTGATCGCGAAGCATTACAAACATACGGGATCAACGGTCGCAGAAGGAATCCTCCAAAACTGGGACGAAGAACTGCCACGCTTCGTGAAAGTGATGCCAATCGACTACAAGCGAGCTTTGGCCGAACAGCAAAAGGAAAAGGAAAAACTGAAGGCTTAAAACCTGTCACTTTCCGATACTTGAGCATGAGCGAAACGCGCTCTGAAGATATTAGTGTTTATTCCGTGTTTTTAAGTCTTTGGTATTCAAATGGGCAAGCCGACAGGTTTTAAAGAGTTTCAGCGTCAGACACCAAATGAGACGGATCCGCGACTGCGGATTCTCAATTGGAACGAATTCCACGAGCACATGCCCGATTCGGAACTGCGCACTCAGGGTGCCCGGTGCATGGATTGTGGAGTTCCGTTCTGTCATACCGGTTCACTCATGGCCGGAATGGCAGCAGGTTGCCCCGTCAACAACCTGATTCCAGAGTGGAACGATCTTGTGTATCGTGGTCATTGGCGTGAAGCCCTTGACCGACTGCACAAGACGAACAATTTTCCTGAATTCACTGGTCGAGTCTGTCCGGCTCCGTGTGAAGGTTCGTGTGTGCTGGGGATTACCAAGCCGGCAGTCACGATCAAAAACATCGAATGCTCGATCATTGATCACGGATTTGATCAGGGGTGGGTGCAACCAAACCCTCCGCAGACGCGAACCGGTAAGCGTGTTGCCATTGTTGGCTCAGGACCGGCCGGCTTGGCCGCCGCCGCGCAGTTGAACAGCGTCGGGCACGAAGTCACCGTTTTCGAACGGGCTGATCGAATCGGCGGACTGCTGATGTACGGGATCCCCAATATGAAGCTGGAAAAGCACGTTGTCCAGCGGCGTATCGATCTGCTGGCAACCGAAGGGGTCAAGTTTCAACCCAGCACAGAGATTGGGCGCGATATCAGCCCGATGGATTTGCGGGAACAGTATGACGCGATCGTGCTGTGTACGGGGGCAACCAAGCCACGTGACCTTCCGATTCCTGGACGAGAGCTGAAGGGAATCCACATGGCGATGGAGTTCCTCTACAAAAACACGAAGAGCCTGCTTGATTCACAGTTGTCTGACTCCCGTTACATCAACGCCAAAGACAAACATGTTGTGGTGATCGGTGGTGGAGATACCGGCAACGACTGTATTGGCACCTCGATGCGACACGGTTGTAAAGGGGTCATCAACCTGGAAATTGTCCCGGAGCCACCAACTTCGCGAGCCACGAACAATCCCTGGCCACAGTGGCCGCGAATCTTCCGCGTCGACTATGGACATGCCGAAGTCGAAGCGCTATTTGGTAACGATCCAAGGCTTTTCAGCACGACCACCGTCGAATTCCTGGGAAATGACAAGGGTGAGGTTCGAGCGCTCAAGATTGCGAAGGCCGAACCCGCCCCGCCGTTCAAAATCATTCCGGGAACAGAACAAGAGATTCCGGCCGATCTCGTATTCCTTGCACTTGGCTTTCTTGGCCCGGAATCCCCGGTCGCCGAACAGCTTGGTGTGAAGCTCGATGGTCGCTCGAATTATGAGGCAACTCACGGGAACTTTAACACGAATGTCCCCGGGGTGTTTGCAGCTGGTGACTGCCGTCGCGGCCAAAGCCTGATCGTATGGGCGATCAACGAGGGACGAGGTGCTGCTCGCGAATGTGACAAATATCTGATGGGCAAAAGCGACCTTCCATAACTTGTGATCGATTTCTCATCGAAGAATCTGGCCAACCCATTATGCGAATTGCTCTCGGATGTGATCATGGCGGCTTCCCATTGAAGCAACGGGTCGCCGCTGTGGTACAGGCGGCAGGCCACGAAATTGTTGATTGCGGTACTGATTCAAACTGCTCTGTGGACTATCCCGATTTTGCGAGGAAAGTCGGGGAAACCATCCTCGCTCGACATGCCGAACGAGGGATTCTTGTCTGCGGTAGTGGCGTCGGGATCAGCGTCGCGGCAAACAAAATTCCTGGAATTCGAGCCGGGGTCTGTCACGATATCTATTCGGCACATCAGGGGGTCGAGCACGATGACATGAACGTGCTTTGCCTGGGAGCCCGGATCATCGGTGAAGAAGTTGCTGCGGAACTCGTCCGCGCATTTGTCAACGCGAACTTCACCAACGAAGAGCGTCACGTCAGGCGACTGAAAAAGTTGTTGGAAATTGAGCACGACGCATTGGCGGGAAAGTTCGCTCAACGCTAAAACAGAACTGTTGCAGAGACGTGGGACGTGCGGTTTGTCGCTCAGCAAAAGCGGCTTGATAGACTCCGATTTTTCAATCGGGGTGATCAATCAAATCATGTGTCCTAGTTCACACAGGTCGTGATGTCACTTCAACATCCGAATTGATTTCGACAACCCTACGGATTTGCGCGGAGTCCCGTCCATGAATCGTCTGACTGTCTCGTCGGTGCTTGTGTTAACGCTTTTGTGTTGCGAATTCTGTATATCGCAGGAAAAGAATTCGCCCCTGCTGTCCCAAGCCAAGCAGCCGCAAAAATCTGATACCGGCAAAGCCAAAACGGAAAAATCGATACCGAAGGTCGATGCCATCAAGACAAACGAACGGAGTGGCCCGAACCTGGACTTTCGGACGAAGCCAGCGGACGGATCAAACTGGCTGACTCGCGAAGAGATTTCCGAGGGCTGGATTCGCCTGTTCGATGGTCAAACCCTGTTCGGCTGGAAGTCCAACAACAAACTTGGCTGGTCCGTAAAAAATGGAGTGATTACTGCTGACAGCGGGGACGCGGCCAATCAGGGGTTGCTCGTCACCACCACTCGATTTGCCGATTACGAACTGCGATGCGATTACCGTGTCGAGAAGGGGGGCAACAGCGGCATTTTTCTGCGCACCCCGATGAATCCGACAAACCCTGCCGTCGATTGTTATGAATTGAATATGTGTGACTCACGGCCATCCTTTGCCACAGCAAGTCTCGTCGGGCGAGCGAATCCGACGAAACAGGTGCTCGGCGATGGCGACTGGCACTCGTACCACGTCCGTGTCGCGGGCTCTCAAATCGTCGTGAAGTTTGATGGGGAACAGGTTCTGGAATACTCTGACACGACGACCAATCCGCTCTCGACCGGTCATATCGGATTGCAGATGAATGGCGGGAAAATCGAGTTCCGGAATGTGTATCTCAAGCCGCTTGGCACCAAACCGTTGTTCGATGGCAAAACGCTCAATGGATGGCACGAAGTACCAGGCTCGAAGAGCAAGTTTGTCGTCAAAGAGGGAACGATTCACGTCACCAACGGGCGTGGTTTTTTGGAAACAGATGCCAAGGCTGGAAACTTTGTTCTTCAGTTCGACGCCATCACGAACGGCGACAAGCTGAATAGTGGAATCTTCTTTAGAGCGATGAAGGGAACAGAGGAAGCCCCTTCCCATGGCTACGAATTTCAGATTCACAATGGATTTAAAAACGGCGACCGAACAAAACCTGACGACCATGGTACGGGGGCAATTTTTAAACGCGTTTCGGCCAGAAGTGTCATATCGGACGACCGAACGTGGTTGACCGCGACGTTGGTTGCCGATGGCACTCACCTTTCGACATGGGTTGACGGAACTCAAGTTGTCGACTGGACAGATGAACGTCCTGAGAACGAAAACCCACGGGAAGGTCGTCGTGTCGCTGCCGGACATCTCAGTCTGCAAGGCCACGATCCAACGACCGACCTGGCGTTCCGTAACCTGCGACTGGTCGAAACACCGAAGTAGGGCCTATACTCAATTGGAAGATGTGTCAATGCATTCTGGCGGCCGGCTGCGGACCCCTTTTGCCTTCGTTTAAGAATCTGTCGGTCAAGGTCCCTCGCTCGCCAGGAAGCCTGAATGGAAGTCTTCCGCTCTCGCTACCATACTTCAAACCAGCGACTAATTATGACTCAAACCGCTGTCCATCACGAACACTCAGACAATGCGGCCACATTCGTGTCAGACGACGCCCGTGCGCATTGGCATGATCAATCATTGTGGTTTATACGATCCAAACGCGATAAAGCGGCTTCGACTCTGCCCGAATGGGAAGAGCTTCGTGAGCGTGCGTCAGGGATCAAACTGCATACCATGTCGAGATTGGCTGATTACCTGGAGGAGTTTGAGCGAAACGCCACCAGACTGGGTGCAACAGTGCATTGGGCGAGGACGCCGGCCGAGCACAATCAAATCGTGCTCGACATCATCCAGAAACACGGTGCCAAAAAAGTCGTGAAGAGCAAATCAATGCTCACCGAAGAATGTCACCTCAACCCGTTTCTCGAACGAAATGAGATTGAAGTTGTCGATACCGATCTTGGAGAATGGATCGTTCAGCTTCGCAATGAACCACCGTCGCATATCGTGATGCCCGCGATACATATCAAACGCGAAGAAATCGGTGATTTGTTCCATAAACATCTGGGAACTGATGCCGGGGCAACGGATCCGCCATACCTTGTTAATGCGGCTCGCGATGAACTGCGGCGTAAATTCCTGAACGCCGATGTAGGAATCACTGGCGTCAATTTTGCCATTGCCGAAACGGGCGGCTTTGTGGTCTGCACGAATGAGGGAAATGCGGACCTGGGTGTGTCTCTTCCCAAAGTTCATATTGCCTGTATGGGAATCGAAAAACTGATCCCGCGAGCGAAAGATCTGGGGGTCTTTTTACGACTTTTGGCTCGATCGGCGACTGGCCAGCCGATCACGACTTATTCCTCGCACTTTCACGGCCCGATGCGCGGTGGCGAAATGCACATCGTCCTGGTGGATAACGGGCGAAGTGACATTCTGGGTTCGCCCGATTTCCGCCGCTCATTGAACTGTATTCGCTGCGGGGCGTGCATGAATACCTGCCCCGTGTATCGGCGAAGTGGGGGCCACAGCTACGAAACGACGATCCCCGGCCCGATTGGTTCGATTCTCGCCCCATCGCGAGACCCTGCCACGCACCACAGCCTTCCATTTGCTTGCAGTCTCTGTGGGTCATGCAGCGACGTTTGTCCCGTGAAGATCGATCTGCATACGCAGTTGCTCACGTGGCGGCGTGAAATCGCGGTGAAGGGTCATTTGCCTTGGACCAAACGCTTATCGATGAAGTTCGCTCGACTTGTTCTCGGGAATACCTGGCTGTTCACGACTTCAGGAAAAATCGGACGCTGGGTCATGCCGAAACTTCCTCGATTCATGGTCTACAACCGGCTGAATGCGTGGGGGAAGCAACGCGAGCTTCCTCCGATGCCCAAACAAAGCTTCCGTGAAATGTATCGCAAGACCAAACAAAAATAATATTCTGCAACTCGCAAGAGGACGTATCGCGATATTCAGAATACGTGATTTTATCAGCAGGATTCATGAGAGAACCCATCTTCCAGGAAATTCACCCACTGAATTCTGCCAGCCGAATTGCAAAAACCAGCTTATCCCCGGCAAAAACCGCCGAATCGCACCGGCCGTGACGGGGTTCCAGAGAGAAACAGACGCCAAACGAGTTGATTTCGTTTAATACTCCTCTTGGCAGCCATTGAACTCATGGCTATAAATCCGCCGACAATGGCTCGTGCAGCCTGTCCGTTGCGGGAACGACGGACAGAACAGCTGGCGAGCCGCCCATCGATATCCAATCTCAAAAATCCAATTCACAATCTCATCGTACGTTGACCGTTGCGTCTTCGTGTCGTTGATGGCGTTTCGTTGCGTCTCCATTGGAGGCTTTCGTTCGACATCGACTTCACGGTTCGGTACCGGTGCGCTTAACCGAGGAGCCTTTCGATGTCTCGTTTTCGGGTCTGCCTGTCGACTGGTCTGATGGCGTTCGCCCTCTTGCCAATAGGATGTATGCAAGGACCTCCACGGAACGCACTTCAGCAAAGCCAGTTGCGTGCCCAACAGCTTTATCAACAGAATAAAGCCCTGGCGATGGAACGTAATGGGATGGGTGGGACCGCAGCCCAGCTTGCAGCTGACAAGGCGGCACTGGAACAACAATACCTGGCGGCGAAGCAAAGCCTGGACGCGGCGAATGCCCGTCTTGGAAACCTGGCTTCGACGAACAGTGAATTAGAAAACCGCATGCGGACCTTGATGGTCAGCAAACCAAGCAATCCCATGTCGTCGGGTACCAATAAACAACTGGAAGCACTTCGCAAGAAGTACCCGGATTTCGACTTCGACCCGCAAACGGGAGTCAGCAAGTTCTCGAACGATCTGCTGTTCTCGTCAGGTAGCGACGAAGTTCAGCCGCGAGCCAAGCAGATTCTTGACGAGTTCGCTCAGATCATGAATCAGAACGACTCGCGTAATTTGAAGGTACTCGTCTCGGGTCACACCGACGACAAGCCCGTCTCGAGGAAATCGACTGCCGACAAGCACCACGACAACATGGGCCTGTCAGCTCACCGAGCCTTGTCGGTCATGCGAGCGTTGCGCAAGTCAGGAATCAACGAAAACCGAATGGGTATTTCGGGTTACGGACAGCATCAACCGGTCGAGCCGAATTCGTCCGAAGCAACTCGCCAGAAGAATCGTCGAGTCGAAGTCTACGTCCTGGCTCCGGACACTCCGGTCGCCAGTGCCTGGGACCCAGAAATGCAATAACGGCTTCGGCAGCATTCCAATTCACGCGGCCCGATCGCTGATCAATCAGCGGTCGGGCTGTTTTCGTTTGAACAGTGCGGATGACACCGATCACTTTATGGCGACGGTTATCCTCCCTGGTGCAACTACAACTGGAATTGAGTCACGTTCATATTCTGGTATCCCGTGCGTTCCCATTCTTCGATCCCCATGAAGGCATCGATCATCATGTGCAGTAACGCCTGATGAGCACACTCAACAATCCCATATGTGCGTGCCGGAACGTAGAAATTCACGTCTCCGAGCTTGCGGCTGGTGTTGTCCGGTTTCAGGCCGGACAATGTGATGACTTTGCATTCCATCTTTCGGGCCGTTGCGATCGCTCGCACGATATTTTCTGAGTTCCCAGAACTACTGATTGTCACGACGAGGTCACCTTTCCTCGCATATCGATCGAGATACGTCGCGAAGGCGTCGTGGAATGAAATGTCGTTTGCTAACGCCGTCAGCAATACGGAGCTTGATGGATTCTGAGAACGGACTCCCCCGTTCTTTGTCCAGTCAAGCGCCATATGCTCGGCAAACGCAGCACTCGCGCCGTTACCAAGGAAGAATTGCGTTCCTGACGAAGCTTGAACGTTCTTGATGATTTCAACGGCTCGGTTCAACGCGTCCTCAACCCCAGCCGGTTCTGTTCCAATCGACGATTGGGTTCCGTTCAGTGCGGTAGACAAGGAATCAAGATATTTCTGGCTATACATGTTCTCTCTTTCGAAAATTGGGGCCGTTACGCTAAACGATGTGACAATCAAATGGAATGGAAACGAATCGGCATGTTGCGTCCGCACGTGTGTTAGAGTAGCGTCAATGGCGTTCGATTGTTCCTCCCTTCGCTGCTGGTTTTGAACATGAAGTCACCTTCGATGATTGCCTTGTTGATCGTGCTGATGATCACATGCAATGTCCCTGTTTTTTCCGACGAATCGACCGAAGCCCGATTTGCCAAATCCCGTGAGCATTTTCAAAAGGGACGCTACGGTGAAGCGGTCGAAACTTTGGATAAACTCCTGCAAGAAAATCCCGCCGACCTGGATCCCGTGCGAGTCGCATTACTGCGTAGCGAGGCATTGCGCTCTCAAGGCGAACGATCGGCAGCGGAAGAGATTGTGATTGAAGCCATCAAAGATCACAAAGATTCTGCCGTTTTGCTCGCCCAACTCGCCAGCCTTCATTTTGACCGGGGCCGCTATCCAGAGGCCGAAGACGCCGTGACGAAGGCGCTGAAGCTTGATCCGGATCAACTGCTGGCGCGACTGATACAGGCTCAACTTTACACAGAGAAAGGGGACCTGAAGAAAGCCGATGAGGCGTATCGCTGGTTCGTCAGATTTTATAACCGAGCCCAACCGACGGACGCGGAATCACTGGTACTTGTTGCCAAGGGAGCCTCGCAATATGCTCGTTGGCATAGTTCGTCACAGATCTTCGACTTTTGCGTCAATACCGTTGATGTCGATGCATTAAAGGCTGATAAGACGTACTGGCAGGCTCATCTGGTTTCCGGCCGGTTGTTGCTGGAAAAATACAACAAGGCACAGGGAAGACCAGAACTTAAAGCCGCTTTGGCGATTAATCCCAACGCCGCCGAAGTCCATATTGAACTCGCCAAATCCGCCATCGGAGATTACGACTGGGACGAAGTCGAAGAGGAAGCCAGGCGAGCATTAACAATTTGCCCACATGCACCAGGGGCGATTCAGGCGCTAGCGACCGCAAAACTCTATTTCCGCGATTTTGACGCAGCTGAAAAACTGTTGACGGAAGCTCTGGAGGTCAATCCCTTAAGCTCAGAAACGCTCGCGCGGCTGGCGGCGTTAAGGATGCTGCAGGATGGCTGGCCAGATCCCTCACGCTGGAAGCAACTTGTCAGCCACCTGGATCATATTGCCGATCTTGATTTGAACGACCCAACCCGGTGCGAGCAGATTCTGATCGACGTAGCCAAACGAAACCCAAAACCGGGAATCTTTCTGGCATCCTTGGCGGAAGTCGTCGATATGTTTCGACAGCATTCTGTTGCCGAACCACTGCTCAAGCAGGCCATCGTGCTGATGCCGCAACTGTCACAGCCTAAGAACGCGCTCGGGCAACTCTATATGCAGACAGGCCAGATCGACGAAGCACGGAAGACCCTTGACGAGGCATTCAAGGCTGACCCTTACCATGTTCGCGTCAGCAATATGAGAAAAGTGATCAAGGTCCTGGACGATTACGAATCAGTCACAACCGACCATTTTGTGGTCCGAGCGGATGGAAAGCTCGACAAAATGCTGGCGCGTTATATGGCTGAGTACCTCGAAGAAGTTTATCCCGAACTGACAACACTTTTTGGATTCGAACCTGAATCACGGACTCAGATCGAGATTTACAACACTGCCAAAGGTCTTTCCGGACATCAATGGTTCAGCGCCAGAATGGTCGGCCTGCCGTGGGTTCAGACGATCGGAGCATCAACTGGCGTGATCATCGCCATGCAAAGCCCCGGCTCGATGGAGCATCCACTGAATTGGGCTCGCGTGCTGAAACATGAGTTTGTCCATGTTCTGACGCTTCAACAAACAAGATTTAATATCCCCCACTGGTACACAGAAGCGCTGGCAGTCCGGTCCGAAGGTTATCCTAGACCCGTCGAATGGAATTCGCTGCTGATGGACCGAGTTCCGAAAGGTGAACTGAAAACTCTGGACACCCTGAGCATGGGATTCATCAGGGCAGGGAACCAGGAAAACTGGAATTTTGCCTATTGCCAGAGCGTTCTTTACGCGGAATACATGGTTGAGCGATTTGGTGAAGGGACGTTGGCAAAGCTGCTGGATGCTTATCGGCGCAACCTGACAACCGCACAGGCAATTCCTGAAGTCTTCGGCGTCGACAAATCTGATTTCGAAAAAGGGTATCGCGAATTCCTGGACAAGCTGGTCGCGGGTCTGCGAAAGACCGAGGAAGAGCCCGAACCAAGGCCCTCACAAATCGAAAAGGCATACGAAAAGAACAAGAGTGATCCCAAAGCAGCAGCAAATTACGCAAAGCTGATGTTGCTGATCAAGAAGCGCGACGACGCCAAAAAGATCGCCGAAGAAGTCTTGAAGAAAGAACCAACTCAACCGATTGCGGCGTCGGTCCTGGCAGCAATTTTGTTCCGCGACGACAAGTTCGATGAAGCGGCGAAGATTCTCGAACCGGCACTCGACAAAGAGCATCCGAATAAGCAGGTCATTGAATTGCTGATGAGAGCCCGCCTTAAGCAGAAGCAGCCCGAGGACGCGTTCAATCTCTGTGAACTTGGCAAAGAACACTTTCCCTATGAAAGCGACTGGTGGAAAGGGACCGCCGCCGCCGCCAAGCTGACAGGGGCCACGGAGACCCGCCGCGCCGCTCTCGAAAAACTCGTGTTAATTGAAGGGGACGATCCTGCCCCCAGAAAAGCGCTCGCAGAATTGGACCTGAGCGAGGGGAATTTCGAAGCCGCATACAAATTCGCAAAACTGACCCTTCACATTGATGTGCTGGACGCGGACGTCCATCGGATTCTTGGCGATGCACTGTCTGGTTTAAAGGACTTCAATCGCTCGATCGCGGAATACGAAACCGGACTCGAACTCAAGCCAAAGGACACGAACATCCAACTCGGCCTGGCGGAAACGTATTTGCTTGTCGAAAAGCGGGACAAAGCAGAGAAGCTTGTCGAGGAAGTCCTGAAGAAAGATGACAGAAACGAAAGAGCCTTGCGGCTCCTCGAACGGCTAAAATAAATCCAAATCGTTACAAAACGCGGTTTTGAACCAACCCCTTCCTTCAAACTGCTGTTTTGGGGATCATAAAAAACTTCCTGTCGCGACTGGTTGCGTCAAAAGATCGAAGCAGTTAACTTATCCTCCTTGGAACTATATTGAAGGTGTTCATTCCGCACCGCTTGTGGAATAAACTATCAATGTTTCTGCGGGAAGAACGATTCCCGGACGTGGTTTGCGCATCCGTAGCTCAATTGGATAGAGCATCGGTCTTCGGAATTTTTTCGAGTTTTTTCTTTATCTCGAAAACCCTCTATACCCCGTAAAAACATTGGGTTTCCCGATTTCGCAATTGACCAAACCGATGTCGTTTTGGGTCGTTCAATGTCGTTTTGCGGGCGTAATTACGCCCGCTTCGTACCCATTTCCCAACGCTTTTTTGTGGTAGGAAAAGGCAACGTGTGGGACGCCAAAAATCGCCTGTAACGTGTCGATACAGATGCGGATCGAGACTCGAAACTCTGGTTACGACAGTCGCGAATATGCTATCGTTCAACGGTGGTGCGCTGGCTATCTACGGGAGCATCCCTGATGCGAACATTTTTCTACTGCGTCGCTCTTGCGATCGGGTACGTCGCTTTGAGTTGTGTTTCTTTCGCTCAGGAAACCAAGCAAGAAACTGTGATTGATAAGACCCTTGACGGTGATTGGTCATGGGGGCCAAACACGATGGCCATCGTCCAAAAGGGAAACCAGATAACGGTCACTTGCTCGTATCGCCACCCCAAGGATGGCAGAATCGAATGGCGAATGATGGGAACGATATCAAAGGATCGCAAGATTACTGGACGTCTCATACACACGAACTCGCCTAAGACTTATGTGAAGCAAACCCATTCCGGGATTGTTTCCGAAGATTGCAATACGATTACTGGCCGGGCTGAGTTCGACGGCGGTGGTGGAGAAGATTACGTATGGAAACGCGGTGCCGCTGATCCCCGGCTTCGTTTTGTCGGACAATGGGAACTACTTAACGACAAGGGAGGAACCATTTTTGTCATAACGTTAAAAGAATCGGGTGAATCACGAACAACGAACGGTGAAGGCGGCATCGGGAAGTGGGAAGTTGTCGGCGGCGACGTTCGTATTACATGGGGCGGCGGTTGGCTAGATATCATCCGTGCCGAAAAGGACGGTTACCGAAAACTTGCCTTTAAGCCGGGAACAACTTGGAAGGACAAACCCCACGAAAACCTTCGAATCGTTAAGTCAGATGTCCCGATTGAAATTGAGAATGAGAACGTGAACGAAGGACCGCCTGACTTTACTGCCTGGAAGAATCGACCGATTGTTGAAAGTGATAAATTTCTTGAAGGACCAACTGACTTCAACGCCGTGATGAATCAACCATTTGCGGGAATACAACCAATCAATATTTCGGAACTCCCGAAAGAATTGCAATCGCTCGCCGATGCAGCACGCGGCAAAAAGGGAGTTATATTGGTAAACGTGGTTGACGGCGGTTTCGTGCAACTGGCTGGTGGGAAGCAAGCTGACATACTTGTCGGCTTAAATGGCTGGCAGGTCAGGTCGGTCGTTGACTTTTATGCGGCGATCCGCACGCTCGAACCTGGTAAGGAAGCCGAGGTAAAACTGATTGCCGTCGACGACAATTTGGTCTACGCCAAGAATCCAGTCACGAAGAAGGCCGTCGTTCCTACGATGCGAGAAGCAATCCTTTCCAGGCTCTTAACCAACGAGGATCGCGTCTCCGGGGATGTTTGGGTTGAACACCCCAAGGAAGACAAAAAACTGATTTTCATACAGGCTGACAAGGTTTCGCTTTGTCAGATCGCACCATATTTTCAGGTTAAGAATGGTAAGGCTGTAAACTTGCGTGTCTTCTTATGTGTTTTAAGGCCGGGGTTTCTGCTTCCAAACGCCATTGGAATTCGAGCTGGAGACCAATACACAGAGTTTCCAGTGCGTTTTGGGGACGTAGGATCGAAAATTGGTGTTCCAAACTCGGCATCGTGGGTGGATTGGCCCGTCGACGACAAACTATTTGAGTCCCTCAGTACGCTAGTGTAGTGACTCAGAATTACGGGAACTTATTCGATTCGCTGGCGTCTGATCTTCAGTATAAGGAGGATCAGTGTCATGCGAGTAGCGAAGACGATCATATTGACGGACGAAGAGCGAGTCACGTTGACCAAGTG
>CAIOKO010000051.1 GCA_903858935.1 uncultured Schlesneria sp. | reverse complement strand
GTTTACCTAGGGCTTACGCCGCACGGCTCACCTCGTCGTGTTTTAATTCCTGCCGTGATCATTTTTTATTCGGTGAATCAATGTCCGATTCGTCGAGTATAAAATGATTGACAACGGACCGACGCTGTGATGTGAAGACGCCGTGAAGTCGACCGTCGGTTGTCTGGATTATGAAGGGATATGCCGCTTCGTCGGCACGGTTATTAACGATGTCTCGTGCCTTCGGCCAGGTCTTGCCGTTGTCCGTGGAAACTCGAATTGTCAGTGGGTTTCGTTCTCCCTGGTTATTGTTGTTGTAGATCAACACGAGATGGCCATTTTTCAGTCGGATTGCGTCGACTGCTGCATTGGGGTTTGGGAATTCGGTGTCGACACCCGGTGACCAGGTTAATCCGCCATCGTTGGATTCTGTTTTCACGATAAAGCCGTCGGCCAGCGGACCGTAACCGCCACCTCGGCGGCAGTAGGCGATCAAATGGTTTTCATCGAGCTGTACGACCGACGGCTGGATGTTTCCGATCCGTGAATGGACCTTGTTGGTAAAACTCCATTCTTTTGTTTTTTTATTGTAGCGAGCAAACAGCGACGAACTTTCGGCGCCAACAGATTCCTTGTCGTTTCCCACTTCGTGGTAGATCGGCAGCAGGAAATCGCCATTCGTCAGTTGGATCGGTTGCGAACGAACCATCATTCCTTTCTCGAACGACAGCATCTCGGAGTCGGTCCAGGTGTTAGCATTATCCAGCGAATACTTGTACTTGATGACCGAATCCGACCAGGTCTCGCCGTAGCGGACGACGTAGAACAACCAGGTGGCTCCCCCCGGCTCCTGCCAGATGACTCCGTTTCCATCCGCACGATCAGGGGTATCGGCGATTCGCTTCGGTTGCGTCCAGGCGGTAGAACCCTTGGCCAGCCTTGAGCCGTAGACTGCGGTATCCCCCTGGTACTCCCCTTCTCCGCCGTAATAGGCGATGTAAAGATCACCATTCGCCAGTTCTTCGATACTCGCAGGATGTTTGTATTTCCCGCCGGGGGTCTCGGGTCCGAAGACTCGCTTGATTTCAAGTTCTGCCAGTGCGGCGTTCGAAACTGAAATCATCCACGTTGCAGTGAGCAGCCAGAGGTTAATTCGACGAAAGTGATTCATGAGTCTTCAGCACCTGATTAAGTGTTATGTTCGAGTTTTGTGTCGTCTGGTCGCCGTGTTGTGTTTGCCGGATTCGTGGATTGAAGAATGGATGAATTGCAATCGAAATGATTTCTGCGATTCCGGCCAATAATACGCACAGGAGAAAAAGAAGGGTCAGGTAATTCTTTAAGATGCTCCGAGCTTCGGGTCGCATGAGTGCCTCGATTGTTGAGCAAATATGAACACCCTGGAGTGCTTCATCGTTGTTTTTTTGCCAGCCCAAAACCGCACGGGCAGATCTTACTCTAGCAACGATGGTTATCAAACCGTCCATTGTCCCTGAGTTACTTGCCGCTACCGCCGTTTCGGGACGGTTGGTGGCGTCAATAAATGTTCTCGGTAAGATGGGCTTAGCGTTCAACTTCGTCATTACGAGGATCTTTCAAGTCATGTCAAAACACGAATCAACCCGTCGTCAGTTTCTTGGTTCAGTGGGAACGACGTTCGCCGCTGGTTCAATTGTCGCGCCGCTTTTTTCCCCCATTCGTGCGATGGGGCAAACAGGTCCGAATGATCAGATCAGGGTTGGAGCGATTGGTGTCGGTGGTCGTGCTTCGCTCTTGTTACAGCAACTTCCTGAGTCCGCGACAATTGTCGCGTTGTGTGATTGTAATTTGTCTCGGGCGGAAGCGTTTAAGGCCAAGGCCAAACAAGCTTGGCCCGTTTATCAGGACTACCGCAAGCTGCTCGATCGAAAAGATATCGATGCCGTGATCGTCGCGACGGGGGAATTTCAACGGGTTCTGCCATGTATTCACGCCTGTGATGCGGGGAAAGATGTCTATGCGGAAAAACCATTGACGCTTTATGTCCGCGAAGGTCGGGCACTCGTGAATGCCGTTCGGAAGTACGATCGAGTGCTTCAGGTCGGTTCGCAGCAGCGATCGATGGCCATGAACCGTGTCGCCTGTGAACTGGTGCGAAGCGGTGGTCTCGGCAAAATCTTGAAAGTTCAGGCGATCAACTACGGAGGAGCCGAAGCGTCTCCGGCCAACCCTTTACCCGAAGTGCCGATTCCGGAAGGGCTCGATTGGAACATGTGGTTGAATCAGGCCGCATCGCGACCGTTCAATCCCGATTGGATGGGATGGATGCGCTGGCGAGATTTTGCCGGTGGCGAAATGACGAACTGGGGTGCTCATGGTGTCGACCAGATTCAATGGGCTCTCGGCATGGACGATACGGGACCTGTTGAATTGAAGCCATTAACCAGCGGGCCCAACGGGCAGGTTTCCATGCGGTATGCCAACGGAGTCGAAGTCAATTTCGTGATCGAACCCGGTAAGGGGCCGATGGGTGGGGCGATATTCATTGGCGAAAAAGGGAAACTGGAAATCAATCGCAACAAGTTCTCGTCGAATCCTCCTGAGATTGCTGAGGAACTCAAGAAGAAGATCGACGTCGACGAAGAGGAGCGAAAGTGGAGCGATAGTCTGGCACTATGGCAGGCTCGCTGGCACATGCAGGACTGGCTCGATTGTATTCGTTCGAGAAAACGACCTGTGGCTGATGTGGAAATCGGACATCGTTCGGTCAGTGTCTGTCACCTGGCAAATATCACTCGCGCCGCAGGTCGCCCACTGCGCTGGGATCCCGTCCGTGAACTATTCGTTGGTGACGAGGCGGCAAACCAATATCTCGACCGTCCGCGTCGCGCGGGATTTGAACTGCCAACGGCTTAAACATTACTTGGGCTGAAAGCCAAGCGAAAAAGACGATGACCGGATTGCTGCTACCAGGCCATTACGGGCAGATTTGGATCTTCGACTTCCACCACAGGTTCCTGCCAGTCGACGAACGAACAGGGTTTTACTGGCAGCCCTGCGAGTCGCAGGAAGTTAGACAGCAATGGCCGTCCTGCGACGGTCAGTACCGATTCGGGATGGAATTGGACTCCGTACAACGGCCGCGTCCGATGTTGCAACGCCATCGGGATGCCGTCATCGGTCCTTGCGGTGATAGTGAGTTCGGGTGAGAGGGTGGTCTCATCCACGATTAGTGAATGATACCGTCCGACTTTTAGTGGAGACGGAAGGTCCGCGAATAATCCAGTGCCGGAATGTTCGAGAAGCGATGTTCTGCCGTGAACGGGTTGGGGGGCACGCACGATGTCGCCTCCGAATGCGGCCGCAATGGCTTGGTGTCCCAGGCAGACTCCCAGAATGGGGATTGAGTCGCTTAGTTGGCGAATCAGTTCGATCGAAATTCCGGCTTCATTCGGCGTGCAAGGGCCGGGGGAGATCACGATCGCTTTTGGTTTGAGAAGTCTTAGGGTGGCAATATTCATCGCGTCGTTGCGAACGACCTTTGTCTCGCAACCCAGCTCAACCAGGTAGCGAGCGAGGTTGTAAACAAAGCTGTCGTAGTTATCGATCAGTAGTAACATCGGTTTGGTCGAGTGCCTTCAGCATCCCTGCTGCTTTCGTCAACGTTTCTTCGTATTCAGATTCCGGATCGGATTGGGCGACGATTCCCCCACCGACATTACATTGTAGCCAGCCGTACCGCTGAACATAGGTTCGAATCAGCAAATTGCTGTCGGTTTGCCCGTCCGCTCCCACATAGAACAGGCTGCCGCAATAGGGGCCACGGACGGTTGGTTCCAGTTCGGCGATGATTTGCATCGCTCGAACCTTGGGAGCACCGCTGATCGATCCGCCAGGAAATGTTGCTCGAAACAAGTCCCAGATCGTCGACTCCGGTTTCAACTGGCCGCGTACTTCGGAAACAAGATGCTGAACGGTTTCGTATGTCTCCACGGCGCACAATTGAGGAACGCGTACTGTTCCCGGTTCGCAGACTCGTGAGAGATCGTTTCGTAACAGGTCGACGATCATCACATTTTCTGCCTGATCCTTTTCGCTTTGTCGCAGTTCATCGCGCGTGAACAGGTCGGCCTCAGGGCCTTGTTTTCGTCGCCGAGTCCCTTTGATGGGTCGGGTTTCGACTTCTCCGTCGGTGACGCACAGAAACCGTTCGGGTGACGCACTGACGATGGACCAGTCATCCCATAACATCAAACCTGCAAAGGGTGCGGGGTTCACCGAACGAAGTCGTTCGTACAATTCGATGCTGTGACACGGTGCTCGCGTCAGGAGTCGCTGTGAAAGGTTGGCTTGAAAGATGTCCCCCGCCTCGATGTATTCAATGACTCGTTCTACGGTACGAACATAGTCTTCGCGAGAAAACGTGCTCGTGACATGTGGAAACCCATCCAACGGAAATTGTCTTGCAAAATCGAGACATTCAGGCGACGACGAAAGTTGAGCTTGTGTCCGATCTGTCACGCTGGTTTCTGTTGCGGCATCGGCGCCGGCGGGCGATGCAGGTCCTAACTGCAGATTCGGTCCGGCAAGTGATGGAGCGCGTCCTGTTTTATCTCTTGAGCTCAAGCAGGATTTCACTTTGCGTAATCGTTTTCCTGCCTGCACCTTTCGAAGATCGAGGTCAGGTTCTGGCCAGCCTTGCGACACCAGCCAGACTCGTCCGGCAAAGTGGTCCCAGGCGATGACCCAGTCGTATAGACCGATCGCCATCACGGGGAGCTGGAATTCATCGTGAGCTGCTGAGGGAATTCGTTCCCAGGACTGGCCAAGTTCATATCCGAGTAACCCGGCGATACCGCCTTGAAACGGGGGGAGCCCAGGTACGGAATCGATCCGAAATCTTTCCCACTCTTTTCGAGCGCCCGTGAAAGGATCGTATCCAAATATGGGGAAGTTCATTTGCCATTTCGCGACCGGGTCGGCCGTCAAAAATGAATAACGACCAACCGGCATCCGCGCGAGGGCACTCTCAAACACCAAGAGATTGGACCAGTTAGAAAACGCTCTCACGGCAGTCATCACATCGAGAGTCGACGGAAGTTCTTCGACGAGCGGCAATGTTAATCCGTGTCTGAGTGGTGTCGATTTCTCTGCTGTGGTCTTTTCGGAGTTCGTCATTATGAAGACTTCTTACAGCCCGCGACGCCCAGAAGCTTTTTTCGACTTTTCATCGTTAGTCAACCACGCTACGGAGGTGGTAAATGGACCGATGTTCTAAAACAACGAAAATCAGGGTGATTCGTAATCCATAAATCCAGGGGAAAGGCCCGGTCACCACCCCCGTAGTGGGGGTGGGGTTTCGATCCGATACCATAAAATGTACTTAACCCACTTCGGTCATGGCGGGTGTTTTTAACTCCTCGTTGATCAGCCTCAGCGTTTCGTCGAGTTCAGGTCGGAACAGATCCCCGATCAACAGATCAGTGATATCTCCTTTTCTGTGCGGGTGCTTCGCTACAAATTTCCCGAAGCTGATCCCCGCATAGTAGGCACAAACCAAAGATCGCATGCGTTCCATGCCTCGAACATAATCCGCCTCCCATTTTCCCAATTGTGCAGCGGAGGTGTCTCCCTTTGCAAGTCCTTCACAAACGGCGTCAGCGGCTAATTCGCCCGATTTGAGCGCAAGCAACACTCCAGACGAATACAGCGGGTCAAGAAATCCGAATGCGTCCCCGACCATGACCCAGCCATCACCCGCCGCTCGCCGTGAGCGATACGAATACTCCTTGGCGGCACGGTAAGGAGCGACTCGTTTGCCGATACTGATCCGCTGCTTGAGGGCGGGGCACTTTTCGACTTCTTCGTGATAAATCGCTTCGAAGTCTTTGCTTTCACGATTCTTGAACAGATAGGTGTGATCGGCAACGGCACCGACACTGACGATGTTGTCGTGCAGCGGGATATACCAGAACCAGCCTTTTTTTCCTTGAATTTGCAGTACGACGGTGGCTCCTTCGTCCCGTCCGGTATCTCGCTGAGCACCTTCCCAATAGGTCCAGACAGCGGCTTTTTTCAGGTCAGGGTCCCATTCACGCAGTCCGAGTTTACCCATGATCATCGAACTTTGGCCGCTGGCGTCGACGATGACATCGGCACGTTCAATGCGTTCTTCTCCGCCCGCTTCGTCCTGGACACGAACGCCGACGGCGCGTTCCCCTTCAAACAGCACTTCGAGGACACGTACGCCTTGTTGAACGTCAACGCCATGTTCGATGGCATTTTCCAGCATTCGCTGATCGAAGTCACTACGTCTCACCTGCCATGTTTGTGATGATTCGTGGGGTTTATGGTCCAGAAAATAGAAGGGTTCCGACAGACGCCCGCTCGACCCGACGAATTGTACGCTGTATTTCTTGACGAACTCGCTGCTCTTCATTTTGTTGAGCATGTTCAGTCGTTTCATGACCCAGTAGGTCTGTGGAATCAGTGATTCACCAATATGGAAACGCGGAAAATGCTCCCGTTCCAGCAGGCGAACTTTGTATCCCCGTTGAGCAATCAACGTGGCCGCTGTCGTACCGGAGGGGCCGCCACCGATGACAATCACTTGAGGATTAGCAGAAATGACCATAATGAGAACTCTCCCAAAAATTGTTCGAGGTTACGTATCACGACGCCACAGGCTACCTTCCACTTCGTGTGGAAAACGAGCCGAATTCAGCAGTTCTAAAAGTTGATTGAGCTGAGCTTCCGTTAAATGCCCGATTTGTTTGGAGTGACATTCACGAACGGGGCCTGCCAGCTGTTCGAGCAACTGCAATCCCGCCTCGGTGATTCCGACTTCGACGACGCGACGGTTATCTGTTCGACGCTCGCGATGCACCAGACCTCGATCTTCCAGTCGATCGAGCAACCGAGTCATGTCAGGCGACCGTGAAATCAGTTTCTGACCGAGCGCCGAGGTGGGAACCGTTTTGGGATGGACCGCTTCGAGAAGTCGCAGGGCGTTGTATTGCTGGGCCGAAAGCTCCACGTCAGAGAATAACTCGTCCTCAAGCGACTTCAGGCGATCATAAGTTCGCCAGAGACTCAGGTAGACTTCCTGTTGAAGCGAGTCGAATCGGGACTTGCGAGCGGTCGCGGTCACAACGAATCTCCTCAGGGACAGTGTTTTACAATTGCAGTGCTTAATGTGGGCCAACTAAGGGTATGATAGCTCGGCGAAATCATTCGTCAAGACAATTGTCGTTTAAACGTGGATCGTCAGCGGCATTCAAGTTACTTGATCGGTTTTAGAAAAAAACCATTTGACAAAACTCGACGGTCCGTCGATAATTGACGCATGGGAACAATGACACGTAAACAACGAGAGATTCGCGAGCGAGAGCAGCTTTTGCTGAAAGTCGCCCGGAAAATGCTTATTGAACAAGGTTATTCGGGGCTGAGTATGGATCAGCTGGCCGAGGCTACCGAGTATTCCAAGGGGACGATTTACCAGCATTTTTCAACGAAAGAAGACCTGGTCACGGCGCTGGCGATCGAGAGTATGGAACGCCGGGTAGAGCTGTTTCTCAGGGCGGAGAAGTTCGTAGGGAGATCGCGCGAGCGAATGCTGGCAATCGGAGTTGCAGATGAAATCTTCTCCCGGTTGGAAACCCATCACTATCGATCAGAGTTCATTATCAAGCTGGCAAACCTCGGAGATCGGGCGTCGACCGAACGAAAAGAAGCGTTAGATCGGCTGGAATCGGCTTGTTTTGGCTCCGTCGTCAGGATCGTTCAATCCGGCATCGATCAAGGTGAGCTTCCCAAAGAGGTTGATCCGCGTGAGTTAGTCTACTCCGTTTTCACGATGGCTTTGGGAACACATATGACGGCTCTTCACTACTGCCCGATGCTGAAGGAATTTGAGATTCGCGACCCGGTCAAAGTTCTTTTGCGTGGGATTCATATTTTGCTGGATGGTTTCGAATGGAAACCGTTAAGAGTCGACTGGGATTACGGAGTGACCTATCAGCGAATCTGCGCTGAAATCTTCGCCGAGGAACAGAAGCGCCTCGCCGGTTGTTAAAAATTTAGCCTGAAATTGACAAAGCGTCGAAATTCGACGGAGTTGTGAGGTGAGAGTTAAAGTGTTTGTCATGTTTTTCAAAAGTGATCTGCCGCTGACTGATTGAGAAGAACACCCGAAATGAATTGGCTTGCTTTACGAATGTTGACTGGCGACCGAAGTAAATACTTAAGTCTGATACTGAGTATTACCTTCGCCACCCTGCTGATGTCGCAACAGGTCTCCATCTTTATGGGGATCGTGACACGCTCTGCCAGCC
Source organism: uncultured Schlesneria sp. (assembly GCA_903858935.1). Taxonomy (GTDB): domain Bacteria; phylum Planctomycetota; class Planctomycetia; order Planctomycetales; family Planctomycetaceae; genus Schlesneria. Next base: position 27,363 of record CAIOKO010000051.1, on the reverse strand, counting down.
AGATCATCGATGTCCGTGACGCCGACATCTGGGTCATGGACAATAAAGTTCGCTACATTGACGAAGCTCCGTATCTTCCGTCAAACGAGTTACAACGAGTTCGCGGAGTTCCTGGCGTTGAATGGGCGGTCCGGTTTCACAAAAGTAACATGACGGCACGGTTGCCTGACGGGAATTTTCGTAATCTTGTCGTACTTGGCGTCGATGACGCGACGCTGGTCGGTTCACCCAGAGAGATGGTTCTTGGGGAACTGAGTAGTCTCAGCAAGCCCAATGCTGTTTTTATTGATAAAGCGGGCTACGAGTACATGTGGCCGAATCAGCCGTTCAAGATCGGACAGGAATTCCAGCTGAATGAACGCCGCGTCGTTCTCGAAGGTATTTGTAAAGCGTCTGCACCCTTTACCACTCTGCCGATCATTTACACTCGGTTCACCGAGATTGAGCAATGCCTTCCGTCAAACCGTAACGTCATGAACTATATCCTCGTAAAGCCGGTTGCCGGGCGTGATCCGCTGGAAGTCTGCAAAGCGATCGAAGGACAGACGGATTTGATGGCACTGACTCAGGATGGTTTTTTCTGGCGGACAATCGACTACTTCATGAGTTCCACGGGCATCCCCATTAATTTTGGAATCACGATTACGTTGGGTTTCATCGTCGGAGCCGCAGTTGCCGGACAGACTTTTTACCTGTTTACACTCGAGAATTTAAAACAGTTCGGTGCATTGAAGGCCATGGGCGTAACGAATGTTCGTTTGATTGGCATGATTCTCCTTCAGGCAGGCGTCGTAAGTGGAATTGGTTACGGATTGGGAATGGGAGTGACCGCGATCTTTTTCACATTCACGAATCGGATCGCACCGATGGCGGGGATTCACTTGACCACAGTCGCTGCGTCTGGCGTCGGTTTTGCTGTCCTGGTCATCATTCTTTTGACGAGCGTTTTCAGTCTTCGCAAAGTTTTGTTCCTTGAGCCTGCTGTTGTCTTTCGAGGTTGATTCGAATGTCCGTTGCGTCAAAATCAGGACCCGTTCAATCCGTTCGCTCCAGCGAACTCGCAGTCCAATGCCGTCAGATCGTCAAAGAGTTCGGTGTTGGCGAAACGAAGACGGTTGCGCTGCGTGGTGTCGACCTTGACGTGTTGCCTGGCCAGATGACATTGCTGGTCGGCCAGTCAGGTTGTGGTAAGACGACGTTAATCTCAATTATTGCCGGGTTACTCAATGCGACGAGCGGATCTCTCTCAGTCCTGGGAGAAGATCTGATCAACATGAGCGGATCGAACCTCGTTCGATTTCGTCAAAAGAATATTGGTTTTGTGTTTCAACAGTACAACTTGTTGCCGACACTGAATGCGGTTGAGAATGCAGCTGTGCCGCTCATTATCGCAGGTCAGCCTCGTCGTCAGGCATTCGAAGCGGCAAAACGAATTCTGACATTAGTCGGGCTGGGTAGCCGAATGCATCTCTTGCCGAACCAGCTTTCGGGTGGTCAGCAGCAACGGGTGGCGATCGCCCGGGCACTGGTTCATGAACCCCGTTTGTTGGTTTGCGATGAGCCAACTGCGGCTCTGGATGCTCATTCCGGCCAGACTGTCATGGAGCTTTTGCGACAAGTTGCCCTGCAGCCCGATCGAGCAGTGATTGTTGTGACGCACGACAATCGAGTTTTCAATTTCGGCGACACAATCATCCACATGGATGACGGTGTCGTCTCGAAAGTCGAAGTTCCGGATCGCAACTCAAATCGAAGCAGCGAATCGATGCATTAGATCGTTTGATAAATACGTTGGTTGAACAACACAAACACGAGTAACGACTGTGTCAGTCGGCGAGCAAATGTATCTGATTCTTCCTGTTTGCAAGAATGACTATCAATAGCAGGTGACCTATGTTTAAGACTGTCCGAAACTTCTTTCTACCGACGCTGGCCGTCTGTTTATTTGCGTTTTCGATTTACCATCTGATGTTTGCTGCCGAAAAGCTTCCGAAAGTTGCTCCGCTCGTCGAGCCACCTCGGCAGTCGTTTCGTTCGGGGATTTCCGGAACCGGTCTTGTCGAGGCCCGTGCCGAGAACATCTCGTTGGGGACAGCCGTGGCAGGCGTCGTGTTGGAAGTGTGCGTGACCAACGAACAACTGGGCCACCGTGTTGAAGCCGGAACACCTCTGTTTCGAGTCGATGATCGACATCTCAAGGCTCAACTTCGTACCTTGCAGGCAAATCTGAAGTTAGCGGAAACGCAGCTCGAACGACTCGAACAGATGCCTCGACCAGAAGAAATTCCTCCCAGCGAAGCCAAGGTTAAGGTTGCCGAAGCCAATCGAACCCGTCTCAAAGATCTCCTGGACCGAGGGGAACAGCTACTGGGAAAAAAAGTCATGTCAGAAGAGGAATTTACCTCGCGACGCTTCACGTTCCTTGCCGCTGATCAGCAATGGCAGCAGGCGGTTGCTGAGGATTCATTGTTGAAATCGGGGTCTTGGAAACCGGATAAAACGGTTTCCCAGGCATCCGTCGAAGCGGCGCGAGCCAGCGTTGCGAACATGGAGACCGAGATCGAACGTTGTCTCGTCCGTGCCCCAGTTGATGGTCAGATTCTGAAGATTGACGTTCGACCTGGTGAATACGTGAATGCAGCCGCATCTAAAGCATTAATCCTGCTCGGAGACCTCGATCGTTTGCGAGTTCGAGCCGATATTGACGAACAGGATATTCCCCGGTTCCGGTCCGCGGGACGCGCAATGGCGACGCTGAGAGGTGCGGCTGACAAGCAGTTAAAGCTTGTGTTTGTCAGGGTCGAGCCGTACGTCATACCGAAAAAAGCGTTTACGGGAGACAATACCGAACGGATCGACACTCGCGTTCTTCAAGTCCTTTATGAAATCGAATCCGAACAATCAGGTGTTTATGTGGGGCAGCAGGTTGATGTATCGATCGAAACCGAAAGTCCTTCAAGACCCGAGCCGTTTGATCAGTCACGTCCGGTCGAGTAAAACCAATGAAAATCAGAACCTTGCTTCACTTTGGAATTCGACCCTAGAAACGGCCTTATGCCTGCCAAGTACATCATCGGAATAGATCTCGGTACAACAAATAGCGCTCTTGCTTATGCTTCGCTTGATGCCGAGCAGCCTGAAGTCAAACTGCTGCCGATCCCGCAATTAGTAGCTCCATCCGCTGTCGAAGCCCGCGATTTGTTGCCTTCGTTCCTTTTTCTGGCGAGCAAGCAGGAAGGGGCGACAGGGGCCTATGACCTTCCCTGGGCCTCAGGACGCGACTTTGCCGTTGGTGAAATGGCCAGACGCCAGTCCGCAGAACTTCCCGATCGTACGGTTGGTGCTGCCAAGTCGTGGTTGTGTCATAGCCGCATCGATCGACATCAAGCCATCCTTCCATGGGGAGCGAGTGATGACGTCCCCAAGGTTTCGCCGGTCACCGCGACCCGAAGGTACCTTGAACACCTTGTCGCAGCTTGGGAAGCCGCGAACCCGGAGGCTCCACTGGCCGAACAGCACGTGGTTCTGACGGTCCCTGCGTCGTTTGATGCCAGCGCACGTGAACTGACTCGAGAGGCCGCGTCGGCGGCCGGCCTGCCGGACGAACTGGTGCTGCTCGAAGAACCTCAGTCCGCCGTTTATGCGTGGTTGACCACCATTGGTGACCGGTGGAGAAAAGTTCTGAAGGTAGGTGATACGCTGCTCGTTTGTGACGTCGGTGGTGGAACAACCGACTTGACGCTGGTTGGGGTCAGCGAAGAAGCGGGTGAGTTAACATTAAAACGACTGGCTGTTGGAAATCACTTGTTACTCGGTGGCGACAATATGGATCTGTCGCTGGCTCATTATGTGGCGGGGCTGTTTGCCAAAAAAGGGGTAAATCTCGATCCCTGGCAGTCGGTCTCACTATGGCATTCCTGCCGACAGGCTAAGGAAACATTGCTGTCGCCAGACGGGCCGAAAAAGCATCCGATTTCCGTCCTCGGTCGCGGCAGTAAGTTGATCGGTGGAACCGTGACGGTCGACGTCAGTCGCGAGGCCATTTTGCAGCTTCTTGTCGACGGCTTCTTTCCTCAATGTCAGTCGACTGACAAGCCTGCTCGACAGCGGGTTTCAGGATTCCAGGAAATCGGGCTTCCGTACGAAGCCGATGCTGCGGTGACGCGGCATCTGGCTGCGTTCCTTCAAAGTCATGGAACCGACGAAGGAGGCCCGGTTCGCCCGACACATGTTCTGTTTAATGGTGGTGTCTACAAAGCAGACGCATTTCGAACACAACTTCTCGAAACTCTGAAGAAATGGTTTCCGGATCAACGGCCGAAACTGCTTGAGGGGGTTCATGATCTTGACCACGCTGTCGCTCGTGGTGCCGCTTACTACGGCTGGGCCAAGGTCAAAGGTGGCGTGCGAATTCGTGGCGGAACGGCTCGCAGTTATTACATCGGGATCGAGACGGCCGGCTTGGCGATACCTGGAGCCCCCCGCCCCTTACGAGCCCTCTGTGTTGTCCCGTTTGGAATGGAGGAAGGAACCGAACTCGACGTTCCTTCAGATGCAATCGGGCTGATCGTCGGTCAACCTGCCCACTTCCGGTTTTTCAGTTCGTCGACACGGAAAGAAGATCAGCCGGGGGTCAGGCTGCAGCGATGGGACGATAACGAGATCGTGGAAACTGATTCACTGGAGGCAACTCTTCCAAAGGATGACGCGATTGACGACCACTATGTTCCAGTTCAGTTCCACACACAATTAACGGAATTGGGTGTCTTGGAACTCTGGTGCGTCAGTACTCGCGGCAGCGGCCGATGGAAACTGGAATTCAGCGTGCGAGAAGACGCCGAAGCGTAATCGTTACTCTCGGAGCAAAAAATAAACCACTGGGAAACCCCAGTGGTTTATTTTTTTAAATTCAATCGTTTCTGACGAACAAGTTATTCCGAAAACGCGGCGTCAAATGCTCGTGCTGACGGTGCAAAGTCAATGTTCTTGACGTACTGGCAGGATTCACGTGCACCGTGTTCGCGGTCCATACCGCTGTCTTCCCACTCCACCGACAATGGCCCCTGGTATTTGGCGGCATTCAATGCGCGAATGACTTCTTCGAAGTTCACTCCGCCACGTCCCATGCTGCGGAAGTCCCAGCCACGTCGTGGATCACCGAATGACAGATGGCTTGAAAGAATGCCAGATCGTCCGTTGAGTGTGACTTTGGCGTCCTTCATGTGCACATGGTAAATCCGATTCGGGAAATACCGGATAAACTCTGCGGGATCGACTCCTTGCCAGATCAAATGGCTGGGGTCGAAGTTGAATCCAAACTCTTCGCGGCCGCCAAGTGCGGCAACTGCTCGTTCTGCGGAATAAATATCAAACGCGATTTCGGTCGGATGGACCTCCAGGGCAAATTTGACGCCGCATTCCTGGAAGACATCCAGAATCGGGTTAAATCGCTCGGCCAGAAGTTTGAACCCGGCATCGTACATTGATTTCGGGGTTGGAGGGAAATCGTAGATCAAGTGCCAGACACTTGATCCCGTAAAGCCGTTGACGATTCCGACACCCAGTTTCTGAGCCGCCCGGGCGGTGTTTTTCATCTCTTCGATCGCGCGATGAGTCACCCCTTCCGGTTTGCCGTCACCCCAGACGTACGCCGGGAGAATGCTCTTGTGGCGAGCATCGATATTGTCGAGTACCGCCTGGCCGACCAGGTGGTTCGAGATCGCGAAGACCTGCAGGTCGTACTTTTCCAGCAGTTCTCGCTTCCGGGCACAATAGGTATCGTCGGAAAGTGCTTTATCGACCTCAAAGTGGTCGCCCCAGCAGGCCAGTTCCAAACCGTCATAGCCAAAGTCTTTGGCTTTTTTGCAGAGATCTTCGAGCTTCAGGTCGGCCCACTGGCCGGTAAACAGGGTAACAGGACGACCCATAGGAGTTGCCTTTCAAAGGATGTAACGAGGTGGGAAAACCCAAGATTTTTGCACGAAACTAGACCGCACCAGACAGAATGTCAACCAAGATACCACAGTTCTTGCGGGACCTCGGCTTGAACGGTCCCACCGCCCCCATCTTTATTTGGTTTTGCGGTTTTTACCGTCCACATGAACGATACGTGGTCGATGAGTTGCCACTTCCGATTCATTAAACTGAGCGTAAGCGGCGATAATGACCAGATTGCCCGGTGAAACGAGATGGGCTGCAGCACCATTGATGCAAATTATCCCGCTCCCTGATGGGCCTTGAATCGCGTATGTGATCAGGCGGTTGCCGTTGTTAATATCGTAAATGTGAACTTGTTCGTGTTCGGCGATATTTGCGGCGAGCATCAGATCGTGATCGATTGTGACGCTTCCCTCATAATGTAATTGAGCATCCGTGACCGTCGCACGGTGTATCTTCGATTTGAGCAAAATTCGCTGCATGCTGGAAAGTTCTATCGCTAATGCGTGTAAAGTGGCAGGAAGCCACCAGGTCGGTCGCCAACTCGAAATCGATCCGGTACATGGTCGTTGGCGACCTCGTTAAGTCGTCATTCTGACCGAAACTCTCGTCGCCTCCAAGCCGGTGACGTTCGAGGTCAACGTTATCGAAAAAAATTCCTCTTGTCGCAAATTCTGCCGCTTGTTAAAAATCCCGCGCCAATCGCCCCTCTGGCTCGTCAGACAATTCGTTCTAAGTCGGACCGACGCGACTTCCCTGCAAGGAAGTCGCGTCTCGAAACGGCATTACCTTTCGTTTGCGACGGCAATTAATCCCCTTTCCTGCTGCGAATCACAACGACGTTAACCGACGTGCGTTAAGGTCACTTACAACCGATAAAATGAGGTATGGCAAATGTCATGTCGTCTACTCGTATTGGCTTTGCTCTTCGCGCCGCTGGCGATCGGTTGTTCTTCCGTGAAACGAACGGATACGGCGCGAACGGCCCGAGAACAGATCCTGATCTCAGGCGCTGTCGATCAATCGCTCGCCAAGTGCGATTTCACCCCCTTCCAGGGTGCACGGGTCTTTGTTGAAGACAAATACCTCGATTGCATCGACAAGGGCTACGTCGTGGGATCGGTCCGCCATCGATTGATGCTTAACGGAGCTGCGATTGCCACAAAGCCCGAGGAAGCCGATGTTGTCATTGAAATGCGAAGCGGTGGGGTCGGTACAGACAATGCCGATTCCTATGTCGGATGTCCGGAAATTGTCTTGCCTGGGATGCTGACATTACCCGAAGTTCGACTCTGGCAGAGATCTCGACAGTCAGCACTCGCCAAGATCGGCCTGGTTGCGTACGACACGAAAACACACGAAATGCTGGGTGCCGGTGGGGTGTCTGCTTCGCTGGCCGACGACACGAATGTTTTCGTCTTCGGATTCGGGCCATACCAGTACGGATCGGCGAGAACCGAGATGAGAAAGACAATTCCTGCACAACCCGGCCAGCTCAATCAAGAGCTTCCCTCGATGGTTGCTTTTCGTGATCCCTCGCGACAAATCGACAATCCCGATCGACTGCAGCTCACAAGCGGCAAACGGGAAGAGTGATCCGAAGGAAATCCTGTAACCGCGATCGCTCAGATTGCATCCAACCTTCCGTGCGACACCAAAATGTGCGTGTTGCGAATCGGATAAGGGTGCGAAAATGAGAACTCTAACTTCTGCAGTAATGGTTGCCTTTAGCCTCGTTTCATGCCATGCGCTGTTTGCGCAACAATTCTCATATTCCCCGCCAGGCGTTGATTTTGGTAACCGGTACGGTCTCAACTTTGGGCACGGTGTCGGGTTTGGCTATGGGGTTGGAGGCAGTCTGAATGCGTCCGGCTCAACGTCCGGCGCGTTTGTTCCGGCACAAACCCTGCCTCTTCAGGTTCAAACGGCACCACAGGTCGCGGCTCCACTGTCTCCGTCTCAACGCGCAGCCGAAAAGAAACGACTGAAAGACGCGGCTGCGGCCAAACAGCAGGCCATCGAGATTCGACGAGCAAAGGCCAGGGAAGACGCGAAGGAGCGTAACGCGCGTATCCGGGAATTCCAGGAAGGTCAGGCAGCCCGTTCCTGAACATTCTGGCAGACTCTAATCCGCTGCGGGTCAGGGTTGTCGCGAGGTTATTTACGACTGAAATACGGAAAGGATCCGTATCACCTGGAAAGCGTGCTGAATTCTGCCGCGCGATCTGTTATGATGCAAGGTTCTCTAATACCTTGGATCAGTTGAGATTTGCAGAATGTCCGTGCCCAAAGTCGCCATCGTTGGACGTCCAAACGTTGGCAAAAGCTCCATCATGAATTGGCTCGCTCACAAGCGAGTTTCCGTTGTTGATCCCATGGCAGGGGTGACGCGAGACCGCGTCACGTACCTGATGCACGTCGATGACCGCTACTTCGAACTGATCGATACCGGCGGAATCGGGATCGTTGACGTTGGCGAACTGACAGAAGAAGTCGATACGCAGATCCGGATCGCGATCGAACAGGCCGATGTCATCATGTTCGTCGTCGAAGGGCCTGCAGGAATCACCGCGCTCGATCAGGAAGTCAGCCGCCGTCTCTGGAAAATCGACAAACCAAAGCTGCTGGTCGTGAACAAATGTGATTCTCCGAAGGTCGATCGAGAGGTTGCCGAATTCTATCAGATGGCCGACGCTCCGATGGTGACCGTCAGCGTCAAAGGAAACCGTAATCAGGACGAACTACTCAAGGCCATCCTGAAAACGTTGCCCGAGCCTGATGATTTAGAGGCGGAAGAGGGTGAAGTTCTTGACCAGGTGCCGGAACTCAAGCTGGCAATCGTCGGACGCCGAAATGTCGGCAAAAGTACGTTCATCAATCAATTGGCGGAAGACGACCGGGTGATCGTCAGCGAAATACCAGGAACGACCCGCGACAGTATCGATGTTCGGTTTCAAATGGACGGTAAATCGTTTATCGCCATCGATACACCGGGTGTTCGCAAGCGAAAAAGTCTCGCAAACAACGTCGAATGGTATGGACTGGCCCGAGCGAAACGGAGCATCCGTCGCGCCAATGTGGTGCTGATGTTCTTCGACTGCATGGAGACGATTTCCAAAGTTGATAAGCAGCTTGTGGGTGAAATCTTTGACGAACATAAGCCTTGTATTTTCGTCGTGAACAAGTGGGATCTGGCGCCTGAAGCGACCGGAACCACCGACTGGGCAGACTATCTGTTCAAGAACTTTTCGCACATGCGGCATGTTCCCGTCTGCGTGATCACGGCGAAAGACGGACGCAATGTGAAGAAGCTGATTAACCTGGCTCAGTCAATTTATAAACAGTCTCGATTCCGCACGAAGACGGGTGAGTTGAACAAACTAATCCGCGCCGCGATTAAGAATGCTCCTCCGCCAATGCGCATGAACCGTTTGCCGCGGATTCTGTTCGCCACGCAGGTCTCGACCGAGCCCCCGACCATCGTCATCAAATGCAATGCGGCCGAGTTGTTCGACGAAGATTACAAACGCTATCTTCTGGGTGTCCTTCGAGAACGACTTCCATTTAAAGAGGTTCCGATCAAACTGTATTTCCGATCCAAGGCAGACGAACATACAAAAGCCGAACGCGAAGAATTGATTTCTTCCGCTATCGATAAAGGAATCGATATCGATGAGTTTGAAGATGAAATCCTCGGCGTCGATCTCGATGATGAGTGATCATCTGTTTTTGTGATGGTGTTCGATGAACTGTCCGCTCACTTCCTCGCTTCGGGCGAGCTCTGGAATCCACCATGTTTCGCGTCACGCGTGAGATCGAATTCTGTTATGGCCATCGGTTATTGAACTACGATGGCAAGTGCAAGTACCTGCACGGACACAACGGAAAAGCGGTCATCGTTCTCGAGGGCGAATCGCTCGACGAGCGCGGAATGCTGGTTGATTTCTCGGATATCAAGAAAGAAGTCGCGACGTGGATTGATCAGAATCTCGATCATCGAATGATACTCAACAAAGCCGATCCATTCGCGAAATATTTTCAACAACAGGGCGAACCTGTATTCCTGATCGATGCCAATCCTACGGCGGAAAACATCGCCAAATTGATTTTTGACTTCGCCCGGTCCCAGAAGCTTCCTGTGTTGGAAGTCTCGTTGTGGGAGACATTTAAGTCGTATGCAACCTATCGGGAATAGCCTGGCTTGCGACTGGATTTCAAGAGTCGTAAAAAACGAAACGAAAGGCCATGAACGTCGATTTTCGCCGGTACCGAATCAGTTTCGCAGGGTTTGATCGCGGGAAAATCCCGCCGAATTGAGGGGAAAGTAGAGTCAACCCAGTTTGCGAAGGTGCGATAATCGGCCCTGCGAGTTTCCGAACTTCGGCGGCCAAAATCACTTACCAGTTGACCCCGCACCCGTGCATCGTATCCTGTTAGTGGGCTTGGTTGACGCATTCTGCGTACCATCTGAAACATTTAAATTGAGTCAAACAATTTTGCTCGACGCGGTTTCTGCGGTGGGCATTTGCAGAGGGCAGTGGGAGGAGGTGCAAAGATGGAGGAAATCCTGAGTGGTTACAAAGTCAATGCACCGACGTGGTTTTATCTCTCGCTCATTCTGATTATTGCCGTATTTTTCAAGTTTGGCCGACTCTGGTCGGTTCGCAATCTGGATCTGATACTGCTTCTGTCACTGGCTCCCGGTCTGTTGTTTGTTAAGTCGTCCTATGAGGGTTCAACGCTGGGGTATTGCTGGCTGTTTGCTGTCAGCGGTCTGTTGCTGTTGCGACTACTTTTTGACTTCGCATTGACTCGGCGGCCCCGGATGGAACAAAACCTTAACCCGGCAGGTATGGCGTTTCTTTGTGCTGCCGCCATGTTGTTTCAAACGACGAAAATCATGACAGAGGCACCCGATGCGGGTGCAATGCAGACGGTTCGACATGCCGACGACTTGCTCAGGCGGCAGGAACCATCGGCTTCGGTCAGTCTAGAGGACACGGGAGCAACGACGGGTCCCGCAAGTCGACTTCTTGCGACTCCTGTCGTGCCTTTGATGGGTGGTGCCGAAATCGCCGCCGCCCGCACGATGGCATTTCTTTCCCATCTTGCCGTCCTTTTCGGTCTGATCGCCGTCGGACGCTGGCATTTCAGCGATACGAACCTGGGTCTGGCGATGGGGACGATGTATCTGTTGCTACCCGTCACCGCATTTGACGTCACCAAGGTTAATCATCTGTTGCCCGCCGCTTTAATCGTTTGGGCTGTCGCCGTCCATCATCGTCCGACAATTGCAGGCGGACTTTTGGGTCTTGCCTGCGGAACATTATTTTTTCCAGTTTTCCTGCTTCCGATCTGGATGGCGTTTTACTGGGGGCGCGGAGCGACCCGATTCGGTCTGGCTCTCGGTTTGACTGGTGCGATCCTTCTGGGAAGCCTCTTATTCACCTCGGCCGATTCCTACAGTTTTACTCGACAGACAATCGGGTCGATCGACTGGAGTGTTCTGAAGTTTCAGGCGGAGGATGGTGTTGGCTTCTGGAGCCTTTACAATCCGGCCTACCGCATCCCGGTCTTTGCCACATTCATTGTCCTGCTCGCCTCACTGACAATCTGGCCGCTCAAGAAAAATCTGGAAACACTGCTGGCCAATTCCGTGGCGATCATCGTTGCCACTCAGTTCTGGTACCCCGATCAAGGGGGGATTTACGTTTTGTGGTATCTTCCGCTGATGCTGGTTGTGACGTTCCGGCCACGCCTGACAAACCTTCTTCCCGATGTCAGGGATGCTGATTCTAAGCTGGCGATTTCCAATAGCGGATCAAGCCTGCGTCCCGAGAAGCTGGCAGGTTTGTCCAGGCCGCAAATCTATCGCTGAGCAGAAACCAGACCAGACAATTGAGGACCGGAACGTATGAGTGTTTTTCCGACTCAGTTTGGCCTGCCCCTGTTAACCAAAGAATTGATCGAGCAATCGGCTCGCAAACGAACGTATATCTTGCGCGTGATTTACGCGATTGCCCTTTACGGGGCGACGCTTTGGGCCTTTTACCAGCAACTCGGTTCGTTGAACGGATCGGGACTGTCGATACTCGGGCAAGGTCGACAACTTTTTGTGTCCCTGGCATGGTTTGAATTCGCTGGAATTTATGTTTTTCTGCCCGCGATGACATGTAGTGTCCTGACTGCAGAGAAAGAACGCGACACGCTCGGCCTGTTGCTGCTGACCAAGCTCGGTCCGTGGACGATCGTGTTTGAAAAGCTATTCAGTCGGCTTGTTCCGATGGCGTCATTCGTTTTGCTGTCTCTGCCGCTATTGGCTGTCGCTTACAGCCTTGGGGGAATTGAGTTCGGCGATATTGCCCAGTTAATGTGGGTGCTGGCAATCACCGCCCTTCAAGTGGGAACTTTCGCAGTCCTTTGTTCGGCCTGGTTTCGCACCACGGCCGCAGCATTCCTGGCGACCTACTTACTTGGATCGGTCACGATTGTCGTTTCTGCACTGGTGTACCAGCTCCTGTTGCGACCCGGGTTCGAATTCTGGTTTCAGTTTTTGCTGAGTGCCCCTGCCCATCAATGGCTGTTCAGTTCGAATCACCCCAGACCCATCATCATGGCCTTCGGCCCTTCGATACTTAACGGAGGCGAGTTTTCGATGAATCGAACACAGACGTTTCTGGATTGTGTCTTCATGACCATCCCCTTGTTTGGAACGTCGGTGCTCTACCTGACATTGGCGAGAATCGTTTTATGGCGGCGAGCGTTTGTTGAACCCAAAAACGTCCTGTTAAAATTGTTCAAATCGCTCGATGGCTTATTTCATCGGGCGAATCACAATCGGCTGACTCGCGGGATTGTCTTAATTCGCGAATCGGTCGCTTTGCCGGTCTATCATCCCATCAGTTGGCGAGAGACGTCAAAGCGGTCTCTGGGGACCACGCGGTATCTCGTCCGTTTTCTGTTGCTGATCGAAGTTCCCGTGATGGTCATGGCGTTATGGCCTGCCTCCGAAAGTGCAATCCGTTCCGGTTTCGCCCCCGCCTATGTGGCGGGCTGGTGCTTGTGGATCGTCGCAACACTCGTGCTGTCGATTCAAGCGACAGGCCTGATCGGCACCGAACGATCGCATCAATCGCTCGATGTCCTGCTGACAACACCGATCGAAAGCGATGAAATCGTCAGGCAGAAGTTCGCCGGAGTCCGGCGGATGATCCACGTTCTGTGGGTCCCGTTCGCGACGCTCTACCTGTTTCAGACGTGGTGGGAAGCCTTTGTTCAATCGCCGACGGCGTACTGGCAGCATTCCCCGGCAAATGACACCTTGTTTTCCGTTTTGCGAGCAGTCCTGGCCGTTGGCCTGTATCTGCCGACCATCGCCTGGTTCGGGTTTTATCAGGGTTTGCGTTGCCGATCGCAAACTCATGCCATCCTGATCGCAATGACGGCGATTACGCTTGTCTGTGTCGCTCCTCCTTTATTGTCGTGGTTATTATTCCCGTCACAGATCAATCCCTATACGGGTTTACCCGCTTCGATTCCGGTGCTTAGTTGGCTCAGTCCTGCCGTCGTGCTTTCGTCCCAGCCGTGGAACGAGGAAAGCTGGGCTCTGCTACTGGTCCATTTTTGCGGGGTTGCCGTTTTCTATCTCTGGCTCGCCGCCGTCGCGAAACGAAGTTTTTCCAAACGAGTCGGTCGAAACGACGGTGTTTTTAACAACGAACCTGAGTTATCAGTGGCAGCCCTCCCACGCGAAGTTCGCCTGGCACGTCTACGCCGTGGCCGTGTTGGAATGCGAATTCACGACGATCTCGATGGGCTGACAGAATTTGAGGAACACGATTCATGACGACAGTTTCCGGTCCAATCAAAATCCTTGCCATTCATGCACACCCAGATGACATCGAACTGCAATGTGCAGGGACCCTGATTCGTCTGAAGCAGAAGGGTTGCTCAATTTCCCTCGCCACGATGACCCCAGGCGATTGCGGCAGTGCAGAACTTGCGCCCGACGAAATCGCTGAGGTCCGCCGGATGGAGGCCGTGCGCTCTGCTGAACTGATCGGTGCTGACTATACCTGTCTTGAATTTCGAGATCTCAGTATCGTGCATGATAACGAGAGCCGACAGCGAGTGACCGAAGTGATTCGCAAAACCCGGCCCGATATTGTCATCACGGCACCACCTGTCGACTACATGAGCGATCATGAGATGACCAGCCGATTGGTTCGCGATGCCTGCTTTAACGCAAGCTGTCCAAATTACGTGACGCATCAGTGGGACCCTGCCGATCCGACGCTCAGGATTCCTCATCTCTATTATGTCGATGCCATTCAGGGAATTGATTATTTCGGACGTCCTTTGCCACCTGACTTCACCGTTGACGTGACCGCAACGTTCGAACAGAAATTGAAAATGCTCGCCTGCCACGAAAGTCAAAGAGCCTGGTTGCGACGTCAACATGGTCTGGATGAATATCTCGAAGGATGCCGTCGCTGGTCCGCGGAGCGAGGCAAACAGGTCGGCGTCGAATACGGCGAAGCGTTCACCCAGCACCGTGGCCACCCCTACCCTCATGACAATTTACTGCAACAACTGCTGGATTAACTTTTTCTTCTATCGAAATCATCTCGATTGCGTTTTTTTGCCTGATCAATTCGAGTGTATTCTCACACGCTGAATTTTGACCGCTGAGACATTTTTTGCGGACGGAAACCGTTCCACGGTCGCCAGATACCGACCCGTGGTCGCCCGTTCCGCACGATAGTTTGGCTGCTGGCAAACATATGAGCGTGTGAGCATTTTTCTCCGTTTTTCCCGCCAACAAAATCACGGCGGTCAACGCTCACTTCAAGAGTTTTTGTGCAAAATGACTAAAAAATGCGCTGGTATTGTGCTCGCTCGCGCCTATTCTTATTTTGCTCGGGGCTCGCTGATCGCGATTGTGATTCGCAAGCGACTACGAAATCGGATCACCGAAGTGCATGAAAGGCTTATGTTTATGCGATTTTCTCTTCTTCCAAACAGCTTGATGGCAATGAGCATTGTCATTTCGATGCTGTCGTCGACTGCCGTCCATGCGGGATCAATTTTTTACGATGTCTCCATCGACACATCGTCATTTTCGGGGAAAACAGGTTTCGTTGAGTTCCAACTCGGCGGAGGCGCAAACGGTGTCCCGATTACTGCCGCGTTTAATCCTTTCAATAGCGATGCCACGATCACTGATTCCACCACGAATGAAAACCCTTTAGGGGAACCTAATGTCACCGTTACCGGTGACTTAACTGGCAATACGCTATCACTTTACAATGACGACTCTGCTTTCCAGTCTGCTATTGCCGATCAGAATGTTTCGATTTTTGGAACATTCTTCGACTTCCGCGTCACGTTGACCGGAGACGGGATTGACGCTGTGTCTGATGGCATTGCAACGCTGGCAATTTCTGTTTTCGACAGCTTAGGCAACCCTTTTTTCAACGGCCCCGATGAAACGAATAATGCAGCCGTATTCATCCAGACAAGCAATGATGGGACTTCGTCTCTTACGCAGTATCAAGTGAATAGCGTTCCCGAGCCTTCGTCTCTAATCTCAATGCTGGTTGGAGCTATCGGAATCGGTGTTGGAATGTACCGTCGTCAACAACTGGCCGTCTGATCCACCTCGAAAAAATGATCCGAGCCCGTCGAAACAGAAAAAATCGGCGTTCGCCACACCAGAATCAGTCGACACGAATTCGCATGCGGCGAATTTCAAAGGGATGATCTTCAGCCTGGATTCCGATCGAACCTTCACTCAAAAAATCAGGTTGCGATCTGGCGACCGGCGTTCCGTTCAGAGTGACCTGCAGTTCGCCTTCTTTCGAAATAATCTCAATGGCGTTCCATTGCCCGACCGGCTTGCGAGCTTTCTGACGGGCGGAATCATCATCTTCGACAGTCACAGGCTGGGCACCTCCGTTCTCTTTCACTGCGGCCATCTGAATATGTTTGCCCTGAACTTCCAGGCACATTGGCCACAACTTGTGTTCGCCCGTGACATAAACCAGAAAGCCTGTATTCCCTTTGAACTTGGCTTCGTCTTTCAAGTTGTCGGGACGTGGGAAACGGTACTCAAGTCGCCAGGTAAAGTTCTGGTACGGCTTTCTGGAATAGAGGTACCCCTTTGGTTTTCCGGTACACGCAATTCCGTCAGCGGTCGCCGACCACGTCTCGGGCTCAGCACCAAAGACGTCGAACTGATCGAGTGACAAAGGAAGGAAATCGGATTCGATTTCAAACGCAGTTTCTTCGGACGCAGCTGGCGGATTGCTGACCGATATCGTTCCGGTTGACGCCGTTGATGTCGGGCCGGATTTCGGTCCAGGGACTTCCCCGCGACAGCCGACGAGTACGACAAGCAGTATTGATACGCCTTTTACGGTCAAGGTACGAAGGGAACACGTCGGCATGAAACGACTTTCTAATCCTTAAGAGGGAACATGAATGTTGAAGGGTGGCCCGAGAGAAGGCTGCGTCGAAACACTTTCAGGTTAGGCTGAAAAGCGAAGAGTTTTAGAACGCCAGTCTACGCTAATCTGCACTAATGAAAGAGAAGAGGCAATCGACAAAAAGACGGCACGATAACGCTGAGCGTTGGCCTCTTTTTGAGTTGGCCTCTTTCTGATTAGTGCAGTTCATGGTTCCGTACTTCATTTGTCCTTCGCGTCCTGCTCCAGTCTCGACTTGGCTGTTTTGACATAAGTTTCCAGGTGCGGGTCTGACTCATAAAGTGAAATGATTCCTTCGTAGATCTGGCGTGCCTCATCACGCCGCTCGGCGGGCAATTCGTCAGCCCGAGCTAAGGCTCGTTCAAGAAATGCAATTTGATCAGGAGATTTTGATAGTTTGTCGATTGAGCGCCGCAAACGTTCTATCGACTTGAGTACCTCCTTTTCCTGTGAATCCCCCTTGATTACAGACTGAATCGCATTCAAGTTCTCTAAAGCCGCTCGTGGATTTCCGGCTCTCAACTGCTTGCGCGCCAATTGGACGATTCGCTCGGCCTCTGTTTTGTCAGAAAGATCTTGATCGGACGGATCGGACGAATGGTTTAGTTGCCAGAACAGCCAGCTGGCAAACGACAGCACCAGGCAAAGTGTCCCCAGAATTACCCAGGTGTTGCTCAGGGCGCGTGTAAAAGCTGCGGCATGGTCATTGCCTGAGCCATCGAGTCGCAACAGATCCCGGACCAATGTTCCGCTGATGGGATCAACTTCGGTATCGGGGTCAACACGCGTGGCATCGCCAATAGACGCTTTGTCCCGGGAGTTAAGATGGTTAACGCGGTTAATGACTTCCTGCAGTCGTTTGGAAGTCACGAAGGCATCCGGGGGGCGCTTTTCCGGTTCTTTTTCGAGTAACTGGCAGACAAGGTCATTTAACCATGGCGGGATTTCAGGGACATAATTCTTCGGTGGATCAAATCGACCGAACCGCTGCTTCTGCATAATGTCTGACGCGGTTGGCCCCATGAACGGGGGTTGGCCGACGATCATGGTATAAAGTACGGCACCCAGCGAATACAGGTCGCTCCGTTTGTCCACCCGCGACCCGATGACTTGTTCTGGAGACATGAACTCGGCTGTGCCGATGGAGCCACCGGTCGATGTCAGTCGGTCCGCAGCAAAGATCTGCGCGACACCAAAGTCAGTAATCTTGACGCTCCCGTCTTTTCCCAGCATGAGATTCGAGGGCTTAAGATCACGGTGGACGACACCGGCATCGTGTGCGTGCTTTAAACCCGCACAGATCTGACGGGAAATTTCGATCGCCTCAAGCCATGGAATCCGTTTCTCGCGACGTAATCGCGTCGTGAGGTTCTCGCCATCCACGTATTCCATCGCGTAATAGGGGATGTCACCGTCGGTGCCGCTGTCGAAAAATTTGACGATATTCGGGCAGTTCAACTTTCGCATCGCTTCAATCTCACGATTGAAGCGCAGTACGAATCCTTCTTCGCGAGCAAGCGCCGCCGGTAACTCTTTTACGGCGACAATCGCACCCGTCTTCTCATGTCGGCCGAGATAGACATTACCCATCCCTCCGGCACCAATCCGCTTGTCAATGAGATAAGGACCGATTCGTTCAGGGTGCATGAAACAAAGCCCTTAATGACGATAACGGGTATAGACATGTGCCACTGCTTGACCGCCCCGGGTCAAGCAGTGCTCTTCGTACTTCTCGACGGGTAATTCAAATCCACTGCTTCTCCGAAGACTCCAGCATGGCTTCACCACAGATCAAAGTCGCCATCATCGCTCCGCGTGATGAGCATTGTTCGAGAACCTGCCAAATTCCAATCCGTATATTTTCAAATTAGGAATTTCCAAAAATATTTGTCCCAAAGCTGAGGCAACGATTGAATCGTTTCCGACGCACGCTCATCACGCGGAGCGATCATGGCGACATTGGCAGAAATCCTGGAACTTCAGTCAATCCGTCAAGTTTCATACCTTAAGAAGTCCGAAGCAGTGGCACAGCGCGAGAACCGTCCAAGGTGTTCCACTGCTTGATCGCCCCCGGGTCAAGTCAGTTCTTCAGGCTACTTCTGCAGCAGCACATTGACCCCCTTCTTGTTAGAAAGCACAAGATCCAGTCGGCCATCTTTGTTGAAATCGATGACGGTGAACTGTGTTCCCACTCCGGTGTCTTTACCCGCTTCGATTTCGTGCTTGATGAAACGTGGTGGCTGTCCCTTGGTTCGTTCAATGTCAAACCAGTACATCACCACCGGTTGGAATTCTCCGGGATCGCTACCCATGTGTGCGAAGTAGCGTTTACCCGTGACGAGAGCCGGCTTGTCTTTGCCAACGAGGTCGACCAGTGCCAGGGCATGCGTCTGAGAAAACGATTCGTCGATCAAGTGATATTTGAACGGTTCGGCCGAATCCTTGCCGGGATTCTCGAACCACCAGATCCCAAACGCATGAGCGGAACTCAGTATCAAGTCATTGTCTCCGTCCAGATCCAGGTCCATCGCGTAGATATTCGAGGCGGGAAGCGGTGCTCCCTGATTATCTTTGGCCAGCGGAAGTGGATGAAACGCCCACAACGCCGAATCACGCTTCTCGGGTGCCTCCCACCAACCGTGAGGGATGATCAGATCGAGGCGTCCGTCCTTATTGACGTCTCCTGTTCCAAGGCCGTGGTAGTACTTGAATGTGCCGTTTTCGTTCGGTTCGCCCGGTTCACTGACCGGAGTAAACTTCCACTTCGCATGACAATTTTCTGCCGTCGGAATTGTCAGATATCCCATCTGTCGTTCGGGCTGAGAACCAAGAATCAGTTCCGGCTGTCCATCCCCCGTCAGGTCGGTAAACAGGACCGTTTCATTACAGGCACTGTGCCAGATTTCGTAGGGCTTCCAGTCCCCTGCTTTATTTTGTGGATTCTCGTACCAGTAAAAGGGGTCGCCAGGGTATCCGACAACAATAATGTCGTCCCAGCCATCGCGATTGAGGTCATAGGTAAAGCTGGCGAAACAATTGGAATAACCTTTCGACCCGTCGTAGGCCTCCGTCGGTTTCTGCTGCTGGGTCAGCGGCTGACGGAAACGAGTCATTTTCCAATCGGGTGCGGCATACCAGACATCTCCGGCAGCAACATCCAGCAAACCATCTTTGTTGAAGTCGCCGACGGCAACACCTTCCGCCCGAAATGTGGAGTCCAGCGGAATTCGCTCAAACTTCGCTTCGTCACCAAAAGCGACAAGCGATGAACCAATACAAACGACTAGAACCGAAAACCAGCGGAAAAACATAAACGAGCACTCCCGGGATGGATCAGAGAATAAGCTGTCTTGGGTTGAGAAATCCGAATCACGACAGTGTCACGCCGCCTGAAACTTTCGTCAACCAAGCGTGATGTTCTGGGGTCGAGTGTTCAACTTTCAAGAATGGCCCTTTGGGTTGGGCCTGCGAATGGAGTTCGCCCGCCAGGCCAATTTTGAAATTTGAACCCCCGACCACTTCCGCGTCGATCCTCAAATCACGTTCGCGCACTGATCACACAGTATGCCTTGATCCGAAGACGAAGAAATAGCCGAACACTCATCAGCACTCGTCTTCGTTCATCAGAAAAATCAATTCCAAGTCACCGCGTGAAATCCGGGATCACACCCGATTGCCCTGGCAATGAAGTCTATTTCTTCGATCGAGTCGATTTCTTACCCGCACGATTCAGGAGTTGCCTCAGTTCCTGAACGTCCTCTTTTGTGAGCGGGCCTTGAAGTAATAACTGTTCAACCAGCGGAATGATGCTCCCTCCTCCAAGTGTGTCGGTCAGTAATTGAAGCATTCCTGCACTTGCGATCTCAGGCTGAATCAAAGCCCGATACCGAGTTGGCCGCGACTTTGAACGAGAGACCGCACCTTTTTCTACAAGACGATTCAGTTGAGTTTGAATCGTCGTGTAACCGACCTCTCCCGGTTGTTGCTCGAAAGCCTCCGACAGTTTCAGCGGGCCGCACTTCCAGAGAACCGACATCAGCCGCATCTCACCGATGGAAAGCTTCGCGGGTTGCTTCTTCTTCGCCATGACTGCCTCAGTTGTCGTTGATGTGCGATGACAATTTGTCCTTCCCGATGTGACGACAACAGAATAAGGGATCAACGGCGACTTTTGAAATCGTGGAACGGACGAACGTGCGGCTTCTTCGAAGACTCTGAAGGGGTTTTGACTCAGACCAAAGTCGCCATCATCGCTCCGCGCGATGAGCATCGTTCGAGAACCCGTCATGATCCTGTCAGCATGTTTTCAAATCAGAAGTTCAAACGAAGTCGCTGTTCCGATGCCAAGGGAACGAGTGAACCGTTTTCGACAGATGCTCATCACGCAGAGCGATGACGGCTACTTTGAAAAAACCTGCCACGTGACTCGATCAGTCAAGCTCGAAGACTCGTGAGCAGTGGCACAGGACAAGATCCATCTACGCCGCGTTCTTTTCCCGTACGACTTCTTCAAACACTTCGACCACCTGTCGTGCGTTGTCTTCCACGCGAAGCTTTGACGCGATGTCCCAGCAGGTGCTGCTCATCTGTTGCTTCGCGGAATCAGGGAGCGCGAGATGATGGTCAATTTGTTCGGTCAGTGCCTGAACTGACCAGGCGTCAGGGATCACGTATCCATTCCGGCCTGGTTCGATAATGTCTGCTCCGCCGGCAGTGGCGGTCGTGATCACAGGCGTACCACACGCCATCGCTTCCAGGTTGACGTTCGGGAACGGCTCGTAAATAGTCGGCAGAACAAAGAGGTCTCCCGCTCCGTAAAGCCGTGCAATCGACGATTGACGACCGGCGAAAAGCACCCGTCGTTCAATCCCCAGCGACCTGGCAATCCGGCGATAACCTTCAATGTCCCCTGCTCCAAGGACGACAAGTTTTGCCTCGCGATCTTTCAGTCGCGAGAGGGACGTCAGCAACGAATCAAGCCCCTTCCGGCGGAAGTCCATCGAAGCAAAGACAAGCAGCGGTGTGTCGTCATTGGAAAAACGGCTACCCGTCGCGTCTTTGTCAAACTGGCGAAAAAGTTCTTCACGCACTGCGGCCTGTTCGCTTCGGACACCGGGATTAAAAACGTTAGTGTCCACACCGTTCACAATTCGGCGGATGCGAGATTCTTCCACTCCAAAGTATTCGGTTAACAGCCGGGCGTCGAGTTTTGATTGCACGATCACTCGCCGGACACCCGCCGGCTGATACAGCTTACGCTCCAGCTCAAAGATCGCTCGATGCCGGGGATTGAGCTGCTGAAGCCAGCGTGAGACCGGGTGCCGATACCAGACCTTCACCCAATGCGTCTGCATCGGGTCGGTCAGCCGAAATGTGTCGAGTCCCTCAACACGGGACAAACCATGCACAAGATCAAACGGTTGTGACCGGGCGACTTTCGCACAATTCTCAGCAAACGATCGGTTCCGGGTCCACGAGGTTAATTTGTTAACCGCAACCGGCAGAAATTCGACTTCGTCTTTCAGTTCGTCGTCGATCCCTTCCCCGATGACAGTCACACGATGGCCAAGTTTCTGCAGACCACGAAACAAGTTGACGCAGTAGCGTTCGGCCCCCGCCCGTTTCAGCGAACAATGACGTCGAACCAGCGCGATATGCATATTAATACCGAAATAAAATGTTCAGCCTGAAATACGTCGCATCAGACCCACAAAGATTTTGTATTTTCTGGCCGATGTGAATCGTGTTTGATGTCGCCGAAATCGACTGTTGGTGGTCCGATAAAGGGGCTTTCAGTGGTCTTTCGGCCCAAATGGGCCATTCGTTCAAATAGCCAGGGCCATCGGCCCTGGTTCAGTTTCCCATTAAAACTCGCAGGCCTGAAGGGCCGACCGTTCGATTCGGTTGCAGCGTTTGATTGATATTTCGCGAATGGACGGCCTTTCAGGCCTTCGATCACTTCGTGGTTGCATAGCCAGGGCCGTCGGCCCTGGCTATTTGAACTGCTGACCCTTTGGGCCGGAAGATTAGATCGCGAAAGCTGCTGTGAACCGTTAATCAGTAGTCCCCTGATATCCCGCGATGATGAAAGACGATCCAAGATACATCAGTTCTATGAAACGCGGCATCACTCCCCATCATTAACCAATTCAAGCCACAATCCGCAACCGCCATTTCTTATCAAGGTGCCGTTCAACCGCCGCAAAAACCGTGTCGACCGACAGGTCTCGCAGGCAACGATGGTGTTTTAGTGGACACTCCCGCTGCTGACAGGGACCACAATCAAGCTTCAGCTGCAGGTGCTCGCCCCGACCATAATACGTTTCGCTCCATGCGATATGCGTCGGACCAAACAGCGTGATCACCGGCTTGCCGAACGGGGCTGCAAAGTGCCGGGGACCCGAATCGGTGGTAACCAGTAGCTCCGACTGACGAATTGCCGCCTTGGTCAGGCCGATACTCAGCGGCACATCAGCCAGGCTTAAGACGGACGGATGCCGCGCCTCGGCCGCAATCCATCTCGCGTCGTCTCGTTCAGACGGCCCGCAGACGATGAGCACGGTCTTGTTGAATTCGGTCGCAACTCGATAAGCCAGTTTCGCAAAGTATTCCCGTGGCCAGTTCTTCGCGGCACCAAACGCTCCACCCGTATTGAAGCAGACATACGATGGTGGATTCTCCTGAGAAAATTGTTGCCATTCACCGTCGACCATCAACCAGCGATTCGACCAGAAGTCATCGAGTTTCGCCTGATCTTCCGGCAGGACCGCCAGTTCCATTTGATGAGTTGTATTACTGCAACCGAGTTGTTCAGCCAGCCGCAGATACTCGTCCATCACGGGATGAGGAACCGATTTTGATTTTGGTGTGACGCGGTCAGTCAGCAGTAACCCACGCCAGTCTCGGGCAAATCCCACTCGACGTTTTGCTCCCGAAAGCCACGCGAGCGTTCCTGTTCGCAACGAATTTGGCAACAGCAATGCTGTGTCGAATCGTTCGTTGCGTAAAGTGCGCACGAATGAAAAACCTCGTTGAGTCGGATTTTTGCCTCGAGGATTATAAAACAAGGTCCGATCAATCAGCCCGGTCCCTGCCAGCACGTCAGCCACATAGGGACGCATGATGCCGACAATCTCAGCGGTCGGAAAATGATCCCTCACTGCGCGCAGTGTCGGGGTCGCCATCACGACGTCACCAATCCAGTTCGGCAGAAAGATCGCAAGCTTCATCGTCAGGCGAACTCTAGATGGGAAAGGAATATCACGCTGCGCGGCGTTCGCTTGAAGCCGGTCGCGGAATGGAAATCGCCACCGTTTCAGAGTCTCGTAAACGTCGGACGATTTCGGTCGTCGAGACACCCGGGGTCACTCCCAGTGCCTTTACTCGTCCGCCATATCCGAGAACCACTTCGCGACCGACGATTTCGTCTTCGCTATAGGTCCCCCCTTTGACCAGGACGTCAGGTTGCAAATGTCGCAGAATCGCGTGAGGCGTTTCCTCGTCGAAGATGACGATGTAATCGACGGATTCCAGTCCCGCGAGCATCTGAGCACGGTATTCTTCATCGAAGATCGGGCGGTCAGGTGCTTTATTCAATCGACGAACGCTGCGGTCGCTGTTAATCGCCACGATCAGGCAATCACCTTCCCGAGCCGCTTCCTGCAGGTAACTGAGATGGCCAATGTGAAGCAGGTCAAAGCAGCCATTCGTCAGGACCACCTTCTGGCCTGCTTTGTGCCGCGCCGACACATGTCGCTGCAGCTCATCCAGTGAGCAGACTTTTCCGGCCGCTCGCCGACTGCCATGCAGCAGATCGGTCAGAATTTCTTTGCGGCTGATGCGGACCACGCCAACCTGTTCGACCTCCAGTCCCCCGGCGACGTTCGCCAGTCGACAGAGTCGTGACGGTTCGATCCCGGCGGCCATCCCCAGGCCAAACATCGCCAGCACCATGTCCCCTGCCCCGGTCACATCGTAGACCTCGCGGATTCGGGTTGGCAGGTGTACCGGTTCGTGGTTCTCGCGAGCCAGTACAATCCCATCGCGATCGAGTGTTACGAACGCCATGTCCAAACCGAATTTCTCGACCAGGACTTGTCCTGCCTGATATGCCGCGTCGATCGTTTTGACGTCGATTCCGGTCGCTTTCTGTGTCTCGGACCGGTTAGGAGTCACTCCTGTGGCACCTCGGTACAGGTTGTAGTCTCCACCTGCAGCCGGATCGGCAATCACGGGAAGGCCCGCAGCTCGCGCCGCCGCAATCAGCGGTCGCAAAACTTCGGCCGTACAAACCCCTTTGGCATAGTCAGAAATCAGCACCGCCTGGAACTCATGCAGTCGAGGCAGGATCGAATTCAGCAGTTGTTGAGCAATCTCGGTCCGAATCGGATGTCGCATTTCGCGATCGACTCGTAACATCTGATGAGGATGTCGATGCTGGGCTCGCCCCATGAAGCGAACTTTGCAGGTCGTTGGTCGATCACTGTCTTCAATCAAGGCCGAGCAATCGACGCCGAAACGAGTCAGATCTTCGGCCACAACTTTTCCGTCAGCGTCCGCGCCGACAACGCCGGCGAGTGTGACTTCGGCGTCGAGGCCCCGCAGCATGTTGGCGACATTGGCAGCTCCACCCAATCGAGTCTCCTGGCGATCTTCGCGCAACAGGATGACAGGAGCTTCCTGGCTGATTCGTTCGGCATCGCCCCAGACGTAGCGGTCAAGGATCAGATCGCCGATCACCAGGATTCGCGGTGTTCCCAACCGCTCCATTTCGTCGATGAGTTCAAATGTCATGAGTTCGCCATCCTTGGCTGGGTGTCAATCGCGCGTCATCCTGACGGTGGCACTGTAATCATCTACGCACAAGCAAGTTCAGTCAATGCGGCTTCGCGGCTGAAAACGATTCATTCGTTCAAAAACGTTCGCCAGCATTCGTATTTTCGGCTGTTCAAATGGTGGAACAGTAAGGGGTTGCGGGCCGGTTTATGCGGGGCTTTCATCAATTTCATGTTCGCTTCGTAAGGAGTTCGGCCCCCTTTTCGCACATTACAGTCCAGGCAACAGCAGACAATATTTTCCCAAGTCGTTGGCCCACCACGACTTTTCGGCATGACATGGTCAAGGCTCAGGCTGTGAAGTCCGAACCGTTTACCACAATACTGGCAGCGGTTTTCATCGCGGAGGAAAATATTCCGGCGGTTGAATTTCACGCCGTTGCGGGGCATGCGGTCATATCGAAGCAGTCGGATAATTCGGGGAACCTGAATTTCGAAATTGACGGCTCGAATCCAGTCGGCATCCTGAGCGTCATCCAGTTCCAGTTTCAGCAGGCCAACTTCCAGCCAGTTTCCAAAGTCATACGAATGAAAAGTTCCATCGTCGACGGAGATGACTTCGGCGGCCCCTTTATAGAGGAGGCAGAACGCACGGGTGACCGAGAGAACATGGATCGGTAGGTAATGGCGGTTCAGTGCCAGAACACTGGACTGGATCGCCGGACTGTGTGCTGCAATCATCTCGCCTGTGCTCCTCCGCACTGGACAAGTTTGGGGCGTCACGTGCATCACAGTGGCGAATTGCGTTTAACACCAGCAGAATCAAATCATGCAATCGCCAACCGCGTGGGCATTGTAGTCTGCAGGACGATCACTCAGCAACAATCAGAGCCTTACGGAATGATGAAGGATTGATGAAGAATTCCGGCACAGCCGGTTGATGCGCGTCGCCCGGCACAGCCGGTTGATGCGCGTCGCACGATGGGTTCAGAATAGGGCAATCGTTCTCGCGTTGAACAATGTGTGATCCGGGCAGCGTCAGATTTCAGGTAAGAATCCAACTTTGGGTTTAATGGGACTGACAGCGCGAAGTCGGTAAAATCAGTGTCCACTGGAACCGAATGGGACTGATGGGACAAATAGGACCCATGGGACAAAATCAGGACGTTCCGCGTCATACCGTCCCATAAGTCCCATCGGTCCCATAAAGTCCCATTCTTTCTTCTTCTTCGATCAAAGAAAAGGGGCGAAACAATGCCCGACGAACCCGGCTTCATCCTCGTGCATGGGCAATACAAAGACCTGCTGTCCTACCAGAAAGCCGAAGTTGTCTACGACCTGACATTTCGATTCTGCCAGCGGTTTTTGAGCAAGGGTGATCGAACCGTCGACCAGATGATCCAGGCGGCCCGATCAGGCAAACAAAACATCGTCGAAGGAAGCCAAGCATCGGGCACATCAAAAGAAACCGAAATCAAACTGACCAATGTCGCCCGAGCCAGTCAGGAAGAATTATTAATCGATTACGAAGACTTCCTTCGAGTCCGTGATTTGAAGCAGTGGGACAAAAATTCCAGGGAAGCCCAATACGTCCGCACGATGGGCCAGCAAACGCCAATTACGTACGAATCATACCGCGAATTCTGCGAAACCCGGTCGGCAGAGGTGGTGGCCAACATCGCGATCTGTCTGATTCACCAGACGAATTTTTTACTGGACCAGCAGCTTCGCAGGTTAGAACAGGACTTCGTCAAAGAAGGTGGCCTGCGCGAAAGAATGACCAGGGCCCGCTTAAAGCAGCGGAACAAGAAGCCCGATGGACCGAATTAGCGGATGATGGTTTTGGGGGTTCGATTTCATGGGACTGATGGGACGAATGGGACCTATGGGACAAAAGCGGAAAGATCGTCGTCATACAGTCCCATCAGTCCCATTCTTGCCTTCAAAATCGATGATTCCCAGAAACATCTTCCAAGCGTCAAGAGTCTATGTCGTGTTTTTGTGTTGACATATCTTGTCGTTGCTGTATATTTCTTGTCGTGTGTTTGTGTTTTTATTTCGACAAGGGGGTTTTCAGATGGTTCAACGATTTTCGTCACGGGAAGAGGCTCGGCAGCAGGCGATCGAACGGCAGCGGAATCAACCGGCGGCCTATTGGCCGAAGG
>CAIOKO010000050.1 GCA_903858935.1 uncultured Schlesneria sp. | reverse complement strand
GGCGCCCTTCAAAGAATGGCTTATGGATATCGTGATCCGGAGTACTTCATCTACAAGCTCTACGCACTCCACTTCGCCAAGTTTGCTCTCATCGGTTAGTTAACGTCTCTTCACACAGCGCACGTTGTTTGTCGTTGAACCGTTTTTCCAGTGTTTTTCTTCGTCGTTTACCGTCTCCGGCCACAGTGGCTAAAAGGGCTGATACTAGCCGTGCTGATCTCGAGTATCTTGCTGTTTTTGTATGGCTCAAGGGTTCATCGAATCGCGACGTTCTATTTTCTACCGACCAGGGCGTGGGAGCTTGCAACGGGGGGTTACGTTGCACTTGTCCTCCAAAACGATACTGTAAAACGGACACAACCTCTCTTTCCCTCGGTATTGGCCCTTTCAGGGCTCTCAATGGTCATCTGTTCGTTTTTATGTTTGCGGACTTTAAACGCGGGAATCGTAATCAGCATTCTAGGTACGGCACTAGTGATTGCCTTCAGCCACATTGGCGTTTGTCGAACCCTATTGTCCCATAAGTTAGTTGTTCATATTGGAAAGATTTCGTACTCACTCTATCTGTGGCACTGGCCTGTCCTGGTTTATGCAAAGCAATTCGGACTGGATGTGCAAACGCTGATTCTTTTGATTCCAATTTACTTGCTTTCGCTTGTATCCTACTACTTCGTTGAAACACCAATGCGGCGTCGTGAAGGGAACATTCCGTTGATTTCTGCCGCATACCTAATAACGCTCGGGTTGTGCGCCTTCGTGGGATATTCGTTACCGTACTACGACGGAGCGGATTTTGAGAAACAACATTCTTACCTACGCTACTTCGACATGAGACCGCGCATTAAGCGAAATGACAGGGTTCAAACGATGATCGCGACGATGGATGTTCCAAGGCGCGAATCCGCTCTTGACGCTTATCGAAATGGTGGAATCATAATTGGGAACGAGGACAGCACAAACCCACGAATCGTGGTTCTCGGCGATTCTCATGGAGGAATGTGGGCTGATACAATCCGATCCATAACGGAAGAGCTGGAAATCAAGACATCGATTATCACGGTGAACGCAGTTCCTCCCTTTATAAAGATTCCTTTAAGCAGAACGCAAAAAAGCCCACAACTGACTTCGGAAGAAAAATACCTATACGACAAGTCGCGTATTGAACTACTTCAATTATGGAAACCTGACGTTACAATTCTCTGCGCCAGATGGGAATCTGCCTCCGAAGCGGATGCAAGTGCTTTTCTCGATCTTCTTGAACAGCATTCAGCGAGAACGCTTTTAATGGAGCAACCGCCTGAACTTGCCGTTGTCGGAAACCGCAATGCCTTGCAATATTTGATATTCCGAGGAATCACACCGGAAATTGGACGCAGGCAATACCTTCCCCTCGGAAATACGGAAAGGGTGAATGCCGGGAGAGACCTGATTCGAAAACTCGCCAGAACACGTAAAAGCGTCGACATCATACCGATTTACGATCTCTACGTTGAAAACGCAGAGGCTTTCGTGTTGGACGGCCGCAATATGATCTACTACGACGACGATCATCTGACAACATACGGGGCTAAACTCGGACGCCCACGAATTCAACAAGCGATCTCAGAAGCATTGGGAATAGGGGAACTCAAACCGAATTAAATCCGATCTACACGATCGAATTAGGATTAAGATCTAACTCCAGGTAAGTCATTTCCGCGCTTGATGGATTGAATACAGAAAGTGGATATTTGCAAAAACCCCCGGCAGCATTTCGAAGAGGTGGATAATTACTGAGGTATTTTCCAAATGCAAGCTTAGCCATATTGTATTAAATAAGGGCTGCGCCGCGGATCAGAAGAATTAAAGCGGGCGGGAAAGATGCGGTCAATCAATCGGAGAACCGTTTTGGAATCCACGATTTCGAATCGATGAAATTTCGATTCTGCCGGATTTTACTCGACGGCAATTTTTCTTACAGGTTTTGGCGGCGTGACAAAGAACTCAAATGTTCGGCCTTTATTGACGATCACTTCCAGTTGCACTTCGGTCGATTCCGGTTTCGGTTCAAATTGGACAATTCGCATGCTCGTACCATTAAACCCGTATTTTCCGCCGTTCTCTAATGAAAGCTTGGTTCCGTTCTGATCTCGAATCGTAAGAATTAAATCAGTTTCCTCATCAACCACAGAGTAGATCATGGGAATAAACGGAAGCCCTGAATGAATCCTTCGGAACGGGCCAATCCCTTTGCCACTTCCCCATTCCATGGAGATTCCAGTTGCTGCGTTATGAGCAGGTTTCTCAACGCTGACCGTGGTGCCGTCATCCTGGACGGTCCCTGCAGGGGCCAGCATCGGTACTTCAACTTCAACCCCTAAAAGAGTCTTCTTCAGGTCCAGCTTTTCGACTCTTGACGGCGGCGGAAGCGGGTAGAACTGCGTTTTCAATACCTCATCCGCAGAAAACTCGGCATCAGAACTTCGCCACAGACGAATGTTGAGCTTCCACACCGGTTCGAACGGTGACAGCCCCGGAAATACATAGGTCAGATTCCCTGTAGCATCTGACGACCAGAAATGTCGCTTGGGCCGCGAAAGAATCCATCGCGGATCAGTGGAAGTGATTTCGATGTCATCATCGGCAAGATATTGGTGTTTGAACTCCGCAGGACCGCGCTTCAATGTGACCGTGAGTGGTGATACTGTTTTGGTGATGGGGATCGTTTCAGGCGACCATTCCGTCACCTGGGGCTGATAGCCCGGATTGGGAACGGTCAGATCGAACAACAGACGATCGGTTCCCTGTTCGAAGAGCCGGATATGCAGCATTGGATCGCGACGGGGAAACGCCCCTACTCCAATGCATGTCAGATTATATGACGAATTATAGCCACTCACTGTCGAGTTGAAGATATAGCCGGTCGATTCGACAAATTCGATACGTGATAAAAACTGGTTTGAATCTTGTTTGCGTTTGCCGTCTTTTCTCCAGACGGAGAACAACACGCCAATTTGATCTGGTTGTACGGAGAGTGACGTTTTGATCCGCTCACCCAATCGACCTTGAAACCCTTTCGGCACGTAGTCTGTCACGAAGCCTTTGATGCGAGAATAGGAATCATACGGGGTCGTCCTGACAAACACCTTCTCGAACCGGACGATCGTCCCATCGCTGAGTGTGGCCTCTTGAGGCGGAGGCTCGTTTCCCGGATTCCAGACAGCGATTGTTGCGAAAACCAGGCCGCATAAAAACAGTCCCACGATGATCCAGATCCGATGACGCATGCTCGGCCTTTCTCGGGCTTATCAGTGACAATCAATGGAACAACGCGTATCGTGACGAATGGATCACAAGATTCAGAATATCACAAGGATCAATTCATGCCATTCGAAAACTCGACGTTCTTCGTCGGATGGGGAACATTGTCTTTGATCAACGCCGGTTTGGCTCAGTCAAAGGGGCACAGCGGACTGATCTGGTGGTTTTTTTCGCTCATTTTTGGTCCGCTCGCGACCCTGATCATCGTCATCATGCCCAAAGAATCTCAGCGGGAGTGAGATACAACGTGTCACGAATAGAAATTCATGACACGGGAAGCCGCAGAGCGGCACCCGAGTGATCCAATTCAAGCACTTGGCGACGTCATTACCAAATAGATCGATGGCGTGCATTCGCCAGACCGGCCGCCCCGCTGGGGCTTTTTGGTGTTTTTTGTGGTGATACCAGGGGCAGAAACTGCCCCTGGCTCTACTCGGTCGCCGCGATACGGCTAAAAGAGATTGGTCGAGAGATTCCGAATTAACGGTCGTGACGGCCCTCGACCAGTTGTCCGAACAGGCTTTCACCTGACATAATCATATTGTGCGGCAAATGCGTGTAAGTTGAAATTTGGTTGCTGTCACCATCTAACGAGGAATTCTTGATGAATCGCGTGGTGCTCGTGCTTTTTGCGGCGCAGTTGTGGTTGATCTCATTAACAGGGCTGGCCGCCGACGTGTCAAAAGATCTTGATGCTTTAGGCGCAGGAAAAACTCCGAAGAAGGGCCATCAATTAAATGAATTAACCCGCTGGACAGGTCTTCCGAGCTGGGCCACGAGCGTTGCATTCTCGGCCGATGACAAAACTCTGGCGATCGGCTTAAAAGATAAGATTCAATTTGCCGATCTCACGACCAAATCGATCGGGAAGACGATCGAGCTAAAATCCGGGCAAGTCCGCAGTCTGGTCTATTCCGCCGATGGCAAATACCTGGCTGCCGGCGGCTATCAACGGGTCACTCTACTGGACTCGACCTCGGGAGAAATCCTCCAGGAACTGAAGGGGCACCGGGGATACGTCACGGGCGTCGCTTTTTCTCCGGACAGTCAGCGATTGGCGACATCCTGTGAGGATGAAGCGGGAAGGATCTGGAAATTACAGAACGACCCAACGCCCTTGGTGCTGAAAGGTCACGGATATCCCGTGACGGGTATCGCCTGGTCTTCGGATGGAAAGCTGGTTGCCACTTCGGCAGGAGACGAGCTGCGACCGACAAAACCAGGTCAGGTTAAAGTCTGGGACGCCGCAACGGGGTCGATCAAAAATCAATTTGAATTACATGCGAAAGCGGCGACAGGAGTCGCCTTCTCTGCCGACGGCCATTTTCTGCTGTCGAGCAGCGTGGATGAACGAATTAACGTCTACGATCTGAAAAAGGATAAACCACTGGGATTTTTCGCCGGCCATTCGCGACCAACGAATGCCATTGTCGTGCATCCAGACGGGGAAACAGCGATCAGTGTTAGTGGAGGGCGAGCTGTGGGAAAGAATGAACTGATGGTCTGGGAATTCGAAACCGGCGAACCACTCGCCGCAATTGAAGCTCATGAAGCCAAAATAACGGCCGTGGCGGTTTCTCATGATGGACGCCAGCTTGCCACCGCTGGTCAGGATCAATCGGTTGCTCTCTGGAACGTGGCATTTCTGGCCGTGGGGCTTTCCGAGTTGACGGCAGCCAAGTCGGAATCAAATCCGACCGAAACATCTGCGACAATTCCTGTTACCGCAGACCAACAAACCACTCCTGCGGTTCAAAATGCTGCTGCCGAAACAAAACCAAAACTTCTACGGGTGGGTATCATTGGACTCGACACATCACACGCCCCGGCTTTTGTAAAAACAATGAACGCGAATCCAGCAGTTTCAGGTGCCGAAGGATGCAGAATCGTCGCTGCCTACCCCAAGGGGAGTCCCGATATCAAGTCGAGCGTTGATCGAGTGCCGGGTTATATCGAAGAGATGAAAAAACAAAATGTTGAAATTGTCGATTCGATCGACGAATTATTGAAGAGGGTTGATGCAGTATTGATTGAAACTAACGATGGTCGGCCTCACTATGAGCAGTTGCTTCCCTGCTTGA
Source organism: uncultured Schlesneria sp. (assembly GCA_903858935.1). Classification (GTDB taxonomy): domain Bacteria; phylum Planctomycetota; class Planctomycetia; order Planctomycetales; family Planctomycetaceae; genus Schlesneria. The sequence continues at coordinate 20,414 of CAIOKO010000050.1, read as the reverse complement.
AGGCGGGAAAACCCTGTTTCATCGACAAACCGATCGCCGGTTCACTCTCAGACGCCATCGCGATTTTTGAGGCTTCTAAAAAATATCGCGTGCCGGTTTTCTCGTCGTCATCGCTCCGGTTCGGCAAGAATTCACTTGCTGTTCGAGCAGGTTCACTTGGCAAAGTTCTTAGTAGCGAAACGACCAGTCCGGCGTCATTGGAACCAACTCATCCCGATCTGTTCTGGTATGGAATTCATGGAGTCGAATCGCTGTTCACGGTCATGGGGACAGGTTGCCAATCGGTTGTTCGCGGTAAGACTGCGGAAGGGAAAATTGAAGTCGTCGGTCAGTGGGACGGTGGCCGCACAGGTACCTATCGCGAGGGAGGCGGCTACGTTGGCAAAGCCATCGGCGAAAAGGGGGAAAGCCCCGTTGGCTCGTACGATGGGTATGATCCGCTGGTCTTTGCGATCGTCAAGTTCTTCCATACGGGAGTTGTGCCGGTGACTCCTGAAGAGACATTGGAAATCTACGCCTTTATGGAAGCCGCAGATGAAAGTAAACGGCAGAACGGAGCCAGCGTCACTCTCGAAAGCGTGATGGAGAAAGCCAAGGCCGAAGCGGCGAAAAAATTGGAGAAGTGAAATCGCATCGCACGCTGACCGCTTGAATCAGCTCGATCATGAACTGGTCTGGCATCCGTTTACACCCATGTCCGAGTTTCGGAATGAAAATACACCCGTCATTGTCGAGGCTGACGGATTTCACCTGATCGACGCTCTGGGCCATCGATATCTCGACGGACATTCGTCATTGTGGTGCAATATCCACGGACACCGCGTGCGCGCCATTGATCAGGCGATTCGGGCTCAATTGGATCGAGTCGCTCATTCCACGTTGCTTGGACTTTCAAACGGTCCATCGATCGAACTGGCCGATGAACTGGTTCGAAGAACGCCCGATGGACTGCAGAAAGTCTTTTATTCAGACTGCGGTGCGGCAGGAGTCGAAGTTGCATTAAAAATCGCATACCAGTTCTATCAGCAGCGACCGAACGGAGAACAAATCCGCGACAAATTTCTGCACTTCGATGGAGCCTATCATGGTGATACGATCGGAACGATGAGTATTGGCTCCATCGGTCGATTCAAGCATCTTTACAATCCACTACTTTTCCCGGTTGTCTGGACCAGCGTCCCCAACGCGTCACCCGACAACCCCGATCAAGAACGACAGCAACTCGATTATTGGATATCCGAGCTTGAAAAGTTGCTGGAGTTGCACCACGAGACACTCGCAGGAGTTGTCATCGAGCCGTTGGTTCAAGCCGCTGCAGGGATCAAGGTACAGGCTTCCGGGTTTCTAAAACGAGCCAGAGAATTGACACGGCGCTTCGACACGCTGTTGATCGCCGACGAAATCGCGGTCGGCTTCGGTCGGACGGGAACTTTGTTCGCCTGCGAACAGGAATCTGTTGACCCTGATATCCTGATTCTGTCTAAAGGATTAACTGGAGGTTACCTGCCGCTGGCGGCGACACTCGTTACCGATGAGATCTACGAAACCTTTCTGGGCGATCCCTGGCTTGGTCGAACGTTCTATCACGGACATACTTATACAGGGAACCCCTTGGCCTGCGCTGCGGCACTCGCTTCAATTCGACTGATCGACGAAAATCAGGTACTGAAGAACAGTCAACGACTCGAGGGCGTTTTGCGACGCGAACTTGAATCATTAAAAGCACATCCCAACATTAAAGAGATTCGCCAGAAAGGAACGATGGTCGGCATTGAGATTGCGATTGATGGCGAACCGTTTCCAGTTGAATTACGAATCGGCCATCAAGTCACATTGGCTTGTCGTAAGCGAGGGGTCGTACTGCGAAACATCGCCGATGTCATCGTCCTGATGCCGGCACCCGCAATGCCTGAACCGTTGGTCGAGGAACTTTGCCATGTTGTAGGGGAGTCGATTGCAGAAGTGATGCAAGCGGTAAAACAACGAATTTAGATGGCGGGCTATATGCAAAGTCGTTTCCAATTCAACTTGAATAAGCATTTTTCCCGTGGGAAGAATACGGGCCTTTAGTTGTGTTGTTTTGTATCCTGAAAGGACTGTAGCCATTAGCCGGTGGTTGAGCGGCGGCGACACCACCGAATCAGTTTCGATAATGGAAAGTTCATCCTGGAAGGATGACAGAAGCATTGTTCAGAAAACGCTGCATCCCCAGAAAAGACCATCGATCGTTTTCTGGAATTCCTGCGGGACTCCAGACCGTGTCGATCCCCTCATCCGGTGGTGTTGCTGCGATCAATCACCGGCTTATCGGTGTAATCCCTCTGGGAAAAAGAAAGATGGCAAGGCCAAACTCACGATAGGAATTCGTTACCAGCATCGCCGTAATCTTCGATTGCCGCAATGACACAACGGAGGTCACTCCTTTGACCTCCGTTGTGTCATCCAAAACAAATGTCAGACCCCTTCGAGAGCCTGCTTCAGATCGGCAATGATATCCTGGATATCTTCGGTACCAACCGATAGTCTCAAAAAGTCAGGGGTGACACCCGTGGCGAGTTGTTCTTCGGGCGTCAGTTGCTGATGGGTCGTGCTGTTTGGATGAATGATTAACGACTTGCTGTCGCCCACGTTGGCCAGGTGGCTGAACAATTTGACCCCGTTAATCACCTTGATCCCATTTTCCTTCTGTTGAGTCGGCGTAGCCCCCTTGATGCCGAACCCGAGGATCGCACCGCATCCGTTTGGCAAATACTTCTTACCTAGCGAATACGAAGGATGATCGTCGAGGCCAGTGTAATTGACCCAACTGACCTTGGGATGCGACTGCAGGAAATGAGCGACCGCAAGTGCATTTTCGCTATGTCGTGGCATTCGCAGATGCAATGTCTCCAACCCCTGCAGCAATTGGAACGCATTGAACGGACTCAAGGCCGGACCAAGATCACGAAGTAACTGGGTCCGTGTCTTGAGAATATATGATAAATTCATCGGACCAAACGTCTCGAAGAACTTCATCCCGTGGTAACTGGGGTCTGGATCAGTCATTTCTGGAAATCTTCCGTTGTCCCACGGAAATCCACCTTTCTCGATGATGATTCCGCCAATCGACGTTCCGTGACCACCGATGAACTTGGTGCAGGAATGGACGACGACATCGGCACCCCATTTGAAGGGCTGGCAGAGAACCGGCGAAGCCAGAGTGTTGTCAACGATCAGGGGGATACCCGCTTCGTGAGCGATCTTGGCGATCACTTCAAAGTCGGGGACATCGACTCGGGGGTTTCCGATTGTTTCGAGATAGACGCAGCGAGTCTTTTCGTCGATTGCCTTCCGGAAATTTTCGGGATCGGCCTGTTGCACGAATTTTGTCTGAATGCCAAACCGGGGAAACGTGTAATGGAACAGATTGTATGTGCCACCATACAGACTGGTCGCTGAAACGATGTTCTGACCGCATTGCGTGATATTAAGGATTGCCAGCGATTCGGCCGCCTGACCCGAAGCCACAGCCAGTCCCCCTGCCCCGCCCTCAAGTGCCGCAAGACGCTTTTCGAGGACGTCGCACGTGGGATTCATAATTCGCGTGTAAATGTTTCCGAACGCCTTTAACCCGAACAGGCTGGCGGCGTGGTCGGTGTCATTAAACGTGTAAGAAGTCGTTTGATAAATCGGCACGGCCCGGGAATTGGTTGCTGAATCGGGCACTTGTCCTGCGTGAATACACTGGGTGGAAGGCTGCATGTTGTCAGTCATTGAAAATCTTTCTGTTGGTAAAATGAAACACGGCATTACGCCGATATGACTGGCGGGAGAGGCCCGCATAATAAAATGGGAGTTTCGGAAACTCAAACTTCCGAATGGTCACCGTCGAAATTTACACCCGAAGCAACGCGACACTTAGCACCAGAAATTTGCTGATGTCCCCACTGAAGAGCATCAAGAGACGACGTCCACTTTTCCGCGAGAAATTACTTTACGCGGTAGGCCGTCAGGGCAAAAAGAAATCCTTTCGATATTGAAAGTGTCATCGATTGGTTGTTGTGTTAGCTTGTCTTTTTCAGAGATGGTTGGAAATTACGCAGAGTATTGTTAAGGCATCTACCAAATTGTTTTCCGTTCTATGGGGACGGGTCATGAATCAATTAAATGTGAGCCGTATCGCCATTATCGCCTGTTTGGCATTCGGCCTGTCGGCGTCAGGCCTTGTGAAGCGACTTTACGGTAACGAAAAGCCGAAGATCGGCATCGAAACCTCTGACACGACTTCTCTGCCAAAACCGCTGCGAATCATCGACTTGAGTGGTCGACAGCATGTGCTATTGGATACGCCCGAAAGTCGAGGAACGGCACTTGTCTTTCTGTCGACTGAATGTCCGATGTGTAATGAAGCAATTCCAAAACTTAATAAGTTGGCAGCACTGTATCAGAAACAGGGAGTCGAATTGTTCGGTGTCATTTCTGATCAAACGGTGACACGTCAACAGGCCCTGGAACATCACACACAATTCCGCATCAAGTTTCCGATGATCCTGGATGCCGGATCGTCGTTACGAGAACTGACCGGTGCGACACACGCACCCGAAGCTTTTGTCTTTGATCGGGACGGAAAGCTGATATATCGTGGCCTGATTGATGATTCGAGCGAGCGACTCGGAAAAAAGACTACAGCAAAGAAAACTTATCTGGCAGACGCAATGCACGCAGCTGCGGGCAGTCACCGACTGGTTGTCGCTCGCACGCAAGCAGTCGGGTGTTTAATGGAGGAACCTGGTTCGGGTAAGACAGACGGCGAAGTCACATTCAATCGTGACATCGCCCCGATCATCTTCGCGAATTGCACGGCCTGCCACCGCGATGGTGAGATCGCACCATTCGCTCTGACGAATTATGAGCAGGTGTCAAAACGAGCGAAACAGATTGCCGAGGTCGTTTCGTCACGACTCATGCCACCCTGGAAACCTTCGCCCGATTATGGACATTTTTCCAATGAGCGCCGATTGTCCGAAATTCAGATTTCATTGCTGAAGCTGTGGGCCGAGACGGGTGCCCCGGAAGGGGAACGTGCCGATCTTCCGCCGCAACCAAAGTTTCCCACGGGATGGCAGCTAGGTAAGCCGGACATGATTGTAAAAATGCCACGCAAATTCGCACTGTACGCCGACGGTGTCGATCTTTATAAGCACTTCGTGATTCCCTTGGGATTGAATCAGGACCGCTTGATCCGGGCGATCGAAGTTCATCCAGGGAATCCCAAGATTGTCCATCACGCGCACATGTTTCTCGACAACACGGGCGAAGCTCGAATGTTGGATGAGGCTGATCCTACCGAGGGCTATACTCGGTTCGGAGGGCATGGCCTGTCATCCGCTGCGTATCTCGGCGGATGGAATCCTGGGGCCACGCCCCACTTCTTTCCGAAAGGAACCGGGCGATTAATGCCGAAAGGTGGCGATGCCGTCTTCCAGATTCACTACCATCCATCAGGCAAACCAGAATACGACCAGACCGAAATTGGGATATATTTCGCACCACCAGATGCTCAACAATTAATCGCAGATCTTGTGATTGGAAATGTTGATTTGGTGATCCCCGCAGGTGCCAACAATGTCACTTTCAACGGTGAATACACAATTCCGTCAAACCTTCTGCTGATGGAAATTCGCCCTCACATGCACCTGTTAGGAAAGAGCTACCAGGTACGAGGCCTGCTCCCTTCCGGGCAGGAAGTCCCGTTGATCAAAATCGAAGAGTGGGACTTCAACTGGCAGGATTCGTACGTCTTCAATCCTGTGGTTCGTCTCCCTGTCGGTTCAAAGATTCAGATTGAGGTCGTTTACGACAATTCTTCGAAGAATGCGGCTAACCCTAGCTCACCACCCAAGACGGTCTATTTTGGTGAAGAGTCGACAGACGAAATGTCGAATTGCGCGATTCGTGTTACAGCCGACACCTACGCTGAATTTCAGCAGGTTGTCTCGGATAACGCGAACTACTGGTCAGCTCAGATGAAGAAGTATCTTAATCGCAACATGACGCCTGACAAGAAACCTCGGGAACGACCAGCAACGAAAAACGCGCGAACAAAAAACTGACGGGGGAATCGGACTTACAAGGCCTATAAGAACTGTTGTTCAAGGCTTCGTGGATTTACGCATGAATTTCTGCAGTCGCTTACCGTCGACTTCGGCGACAAACAGATTTCCGTCTGCGTCGAAGGCGAGCATATGTGGCGCTTGAAATTGGCCGACCCCTTCGCCTTGTCGCCCCCATCGTTTTTTTACTTTGCCATTTTCATCCAACAACAACACCTGACAGGCACGACCATCAGCGACGAACAACCTGCCGTCTGCGTCAAGCGCCATACCGTACGGTGCAAAACCTTTCCAGGTAGCCAGCCATTTTCCATCGCCGTCGAAGACCTGAATCCGGTTGTTTTCGCGATCACCAACCAGCACCCGACCTTCGCCATCAACGATGATGGAATGAGGCAAGCGAAATTGACCCTTTTCCACGCCGGGCGTTCCCCAGGAGGAAAGATACGCCCCTTCCTGATTAAATTTCATCACTCGGCTGTTGCCGTATCCGTCTGAGATATAGACCTCGTCCTTAGGACCGAATGCGATGTCCGTTGGTTCATCAAACTGGTCATTTCCAACACCAGCAACACCCGTCCCCAACGAAAGCAGCGGCCTTCCCGTGGGATCGAACTTGTAAACGCGACTGCTTCCGACATCGGTCACCCAGATATTATCGTCCCGATCAACCCTTAAACCATGTGCCGTCTTAATCAGTTCGTCACCCCAGGCTCGCAAGAATTTCCCGTCCGCATCAAAGCACAGAATCGGTCGGGGTCCGCGATGAAACAGGTATAGCTCACCCTTTTTATTAACGGCGACGGCTGAACATGCGGCCAAGCCGAACCCGGAGGGGAGTCGCAAGAATTGACGCTGTGCCTGTAAAGTGAACCCCAGTTCGCGTGACGCCTTGTCAGCGGCACTGATAGACGTGCAAAGCAGCAGGGCAATTACAATCGGAATAATCGCGAAACAGACCAGCTGGTTCGCGCACTGACGCCGATAAATTCCTATTTTGCTGAGAAATACTTCCTCGCAATAATTAATTGATTCTGGAACGCGGGCATTCACGGCTGCTCTCCCTACATTCGAATTTTCCGAAATCCTACTACGGAGCGACAACTTTTGGTTGGATCATATGCGAGTTTTCTGATCCAGGCTTTCAGCAGGTTCTCACCCCGAATACAATACACATCTGTAAAACAGATCGTAACTCGTGAACAGGTAATTGTTTTTGGACTTTCTCTTGAATTCTCGTCTGACATTTCTCATCACGATCTTGGCCTGGAATTTCTCGTTCCAAAGTGCCATGACCGCTGCGGAGATTTCGTTTCGTAATGATGTCATGGCGGTCCTGTCGAAATCGGGATGTAATCTTGGTACATGTCATGGGAACGCACGGGGCAAAGGGGGATTTCAGATCTCACTTCGAGGCCAGGACCCAATCGCAGACTTTGCGGTTTTGACTCGCGATTTTTTTGGCAGACGATCCAATCCGAACGATCCTGATCAAAGTCTTCTGTTGCTCAAACCGTCGATGCAGATGGCACACGAAGGGGGCAAACGTTTCTCGGTCGATTCCTACGAGTACCGGTTGCTTCGGGAATGGATTTCTTCGGGAATGCCTGACGACCGGCCGGATGCTCCCCAGTTGGTCCGGTTACGAGTCACCCCGGACGAAGTTTTTCTGACGGAAGAAGCAACGTCAGGCTCATCTCACTGGCGACAGCAAATCACAGCAACTGCAGATTTTTCGGATGGCTCTTCACAGGACGTCACGACACTTGTCGTTTACGAGGTCTCACAACCGATAGCTGACGTTTCGCATAATGGACTGGTCACTGGACGCTCCGCGGGAGAAATCACCGTGATCGTCCGTTACTTGCAGCAACAGGTTGCAGTTAGAATTGCCTTCGTTCCGCTACGCCCACACTTTGTCTGGTCGGCACCCGAGCCAGCCAATTTTGTTGACGAATTAGTCTTTTCGAAACTGCGAAAAATCAATGTTAACCCATCACCTGTTTGCGACGACGCCACTTTCATCCGACGAGTGACTCTCGACCTATTGGGTCTTCCGCCGACTGCGGATGAAGCCAGGCACTTCGTCAACGATCACTCGGCCGGCAAACGTTCCGCGCTAATCAATTCGCTGCTCGAACGGCCCGAGTTCGCTGATTGGTGGGCGATGAAATGGTCTGACTTGCTGCGAGTTGAAGAAAAGACTCTCGACCGAAAAGGGGTCGAAAACATCCATGGCTGGTTACGGGACGCTTTCGCGACACATAAACCACTTGATCAACTTGTACGTGAAGTCGTCGCCGGACGGGGCAGTACTTATGAAGTTCCACCAGCAAACTTTTATCGGGCTTTGCGCACTCCATTCGAACGTTCTGAAGCAATTGGCCAATTGTTCCTGGGAGTCAGGTTGCAATGCTCCAAATGCCACAACCATCCCTTCGATCGCTGGACGCAGGACGACTATTACAGCTGGGGCAGCGTCTTTTCTCGTATCGATTACAAGATTGTCGAAAACCGCCGCCGTGATTCGAACGACTCACACGAATTCGATGGCGAACAGATCGTCTTACTGAAAGATTCTGGGGAAGCCAAAGATCCACGAATCGACAAAACTCGTTCAGCAAAGTTCCTGGGAGAGGCCAAAGGGCTTGAGCCACAACAGGACCCCTTAACTGGACTGGCTGCATGGTTGACAGATCCGCATAACGAACGATTCGCACAAATGCTTGCCAATCGCACGTGGCAACAAGTCATGGGCCGTGGCATCGTTGATCCCATCGATGACTTCCGTGCAACAAACCCTCCTTCGAATCCCGCATTGCTGAAAGCGATTGCGAATCATCTTGTTACTGGAACAAGCGAAGCCGGTGCCTCGGCGAATCAGGATGGTAACAAATTCAATCTACGCGGCTTGCTGCGTGCAATCTTGAACTCGCAAACGTACCAGCTTTCTTCCAGCGTCAACGAAACTAATCGCGACGATGAATCGAATTTCAGCCACGCGTTAGTTCGACGGCATTCGGCCGAGCAATTACTTGACGCAACGAGCCAGGTCCTCGGTGTACCACTCGACTTTGCCGGCTACCCAAGCGGTCGTCGAGCGGCTCAATTACCCGGTGTTCCGTCAAATCGCGAGCGGAATAACGCTCAAAGTGAAGCAGATCGATTCTTGAAATTGTTTGGTAAGCCACCGCGACTGCAATCGTGTGATTGTGAACGCTCAGACGAGACAACGCTCGGTCAGACATTTCAACTCGTTAGTGGTTCATTGATAAATCGCATGTTAACGACCAGCGGGAACACTCTCGATTCATTGGCGACATCCCAAAAGGAGCCGTCCGAGATTGTCACCGATCTTTACTGGATGGCAATCACCCGATCTCCGAATCAGGTTGAATTATCAGCAACCGTCCAGTTTCTCGAAAAATCAAAAGATCGTCGACAGGCGATCGAAGACATCGCCTGGGGATTGTTTAATTCAAACGAGTTTCTGCTGCGTCGATAGAGCACGCCCAAGGCACGTTTAAGGTTACATCATCATGTGGAATGGATCGTGGCTAATCCCGCGACGCAAGGCGCTCCAGATCGGCGGAACTGGGATACTTGGCTTAACGTTACCGAAGTTGATGCGCGCAGCAGAACGCCCCGAGCCAAAGGTGGGTCGAGCCAAGTCGGTCATCTTCCTCTATCAGTTTGGCGGACCAAGTCACCTCGATACCTTCGATCCCAAACCGAATGCTCCGGCAGGTGTGCGAAGTCATTATGGTGTGATCGATACATCAGCACCGGGAATTCAGATTTGCGACCAATTGCCCAAGACGGCGCATGTCATGAATGACGTCACGCTCATTCGAACCGTCCATCACACCATGAAAAATCATAATCCCGCTGCTTATTACGCGCTGACGGGACACGCGCCGCCTCTGGACGATATCCGGCTTCGGGATTCTCAAGACTTGTTTCCCGCCTATGGATCTGTTGTTGATCGACTGGCTCCGAACACAAACGGGATGCCAACCTTCGTGGCATTTCCTCATGTGATGCGAGACGGTGAAATCACGCCGGGCCAGCATGCCAGTTTTCTGGGAAAAGGCCACGACCCGTTACTGGTTGCATCAGACCCCAATGACCGTCGCTTCTCGTTACCGGAACTGAGCCTTCCCAACGGTTTGACGGCTGAACGGTTGCACGACCGACGTGAGATTCAGCAATTAATCAATCGTCAGGTTAACCAGCTCGAGCAATCACCCGCCGCACGTGGACTTGATGCGTACTACGAAAAGACCCTGGGAATGCTCAATTCCTCGAAAGTTCGCGATGCATTCAATCTGTCCGCAGAACCACAATCGGTTCGAGATAAATATGGTCGCACAACCTACGGACAGAGTTGTCTATTGGCAAGACGACTTGTCGAATCAGGCGTGAAGTTTGTCAACGTTTATTTTTCAAACAATATCGGCGGACGGCGTAATGAAGGGGGCTGGGATACCCACGGCTTTGACAATACGCGGATGTACCCGATCCTTTCGGAATATCAGTTGCCGTTAACCGATCAGACGTTACCGACGCTGATTACCGACTTGAAGGAGCGAGGCCTGTTCGAGGATACGCTCATCGTCTGGATGGGTGAGTTCGGGCGGACACCGCGACTGAACGACAACATCAGCCGCGACCATTGGCCGCAGTGCTACACCGTCCTCTTGGCAGGAGGGGGAGTCAAACGAGGTTTCGTTTATGGATCGTCAGACAAACAGGCGGCTTATCCAGATAAAGACCCCGTGCAACTTGACGATCTGATGGCAACGGTTTTTGCCCTGATGGGGATCGATCCACAGACGGAGGTTCATGACAAACTCAATCGTCCAATTCTCGTCTCTGCAGGACGAATTGTCACCGGTGTCATGTCCTGACGCGAGCGATCCACAATTCCTTCATTTGCAAGTCAAAAGCCGTAGCCGGGGTTTTAACCCGTGCGTCAAAGTCACTTGCATCGCACGGTCTGTAGCCCTTGATATGAAAACGAGACAATTCGCTGGTGCGCTTGCTTTGTCGGCGTAAGGCCGGAGAATGCAGAACCATTTCTTTAAAGCAGCCGGAAGAAAGACGCTGAAATGAATGAAGACACGGAATACGATCCGTATGCCTTGCCACCCGAAGCAGTTCAAGAGCCACCGCTATCGTTATGGACGGCGTTACGCAAAATTGGTCCTGGTATTATTCTTGCCGGAACGATCGTCGGTTCCGGCGAACTCTTGCTCACCACGTCTTTAGGTGCCAAACACGGATTTGTCTTTCTTTGGTTGATCCTTTTCAGTTGCGTGATAAAAGTTTTTGTTCAAACAGAACTGGGGCGTTACGCGATCTCATCTGGCAAGCCGACGCTGGGGGCTCTGAACGAACTTGGTGGTCTTCGGCTCGGCGCCAACTGGATCTGCTGGTGGTGGTTCGTGATGATGTGCACCACGATCTTCCAACTTGGAGCCATGACGGGAACCGTTGGACAATCGTTGAATCTCGCCTTCCCGACCTTCAGCCCTGCTCTTGCGACTCGCCTGAACGACGCACTTCCACAACTGGCCGAGACCCTGCGAGAACGACCTGATTATCCGTGGGCTGTGCTGACCTGCATTACGGCAATTCTACTTTTGTGGAGCGGTAGTTACCGACGAATTGAATCGGTGACTACGTTTCTGGTTGTTGGCCTGACTTTGGTGACCGTAACAGCAGCTCTCGCGTTACCGGCAACCAAATTTCCGATACCGTGGAATGAAGTCGCCAAAGGCCTCACGTTTGGTATGCCGGCCGAAGGAATTGCAGTCGCCTTCGGAGTCTTTGGGATCACCGGAGTCGGTGCGTCCGAGCTATTCTATTACCCTTACTGGTGTCTGGAAAAAGGCTATGCGCGGTATGTGGGCCGGGTCGATGACAGCCCGGAATGGGTCCATCGAGCACGCGGCTGGATTCGCGTGATGTATCTGGACGCCTGGGTCAGCATGGTTGTCTTCACTGTTTCTACCCTCGCGTTTTACTTCATGGGAGCCACGGTTCTGCATGCCCAAGGATTGGCACCACAGGGTAAGGACATGATCCTGACGTTGTCGCGAATGTTCGTCGATTCGTTTGGAAGCTGGACTCAGATCGCGTTTTTGATTGGCGCAGGTGCCGTGCTCTTCAAAACACTCTACCTGTCGGCGGCGGGAAATGCCCGATTGGCTGCGGATCTTTTCAATCTCGCCGGAATCGTGCGATACCGAGATCCGCATCAGCGAGGGCGCGTGATTCACTGGATCTCTCTGCTGATTCCCGTGATCGCTCTCAGTCTGTTTCTGGCATTCAAAGAGCCGAAATGGATGGTGGTGGTTGGCGGATTCGGGCAGGCACTGACATTGCCGATCATCACAGCATCAACCATTTATTTCCGATATCGCAAGCTGGATCGACGCATGACCCCACCATTGATTCTCGATATTCTGCTTTGGCTGGCGTTTGTCTCAATCACGCTCGTGGCGATTTATGCACTTCGAGATCAGATTCTGAAATACATCGCCCCCATGGCAGCAGCCAAATAATCCAAGAGCTATTTACCAGGCGAAACAAAGCCGAAGGACTCAAGTACCTTGGTTCGTTCGGCATAAAGATCAAGATCGACGTACGTTCGAAAAGTTTTGGCCAACTGAATTTTTCCGGCGGGAATAACCGGCTTGGGATTTGCCTGCGCCTTCTTTAATTGAGCTGCCTGTTTCAGCGTCCGTTCTTTCCACTTTTCCGCACCTGCGTCCTGCTGGACAATTTCTCCTGTTGCCGCCTGATACTGTTCGAGAAATTCCGCTCGTTCTTGTGTCAGCCGTTGTGCATTCGCGGAGATCTGATCCGCTGCTGCCATCGATTTTGTTAATTCTGCGTTGTAGACGAATCGCTGACTTTGAATCGTCGAAATCGCCTGATCAATTTGATTTGCAGTGTTGTTGTTCGAATTCTTTTTCCGCTGCTGAAGTATCGCAACTTCTTGATCAAGAGCCGCCATGGAACTGACCAGAACCGCAGAGCGACGTTCCACAAAGCCATAGTCTTTTTCCAGTCGAGTCATTTGTTTCTGATACGCAGCTGTTTGCTCCGCCAAAGCTTCTTTCATTTCCTCCGCTGTTTTCTTCAGGTTCTCGCGTTTTTCTTTGACGTCTTCCAGGTTTTTCTGAACACGACTTTGTTTCTTTTCAAGCTGCTCGGCCTGTTGCTTTTGCGTCTTTTCACGTGTCTGCCGAATGTCCTCCTCGATATCAGAATGTCGCGCATTCACCGCCTCTTTGCCGGTGTTGTAGTCGTCAGTCGAATCTGGTCCCAAAAGGTCGGTTAACTTCTTTTCCGTTTGAAGCCACGTCTCGCGACCTTGATTCGATTCAATCGTCAGATACAGGGCCGCCATTACACGCCCGACCCAGTAAACCTGATCCTCCCGCTCCTGGCCGATCAACTCATCTGATGTCACGACAAGCCTGGTAAAATCCAATAACCGTGCGTAACCGGCGTCATAATCTTTAGCGACGAAGTGCGTCCAGATTAACCCCTGCCATGCCGGCCAATAGGGAGCCCCTTTTCGTTTTGTGGCCACAGCGAATTCCGCCTGTGCCTCTTTGTTCTTCAGCAAGCGCCATAGAACCAGTCCATGGGCATAGGCCACGCGTGGATCATTTGACGCGTCTTTGCGAAGTGATTCATAGAGACGCTGAACGTCCGCATTGGCTTTAGGACCGCGTGCGTAACCAATCTGAAACATTTCGGCCACTTGCTGACCAAGAAGAGTTTGCTGGGCTAGGGTCAAATCTTCCGCGCCAGCGAATACTGATAGCATCAATAAAATGGAGATGATTCTTGTGGCATCGGGAAAGACAGTCCCCATTCGTCGACTCCAGCGATGTCCGAACGTTTCGAGGAACGGCAGACGAATCATCTACCGAGTTGATAATCCAGGGATTTTGACATTTGTCAGACTTGGGGGCAAGACATCATGACTGAGCACCATCGCATCGCCCACAAAGTACGTGTGGAAGTCCGCGACCACGAGATTATAAACGGGTTCGACCCGTCCTTTGTCCTGAACTGCAGTAATTCGATGCATGCCCGCTACTGTGTGGACCGGATGATTGAGAATAAGCTCTCGCGTCTTGGCCCAGCCTTCGCCACTGATCCAGAAATGATGTCCAAGACTCGCCATAATGGTCGTCCCATCAACATCGAACTGATGAACTGGTGTTGGAGGCCGAACGGTTGTTTGCATCACCGGTTTGTAAGCGAGTTCCCCTGTTTCGATGTCCTTTGAAAGGACCAGATCGCCAGACTGTATTTTATCAATCGCCACGAACCCACGTTCGGTCCAGACAGGTGTTCCCGCGACAAGGCAACTCATTTGAATGGTCCTAACCGCAAGCGACGGTACATTGGGCTGGGCTTGCCTCTCATCAACAACCACCACGCTCTTTCGGTCGGGCATGTCAACCGAGGAAAATTTTGCCCACCAACTCCACCATGCATTGGGTTCCGATGTCATTGGCTGGCCGGTGCAATCAGACAACACTTTGCCAACTCGTTCGTTCGTTTCACTTCGAACATCATTAACGCTATCGGCACTGCGGTCGAGTAAAAAAGCTTGATCGTCGAGTTCCAGGAGTGCGATGCGGAAATCGGCAGGTTTTCCAGTGTAATTATCGGCTTTGACGTTGTTCAATTGCGGGTGAGCAATGCTGGCGAGTTGACTAAAGCTATTTGACGTAGATATTGGGAAAAGCCTCCTGATGCCGACGCGAATCGTATCTTTCGTCTCCTCGACCCAAACGTAGTCACAATTCATTTCTGCATACCGCGTCAATGCATGCGTAGACGTGGAGGGCGTTTTTTGAGAATCGAGATTTAGTTTGGTCCGAACAGGATTTGAAAGCAAAAGAAGAAGGTCTGGCACAAATTCGACGAGCTTTCGCTGTTTGAGAAGCTCAATCGCCTCGGTACGAACGGGCTTCCACGGCGAAAAGACCGCTTGCCCCGCCAACGCGCGTGATGCCTGATATTCCCGAATCTGCCCCAGCGTTCTCACACCGGTTTCCGCCAAAGGATGGGTCGAAGTGCAGAAAATGGTCGCAATTGCTGGAACGGCTGATGGATCTGTGATTTCAGTCAGTTTTCGTTCGGCCAACTTCCGTTGTTTGGGCGTTCCTCCCAGCTGTTGAATAATGGCCGCGAGTTTTGATTCCCAGCGTCTGAATGAAGTTTCAATCTCAGACTTGATTCTGGCCGCTTCGAGTCGTTCTTGCGGGGAAACCCAAACGTCGCCAACCTTTTGGCATCCCAGTCGTTCGTAAACGGCGTCCGTTTTGACGGTCGGATCACGTTCAGCAAGCACCTGTAGCAAATGAACTCGTTCTTGATCGAGCATCCCGTTCTTACGACACCAGTTTGCTAATTTCCATTGACCATGGAGTTCCTCCGCAAACGTTGCTCTTTGCTTGCGGTACTCTTCAAGTTTCGCGGCCTGCTCCCCCGCCGCAACACTCTTTTCATACGGCAGCCAATGACCTCCTGAATGAATGAAGCCCGCTTGCCACCAGACCGAATCCGGGTCGCTGACCGGTCGCGATTCCGGCTTTAACGCATCGCGTCGATCGAACGACGCGGTTGCGGATATTGATTCTAATGCCAGAACCCGCTCTACCATATCGATTTCTGATGACGACGGCTTTGGCTTGTTCGCTGCGAATGCCGAAATTGCAATGCAAATAATCACACTCAAGTATATGAATTTGCAGCAGATTTTTCGATTCATTTCGCGTCCACCATTAACTCATACGTTCAACGGAGCAGAAGAAGTTTACCGTAGTTCTTTTCTGCCAGATTCTTTAGAAATGCTTCGTGTGCAAAACGGGCGTCGATTCCCAAGGTGTTAATCGTGGTTCTTTGCGTCAGGTTATGATTCGCGATTGCTACTACGATTGCCTGGGGATCAACTAATGCCCCCGCATTGGGTTCTCCATCCGATAAAAAAAGCATCAACTCGAGATCGTTGCTTGCATCAAGCCCCATCTTCAGCGGCTCGTAACACGCCGTATCGCCACGCGGCTCAAGTCCGTATCCAAACCGAATTCCATCAAGTTTGTTACCATCCGTCGCTTGGACGAGTTTGGTTTGAAACACTTCCATTCGATCGTCGAACGCGACAATGTTAAAGTAATCTGATTCAGTCAGCGCTTTGATCGCTTTTTGAAGTTCTTGTTGAGCCTTGGCAAGGCGAGTCTCACTATTCACTGTGGAATTCATACTTCCCGAGCGGTCGATCACGAAGACGACTCGTTTCGCATAGATCGTCATCCCATAAAAGCTGGGCCTCGGCTCGTCCCACGGAATCGGCTTGGGGGCAACCTTTAGAGCGACCGATTGCGAAGCTTGCACTCGTGAAGAAAATACGAAGTCGTCGCGATTTTTCTGCCACCACGAACGCCAGTCTGTGGCAATCCCACCGAAATCCTTGCCCGTCATCTTCTGAAGATTGAGAGCCATTTCATATTTGAGCTGACCGTCCGATTGCTCGAGTCGATCGACTAAAAAATCGATGGCCGTCTTATCCGGATATTTCGCCACCGCATCGACAACACAGCGCCGGAACCCATATCGCTGCGCATACTCACGGCGCTTCGTGAGATTCATCAACGGTTCCAGAAATCCGCGATCTTTGGCCATCGACGCGATATCTGCAGCGGCCATCACCAGGCGGAAATCTCCCGATCCGAGGGTTTTCACCAACGCTTCGGAAGCTTGCGGCTGCTTGGCCACAGCCAAAAGCGACATCGCTCGGACCAGTGGCGGCGTCAAATTCTCAGCCGCCGTTTCTCGATTTACGAATCGAACAAGCGATTCAACGATCTCGTCATCATCAAGAGAATCAGTTGTGACCGACGCCAAACCTTTCTTCCAATGTGATTCTGTCTTCGATTTCAACAGGGATTCGAGCGACTTTGCCGTCGTCGCTTTCGGCATTTTGTTCCCCCTGCTAGCCGAAGTATTACCCGAACTGGGCTCGCCGAAAGACAATGAACTCCACCCCAACCAGGTCCCCAACGACAGGAAAAGACAAATGACTCTGAAACAGCGGATGGCAACACGCAATGTCATGGTCTTTCTCCTGGAAGACGATCAGCACATTTCTGAATCGAATCGCCACAACAATTTACCATGTTCGCGGCAACTTCAAGACCAAATGTTAAACACGTGGCGAAGAAGAAAGTCTCGAATAAAATCCGGAACCTTCCTTACGTTTGCGTCAGGTCTGGTTCGACATTACGTTCTTTTCGCATTTTCAGGCGAAAGTCTGCCGTGTTCGATCCGATCAAACCTCTCTGAAAAATCAAAATTCAGTCCATGCCCCCGGTCTGTCGATGGGACTGTCGTGAACTAGTCGTTGTTTCGGTGAGGTTCGAATGCAAATGCTGTCAGACTCTCTCCTAAATTGAGCCTGCCCGCAAAGTTGCTGTTCTTTGTCTAGTTTGTCAAAATAAAAATTCAACAATAAGCGTCTGGTGCTGTCTTGACGGACGGTTCGTTCGTTGACCTGCAATTTCAGAAACGAACTACGAGACGTTTTCACATACAGATTTCAGAAACCGTTCTACGGGGCGGGAACTGATCCTAAGACTGTCGCAGGCTTTCGAATAAGGTTGATCGATGAATAATTCGTTGAGCCTCGCACTGCTCGAAGTGAATAACCTGGCTCCTTCGTTTATTGTCGCGGATGCGTGCTCGAAAGCGGCCAACGTCCGCATTCTTGGCATCGAAAGTACCGATGGAGCGGCGCAATGCATCAAGCTGGTCGGGCCGGTCTCGGATGTGCAGGCAGCCGCTGAACGGGGTGCTGCCATTGCAAAAATGATGGGGAGTTCGGCCTTCTATTCGGTGATGGCCGCGCCCCTGGAATTGACTTATAACTTAGCGGACTCGAAGCCTGTTTTTAGTCCGCTGCTCGGTGGATACGATATTCGCAAACCCAGAGAGAACGCTATGTCGACAACGAATGCACTCGGACTGTTGGAAACACAAGGCCTTGTCGCGGCGTTGCACGCGACCGACGATATGCTGAAAGCATCCAACATCACGTTGGCCGGTAAGGAAAAGATCGGTGCCGCCTACGTCACGATCATGATCCGTGGCGATGTCGCTGCGGTACAAACCGCAATCGAAGTCGGCCGACAAACGGTCGAGCGCCTCGGCGGAAAACTTATCCTTGCCGACGTCATCGCTCGCCCCCATGCAGATCTCGCTGCTCTGCTCCCCTGATTTGTTCTGCCAATCTCGTTAGAACAATATCCGCTACTAGACTTGGGCTTATAGAAGACCGCCGCTGGCGTTCGCCATGGTTTTTGCTCGATAGATCCAAGGAACGTTGACGGTATGACAACGTCAACGTTCCTCAAGGGCGTAGACCGAAGCGAAAGCAACTGACCGCGTTCTCGATGTCTGTTGTCGGCGGGCATTTAGAGATTTATTCGGGTGCCACTTGATGACCTTTTTAGGTTAGCCGGTGGCCTTCGTTTTTTTTTTTGCGCGGACTAACATTACCGCCGCATCGCAACCGATGCGTTCGGAGCCAACGGACATTAAAGCGACCATCCTGGAATGGTCGCTTCAGACTCCCGTGATCAAATCGCTTGAAATCTGCGGGCATCTGGAAGTTGCCGGATTAAACAATCACGGCAACATATAAGTCAATTGCCTCGTTGCCGTATTTCCGGCCCTGACAATTCCAGAGATTTACCGCTTACGCCCTCTAGAAAAATAGACTGGCCGATGAAGCGAACCATGTTGATGATGGTGGTGCTGGGATTACTCATGGCCGGACATGCGAGGGCAATTAACCTCATTATTAACGGTAGCTTCGAGGCAGGGGATTTTAGCGGATGGACACCTGACCCTAATTCAAAAGGTGTCTTGGAGATGCATAGCTTCTCGGGCACTTACTTGGGTTTCCCAGTTGCGCATTCGGGAACTTACGCTGTCAACTTCGGCGTTTATTATCAACATTCAGATAATCTTTACCAGTAAGTATCGACTGTTGCGGGTCAATCAAACGCAATCGATTTCTGGTTCGAGAATATGGGTGGACCTCAGAATTCTTTCGTGGTTTCGTGGGGTGGCAGCGCCCTTCTTTCGCTCGATGATTCATCGACTTTCACTTACACCGAATACCAGTTTAGAGTCACAGCATCAGTTTCAGCGACGCGACTTGAGTTTTCAGGTACGCAAACCCCCGCCCCCTTTGAATTGGATGACGTGAGCGTTGTCTCGGTGGCAAGCCCTGTCCCCGAACCCGCCACTTTCACCATGCTCTGCATGGGGGTCATCGTCGGCGCCGTGGGCTACGCTCGGAAATTAGAGTGGATGCCCAAATCCAAAGGACAATCACAATACGGCAGTTTGAAAACCTGGCAATCGTCCTGAATGCCTGCACGGGTTCTCTTCAGTTTTCCCATGTAGCGATGCCTCAGCATGCGGAATTGCGACCGTGGCTGAACTCGCTTTCGGGACAATGCACGTCAGTCCAAGCGTGGCCAGTTTGTGTGGGCCGTTTTCGATACAAGATCGCAATTTCAAGATCCGCCCAATCAAGCGACGTTTGTAGGCTTGAACCCATTCCTGTTAGACTGAGTGAAGCAAAGATAGGGTAACTTGTCACACGAGGCTACCACATTGTCAACTGGCGAATCGACACCTCCGACTGATTCTCAAATCTCACATGCGGGGCCGATTAACGCAACGATTTTCGCGTATAAAGCTTTTCTGTCTTACAGTCACAAGGTCGATTCCAAACTGGCGGCCCGGTTGCAGAAATCTCTGCATCGATTCGCAAAGCCCTGGTATCGCCGACGCATGATCCGCATCTTCCGCGACCAGACAAACCTTTCGGCCAACCCCGGCCTGTGGAATGAAATTCAGAAAGCGCTCGACCAGTCTGAGTTCTATATCTATCTCGCTTCGCCACAGGCAGCGAAATCGAGGTGGGTCCGGGCAGAATTTGAGTATTGGTACACTCATCGTGATCCGGACAAGGCTTTGATCGTTCTGGCGGACGGATCGCTCGAATGGGATCAGGAAAAAAGTGATTTCGACTGGTCCAAAACCAACGCGATTCCCGAGGGAATGAAACGACGATACGCTAGTGTAGTGACTCAGAATTACGGGAACTTATTCGATTCGCTGGCGTCTGATCTTCAGTATAAGGAGGATCAGTGTCATGCGAGTAGCGAAGACGATCATATTGACGGACGAAGAGCGAGTCACGTTGACCAAGTG
>CAIOKO010000049.1 GCA_903858935.1 uncultured Schlesneria sp. | reverse complement strand
CCCCGAAGACGGGGCTTTACCAACACATTTTCGTGTAACCTATGTCCCCGAACGCGCGCCACCCTTGTGTCCGGCCCAAACACCCCTGAGTCGGTGGGAGCAACGACTGGACAGCTATCGAATGAGTCAATCGGGTTATTTGCAAGAAGAATTAGCTTGAAAGTCGCTGCTTCCACCGACGCGAGGTCAGTGGAGAGCAAGACATTTCACTTGGGTTCCATCGGTGTAGCTGGCCAGTCGCTGCTTCCACCGACACGAGGTCGGTGGAGAGCACTTTCCATAACCGCATTCCGCGTTTACTGCTGTTTTCTCGAAGAACAATCTTTCGCGGCGTTGGTTAACGGCACATTGCAGGGGGACGGGCCTTTGCCCTAGGAATTCACATAATTTTGCGTCTCGGTGAATGATGGTTCGGGCTAGGGCAAAGGCCCGGTGACCACCGCCGCAGGGGGCGGTGGGGTTTCGTTGGATCGCGTGATGCACCGTGAATCTCGCTGCAAACTCTTTCACGGCGTTGAACAACGGAACAATCCACGTGAGCGGTTACGATCGTGAGGAGCAAATGTCGCTTTATAACCACGGAAATGTCACCTACCCCGGCATCAACGCCGTCGAGTCGTTTGAGTTCACCGATATTTCCGGTGTCCAACCGGCAATCGGAACGATGAAGGTGTTCCCGCAATACGGATTGCCCGAAGAGAACGGCGATATCGTTATGACCTATAACGATCAGACGATTACGATCCAGGCCGCACATATCGATTCCGTACAATACGAAGTCGGCGGTGGGGGTCAGATTGTCGACGTCCGTTTCATGGATTCCCGCTGGAAATGGGTGCATCGATTTATCACCGGCCGGTACAACATTCGTTTGCCGAATAACTGGATCGACCCCGTCCACGAGAAAACCCCGCAACAGCTTGCAACATTGCTGTTCCAGGCCCTCGGCGAATCGATGTTTGATGTCACTGCGTTACCAAACGACTCGAGGCCGGATTGTGACTGGGACCATACCAGCGCGTCGCAGGAACTCGAAAAACTTTGCAACGATCTTGGTTGTCGAATTGTTCCTGTTCGGTCGACTCAAAGCTGGAAAATCGTTGTGACCGGGGAAGGTGCCGATCTACCCACCTTTCCATCACAAGATGTCGGACAGGGGATCGACCCGCAAGAGATTCCTGACTTCATTAAAATCGTGACGGCTCCTGTTCGGTATCAAATGTCACTGCCGCTGAGAGCCGTCGGAAAGGATACCGATCTCAGCTGGAAGCCGCTTCGGCAGTTGTCATACGCACCACTGTCGTACGACATTCTCATCAAGGCAACAAGCAGCACACCGCAAACCTTTTCGTCAGGAGGATTCGGACAAACCGACTGGGCTGAATTTCGTTGGATCGAGTCAGTTCGATTTGTTCTGCCGGATGGAACAAAAGTCAGTAAGCAGGAGCTTGCCAGAGACACGATTTTTAATTCCTATCGGATTGATTTTGAAAACGCACCGGGAGCGAAGCAAGACAGTAATGGAAACTGGACATATTCCGTCCCCACGATCGAAAAGCCCGTCACGCGAAAACAAATCATCCTGTCCAATGAACTCGCCCAGATGTGGACTGATAACCTGGGCGCGTTGCATCAACGACCTGCCTATATCACGGGTTCGTTCTACGGGAAACTCTGCGAGGGCCGGTTGGCAAATTGCCCGAACGGAACGCGAATTGATAAACAGGCGGCCGACTCCGCAAACGGCGAGAACGAACGAGCTTCGTTTTCACTCAGCCTCGACCCGATTGATACCGACCGGTCGATCATTTCTGTCTCACCAAAGCTGCTGCAACAAATCGATCCGACGATCGTTTCATACACCTCCGTCGTGAACGGCAAAGTTGTCAGAAAT
>CAIOKO010000048.1 GCA_903858935.1 uncultured Schlesneria sp. | reverse complement strand
TGATTTCGGGCCTTCGTGTGACGCCCCCCCGCCCCCCCCCCCCCCCCCGCCGTCTTTCAGGCCGCTTCGGCTTCATTCAATTGCAGCCGTCGTTCGTTAATGATCTTCTTCCAGTCGTCAGCCAGAATCGATCGTTCCTTTACCCAGCTCGGAGCATTCCTGAACCGTCGCGGATCAACACTACACGTGACCGACTTGTTCGGATCGATTGAATCAATCAACCCACAGTCCAACGCCTCATTCGCCGTGTACCACGTTTCCGCTGACATCGCCGCGCCAAACTTCTCTGCCGTGCATTTGGTCGATCGAGCCGCGTAGATTCCCAAAATGGTCGACTTCACTTGGCCCAGCATGGCCGCATCCTTCAGGAGCTGCTCTTGATTGCCGTACGACATCGTCTCCGGATCATGAATCATCATCAGGCCGTTTTCAGCCATGCTGATCGTATCACCGACTTGAGCCACCCAGCTCGCACAACTGGCGGCCAAGCCGTCGATCAGAATGTTCTTCTTCGCCGGGTAGTTCTTCAGCACGTTGTAAATCGCCGAGGCCTCGAACACATCGCCACCAGGGCAGTTGATGTGAATATTCATCTTGCGGGGCGAGCCGATCTGCGACAGCGCATCGCGAACCGCATTCGCCGAGATGCAGTTTCCATAGCCGTAGTCGTCCGACCCGAACTCGCAGTAGAACCAAAGCTCCGGCGTGTCGGCAGTCGCATTGCGGAGAATGATTGGCTTGGTCATGGGAATGCTTCTTTCGTAGCATGGGCTTTAGCCCGTGCAATTATTCTGAAATTTGAAATCTGAACTCGTTCAACGCCTCATTCGACGCCGCCATCTCTTCCACCGTCATAGGCCAGGTTTCCAGCCCGTACGCGATCGCCAGCACAGGCAGTACCGGCCTCAATGCATCGGCAATCCGCTTCTCGTGATTTCGGACGAAATCAGCCAACGCGGCCTCCCCCTTTGCATAGGCTTTAGGCATTTGCTCGTTTGTGATTTTGTCGAGCCGATCAAGTCGATCGAGTGCCAACGCCCTGGCCGCATTCTTCAACGGCTGATTCGCATCCGCCGGAATCTTTGCAGGCGGTTCGACCGGCGGAATCGTCGTCGGCGTTTCTGCCCCGGCGATCTTCCCGTCGACCGAGATATTCACCGGCAGCCGAAGCTTCTTCCCTTCCCCGTTGGGCATCGGAGCCAGGTTCATTCTGGCCCGCGCTTCGTCCGGCAACATCAAGCCGTTATTGGTCATCGTCGTGAACGACGTCGCCTGGCTATGCAGGTCGCCGACTTCCAACGCCGTGCGATCGATGTAGACCTCATGAGTCCCCGATCGATTCTGCTCTTCCGTCAGCAGCTTGTCGGAGGCCTCTGTCTCGAACTCGATGCACCAGGGGTCGAGTGATTCATCGAGATAGGATTTGTTCTCCTGCTCCAAGCTGTTGTAAGACGACTTGGAATCGTCTCCCAACTTATGAGCCGGAATTCCGAAAATATTCGACACCAGCTTCGCATCGGCCCCGAGTACCTCGAAGATCATCGCCTCTTGCGGCGTGATCATCGTCCGAATCCACTTCGCCCCGTCTTCAAGTGCGAGTGTTTTGAAAGCGTTGTCCAAACCAGACTGATACTTGTCGAATTCTTCCTGTCGTTTGCGACGGGCTTCGGGCGACAACTCACGAGGGAGCTGCAGCAGGCCTCCGGCAGTCGACCCGCGACTGAGCAGCTTCGACATCCACTTGCGACCAGCAGGCCCCATTCCCATCGCGTTACACATAATGTGCAGAATGTCGTGCCCGACAATGCCGTCGAACGACAGGCCGCGGAGATGAAACACGTCGGCAGCCGGCAGCTTTCGTTTCTGTGCACCAGCCTCGGTCTTGTACCACAGCTGGTCGCCAACCCAAAAAGGTTCCGTCTTGATCGGATCTAATAAGATCAACCCAATCGGATCGGCACCTTTGCGGACGATCCCGCTGTAGCCGTTCCCACGGAGCAAGGCGTGGTACATCATGGAACACTTCCAGACATACGACCGCATGTTCGCGTTGGGCTTCCTGGTCAGCAGGTAATGAGCCGGATGAGTCTTGTCGATCGACGAATCGTTCCCGTCCTCCGAAAGCCGGTAAACATTCGAAGGGAGCTTTGCCACGCCGCGCGCAAGCAGATTGATCGCACGCCAGATGGGCGGATGGCCGATCGCCTGCTGGTGATTCATCCGAATGCCGGCGTCGGATCGGACACCCATCCAGCCGAGTTCCTCCCAGTAGTCTGGATCCAGCGGGACCGACTGCGATTCCGGGTTGCCGGTCGCGTTTCGCGGCCGTCGCTTTGCGGCGCGATTCTCGGCTGCCATGCGTCGACGTTGATTCGCGGCCATCGTTGAATTGTGCATTAACCAACCTCGCCAAAGCCACGATCTTCATACACAGGCCGATACGTATCGTCAGGTCGCAATGCCATCGCCAAACCCATGATCGTCGCGACAACCCCGTCGATCTTTTTCGCGTCCTGGCTGCCTGGTTTCACCGGCCTGATCAACCCGTCCATGTTCCGCTTCACAGCCACATTCCCCGCCTGCCAGGTCAACACCGGATGCTTGTTGTGGTGAATCTTGTACGACGTCACGAGCTTCTCGAATTCCGTCGAAGGATCGGCAAGGTTGCGCCACGTCTGGCCGAACTCGATCATGTCAAATCCTTCATCCGCCATTTCGTTTGCGAAATGCGTCCCGTTGTAGGGGTCAAACGCGATCCGGCGCAACCCGAAACGCTCGCGAGCCCACCGGATCACGCTGGCAATTTCGCGATAGTCAACAACGTCCCCTTCGGTCAAAAACAGGTGTCCGGATCTCGCCCACGTCGTATAGGGAACGCCGTCTTCTTCCTCCCGACGCCTGGCGTTTTCCTTGGGAATCCAGAAGTACGGCAGTAGGTAAAACTCCCCCTCGATCTTGAACACAAGCACGAGTGACGTCGTGTCGAGCGTCTTCGACAAATCCAGCCCGCCCCAACACTGAATGCCGTTCAGGTCGGCCGGATTGAAATCCTCAAAGCACCGATCCCACAATGCCATCCGCAGCCAGCGGTCCATTTGTTCGGTCCACTGATTGAGATGCAGCCGGCGAAATGTATTTTCATAACTCGGCGAATGCTTCGCCTTCAGGGCCTGCGATCGCAAGAACTCGGCCTTCAGCGAGATCCCCAGATTGGGATTCGCTTTCGCCCAGACGTTCGGATCATTGAAATCGTCCCCGTCGTCCGCTCCACAAATAAAGGCGAAGAACGAATCGTCTTCCAGCTCCTGCTTGAGCAGCTTGACGGCATACTCGTGCCGTTCCCAACAAACGGTTTGCCGGTCATATCCCGCCGTGGTGATGGAATAAAGCAGCGGCTGTGATCGAGCACCCATCGCCGTCGCCAGCACGTCGTAAACCTCCCGAGTCCGATGAGCGTGCAACTCATCGATGAGACACATATGCGGATTCAGGCCGTCGAGCGAATTCCCTTCAGAGCTGAGTGGTACAAACGATGACGACAATCGCGGGCACGTCACCGAATGCTTAAACAGTTCGACCTGGCTACGAAGTGCTCTCGATCGGCGAAGCAGCTTCGTGGCATCGCGAAACAGAATCCTCGCCTGGTCGCGTTTGGTGGCCGCAGCGAAGATCTCTGCCCCCTCCTCGCGATCGGCAACCAGGCCAAACAGAGCGATCCCCGCCGCCTTCGTCGTCTTGCCGTTCTTCCGCGGCTCTTCGTCGTAACCTTCCCGGTACCGGCGAGTCCCGTCCTTGCGTCGCCAGCCGAACAGCGGAGCGATTTGGCAATGTTCCTGCCATGGCTCCAGTGTCACGGGCTTTCCGGCCCACGGGCCTTTCCAGTGAGTCAGCAGCGAAAAGAACTTCACCGCTCGCTGAGCTTCCGCCTCGTCCCAGATCAGCCCTCGCTTTTGAGCGTTCGACAAATCCCGCAATTGCCGCTCAATGCAAAGCGTCTCCAATTCGCCCATGGGGCGACCGGCTTTTAATGTCTTCAGGGCTTTAATGCGATCCGTACGGCTCATAGAGAGCCGCAGTGCTTTGCGCAAGTCCCGGCGATTCTGGGGATGTGATTTCGCCCGAAATCACATCCCCAGAATCG
>CAIOKO010000047.1 GCA_903858935.1 uncultured Schlesneria sp. | reverse complement strand
CTCTCGCAACGCTGCGATCGCAACCTTCGCTTTGAAACTCCCGCTCCGAATCTTACGCTTACCGGGCATCTTCCCCTCCAAAACTGAACCACTGAAATTCTATCTTATTTCCTGGTCCAGTTTTTGGGGTCCATCGTACCTGGCGTCGGTGGCCATTCTACGTTAAGTCGACGCATTTTGTTGTAAATACTCTTTTCGCTGATCCCCAGCATACGGGCACTTTTTGCCTTGTTGCCATTACAAACCGCTAATGTCTGCAAAATTGCTTCTCGTTCGATCGCATCGAGTGACTTGCCCGCCAGCGTGAAAACGGGATCGGCTTGAGTTTTCGGCACGGGAACACCATTCGCCGGAAACGTATGGTTCTCAAAAACCGGCGGTTGCTCGTCATATCTCCCTCGATCGCGATCAAACGCGTTTCCTGAGGTGCTTGTTGAATTGTCTGCCCGAGGTACGGCGAAGGGTCGCGAAGGGGGCATCGCCGATGCGTCGGAATCGCGCGTTGAACTCGGGCGACTCAAAAACATGTTAGTGAACACCAATTCGTCAGGACCAATTTCCGAACCTGGCGAAAATGCAGCAGCACGCTCCAGGACGTTTTCCAGTTCGCGGATATTCCCCGGCCAGCTATGTTTCAATAATACGCCAAGTCCGTTCGCCGTGAGACGTTTGGGAGGCATGCCCATTCGCTTACAGATTCGAGTCAACGCCGCTTCCGCCATCATCGGTAATTCCGAAAGCCGATGCCGCAACGGTGGAAGCTCAAGACTCAACACCATTAAACGGAAAAAGAGGTCTTGGCGAAATGCCTGTTCACGGCACATTTCCGCCAGGTTCCGGTGCGTTGCCACGATCAAACGGACATCCACTTTCCGAACTTCCGACGACCCCAGTCGCTGGATTGTTCTGTCTTGAAGGAATGTTAACAGCTTCGGCTGTAACTCGAGCGGAAGGTCACCGATTTCGTCGAGAAACAACGTTCCACCGTTCGCGACCTCTGCATGACCAGCGCGATCACTAACGGCCCCTGTGAATGCCCCCTTGGTGTGACCAAACAGTTCTGAGGTGAGCAGGTCACGGGGCAAAGACGCACAATTAATCGAGACAAAGGGCTTACTCGCACGATTACTTTTTTGATGAATCATCCTCGCGATTGTGGATTTTCCTGTACCACTTTCTCCCCCAATGAAGACCGTTGAATCGAGCTTGGCCAGCGAATCGATTCTGGTCATCAGCCAGTCATTGACATCACCGACAATTTGAGGAACTTCCACTGGCAAGTTGTGGCTGTGGGATTCACGAAGCTCCAGGTTTTCATTTGCGGTTTTAGAAGCCTGCATGGCTTTGTCGACATAAACTCGCAACTGTTTCGGATCGAATGGCTTGGTCACATACTGAAATGCCCCGGCCTTCATCGCTTCCACAGCATCTGAGGTTTGACTGGAACCGGTGACAACAATCACCTGCACCTGGGGGTGGTTTTTTCGAATATAGCGCAAGCAATCAAATCCGCTGACTTTAGGCATTTGAAGGTCAACGAGGACGACGGATGTTGAGGCATCGATCAGCTTCAGTCCTGACGATGCGTCGCTGGAAACCTGAATTCGATATTCCGAACCTTTCAACAATCCCTGAAGCAAACGCAACGTCATCGGATCATCGTCAATGGCAACGATCGAACCTCTTTCGGCGTGCGAAGTCGTTACCTCTTCCGCGTCCATAATGTTCGACCGCTTATTTTCAGAGGTTTTTGAGAAGGCCATAGATGATCTACTTCGTTATTGAACGCGAAACACTGAATGCTTCTAATTTATTCGGATGACTCGGAATATTTGATCGACGCATTGGTTCTCCCGAAACTAATTCCGAGAAACTCAGAAACAACGGTTCACCGTACCAATTGGACCGTTCTTTCATTTTATGAATCGCCTCGACTTCAGAAAATGTTCGTGTCAGAACGTCGAAATCCATCAACATGCGTAGAATTCGTGCCCCCTTTCGAATGCAATCTGGTACGGAGGGTTCGAATTTGTCGGTGTATTGATGCCCCACCATGTCTGCGATCTGTTCGAATCGAGGAATTTCACGAATCATTCGGCTCGTTAATCCTGCCTGCATTCTTAGAAACGCTTCGTCGTGATCGACGGTCTTTTCACGGTGTTCTGCATCCGCCGCAGGGACAAGACTGCCCAACTGTGACAACATCCCAGCCAGTTCGTACTGCCATGTTTCATTGAGATTCATCAAATCTCCCAAGCGCCTGGCTAATTGGCGCAAGCGTTGGCAACGCATAACACTTCCACGAAATTTCTCGGAAATCTGTCGCGCGTTCTCTTCAGTGGCCGTTTTTGATTTCAGTCGTCTTTGGGAGCTTGAAATGGAATACCGATCAAGCCCATCCTTGAGCACCGAACACAAACCCTTAGTCGTGCAAGGCTTGCTGACGTATTGGAACCAAGGCATCTGATTCGGCCCTGCTGGAGCAATATGGCTGCTTACGTTGCCAGTCAGCATGACACGAAACGTGTCTGGCGTGACGATACGTGCTAATCCCAAGACTTGCAGACCGTCAATTTCCGGCATTCGCAAGTCACTTACAATCGCACCGAATGGTCCCCCTTCCAGGATTTGAGTCATCCCTGCGACGCCCCCTTCGGCAATCGTCAAGTCAAATTTCCCTCTCAAGTTGCGTTGCAGTGATCGTAATAAGTTTAATTCGTCGTCGACAATCAGAACTTTTTTATTCATGCTTCTTCGTTGATTTCAGTCACTGCAGTTCCCTTTGGCCTTGGATCCAGCAATAGCTCGACGTGAAATGTCGTCCCTTCCCCTTCGATGGTATCAAATGTCAATTTTCCACGGTGTGATTCCACAACGTTATAACAGATGGTAAGACCTTGCCCGGTCCCCTTTCCAACTCCTTTTGTCGTAAAAAACGGGTCGAAGATACGACCGCGTATCGCCTCAGGTATTCCTGTTCCGTTGTCCGAAATATCGACGATCACACGATCTGATTCACGACGTGTTCGAACCGTGATCTTGCCGAGTCCATCCGATTTCCGACCCTGGATTGCGTGAACAGCATTAATAATAAGATTGAGAAAGACCTGATTCATTTCGCCGGGCAAGCACATGACGCGGGGAAGATTCGGCGCAAAGTCGGTTTCAACTTCCGCCACGTACTTCCATTCGTTTTTCGAAACAGTCAGCGTGCTTTCCAATTCACTATTGAGATCAACTTTTTGAAATTCGGTCGTGCCAGGATGCGAAAAGACATTCAAGGCCCGGACAATTCTGGCAACGGTGTTCGTTCCTTCCAGTGTCTGATCAATCGACAACGGGATTTCGGAAAGAAGAAAGGATAGATCGGCTCGTTCAATCGCTTCATGGACTTGCGAAACCCACGGATTCAGATCCGCAATCTCCTCACACTTTTCCAGCAATTGATTCGTGGATGAAAAAATCTCCAATAGCGATTGAAACGATGTTTTCAAGAATCGCGTATTTTCGCTGACGAACTGAATCGGGGTATTGATTTCGTGCGCGACCCCGGCTGCTAACTGACCGACGGACTCCAGTCGTTCTGCTTGAGCCAGTCGCGATTCCAGAAATTTTCGTCGCGTTAAATCCCGCACGACCCCGCTGTAGGCGACTCGTCCGTTATGACTGAATTCAGCGACGACAAATTCGGCGGGAAACTCTCCTCCTGTCTTTTTCCTACCAACAATCTCGTGGTCATCACCCATGAGAAAAAGAGGTTCGGTGTAGAAACAAATAGACGAGTCGGAGTTTTGGCCATCAGTCAACGGAAGGATGTCGTTGATATTAAGATTCACGCAGTCGTCGTCAGTCAATTCAAAAATACGCTTGGCGGCAGGATTAACAAGTTCAATGTGGCCCAGCTGATCAAACAGAATGATCCCTTCGGCAGCTGTTTCAAAAATCACCTTGCTGCGCTGGACTTCATCTGCCAGTGCCTGAGTCGACTTCAAGAGATCCTGATTGGTCCGGTAAAGCTGCCGGCTTTTTTCTTCCAGCAACTGTTCGGCTTGCTTTCTCGCACTCCGTTCGCGGCGAAAAAAACGTTCGAGCGTTTCTCGAGAAATCGTTGTGGGAATATCTTCCGGATCAACCCTTTCAGTTACTACTTCGGACAAAGTTTAAAGAGAGCATGGGTTCCCGGTGGCCCGTCAAGATCTGTACGTACACATCTCAAATCGTCACCGAAATGTTCAATCGTAGCCCCAATCAAGCCTTCTGCCAGATCCGCGAAGGGGCGAGCTGAAATATATTCCATTTGAAAGTGCCCTTCCGGCGACGGGGAAAAGCTGAAATTCGGTAATTCCGCATCGGGATAAAGCTTCTGTACCTCACCGTGAATGACACCCTCAACTTTTTGCAAGAAATCAATCGAATTATTGACCCCATCCAGTGTATGAGGGAAATTCCTGCTAAAACTGTGAAACAGGTGTTTGCCGAAGGCGAGAACGAGGTCACGAACAGGGACACCGGTTTCCTGGCTTAATTCGACGACCAAGCTAATAAGGATCTGGTGATCATAGGTCCCCACTGAGGTAAATCCAGTATCTTCTGGAAATCCTTTTGTTTGAACCCGGTCGGCCACTTCCATTCCGAAATTGGACTCGACCAACTCTAAGAATTCGGTGAAAACAACACCCTTCATGTGGACCCCAATACAACTCGGTGCTGTAGTAAATACCGTACGCGATGTCGCCTAATCACGAAAACATTACCGCATAGCAAGCTCAAGTCTAGGGGAAAATCATTCTTGCATGCTGAATTCCGCGAAAAAATTGACGGATATTCATGTCGAATTGACTGCTCGAAGTATGAAGTTCAGAACCATCAGCGGCAACCAGACCAATTGAAAGATGTCGCGACAAAAACCGATGTGTCATTTCCTGAGTGGCTGAATTGCTGCTGCACTTTGACATCGGAAATGATCAGTCAGTCGAAACTTCCATCTATTGCGAAGAAGGTCAAGCTTTGGAAACGAAAAAACCGTCGAGAAAACAGGGGCTTTCTCGACGGTTGATGCGGAGAGGCAGGGATTCGAACCCTGGGTCCGGGGAATACCCAGACGCCGCTTTAGCAAAGCGGTGCTTTCGGCCACTCAGCCACCTCTCCGGCGGCAAAACCGAAACGAAACTATATCTCATGATGCCTGAAAAACAAGTCGTGTCAGGTGACCGCGAAAAACGAACGAAAAAACAGGGAATCAGGAATTTTTCGGCAGTTTTTAAATTTCTCTCCGCATGAACCACCTCGTTTCACACTGGAACAAGGTTTTTGCGTATCGACATCGGTTAACAAGGCCTTTTGAGATCCTGTTTGTTCCAAGTCCGTAATGCCAGGAACAACAGAAACAGGCTTGCGAGCCACTGAAGAGAACTGGTCCCGATATACATCTTGTGCAGCAGATGAAACTGTTTTGGATCAGATACACTTGTCGTTTCTGAAACGAGAATCTGGTCCATCTGACGATGGATCCCGGCGAGTCCGACAAGCGAGATCGCTATCAGCGACCAAACCGACCACTCCGCCCATGAAACGCCGCTTCGCCGGTAATGCCATAAATGCTCGAGCCAAACTATCAGACAAACGGCCCCTGCAACGTTTAGATAATTCGTCACGGCTTGCGTCACGAAGCCTTGCTTTGTGTCTGATCCAAGAATTTTTGCTCCCACAGGAACAACCACGCCTCCATAAAACATAAAACCGCCCTGCCAGAACATCAGCGTCACAAGCAATAACATCCGACGAATCGTGGACCTCATTTTCAGAATCCTCAGAATGTCCTGTTGTTGACGTATTCCTTTAGATCGTCTTGGAATGCGCGACACTCCCGCAGGACGATTCTGTTTTCAGTGTATTACAGAGATGCCCAAAAGCAGCGCAAGCATGCGATGATGTCGAACGCCACACCGCCAGGGAAGTGACATTTGAGTTTCTTGTATGGTAAGCACCTTGTGGCGCCGCTAATACCCCCGGTGACTCGCTATCGATCTTTGTGAGAATTGGGTAAAAGCAAAAGCTCCTGGGAACCGTG
This sequence comes from uncultured Schlesneria sp., assembly GCA_903858935.1. GTDB lineage: Bacteria > Planctomycetota > Planctomycetia > Planctomycetales > Planctomycetaceae > Schlesneria. The sequence goes on along the minus strand of CAIOKO010000047.1, from coordinate 56,027 downwards.
GAATGCCTAACCCTCACAACCGTCGAATGGGGCTCATCCTTTGAGACTGCTGAGCTACAATATTCACAAGGGGATTGGTGGACGTGACCGGCGGTACCGGCTGCAACGCGTTATCGACGTCATTGCTACAGAATCGCCAGACATCGTCTGCCTGCAGGAAGTGGATCGCAACGTTCGCCGCAGCCGGTTCGATAACCAGCCAGAACTATTCGCCGAGCGCCTGAAACTCGAACATCGGATGTACCAGCTCAACGTTCACGTTCAAACCGGTGGTTACGGCAATCTGCTGCTTTCACGCTGGCCGTTCCTTAGCCATCATCAGATCTCATTGACGCGGCAGACGAAAAAACCACGCGGTTCCCAGATGGCGATCATCGACACACCTGATGGTGCGGTTCACATCGTGAACTGGCACCTGGGACTGGGAGAACGAGAACGTCACTGGCAGACACGTCGGTTGCTGGAACACCACCTGCTTCGCGAAGGCCGCGATTTACCACAACTGATCGTCGGGGACTTCAACGACTGGCGGAACACTTTAGCGAGCGGACCATTTGAAGTTCATGGCTTTCGCCAGTTAACAACACCGATCTCCCGATTCCGTTCGTTTCCTGCCTATCTTCCTCTGGGTTCGCTCGACAAGGCATTCTGGCGCGGCTCATTCTCGCAATTGACGGCTCATGTTGCCAGGCGCCGCCTTGCCCGTGATGCCTCTGACCATTTACCGCTGGTCATTGACTTCGAACTGCAATGAGCGATATCTCCCGACTTGAGACCGATGTCCTGCAAACCACACTGCGCAACGACATCTCGCTCGGCCAGTTCATCATCAAGCGTCAGGCCATTGAACCTCTTATCGTGTCGAGGCTGCAAAAGACTCACAAACTCTGCTCGCTGAACTATTATTGATAACTTCCAAGACATGGCATTCTCCTTTCACAGGGGATCTTCTCACATCACCTACGTGTTACCCATGTCCCCGAACGCGCGCCACATATGTGTGCAGTCTATACATACGGGGGGGGCGGTGGGGTTTCTTCGGATTGCGCTTCAGCCCGAGAGCCACGACAACTCATCCGGGCTAAAGCCCACTCTAAAAAAGCACATACGCGACTTGGGGGTCTGGGAAGACTCTGCGGGCTATTCCTTACGAATGGCCTCACGTCGCCGAGTCGGTCGATAACGATTAAGCCGCTCATTCAAAACTCATGCGGCTGCCTCGAAAACTCTAAAATCCAGGCGGGACATGGCGGATTACCGCGTACAACTTGATTCGTTCAGCGGGCCGATGGATCTGCTGCTGTATCTCGTTCGCAGGAACGAAGTTGATATCGTACGCCTTCCGATCGCCAAAATTACCAATCAATTTCTTGAGTTTCTGGACGTACTTCAGCTCTTGGATCTCGATCTGATCGGCGACTTTGTTGTGCTGGCCAGTTCGTTGATCGAGATCAAAAGTCGGCAGGTTCTGCCGAGAGCTGAAGAGGAGACCGCCGAAGAATTGACCCTCGCAGACGACCCCTGCGGCGAATTGATCGAACAACTTCTGGAATACAAAAGATATAAAGACGCCGCGACATCCCTGGAACATCTGGCCGAGGAATGGCAGGAACGGTATCCGCGCCTGACTGACGACCGGCCGACCATCGGTAAAGACCCGAGTGCCGATTCGATCAAGGAAGTGGAACTCTGGGACCTCGTCAGTGCCTTATCGCGAGTGATCCAGAAGAAAGTCGTCGAGTCAACCTCCAGCATCCGCTACGATGACACACCCATTTCGGTTTACATCGAACGGATCGGTGCGCGCGTCCGTGAAACGGGGAAAGTGGCGTTCAGCGAATTCTTCGAGGGAAGCAACCTGCGGAGCAAGATCGTAGGAATCTTCCTGGCCGTCCTCGAACTGCTAAGGCACCACTCGTATCGAGCCGAACAACCGTTCGAGCATGGCGAGATATATGTTCTGCCGCCGCTGGCAGAATCCGCCACGGGAACACCCGAATCAGCGCCTGCAACAGAAACTGAAACATCCACCCCTGAGGCCACCGTCGTTAGCGAAGTCGCATAGCAGCAGCTTCCTGCCGACGATCTTGATTCATACGTGGCAAGGTCGCCATTGAACAAAGCGTTTTTCAAGGGGAATCAGGCAGTCAGCAAGTTGCCAATTCCTCACTCTGCGGCTGGAAGCAGCGGTTACGTAAACACCTGCCGGGCCCCGGTCGCAGGATCTTAGATCAATTTGATGTGACGTTCGCTGTTTGAAACGAGCGACCTTTAGCGGCATTCAGACGTTCAACCTGGCCCCTCACCGCGGCCAATTTTTCCATCGAAGTCTTGGCCGCTAATTCCGCATCAGCAAGTTGCTTCTGCTGTTCCGGTGTGGGGGTCGCTTCCGCCACCGCCTTATCTGCATTGGCCTTGGCAACAACAGCAACATCGGTCCAGGCTTTTAGTTTCGCTGTAATGTCAACCACAACCTTTTCAGCAGCAGCTTTGTCCGTGATTCCTTTTTCTCGAGCCGCTTTCGCTGCATTAAGAGCCGCCATCGTCGAAGTGAACGCATCCCCTTTGACGGGCGATTCCAGCACACCCGCGGCCGATTGTTTCGCGGCTTCTGACAAAGCAACCAGAGCGTCTGACAGCTTCTTATTCGCTGCGACATGGACCGCTTTCAGGTTAGCGTCTTCTTGCTTCGCCTCAAACGCGGCCAAGGCCTGTGTCGCCTCCGCATCGGCAGCGGTGACGGCATCTGACAAGGCTTTCACCCTGGCACGCAAATCGACGACAGCTTTGTTGACAGCGTCACGCTCAACTGCCGCCTGGTTCAGAGCCGTTTGAGCCGCCGTCAGATTGGTTTCTGCCCCCTGCAATGCCTGAGTTTTTGCCGCCAAGTCTGCATCAGCATCGGCTTTGGCCTTGGTTGTCACTTCAACGACTGAGTTTGCTTCGGCAACAACATTGAGAGCCGCTGCCGCCACAGCCTTCCGATCAGCAAACGGTTTATTCAACGCAGCAAAATTTGCCGCAGCCTGATTCGCCGCCGGTTCAATCGCAGCCAGCGCTTGCGTGGCAATTTCGATTTGTTTGGCCAGTGGAGGAGGATTGGTATTCAGTTGACCAATCACCGCTCCGTCTTTGGCATTCCAGAAATGAATCGTTCCAGTCAGGTCACCTGCGACCATAAAGTCATTTTCAGAATCGAAGGCGACTTCCATTCCGATATCGCCCAGTCCCGGAAACCCTCGGATCGCCCCGCCATTAATGTCCCACAACTTTGCCGTATTGTCGCGACCTGTCGAAGCGATCCGGCTGTCCCGGGTGAACTCGACAGCAGTGACTCCACCACCATGCGCACCCCAGTTCTTGATTTGACCCCCATTCTGCATTTCCCACAGGCGAATCGTCGTATCTTCGCTGCATGAAGCGAGCACATTGCTGTCGGGAGACCAGCTGACATCAGTCACGGCTGCCGTATGTCCGGTGAGCACATAGAATTCCCGTCCGGTAAATGCTTCCCAGACAATGAGTCCATTACTGCGATCCGAGCTCGCCAGCAAGACACCATCGGGACTGAACTCCAATGCGGTGATCCAATCGGTATGCTTGTTCTTTTCGTAAAGCAGTTCGCCAGTCGAGGTGTCGTAGACGCGGACGATTTTCTTCGGTCCACCCAAGGCGACTTGCGTATGGTCAGGACTGATATCCGCAGCCAGAACGACGTCGTATTCGGCCCCAACTTCAGCAACTCGTTTTCCCGTCTTGACGTCCCACAGGATGACTTTGCCCGAATGAGCACCGCGACCTCCGCCCGCCAATAGCCATTGTCCGTTCCGGCTGAACTTCAACACATGTGCCACACCCTCCGGAAATGGCAAAATCCCGGCGAGTTCACGTGTTCGCGTGTCGTAAAGAATCACCTGTTTATGTCCGGCCACAGCAATCAGCGGTGACCAAGGATTAGCAGCGAGAGCTGTCGTCCCGTTCCCTCTGCTGGATTGAACCAACGGCTCAAGTGGCAGACTTTCCGGCATCGGCGGCGGGCCTGCAGGCCTTTGATTGGACACGGTCACCTTTGACACGGCCATATTCTTTTTCGGTTTGGCTTTGCTGCCACTGTTTTCCAGTGACCCACCTTCGATCCACTTACGAATCAACGTCAGCTGTTCGTCTGGCAATTTCGGCTGTTGTGGAGGCATCTTTGGTTCGGCAAGATGCGCGACGACGAGATAAAGTTGACTCTGTGACGCGTCACCGTCTGACCGGACAACTTCGCCCGAAGCCCCACCCTGCATCGCAAGGCCATAATTATCCAGAACGAGGTCGCCCTTCTTGTCGTTCGCGTTATGACACGAACCGCACTTCTCACGAAAGATCGGAAGAATGTGCTGATCGAATGTGATCTTCTCTTCCTTCGGGGCTGCCTTCTCTTCTGCAGCAGCAAATACCCCGAACAGACTCGAAAAAACAAGACAGGCAGCGAATGAACGCATAACAAACAACTCCGCAACCGCAATCAAATCAACGTCTATAAATCTCGTGAATACCGCTCGCCTGAATTCAGGCTTAGTCGGATTCGTCATCAAACATCATCTTTACAGCATAGGTCAGGAATCCGGGGGCTGACGTCCCGCGGCTCACCCGAATCTTGACATCAATGGTTGAACAAAAATTCGCGACTGTTCAGCAGTGCCCAGAAGATATCATCCAACGATCGCTTCACATCACTTCCCTCAGCAAACATTGGTTTCAAAGCCGCTAATTCTTCAGGCTGCGGCTTTCGGCTGAGGCAGCGGATATACATCTTTTCGATGATCTGATCGGGGGTCAGATTCTCTTTTTGTAATGCCGCAATCACACCTCCCTGCTGAATCTTCTGATTGGAAGTATCTCCGTTCAGCAGGTGCAACGCCTGTGACAATGTCGGCTCCATTTTCACTTCGCACGAACAGGCCGTCTCACGAGTCGCTCGACCGAACGTCGTCAGAAAGTAAGTGCTGGTTGCTCCGTCAGCGATTTGAACAGCACGAGACCCCAACGGCAGCTTCGGAAACTTGTCTTTCGTACTTGTTACCTGGCTGATGATGTCAAGCATCGATTCGGCTTTGATTCGCCTCAAAGTCTGCGATGCGAAGTTTCGCTCGTCGGTCGCGTTGCTTGGATTTTTCTCCGTTGATCGCTGATAGGCTTCCGTCCGGCAGATGTCTCGAACCAATGCCTTGAAGTCGTAATTCGACTCGGTGAATCGTTTGGCCAGTTCAACAAGCAACGGATCATTCGAGGCGGGGTTACTGACTCGAACGTCATCAACGGGTTCGACGATCCCAATCCCGAAGAAGTGGTGCCAGATCCGGTTAACGAAGTTTTGAGCGAAGTAAGGATTTCTGGGGGAAGCGAGCCAATCGGCCACGACTTCACGACGATCTTTTCCCGCCACATCGGCCGGTCCACCACCGAGAAACACAGGGGGCATGACTCGGCCACCAACCGGATGGTTCACCTCACCGCCACCGGCATTGAAGACAATCGTTTCCCGATAGTCTTCACCCTGCTTCCGTCCAACCTGCTTAAAGAAGGCGGCGAACGAGTAATAATCGTCCATCGTCCATCGGTCAAACGGATGATTGTGGCATTGAGCACATTGAACTCGCATCCCCATGAAGATCTGGGCCACGTTTTCGCTGACCTTCAAGACGTCAGGCTCAATCTGATAGAAATTGGTCGAAGGATTTTTGAATGTCCCGCCGCTGGCACCAAGAATGCCGCGTACCATTTTGTCGAGCGGCACATTTTCCGCGATCTGCTCGCTCAACCACGTATAATACAATGTGATCGACTTAGGACTTGTCTGATTCGATGAACGCATCATCAGCCATTCGGCCCACTTGCTTACCCAGACTTCGGTGAACTCTTTCCGCGACAACAGTTCATCGATCAGCTTGTCTCGTTTGTCCGGTTCGGTACTGGACATATAACGATTGTATTCCTCTTCCGTCGGAACCTGTCCGACGAGATCAACAAACACTCGTCGAAGAAAAGCTTCATCTGAAGCTCGGCCTGACGGATCAATACGCAGCTTTTTCAGCTTCAGATTGACAAGTTCATCAATGTAATTGACTTGGGGTTTCGGCGAGTCTTCATAGCGAAGACCTTTTGGCAGAACGACGAAGTGTGACCCGACAGTAAACGTCGAGAACCGGGCCATGATATAGGCTTCACCTCGTACACCTGCCGTAATAATTCCGTCGGGAGAGATCGCCGCCGAAGTGTCGTTGTTCGAAAGGTAAAGCGCCAGCGACGTAACATCGCGGTCCGTTCCATCGGAATATTTGGCTCGTGCCGTAACAGCTTGCTGAGTTCCTTCACCGTCGAGCACACCGTCGCGAGGATAAATTTCGAGTCCGACACACGTTGCAACCTCAGCAGGATCGCGAGGACAACCGGCTGTGATCCATTCGATCACGGTGTTGCAAAGCTCTGATTCGCGATCAAATCGTTTACCACCCGTGTGAGGGACAACTCCGATCGACTTTTCGATCAGCAAACTCGCCTCCGGAACCGCGAGGTCGATTCGGCGACCAGGCAACTCTCGGGTTATGCGGAGGTAATCACCATCAGGATCGAACCCGAACAACGACAATCGAAATCCGTCCTTACCGCGAGCAGCACCGTGGCAACTCCCTGTATTACAGCCGGTCTTCATCCAGACAGGCATCACGTCGAGCTTAAAACTGATTGGTCTTGCTTCGGCAGCTCGCTCGACCTTCACAGGGATCGTCAGCATTTTGCCGCCGTATTCGACCTTTAATTCCGTCTGACCATCGGCGATTGGGAAAAACGTGGACCCTTCTCGACGGCACACCGCCGGATTCCCGAGCGTGTAAGTCGCCTCTTTCGCGACATCACGAGTAATGCCATCCGCTTGAACCGCCTGCACGACAACTAGCTGACGATCCTTTGCAGTCGTCAGGTTAATGTCCGGAGGATAGACATTCAGTTGCACCAGGGGTGACTCGGCTCTCGCCACACCACCAAACGAACCGGTGGTCACGCAGACAAACGCCATGCACGATATGGAAATCCAACGCATTTCAAAGTCCCTCAATTGCATCCGCATCATTTATTGCTGTCCGCTCGCAGGCTTCGCCTCACCCGCTGGTGCGGCCCCGTTCAGTGCTTTGACCCGTAGTTCCTGATCCAATCGAAGTTGCTCAAGTCGGGTCAACCGCCTTACAGGCGCGGCCGGATCAGGAGTCGGCGTGGCGGTCTGAGCCACCGGTGCAGCCGCAGCCTTTGGTGGCAACGGCTTGTCAACACGAATCTGACCGCTGCCAATATTGTGAATGATCGGCTCACCGTTTTCCGTGACGACAACCTGACAGAACAAACTCTTATTCACGCCCTGAGCAGCGTCCGCTTCCGCCTTCACTTTAAAGACCAGTTCTTTGGCATCTTTGTTTAATGTTGCCGGAGTCGTCGTGACTTTATTAGGAAGTCCAAGCAACTGGACTGTCGCATCCCCTTCGAACGGCTTCGGCGTTTCGATCTTCACCACAAGATCTGTCTCAGCCCCCAGCTCCACAGCGGCCGCTTCATACTTAAACTTCAAATAGGGTTCGGCAACGCGCAGACTCACAAATGGCGAACAGACCATCACAGGACCGGTCCCCACCGTCGCCTCACCGCGAACCGCGATCTTGTGCTCTTTCACCTGGGCATTTCCGGCAGCGTTCAGGGTAATCAGCGCCTCGACCTGACCTTCGGCAATCGAGATTTCACGGCTGGAATTCACCCCGTTCGGGTTCAAGATCAGTTCGATTTTGATAGGTGCTTTGAAGTCACCTTCGCGAGTTGCAACGACCTTCAATGACATCTGTCCCCCCTGTACCAGCGGCACTTTGGGCTCAACAATCTGCAACGTGAAGGGAACCTTTTGTGTCACCGCCATTGCCAGCGAATATGTTGGTTCGGTCCAGAATGGAATATTGTTCCGGCCACGCACAAGAACGGTTGGAAGCCGAACCTCACCCTTCGGTGGGTTAGGGTTATTCGGATCGGCCAACACTCCAACCAGTTGACCAAAACGTCCTGCGATTGGAGCTTCGGGTGCCGCTGCCAGGATCACCTGAGCAACACCCTGATCGGCAGCCATCCCAAACGATTCAACGGTCACTCCGGCGGGAAGATCCAACCCTTTGAAATCAAGCTGACCCCCGAATCCGATACGATTGGCATTGACAACTAACGGGAAACGGTTCCCTTGAGGAATCGCGGCCTTAGGCTCAACATACTGAACGAACTCGTTAACGCCGAGCAGCGCTTCTGGAACGAGCGGACTGACTTCGATCCGATAATGAAACGCATTGCCACCCCGTCGAAGGTGGTCCCGAACCTCAAGAAAATATTCTCCGTCGGCAGGAACAGCGAATCGGATGAAGCTGTCAGGCCCGCCGGTATCGTCGTTGCTGGCGATGGCACCACCCTGTGCGTTGTAAAGAATCAACACAGGGTCGAGTTCTGACCGCAATCGTCTCGCCCAGACGTGAATTTCCAGTGACTGACCTTTTGTTGCCGTAAAACCGAAGTAATCCACGTCCGTCTTCGAAGAAAGCACCCCGTTGAATGCAATCGGCGCGGCAGCCTTCGTGGCTTGCGCAATGTTTTCGTTCGGCTCCTGCTCCAGCGAGTTCTCTAGATCGACAATACGGAAGCGGTTACCTGATGGCGAAATCCCTTTATCGTCGGTTGCAAATAAGGCGAAATCTGATCCCCCGCTGGCAGGCAAATCAAACTCACGACTGAACTCACCCGAAATGTCACCGAGGAACTTGACGGCGACTTTCTGTCCTGGTTTGCCACCTGAGGGAACGATCGCTAAAGGACGTGGATAGTTTCCGATGTGACATCGGTAGTGGGAATTTCCACTACCGCCATAGCTGCTTTCCCGAATCTGAATGATGTACTTGCCGTCTGCCGGGGCGATGATCGATGCAATTCCATCCTGCCAGACCAGGGCGGCATCGTCACTCGTATCCAGCTCAAATCGAGTTTCATTCAGAATGGCTACGTAGGGATCGAACATCGAATCACCCAGCCGAATCCCTTCGACTTCGGCCGTGATCCGATCCCCTTTTTTCGCTTCGATCACGAAGTAATCGACATCCTCATTTTGAATGATTCCTTCGACCGTGACATTACTTGCGATGGCCTGTGGCTGTTTGAAATCGCTGTTCGGCTCGACTTCCATCACATTAGGAAGTGCACCAACGCGAAACGTTCTCAGGTCGGACAGTCCAGTAGCAGCTCGAATGCGGAAATGCTTGGTTCCAAGAGTGCAGTCGGCAGCAATCTTCAGCTTCGCCTTAACCTGTTTATCATTGACGACCGCAAATTCGGTGACCTCGATCCCCGGTTCGTAGATCATCAGCTCCTGAGCATCTTCCAACCGTTGCCCGTTGAAAAGAACTTCGGTCTCGGTACCGCGCTGAGCACCGCGGGGAAGAATGTTTGAAAGCACGGGGCTCGATGCAAAAGCGGGAACCGCTCCGCAAAAGAAAATCACCATCACAAATCGAAACATCGTAGTCGCCTCAGATAAAGTTGAGCCGGTCGAACCAGGTTCGATTGACGACTCACGTCCCTTTGCTGCGCAGGGCTGTTAACCCGACAGGGTGAATATCCTTCTCCCCGAAATGCGCGGGTCTTCCTGACCCTATCAACCAAAGGGCTTCATCCCTGAAGCGCTCAATGACAACATAATACGAAAAAGGCGAGCAGGCGGCTGTCGGGACCTGGATTCTTTCAATCGATAATCCGGGACCCGACGGCACCCGGCTCGCCTGGAATGTTCCGTCATTCGGTGGGTGCTCGCTTTTTCGCTTACAACCCGAGAAAAATTATGCCAGCAGTTCTTTAATGACTTTCCCGCCATCAACAATCTCAATCGGACGATCACCAGGAGCCATCAGTTCCTTGTCGGCGACGATCCCCATGCAGTGGTAAACTGTCGTAAACAAGTCCTCTGGTCCCATCGCCATTTCTTCAGGTTCGGACGCGGTTGAGTTCGACGAACCGTGGATGTAACCACCCTTAATCCCACCACCAGCCAGCACCACGCTGAAGACCTTGGGATAGTGATCGCGACCGGATTGAGCGTTGATCTTTGGCGTCCGTCCGAATTCCGACGAGACCATCACCAGTGTTTCCTTCAGCAACCCTGTTCGATCAAGGTCATTGATCAAAGTTGCAAACGCCTGATCGAAAGATGGCATCTGATTACGGAATCCAGCCACAATGCTGTTATGCATGTCCCAGCCACCGTAAGTCAGGTTCACAAGCCGAACCCCCGCCTGAACCAGCCGTCGAGCCAACAGCATTCGAGCACCCGCCGTGTTGCGACCATATTCATCGCGAACCGCGTCAGACTCTTTCTCAATATCAAAGGCTTCACGAGCGGCAGGTGAACTGATCAAGCTGTAAGCTCGATCGTAGAACGTGTCCATCGCCGTCAGATCGTCTGACTTTTCTTTCTTCTGGAAATGAGCATTCACCGCTTCGAGAGCTGAACGGCGAGTAGCAAAACGGCTGTCATCTACCCCTTTTGGAAGATCCAGATCGCGCACTTTAAATCCCTTCGTGGCGGGATCGCTTCCCAGACTGAATGGCGCGAAAGCTGAACTTAGATAACCACTTCCGGCAAATTCCGTTGGCATATTTGGAATGCAAACATAAGGCGGAAGGTTGTTTCGAGGACCATATTCGTGACTGACAACCGACCCGATGCAGGGATAAATCAGTGCGGGACTTGGTCGATATCCTGTGAACATGTTGTGCGTGCCACGTTCATGAGCCGCTTCGCCGTGAGTCATCGACCGAATCACGGTCAACTTGTCAGCGACTTGAGCGGTCTTTGCGAGCGTATCGCCAAACACTTCGCCGCTGATCTTGGTCGCGACTTGACCCATCTCGCCGCGGTATTCGATGGGAGCATAAGGCTTTGGATCGAACGACTCTTGATGAGCAATTCCCCCTGGCAGGAAAATATGAATGATCGACTTGGCGGTCCCTTCGAAGTTCTTATAGTCCTTCAAATCGCCGTAAGCCGCATTGCTGCGAAGAAGTTGCGGCAAAGTCAGGCTCGTACCAGCCAAAAGGCCAAGCGACAGAAAACCTCGACGATTAAGACTGTTAAAATGCTGGGGATTGCAGTTAACGGACATTCGAAATTCTCCGCGTTTTTTGTAACTTGTTTAACAGTTTGACTTTATAAATAACGACAATCCAAGACTGTCGGGCAGGATGTAACAACAAGACCCTGTATCACATCATTGGCAGTGACCATCATTGGGTTACATAACTTCGGCGGGTGAATTCACAATCGGAGTGAATTACTCTTTAGCAAGGCAGGTCGCAGGCAGGGTCAATATCTCTTCTACTTTTTACGCAACTATAACATTGAGACTAACCATCACGCATCGGAATCGTCAAGTGTGTTCACCGAATGTGAGGGAAATCGGGCAGAATAATTCGGAAATCCGAGATACAACGGCTCGCACGGAATAGTGCACTCAAAATCTCACGAGACACTCGAGCGCCAACGTTAATTGCTCTCGCTGGCGATGAATGCTTTCCAAATGTCCGTACGCCGGCCGGTCCGCCATATCACCTCGTATTTCCGGTCGGATTGAAATCCATTCCTTTGGCCGATAATTCAACCCGACAGTCAACGCGTTGAAAGTTGTTGCGATCCCCGTGCGAGTACCATTTACATCGTCGAACCATTCGTACCGAAAAATGGCATCTACCGACCGGTTAATCGCATACTCTGTCAAACCAAAAACTCCGTACCATTCTCCAGTTCCAATGACAGCGATTCCCGGAGCAATTCCCAGGTTTGCCTGAACGATTTGCTTCCAGTTCCTGGTGTATTGCTGAACGGCACGCAGTTCGACGACCGAATCCAGGCGACCTGTGGCATAGGGAACCACGTTCCCGATCGCCCCATTCCCGATAATCCAGCTCCCCGTCAAAACCGTTTTCCACTCGTCATCAAGGCGATAGACCACCTGTGTCAAATGGCATGGTGCGCTCCCTCGTAATTCAAAAAATGTGTTTGAACCCAAGGTCATCGCATATCGGAGATCGAGTTGACTGGTCGCATGCCAGGTCGTCCAGACACCTGTGTCACTGCCATCCTCGGCAAAATTCCACTGGTAACTGAGAGAATAAAGCGGACGACCTGGTGCCATGTACGACTCATAACACATCCAGGTCCCCTGCCGCCCCAACACAACATCGATTCCGCCCGCTGTCAGCAGTGGTAAGTGAACGGAAGTATTCAGTTGGCGAATCGTCATCCCAAACAGTGGATTACTCGAATGAATATCGCCAGGCCCCTGCAAAAGACTGGCATCGGAACCAGCGAATAATTGACTATAGAATCCCCACGACAATTCATCCGTTCGAAGCGGCTTGGTAACAACGATGGCCGCCTGGTTGAATAGCACCGTATCTCCGTATCGATTGGGAACCGGTGCCACCGCGAGCCGTCCTGCGACCGTCGAAGCCGATGTGTAACCGACATCTAACCATCCATAGATCTGCAACGGTGCTGTTGTTGCAAGTCGTCCTGGAAGCCCAACAACGTCAAGTAATCCTTCATCTTTTTGAACGGCTACTACGGAACCATTCTCGAACCGGTTTGTCGGCAGTTGAAAACAAATCGCCTGTGTGGGAACTCGATCAACCGGACAAAGAGAACACTTCGATCCCAAATCGGTAACCGACTGGGCGAGCGAGACGGTATTGAGCGCCAGAAAACTGATCCAAAAAGTAAAAGCCGCGAATACAGACGTGATCGCGCAACGTGATCGATGGCACGTTACTGGATACAACGAATTTTTACGCGGCGGTTTCACGTTGGTCAGCCGATCCGAACGCATGATTGATAAAAGTCGTTACTGCTCGATACCGGTATTGTTCCCGTCAAGTTCAAAGATCCGACCCCTGATGAACTGTGGGCGCATTAGCATCACTTTCCACATGTCCCTTCCGAAATATCGGCCTGTAAGACGATTTCGCACGATCCCGACACGCTGCGGCCAGAGGCTGCGACATCGCATTCGTGTGCTTGCACATCCTATCGGAAAGGCATCAGTCAGTTTCGGCACGATCTGCCGCTGGATGCGTTGAAAAGTTCCGTTGCCGTCTCGAGTGAATCTCGCTTGAAATCCATCATCGACGATTGCGTGGTACCCGAATATCAAACAAAGTCCCATAAAGGACTTGGCTCCGCCTCCGCAGATCATCGTTTTTAACGCCAGATCGTTGTCAATCAGCCCGCTCAATTGGCGATCGTCTCTTGCGGCACGTATTTGACGGAATCAATCTCTTGCAGTTCGTACGAAAAGGCCCCCAATAGAGTCCCTTCGGGGACATGATGGCAGTCCGTGCAATCTTTTCGTGTGCGGATCGCACCCAGCATATTCACTATTCTGTCGTTGCGCAGTGTATAAATTGTCGGCGATTCGCCCGAATGAAGTGACGCCAGCCCGTTGGATTCAAATGAAGTCAGCGGTCGCACGGCACAGTCTTTCAATTCGCCCATTCTTGGCAGATTGGCTGACTGATAGACCATTGGAGGATCGTGCTTCAGCAGACTCACCAACTGAAGCTGAACGATGTTCCATCGATCACGCCTCTCAGACACACCATCCCATTGGATCGACGGCCGTTGTGAAAACTGGTGTTCGTGAAATCCGGCGACCGCCTGTTTTTCTTTCACCCAGCCGTACCCTTCTGGATTTACGAAGTCACTTACACCCTGTTCATGATAGTCCTTCAATCGTGCATTCGTAATCCCTTCGAAAATCTGATACTGCCCGGAGTCGAGCTTGATCGGGATGACTGGTCGTCCAGGGGGAGCGTATTTCGAGAATCGAAACATATGCAGATGGGGCATCCGGTTGTTACCAAATCCCGGACTATTGATGAAATGCGTCAACTGATCGTCATGCAAGAGTTTCAGGCCGAGCTGACGGAGTTGGTATTTTCCGTCTAATTGAGGAGGCGGCTCAACATTTCTGACAGGCGCCGAGGTGAGCACGAATGGGGAAGGTGCCGGAAGTCGGTCAGACAGTTTTTCGAGTGGAAACTCGGCTTGTGTTTCCGCGATTCGATCGTAGTACGATTTCGCAGATAGATTTCCAATAAACAGCCCCACGCCGGTCAATGTTGTCAGCAGGAATCCGAACCACCATGTGCTTGGTAGAGTTGGAAACGACATAAACGCAAGTACAAATGCGACCGTTCCCACGATCAGGATCAGCAGTGGAGTTGACTGCAACGCAAACCCCAACAACGCCGCAGGTAAAGCGAAAAGGATAATTAATGCCAGCAGGATTTCAGGTTTTGTACGAAGATTTTTGTAGAGAAAGGTACAGAGAAGAACCCAAACAAGGCTGAAAAGAACGACCAGGATCAGCATCGAATTGTCCTTCTCGTTTCTGTTTGCCGATGACGTTTTTTTGGAAAGGCCGAAGGCATCTGCTTCTCGATGGTCATTTTACGTGTATGAAACGAAGAACCTTCGTTAAATGGAATTGAAAGCCGTACCCCGGGCTCATCCGGTCCATCATATGGATGTGCGGAAAACCACAAGTTCAATATCGAAGTCCATTCGAGTCTGTTTTTTTCACTGTGCGTACTTCAGAATAATGTCATGGGAATTTTGGTCTGACAAGCAATTCGAAGGTGATCTAGTCATGAAACACAAATTCCGTACCACGATTATTCTCGGCGTGGTGTTGTCGGTGTCCATTACCAACGGCGAAGACTCGAAAGTTGAACTTGCGAAATTCAATGGGACCTGGGAACTCGTATCCGCCGTTTCGGATGGAAAAGAAATGCCGGCAGAGACGGTCAAAAACATCCGTATCGTGATCAAAGACGGTAAGCACTCTGTCTATCTGGGTCAGACTGTTTTGGCCAAAGAGATCCCTTTCACGATCGATTCGACAAGAGTTCCCAAGACGACGATTGACACCCTTCCAGACGGGAAGAAGATTAAAGGGATCTACAAACTTGAAGGAGAGACTCTGACAAGCTGTATGGCCGCCGCAGATCAAGACTTTCCCACGGAATTCTTATCCAAACCAGGTTCGGCTTGTTCGTTAAGGGTGTTCAAACGTTGCGCTGAAGAGAAGCAATCCCTCGAAGGGGTTTGGGTGCCAGCGGATGCAGAACTCGCAGGAGTCAAGCTGCCCGTGGAAAGCCTCAAAAACTGGAAACTGACTCTAAAAACTGAGCAATATCAGTTCGAAAACGGCAAAGAAGCTGACCAGGGGACGTGGTCGGTGGATACTTCCAAAACGCCACTGGCGATGGACATCACAGGTACTGAAGGCCCTAATAAGGGAAAAACGATTCTGGCAATTTGTGAATTATCGAAAGACGGTTTGAAAATCTGCTACGACCTTGGTGGCAAGAGCCGGCCGACGGAGTTCATGACCAAACCTGGTACTCCCCTCTTTTTGGTAAACTATCAGCGAAAATAGTCACATCCACGGTCCGGAGTGAAGAACGGTTGTGCGCAGATCTTCTTAAACGTCTGCACAACATGTTCTTCATTTTCTGCCGCTAATCGCCAGGCTGTGTTTTGGCAGAGTGAAGATGAACGCCACGACGGATGACGCTGTCATGCGAGCATCCGAACCGTAGCCAGCATTATCTCGATTGGGCTGGTAATAAAAGCTGCCATCAGTGCACTGGGCGAGCGTGAACCATCCGCGATTAGCATCCATCAGCTTTCGGAAGTTGGCCGGTTCGATATTCGCTGCCAAGGCCGTGTAGGCCATCCCCATCGGGGGCGAACCGTGCGTATCCGGGAAACTCTGCGGATGTTCGCCGATCACTTTTGAGTGCAATAGTGCGCGTTCCCGATAAACGGGTTCGGGATAAGGGCTCATGAAATTGGCGATTCCTGCAGCACCCGTCCGGCCCATGTCGGCCCAGTCAAGGGGCGCTCCGCCGACTTCGTCCTTATACCAGACATATCCGTTCGCTCCCGTGGCTTTCTTCAAAAACTTATAAGCTGCGTCGTGACGGGTCCGGTCGATCTTGATCCCGCAGCGGTGCATTAACGAGTATGCCAGCGCCCCTTGCCCCGTCAGCATGGCGATTGGGCCATAACCCTCGAAACCCGGATTGTGACCCCACCCACCATGAGAATCTGCCGGACCTTTAGGGTAGTCATCGGGGTGTGTTTTCCTGGCCATCGGATTGATCTGCGACATATGAAGATATTGGCCCGAGATCAGAAAATCGTGAACCTCCTGCAATTCGGGAATCACCCACGCCTGCTGAGTCGCCAGGTAATATTCGCTGAGGACGATCGCAGCCCCCATATAATGCCAGTTAATCAAATCAGCCACGCGGCGGTCTTTGGCTTGTGTCGTTTTGCAGAAATAGCGGACGCAGTGTTCGACTGCGGGCATGTAGCGAGTCTCACCGCTCGCAAGCAGCGCCAGCGGAGCAAATGTGTTATGCATCGGGTCGCCAAACGAACCTTCTTCGTCCTGATGAGCGACCAGATAGTCCAGCAGTTCCGTAAGAATGAGATCTGACTTCGGGCACTTGTCGGGATAAGTCGCAGAATAAGTCCCATATTTCTGCCCTACATCGAGAACCACATTCCGGTTCTCGCCACCGCGCCGCAGCGTCAGGTAAAGTTGACCTTTTCCAGCATCCCCCTGGCCGGCTTCCAGGGTATCGGCAAACTCAGCAATCGGTCCGTGGAACCCGAACACTTTCATGCCATACCCGTTGCGGTGTTCATGCAAAAAGGGCTTGTTGTCGGCTCCGGTGATCCGATCACCCGCTTTGATTTGTTTACTTGCCGGAGAATCCGGGAAAACATACTTCACGAGCAGCGACTTGGGATCATCTTTCATTAACTGGACTCGCAGACCCGTGATTCCCAGGTTGTAAAACCAGCCGGGAACTTCGGCATCCGGCCCCGAATCAGCCCGCTGATTCCAGGGCTCGCCGCTGTCGTGATAATCAACTTGAGCCTGCAGGGCTGCGGGGAGACAAAACAGAACGAGGAGTGCCAAAAGAACAGCCTGAGTATCAACAGTGTGAGCAAATACCAACGAATTGCATCCGCACATTTGGCGTTTCATCGCGTCGACCTTTGTTAAGCGTTAATCAGCCTTGGGGAAATAACTCGTCGTGAGAGTTGGAATAATACTTCGTAGTGGGACGGCGAAAGGGAATCAGTTTAAACAATAGTTGACGAGTTCGTCGACAACAGCGGTTTCATTGGTCGAGACCAGAATCAGATTGTTCGCATTACGCGAACACAGTCTTGCCTGTTCGTATTTCACGAACTAGAATAGACCGAAGTGTAGACGATGGGAGTCGGCGCGGATGCGGATTATCTCAAAAACGAGACTTCGAGATTTCTGGGTCACCCCCAACTGCGAGGACTCCGAAGGCCCTTTGCGGGCGTGGCACACGCACGTCAGCCATAAAAGTGTGGCATGGCATTCGTGGTCGGACGTGAAAGCAGAATATGGATCGGCGAGCCTTGTCGGGAACTGCGCGGTCTTCAACATCGGCGGTAACAAATATCGGCTGGTGACACGCATCCTTTATCCAAGCCAAAAGATCTTTGTTTTAAGGTGCATGACCCACGCCGAATACGACGAAGACAAGTGGAAGGCCGATTGCGGCTGCTACGACGCTCCTCCAACAAAGTCCACTAAAAAGACTAAAACCGCGCCGGTCAAACAAAAGAAGCGAGGAGAATGACTATGGCGACCAATACGCAGTTCCGCCTGAAGGGTAAGAGTCGAGACTCCTACATGGAACTTGTGCTCGATTTCCCCTTGGCCTCGATCAAGTCAGACGAGCATCTCGCCGAAGCCCAGCGAGTTATGGACCGTTTACTAGCTCGAGGCTCACTCGATGACGGCGCAGAGACCTATCTCGACGCCTTAAGCGACCTCGTGGGATCATACGAGGATGAACATCATGCCATCGCCCCAGCCTCGGACAGTGAGATGCTACGTCATCTGATGGACGCCAGGGGGGTGTCCCAGACGCAATTAAGCAGTGACATCGCTTTGCCAAAATCCTCAATTTCGGAAGTGTTGTCAGGAAAGAAGAATTTCAGCCGCCAGATGATCCGCAAGTTGGCAGAGTATTTCCGTGTCGATATCGGGGTGCTGGCGGCAAACATCTGAACAACGTGCCGAACTAGAATTGTCCCAAGCGTCATGGTTGCCTCGACTTTACGACAAAGGCGTTGCATACCACAGCCCAGGGTAGGTCGCCATGCGACCTACCCTGGGTCGCGATGTTTAGAATGGGGTTTTACTCCAACGGAGTTACATCATTCTTCGGTTCACACGAATCCGAGTGTGCGGTAACCGCAAAGACGTAATCGAGACGAGTTCGCGAAGCGGGCAAAGAGCGATGTAACACCTTTGGTGTAAAACACTCTTCGCGTGATGTTACCCAGGGTGCGCTCGCTGAAGCTCACGACCCTTGGCTTTGATGCGCAACGCCGTTGGCGTAAAGGCAAGAACGGGTTTCGGATTCGTCGATTCCATCACCGTCACCTTATGCATGAGATTTAATCTCGCTAGAACTTCATAGTGCCGTTCAGCGACGATTCTAAGTACTTCGCGAGCGACGGAGCGACCCATTGTCGACTGTCGTCTTCGTGATTCCATGCAAACACATCGGGACGCCGAATTTCCCCTTTGAGTATTGAAAACGCAAATTGGTCTCCATTTTCTGCGTCGTCGAAAAATAACAATGGATCAAATGGCATATAGAGCTCCTGAAACGCCACGTTTTCCCGAAACCTCAGGTTATCCTTAACAATCCGATCAACAGGCCAAATGAGTCCAAGACCATATTCTCCGTGTACGCCGTTTGATTCGAACAGGAGCTGCCTTAATTCGTCGGAAAAACGGACACCAAGTTTCGCTTCTGCCGAGGTCACATCAGCCCACAATGCTGGTGAGAAGAATTCACAGTCGGGTGACAACGCCTTGACACGGTCTGTCCATTTTTGATGAGTCATTGCTGGAATTGCCGCAGATTATTTTCGGATCGCATTCGACGCGTGCACTGTGACATACCTCTGGTAATGAAAACCATTGCTGGCGACCGGCAGCTTTGGAATATTCAGCTCTTTCGGCGGTTCCACCTCCCCGTCAAAGTGGCCGTATTCATGCACGTAATAGTCGAACCGTTCACCCGCCGTAGGCTTGCGCACATCACGGCTGGCCCGCCCGAATTCGACGTCGATGGGCGATTCCAGTTTCTTGCCATCTACGTCATTGATGCGCAACAAGGTCATTCCCAAATCCGCGCGAAATCCCGTCGCGTCGCCGTCTACCGCAACGTCTGCTGCACCTACCGTCAAAAGAAAGGTCACGGAGACCAGCACATGGGCGATGGAACCTACAGACAGGTCCAAAGTCCGCTGGAACCATTGGCACTCTTACGATTGGCGGCTGTTCTTGCCGCGTATTACCCAGAATAGCAATAGCCCGATTCCGAGGAGAGCGCCTGCACCACCGATGGTTTTCGATAGATTGTGAAGATCGACTCCTCCGCCGAGATCCTTAACTGGTTGAACCGCAGATAGTTTTGACAGTTGTACGTCTGATTGTTCCGCGATTGACAAAGAACCGATGAATCGATTGACCGTTTCATTGTCGGCGGTACTTCCGACAGTCGCTGCCATCACTTTGTAGAGCGTACCACCGTGTCGTACCATTGCCTGCGTGACTTCGCCAGTTGGACCCGTGGCTGTCATGTTCCAAACTTCGTGTCCGGACACTTCCGTCATGGGCAGTCGCGTTACCGGCCCACCGATCTCTTTCGCGAGTCCTTGCTCTGCCGACGACTGCATGAGTTTGATAGTCGGTGGGATTTGCATTGTCGTGACGCCAAACC
Organism: uncultured Schlesneria sp.; assembly: GCA_903858935.1. Classification (GTDB taxonomy): domain Bacteria; phylum Planctomycetota; class Planctomycetia; order Planctomycetales; family Planctomycetaceae; genus Schlesneria. The sequence goes on along the minus strand of CAIOKO010000047.1, from coordinate 36,059 downwards.
TCATTGAATTGTCATTGGATACCCAAAGTCCAACGAATGGCGGCGGTGGCTCAGGCATCGCTGTAAATGTATTCGCATCCGGCGGCGTTATTGAAAGAAAACCGTCAGGTGATGTCCACGTCTGTGCATTCGCAAGTGCTGGGAGAGCGAACACGAAAACCGCTGTTACCAAAATGCCGAGATGCATAGGTAAGTCCTGATTCAAGTGACAGAACAGTTCATCGTAGCGAGCATTGTCAAGTCGGGTTTGGTTTTCAAGTCGAATCGCCTCGGCACGTGGGCAACGACGGGCACGGAACATCGAAAAGTCAAGATGTGTCGGTTGTTCAACGAGCGACAACGTTTTCGCCGGAAACAGTGCACGCGGCAAATTGTTGATCGGGCAGACCGCAATCCACGTTCTTAGCTTTCCGCCCTGGCTTGCCCAGGCGGGATCAAATTTGGTCACCAGATATCGCGACTCAATTCAAATCGTCTCTTTTCTTCTGCTTTCCACATTGGCACCTGGCCTCACTTTCTCGTGAAACGATCTCAATGGAAAGAGCACGGCTTTGTCGAGGACCCCAGCGAGGCTTTGCCTCAGACCAAGTAGCCGTCTCGCTCCGCCGAGACGATAGCCGAATTGCAACAGACCTCGACTGGCACTTGAAAGCCCCGATGGATCACAAGGTCAATGGCAATTCGGCTTTCTTCTCGCGGAGCGATAAGGCTACTTTTGCAGAAATCCTGAAAATTGACTCGATGAGTCAAGTTTCAAACCTGAAAAAGTCCAAAACCGCGGCGCCCGTATTGACTCCCAAATACCGGGAAGGGGCCAGCTTGAAACAACCGAGCGGCACGTGGATTGTCAGAAATCAATCAATCTCGATAGGATGGCAGTCGATGATTCTTATTAAAGGTGAAGCAATGCGTTGCTCTGTTTTGATCGCGATTCTGCTACTGGTTGGTCGGACCTCATTTGCTCAGCAAGTGATCCAGCAGCCGGTCGTCGCGACGACCGCAGTGAGTACAACCGTTTCGGTTCCTGACCGTGGCAGTGCTCTGTTGGGTGGTGTTTCTTCTGTCCAATCAGGGCGAGCTCAATATGGTCCTTTGCGCTCAGGAACGAACACCGGAATCTCACGGCAGGCGACTTCGATTACTACGCACGTTTATATTCACGATCTTCAGGCCATGGAGGAAGCTCTGCTGAACTCGGGGCCTTCCGAATCCACGACTGCGAAAAGTTCAATCGGCCCAAAACTCGTTCGTTCGAAGGAACGGGAACAGCCGGTCGAACCGGTGGCATCCCCTGCCGAAAAGGCCGCGAAGTTTGAGAAACTGGCTCGAAAAGCGGATGAAGCAGGCAAGTTGGGAGTGGCCAAACTGCATTGGCAGGTTGCGGCGAAATACGGTTCCAAGCTCGCGGAAACTCGGCTGGCAGAATTGTCACGCGTTTCAACTCTTCAAACATCCGCTCGATGAATGAATAAAACAATGATTGAAGAGACTTTTGGCAGCGGCGAACAATCGGCTGCAACACAACTGATCGATATGGCCTTGGCCGAAGATTTGTCGACGGCCGGTGATCTAACCTGCAACGCTTTGATTCGTCCCGATCAAACAGCGATAGTACAAGTTGTCGCGAGAAAAAACGGGGTTTTGTCTGGCTCGCCGATTGGCCGCATGGTCTTTGCCAAACTTGACCATCAAGTCCGTTGGGAGGCCTTTCGTCGGGATGGGGATCGAGTTTCTCCGGGGACCATTATCGCCAAGGTTTCGGGACCACTGACGTCGCTGTTAATCGGCGAACGAACGATGCTGAACTTTATGACGCATCTCAGTGGCATTGCCACTTTGACACGAATATACGTTGATGCCGTGGCAGGGACGCGAGCCAGAATTCTGGATACTCGCAAGACTCTCCCCGGTTGGCGATTACTCGAAAAGTACGCCGTTCGCTGTGGGGGTGGGACGAACCATCGCATGGGTCTTTATGATGGAGTGCTGATCAAGGACAACCACATTGCGGCGTGGACCGAGTCATCCAGTATTGCCGAAGCGGTCCGAACAGCTCGTGCGAAATCTCCGAAGGGAGTTTCGATCGAAGTCGAAGTTGATACGATCACTCAGTTGCAGGATGCCCTGCAGGGGTCGCCCGACATTGTGCTGCTGGACAATATGGACGTGGAGACATTAAACGAAGCGGTTTCGGTGAGGAATCGGCTGGCATCAGGTGTCCTGCTCGAAGCCTCAGGCGGCGTGAATCTTGAGACCGTCGCTGGCATCGCACGAACCGGGGTGGAACGAATCAGCATCGGAGCCTTAACCCATTCCGCTCCGGCTCTGGACCTTGGTTTCGACTGGCCGTAGTCCGTAATACGACAAGCCGATTCAGGCATTGTCAGGATCGAACCCGCGCACGAGCTCTTCTTCCCATTCATCCAGCAGCGGCCAATCGACCGCACAAGTTCCGAAATCGGCCATGTGCTGGTATCCCGTCAGGCGGTCGATTGTCTTTTGAAGCTGTGCATTGTCCTTACGAAAGATGGGGCCATGACTGGGCAGCAGCCATTTGACTTCAGAATCGCGGATTCGTTCAAGAGACTTAATAAATGCGGGAATGTCCGAGCCATGATGGGCGTCGATGTTGCCAACACCCCCATCACGATAAATGTTGTCACCTGAAAGCAACAGTTCGCCAAGCCGAAACGCAAGCTGGCTGGGGGTATGACCCGGGGTATTCCAGACATCCAGCGTCAGTTTTCCGACCGTTAACGTGTCACCTTCATTAATAGTCTGTTCGATCTTAATCTCGGGGAGATCGATGGAGATTCCTTGAGCCGAAATTTCAGCATAGGTCACAATCCGATCCCCGCTGGCGAGTAACTGCTGGCATTCGGGATGTGAGACGGTGATCGCGTTCGGCAACAGCTCTTTGGCTCGTTTCAACCCTTGAATATGATCGACATCGGCATGTGTGGCGACGAGGTATTTACAGTTTGCGAGCGAAAAGTCCATCTGTCGAATCAAATTGATGATCTCGTCAGTCGTCTCTTCAAAACCAATATCGATCAACATCCATTCCCCCGCATCGTGCACGAGGTACACGGAACAACCAATCCTTTGTCGGGCCTGGTAATTCATTTCGATGACATTGGGAAATACTTCGCGGCGAGGCAACATGAAACGTCTTTCAAACGATCGGCGGGTGAATCACGAACGACTCAGCATGCAAGTAGCCAACATTAATACAAGATTCTACGATCCACCGGAGGAACCAACAACGCGCCGCGACTTCGGATCAATGTGTTTTGACGGATTCATTGGCGATTGTTGCACGAGCCTTCCAAATCGATTCAAGGACCGCATTAATGTATTGCTCTTCCGCGAAAGGACTCAGCAGGTAACTTTTCAACGCGACCATCGGTTCGCCGTAATCGGTTTCGCGATAACAGTCGGTCAACGAAATCACGACACCATCTCCATGTAGTGCATCAGCCTGAACGACCTGATAGATACGTCGGTTATACTCGTTGTGAATCCGAAGCTGGTCGCGATACGACACATCCTTCTGTTCACGTTCGGTGACTCCGAAAGTATCGACTCCATCGGGATAGACGCGAAACAGCGTGACCGGCCCGAAGTTCCCCCGATTCACCACGGTCGTCGCTGCATGTCCTTCGAGCTGCTCCCTCAACACTTCAGCCATGGTGACAACATGGCCCAACAGCGCGCGCAGGCCATTCTTTCCGAACAATCGCAGGTTTGCCAAAGCGGACATCGGTGCACTGCCGCTTCGCGACGTTTCAAGAGTGTAGCGGCCGGGATGGTAGTGACCGTCGTGAAACAAATAGGGGGTGTCGGATTGTTTTCGCGTAATCAGTTCGAGATCAATCGCGTCCTTCACCAGAAAAAGACTTGAGACATACGGAGTGAATCCTGTCTTGTGAAAGTCGATCCCAATGGAATCCGCGAGTGGAAGTTGCGTAATGCGTCGTCGCGTACCGGCGAGAGCTCTGACCGTACGATGTCGAAAACCAAGTGGATTGGAATCGAAGTTGTAATCATTGAAGACGGACCAGGCCCAGCCGATCACAGCATCGCCGTGAATGTGCGGGCGATATTCCAGATGAAATTCATCTACCAAACGGTCGCGAATCTCGTGAATGGATTTCAGGTCATCCAGCCCGAAATGGTCCGTCGTCCCCATCGTCGCAACGATCGCGGCAATTTTGCCTCCTTCTTTCAAAACGTCGCGGGCCATTGATTCCAACAGGCACGTCCGCATTTCGTTTTCGGGAGAACAGGGAATCTGAATCACATTCTCTCGCCCGATCCCCAGCCAGTTTGCCACGCTCAGACAGGCATAATGGGCACGCTCGGAACAGAAGATAACGGCCCGATCGCGGGCACCGTGCTGGGCGGTTCCAGGACAGGCTTTCTCCAATCCCAGCTTGACTCCGTATAACAATGTTCCTGTTCCGCCAAATGTAAACAGGCCTGCGGACCGAGTGGGGTCATATCCAACGAGATCAGCGGTCATCGACGAGACCTCGACTTCTGCGACAGCCACCTGCCTCGACGATTCTTCACTGACCAGATTGGGGTTATAGATTGAAGGGAGCAAACCACCGATGATGCTGGCGATCGTTGGGGGCGGAATCACGTTAATCTGTGCTCGGGGATGGCCCCAGATGAACATTCCAGACAGGTGCTCGACCAAAGTCTGAGTCACTTGCTCAAGCGGCAGGGGCCCGTCAGCAACTTGTGAGCGTTGGGCGGCGTCATAATCGAGTGTCTTGGCCGTGCCCAGTAAGGGCGTGACCGATTTCATTCCATCAAGTTGATCGAGTGCCCGAAGAAAGGAAAACACGAAATAGGCATCGTGCACGCGATCGGAAACCGGTTGAGGAAATCCTTGTCTGAGTGACATGACAAGGTTGAGATAGGGAGCGGACATCAGTCTGTATCCGGAGTTGAGCGACAGATCCAAGTAAGTGTTTGATGACGAGTTCTATCAGAGATTGCAAAAACTTGTCACATTTCAGTTGCCTCCTGTTCGCATCGTTTATCACCTGACTGCATTATAGGCTTCACTTGACTCACGGACATCCAATCCAAATTCCCGCGAACAATCCTTACGATGTGCGGAAGCAGGCGGGGGTTTCCAGACGCAAATCGACAAAAGTCATAATGAAAGGGTGAAACGGATGCCCCGATTTTTCTTCGGTAATTTCGATTTTGAACATCGTCTCGCCGATCCAAATCATGCGTCTTCCACTGCATTAATCCGATTAAACGCAGAATTAGCGACGTGTTGGCTGGCCGTGGCTGAAGACGGCGACCTGGTATGGACGCCCTTCTCGATCGATCCAGATTTCTTTCATCACGCGGCTAAGCTGGGTTTGCCACACGTTGTACCGGTCACATCGCTATCCAAGATCCCGAACGAAGTTGAATTTGTCCCGTGGGGTTGGTCGGCGGAAGTCAGAAAGCTGGCAAACCGGTTTGGGTGCCGCACCAACGCACCTTCAGAAGTCGCAGTCAGGTTCGCCAATTCGCGAGCCACATCCCACCAGTTGGAACAAGACTGGAATATTGGACTGCACGGTTCGCGAAGGATTGAAACGGCAACACAATTCGACGAAGCGATTGAATCGACGCTGACCTCCGACAGTCAATGGGTGGTGAAGGCCGAATTTGGCATGTCGGCTCGCGAGCGAATATTAGGTCGAGGTCGGGCAATTGAGGCGGACAAGAATTGGGTAGGTCGCCGTTTGAAACAACAACGAGCCGTGTTTTTTGAACCGTGGGTCGAACGGGTGGACGAGGTGGGAATCCAGATTGAGATACCGAATGATGGACCACCTCGATTAATTGGTGTCTCACCCATGATTGTTGACGAGCGAGGACAATATGCTGGAAGCTGGTTTGCAGGTTACGAGTCACGCCCCCTGGCACAACATCCCTTGTGGCACGATGCGATTTCGACGGCGTTGCGCGCAGCAACTCATTTACAGTCGCAGGGCTATTTCGGCCCGGTCGGAATCGACGCGATGTTATATCGAGACACTGATGGTTCACTTCGAATTCGTCCGCTGCAGGATATCAACGCTCGATGGACAATGGGACGACTTAGCCTTGGTCTGCAGCGATTGATCGGTCAGGGTCAGCGTGGCGTCTGGCTTCATGGACCAAAAACCAATACACAAATCCAAATGTTGTTCGAAGAAAGCCAAATCATCTCGACATCGCCACACCGAGTTGGGGACGAACCTTGCCGTCATTTGTCGAGAATCTGGATTTCGACCACTGAACAAGGTTGAGGAAGCGGGCAAATGTGCTTTTTCAGGATTTCCTTAAATTGGCTAAGAACTTGCAATGGGGTTAGAAAATTGGCATAGTCAAGGGGCTATCGCACGTTGGTTTTGTTACCCGGTTTAACAGGCAAGGCCATCGGAGCGTTCACGTCGTTCCTTTTTTCGATTCAAGGTGTTCATAATGATCTGCAACCGCTTCAAGGTATGGCAGGATTCTTTCTCTTTGATCGTGGCCGCAAGCCTCATCGGTTGTGGATCGAGTAGCACTCCAGGAACGACGACGGCGGTTCCTCCAGCGCAGACGACGGCTGTTGCACCCGCCAGGCCGGGTATGCCCGCGAACACTCCGGGCGGCGCAGGCCATATGAATCCAGCTCATATGCAACAGATGGCGCAGGGAGGCCAATCTTCGTCGTCCGGCGGCTCGTCGGCGTCCCCCGGGGCACCTGGGTCGCAAAATAGCCAGTACATGGCACAAATGGCAGCCAATATGCCGCAACAAAATTCCAGTGCCAATGGAGCGACAGGTTCGCCGAATATGGCTGCCCATATGTCATCAGCGGGTAATTCCGGGGGATCCAGTTCGAATTCCAGTAACTCCTTGAACATGGAATCGTCAAAAATGTTGGCCCACACTGGTTCTGGCGGGGCCTCATCGTCAAATGGCGCAGCGATGGCAGCGCCACCCGGAATGTCGGCTCCCGCAGGGATGGCACCTGGCGGTGCGGGTGCGCCTGCAGCAGGCCACGGCGCTGCGCCTGGAATGAGCAGTTCCGGTGGTGCAAACGCTCAGGATGCTGCCGCAGCCCAAATGCGCGGAGCGAACGGTCAACCAAGCGCAATGCCAGGCCAGCCTGGAAGTGCATTGCCAGGCCAACCTGGTGGGGCTGGCAGCCCGGCTGGAAATCTGACTCCAGGAAGCATCGAAGATACACTCTATCGATTCTGCGTCGCGATCGCAGATGGTGATACCGCAGCGGCTGCCGAGTATGTGAGTCCCAAAGCGAAAGGTTTGATCGGGCAAATTCGCGATGGCGAGTTATCCGAGGAGAAACTCGAAGAAATCACAGATGCGATTTCTCCGGTCACCGAGCTGCAACCGAACCCAAGCCAGACGGTCACCAAACGATCCCTTCGTAACAGAAAGAATCAAGTCATCTCCTTTACCGTTAAAAAGGATAAGGACGAAGAATACAAGATCACTGAGTTTTCAATCAGTAAGCCCAAAAAAGGTGCACAGGGTTTCCAGGGTGGACAAGGGGGCCGGGGCGGTCAGGGTGGCCAAGGGTCATTCTGATTTCTTAGAAGACGAACAAGAATTCATTCGCATTGAACGTCGCTCGGCAGAATGCTTCCAACCCATGTGTGCGAATGAGTTGCGTGGCCTCCGTGAGTTCATCGGCAGTTGGTTGACGATGAAAAGCCAACTGAAACGCCTGACCCACTTGAGAGACAGGATCATCACCCGCCTCACGGCGCAATCGATTTGCAAACTCCAGGGCTTGCCGCAGGATGAACCGGCTGTTGAGTAAATTCAACGCCTGCAATGCCGTAATTGATGACGTTCGTTTCGGTGCGATCTGCCCTGCATCAGGACAATCAAACTGGCCGAAGATCTCGTCGAGTTGCATGCGTGGCTTCGACTGGTAAACCATCCGACGCCACTCAGCAGGACCGAACTCCCGCTTTGAGTTATAAACCTTTACGTAGTTCGTATTCGACTCAAACAAATCGAAACCGGGTCCGTACATTCGATCATCAATGTTTCCAGCAAACACCAGGATGGCGTCGCGAATCGATTCTGCTTCAAGTCGTTTCGGGGGGTATCGCCACAACAGCCGCGTGGCAGCGTCCACCTGAATGGCGTCAGTTTGTGCCTCGCTCGACTGTCTGTAGGTGGCTGAGGTAACCATCAATCGGTGCAGTCGCTTTGGTAATCCGTCAGAATGCATTTCGCTCGCGAGCCAATCCAAAAGTGATGGGTGTGATGGCAGAACACCGTTATGGCCAAAATCACTCGGTGTTAATACAAACCCCTGGCCAAAATGGAATTGCCAGATTCGATTGACCATGACTCGAGTCGTCAAAGGATGATCTGACGAGGTAATCCAGCCTGCCAATGCTCGCCGCCGGTCGGAATCCGATGATTCATTCCCCAACTGCCACGACGAACCGAATGAGCTCAGCCCCGCTGGTGGCGTCGCTTCTTTTGGTTGCAGTGGGTCACCACGATGCAACCGAAAGGTCGGTTCTGGCGCGACAAATCGACCTGCGTAGACGACATCCATCCTCGAGAGTGATTGCAACCGCTGCTGAAGTCTTTCACGTTGCGCTGTCAGCTGTTTCGCAACATTTCGTTCCTCGTCATTCAGCCCTTCAAATGTCGGTGGTGAAGTTGTCTGACCGTTGAAAGGTATTCGGTCATCGGAGGAGGCAACGACTTTCAGAGTTTCGGCCGTCAGCCCGGCTTCAATGCGATATCGAGTTGGAATCCGATCTTGAAATTTGCCATCGTCCGGTCGGTCACGACTCCACAATATGCGATCGATCTCAAACGGTTCGGCAAACTCGAGCATCACCCAGCCACGTCCCGGTTCATTCGAAATCCAACTTGCCGAATTTCCGTACCGCCCGTCGTTGACGAATTTCAGCTGATGGATTTCGTACCCAGGCAGGTTGGACGACGATGTCGCGACAGTCCCTTGACTCGCCAATGCCACGTTTCGTGGTTTCGTCCCCGATTGGGTATTCGTCTCGAAGACTTCAAGTTCATCCAAGCAGGGTTCACCGCCCGTTGTGGCTTCGATGCTGAATTTCACGAACCTGGCGTTCACAGGGGAAAACCGCTCGAAGTTGGCTTTCCGCTGAACGGGCGGACGAAGTCGTGCGGGATTCGGGTTCTGCGATTCTCGCTCGGCACTCAATTCGACAAGTCGCGACAACTCTCGATCGACAACAATCAGTTCCTCGCGAATCACTTCCATCGATTTTTGCCGTTTTTCAAAGTCGGCGTTTTTCATCGGTCGATCACCATGCTGGACACCGGCAAACACAGCTTTCATTCCGTAGTAGTCGGCCTGCGTGATCGGGTCGAACTTGTGATTGTGGCAGCGCGCACAGCCCACTGTCAGTCCCATGAACGCACTGGATGTTGTGCTGACCATATCATGCAACTCATCGGCTCGTTGCTGAGCGGTTAGACCGGGATCGGGGCTTTTGACTCGATCCATTGCGCCTGACACCAGAAAGCCAGTCGCCTCGTCGACACCTGCCGTATCTCCAGCAAGTTGTTCAAACAGGAACTGATTAACCGGCTTGTCTTCATTAAACGCACGAATCACGTAGTCACGATAGGGCCACGCATTGGGCCGAGGTTGATTCGTTTCAAACCCATCGCTTTCAGCGAACTTTACAATGTCCAACCAATGCCGTGCCCATCGTTCGCCAAAATGCGGCGAAGCCAGCAGGCGATCTACGAGTCGCTCGAAAGCGTCTGGATGGGCGTCAGACAAGTATTCATCAGCCTCACTGGGCGACATCGGCAGTCCGATCAGATCGAACGTAACTCGACGAATCAACGTCAGGCGTTCGGCTTCCCTGGAGGGCGAAAGACCTGTTGAATTGCCGTGGCTTTGTGAACCACTCGCCGCTTCCAATTTTTCAGCAACAAAAAGATCAATTGGATTTCGGGACCAGATAACATTCGTCCTGGAAACAATCGGAATTGCCGGTCGCTTCAGTGTTTGAAATGACCAATGTTGGACGACATCACTTTTCGGCGCAGGTTCATCTGGCCATTTCGCCCCTTGATCGATCCATGCTCGAAGTAACCCGATGTCATCCTTAGAGAGTTTCCGCTCCCCCTCAGGCGGCATCTGCATCCCCTCGACAATTCCGGCAGTAAACCGAACCAGGGGACTATCCGTTCCGTTCCCCGGGATAATCGCCGGCGCAAAGCTTTCGCCCCCTTTAAGAGCCGCAGCTTTCTGATCAAGCCGAAGGTCGCCTCGTTGTTTATCTTTTCCATGACACTTGATGCAGTGATCACGAAAAATCGGCTCGATGTCGGCTTTGAAAGTGACATCTCGCTTCGCGGCGGGGGGTAATGCTGGACTTTCCTCAGCGAAGATCGTCCTACCGGACAAGACCGTCACCGCCAGCCCAATCACGCAGATTCGAGCGAATCCAACAGAGATTCGAATTCGATCGAGATGCCTCACAACGTGTTCGTCCATCATCATTTTACCTAACACTGGCTGTCGCGATTTTTCGGTCCCGTTGTTCTTCCAGCCAGTTTAACATTTGTAGCGTTGTCGCACGCCAATCTGGCTCAAAAAACAATTCGTGAACGTGGTTGGGAAAGACGATCAGTTTCTTCTCGGTCGATTGAATGTGATCCCACCAGTCTGACAGTGCGACAGGATCAGTTGTCCGATCATCGCCCCCTTGTAACGCCAAGACAGGAAGAGAGACTTTCGAGGCATCCTGTTTCGCGGCTTTAAGGGCCGACTGCATCGCGATGAACCAGCCGGCGGTCACCGTCTTGTTAATCAAAATATCACCGCGCCGCTGCGACGCGAATTCGGAATCACGAGTCATATTCGCAGGATCGATGCCATTGGAAAAACGAACCGTCGGATGAAAATTGACGAGTATCCGACCAATCATCACAGTCACTGGGTTCACCCGAAGTTTTAAACCCAATAAGGGAGAAGAAAGAACAAGCGCCGATGGTTGTACACTTCCCGTTTGCACCGTCCTGACCGCAACAAGCCCACCCATGCTGTGACCCAGCAATACCGGCGGGGCATCATTTAAGCCGAGTTGCCCCCAAATGGTGGCGATATCGGCTGCATAGTCATTGAAGGACTTGACGTAGGTAGGAACTCCGCCTGACCGACCATGTCCCCTTAAATCCGCCACGATCATGCGCCAGCCGTTTTCTGCAAGCACTTCGGCAACATGAGTATGTCGGCCCCCATGTTCCCCCAGACCATGTACCCAATATAGGACTCGACCAGGATCAGGTTGATCTGGCCAATAACTTCGAACAAACAGTTCAACCCCGTCTCGAGCTTTTACAATTTGCGATTCCAGTCGCATCAGTCCACTTTCACTTTTCGCTTTGATTGACGCAGAAGTTGAGCAATTACCTAGCTTATCAACCTCAGTCTGCTTCTGCTTCCAGCCGAGCCTTACACTCAATCAGTGCTTCATGCTGCGATGCGGTCAACGCAGGAAACTTCAAGTTTAACTTTCGGATTTCGCTCGACAGAATTTTCGCCACCAGCAGGTGAGTTGTCGCCTTTTGATCGGCGGGAATGATAAACCAGGGGGCTGAAGTTGTGCTCGTGGCATTCAACATCTGCTCGTAAGCCGACATGTATTCATCCCAGTAAGTCCGCTCGACCAGATCACCCGGCGAAAACTTCCAGTTCTTCGTCGGATCGTCAATCCGAGCAAGAAAGCGCCGCTTCTGCTCATCCTTCGAAACATTCAGGAAAAACTTGATGATTCGAGTGCCATTGCGAGTGAGACGTCGCTCGAACTGGTTGATCTCCTTGTAGCGCGATTTCCAGAAGGATTTTTCGCCGGGATTAGCCCCGGGTATTCGCTGTTTTGCAACAAGTTCAGGGTGAACTTTTACCACAAGAACTTCCTCGTAATAGGAACGATTGAAGAGACCGATCTGTCCCCTTTCTGGTAGTTCCCTGGAACAACGCCACAGGTAGTCATGATCCAGTTCCTCCGCCGAGGGCTGCTTGAAACTGACCACCTTAACCCCTTCAGGATTGACACCCGTCATGACATGTTTGATCGTACTATCTTTCCCGGCGGCATCCATCGCCTGAATGATGACCAGCACCGACCACGAATTGGCTGCGTATAATAGCTCTTGCGAGCTCTCGAGTTCCTGGACATCTTCAACCAGCAACCGACGAGCCTCGCGCAACCGCTCAGTCGCTGTTCCGGCCCCTTCTGCTTCCCAGTTCGGATGGTAATCCTTGAGCCGAATCTTCTTGTCTTCGGGTACACGACACATTTCGATGACATCAGACAGATTTAGCAGCATCGCGACTCCTGAACCAGGTTATGCCGAAGCAAATCCGACCGTGGATTCACTTCGTCAGCATCCAGGTCTTTGCGTCGACTTTCAGACCAGTATGACCTTTATGAGCATCATAAACTGCGTGCATTTCTTCGATATTGTCGAAATAACCGACAATAAACGCGGCACTGAAGGACTCACCCGCTTTCACAGGGCGCCCATTAAACTCTTCAATCAGACAAACATAGCCCCGTTGATGACACCATGCTTCCGAGACAACACCGGGGTCAAGCGTCATTCCCACAAGCCACGGCCCCGTGCTCCCTGATTGCAAGTCGCGAATCTGATAGCCACGAATCATTCGATCAGGAACAGGAGTTTCGCCACGGCGATAGTTGAATCGTTCATCGGGAGCAAAGTTCTTCGAAAACTCTTGGGAGGGAATACGACCGCAATAGCTCAGATAGACTTCGCTGAAGCTGTCGCCATTCTTGTGCTGAATATGGCCTGGCATGTCAATTCGCAGGAACATCGCCTCGCTGCTGTTAACTGCGTCGATTCGCTGCATTGAAATGAAGTACCGCTTCCCTTCAGGAAAGACCATCACCTGGGTCCATAATGAACCAATATTTTTTCCAGGAGCTGCAGTTCGATATCGAAATGTCTGACGGACGGCAATGAAGTTCGGACCACGAATGACTTCTGGCGCCAACTCTTTTGCTTGAGTGCAAATCTGCGGACCTTCGACACTGCGTTTCGGCGTTTTCCCGTGATACTCGTTGCCAAACGTGTAGATCAATTCCTTGTGACCCGCCTGCTCCAGCTGATCCCGATACGCTTCATCGCTCCCTGGCTCCATGATCCAGTCGGCAATATCGAGCCCGAATCCCAGGTCCTTTGCGCCGGTTTTCTTATCGACGAAAGACTGAGCTTTGACGCCGGTGACATAGCCTCGCTTGCGAATTCCTGCAGCTAGTTCAGACGTTTCCAGACGAATCTCATCGTCGGTTTCCGTGACGGAATATTGGGCTCCGTCCAAACAACGGACGGACAAAACGAAAATAAATACCAAACAAACCAGGCGACTGGCGATGCAATGCATGATGCAATTTCCTCGTTGGGCCCCGAGAATGAGCCTGAGCTTTCAGGATTTTGCGATGAAAGCGAATTCCGTCGGAACCGACAAAGTCGCAGATGCCTTGAACCCGCCTGCTTCACACCCCTAGCCCTATTTTGCCTTGCGCCTCTTGGACTTCAGCAATTTCGGTAATTCTTCTTCGGCAACAACCCAGCCTCGACACTTTGGACTGCCACAGAGACATTTGATTGCTCCATGTGCCGCCCACTGGTAGTCGATTGTCAGTTCCGCTCCCTTGGGAATATCCATCAGCGCTTCGATCGTGACTTCCGAAGGAGCCGGGCTACCGTCCTCGTACGTCACTTCGGAAATACACAATGTGCTGTTGGGGGTACAGCAGTGATTCAGGAACCGAAACGGAGCACGTGGTTCCAGTGAAAGCGATCCCCCTAAATCAATGCAATACGACGTGGCGTAATTGGGATCGTCAATCACCCGCCCCTCGACTTGTCCGATGACTGTTCCTTGAGGAATGTCTTGACGAGCGAATACGCCTTTACCAAACGGAACTTTTCCAACGCGAACCAAAGATTCAACCACAGACGTCATGTCCATTGACTCCTCACGATTCTTCATCGTGGAATGTATTCCCGGCATCCGCCAACAGGAATCATCGCGGCGGGAACGGGCACGATGATCGGGCTGTTGCCACGATACCATCCAATGCGACAGCGTCAACGGTTCACACAGAGAGGATTTCCGTTTTCGAAGTGTCTGCCTGCAGCCGACACCTCTCTTTTTCGTCAGCGACGGAAAACCGTTGCTAAGGCAGATCGCTCGCCTGATTCACATCACAACGACAGACAATGTCGGAGTATCACGTCACGAAACGTCTCAAGACAGCGAAACGCAATCAACCTGATCAACGTTTCATTGACGGTGGATTTGCACTCGAGGTCCGAGTCGTCTTTGGTCGCTCGGCCGGTGTTTCATCGGCGTCCGGCTTTGAAGTTGTCCCTCGACCCGCTGGACTGCCGGAAGGGTTGGCCTGGCTTCCCCTGTTTCCCGCTTTGGAGCCAGCAGGCTCTGTGTTGCTTGCCGGCTGAATATCGTTCGAGATTTGCAGCTTATATCCCTTCAGACTGGGATGATACGGATCGCCGCTGAACTTGGTTTTTAACTCTTGCCAGAAACCACTGTCGTTAATTTTGACCCCTTCGAAAATGTAAACCGTTTCGATTCCATTCGGGTCTAACAACCGCACCGCGTTGGGAACGAATCGCTTTAAATCAAGCATAATCGCGGCTTCACTATAATTCTGACGGTCAGAATCCATGCGCGGAATCGCTTGAATCTGAACTGCCGTATTATCCTTGTTGAACCCGACCAGTTTCAGATTGAATCGCTGTTTCGCCTCGTCCGCCTTCATGCCGAACAGGAATGGAAGCGGACTGTGGACAATGTTTTTGCCTCGCATGGAAGCCGGAAGAACCTCACGGCTATAAGTCTTGTCGTCTTCGTTAAACGCAAGGATTTCTTCCCCCGTACAAATCCAACGCTCCGAGGAACCTTTTTCGAGCGAGTAATCTTTTCTCGAGGCGACTGCTCCCTTAGCAATTGGCTTCGCGATCATGTCGATCCGGCCTTTATCGGGGGTTTCCAGGAAGAATTGCCCTTCGGAAACTTTCTCGACCGCAAATGTCTTGATGAATTCCTTGCGAATATGCTTTCCTTGCAGCGATTTGATCTTGGACGAATGAGCTTCCCAATCGATCAGAATCTTTTCCAGTTTTGGATCGAGCTTGTCGATCTCCGGATCTTTCTCCAGATCTTGAGGAGCCGGGCGCGGCCTCTTCTCTGCAGTTGGACTTGCTTGTGAATTGTCAGCCGCCGACTTTGTCGGCACGGCGGAATTCGAAAGGGTCGCCTTGCCTGTCGGCTGGCTATTCTTAGCGGACGGGTCTGGTCGTTTTCCCTGCTGGGCAAACAGCGTCGAGGCCGTGCTCAGAAGTGAACAGACTGTCAACAATACGAATGGGATTCGAAAATTCTGTCGCATGATGGGAGCGTTCATCCTGAACGGTAGCGTCAGTCATCCATGATCGACACACGGAACCGCGAACGGACATTCATCCGTCCAGCCCGGCGAAGCGCGAATCCTAGCGAAAGATTTTAACCAAGACCAGACCGGTTTTCCCGAGAGTTTTTTAGTTTTCCGGCCCCAACAAGCACACTTCTCTCCAGTTTTATCGGGTGAACCCTACGAATCCGGTTCCCCGCCCTGCCAGAGCTTTTGGCCGAACACCTGACCGACATGTCCCATAAGTCGCCTGTTTTGAATTTTCTTATTAGCGTAAATGAGTGCAGATAAGTGTTCCAATCCTTCTTTTTTCGTTTTCGGTTCTCTGCAAGCGGTTTGGCACATACCTGTGTCGAGTTCCCTTTGGACTACGGGCAACTGCCAAAGTCGTCAGAGCTTCTCGTTTTCATTTGGTTGCGATTTATTCGACGATTTGCTGTTCTCGACAAATTGTTGATTTTGCTTTTCCTCTAATTCATTGGCATGCGGGTTAATGATTAACCATTGATTCGATATTTGGACGGTTGAAAGCAACAGCCAAAATGACGAAATGGTCAAAGGTACGACAAGCATCCAGTACGACACGACAATCCCAGCAGTCTTTGCAAAAATGGCATGAAGATTGGAGAACAGTCTCAGGCCACAGACGTGACGGCTTCAATCTGCCGAAAGGTAACTCAAGTAATGATCCGAGGCTTTCTCGACCCGGCTCGACTCACAACTCAAGTCAAGGGACTCAGAACGTCTCATCAGACACAACTTGGTTCGCAACGACGAGAACTCAATCGCCTCTGGCCGTGAGATGGGAATCACGACCATGTCCAGCGTGGTAAAACTTCTCACTCACCCTGCCACCAAGACGCACGCCATCACGAGCGTCACGACGCCAACTTTTCTTTTCCAACCCCGAAAAAACTCCCCCATGATTCACCCTCCCTCTTTTGCGTCAAGTTCAGTGAAATTCTTTTGATTTACTGGGCGAGGTTTGGAAAGCAAAAACCAAAGTGAGACGAGTGTCAGTGGAACGGTGACGGACCAATAGGGAATTGAGCAAAATGAACCGTGAGAAGAGTCTCCCGTCATTTGGGTTGTAAATTCTCCCGCTTCAAATCCAAGAAAACGCCATCGCCATACCGGCTGATCAGCGGCATCGTCAACAATGGAAAAATCGAGTGCACTGCTGTGCCACACCGGAACCATCGTTGGGAGCATCCCTTTGATATCATAAGTTGTCTGCCACGTCAGATTTTGTTCCGCCGACATGATATCGTCGCTGGCGTTCGAACCGCTGGTCCAAGCGATGGAGTCAGCGACAAAAACGCTTCTCAACCACCCCCCCATCAACACGCACGAAATCAGAAGTAGCGACAACCCGATCTTCCGTCTCCAACCATGGGAAAAGCGAATCAAGAATTTGAAAAACTCACTCATGATGTCGCCCTCCCTTCTCTGACAATGTGTTCTAGAATGTTCAGTCGATCTGCGGAGCTTGATGATCGGGGGTGAGAAAATTCTGATTGCCAACTGATTTCGCCATCTGTCGTCGTCTCGAAAAGACCCATCGACAAATCGTGATTCCGCCGAGAACGCTGACACCATACGCAGCGAGATGTGCCCAGAGGTCAGCGAGGAACGCCGAATGCTTCTCAGCCGGAACTCGTGACCGGAGTGGTTCCAGCAGCCACACACCACCCTGTCTTGCCGCGAAGTAGCCGATCAGACCCGCGACCAGTGAGACACAGAACATGACCACCAGCAGTTTGCACAAGGGACGAATCAGATGAGCCGCGTCGAACTTCGGCCCCGAACCGAGTCGGGAAACAATTGCCAGAGGAATGCCCAGAAGAAGACCGACCCACCATGTGGCGATGACGCCCCAGCCGAGCGCAAGAAGTGTCGGTGAATCGGTGCTGAAAATGGCAGGGTGGCCAATCGTGAAATACTCGACGCAGACCCTCGCCGTCACCTGATCGTGAAGGATGCCGAAGACGATGGCAGACGCAATACACAGCAGGACAATCTTCACCGCTTCCATACAATCCTCCGAATTCACCCGATAATCGCTGCCGACTCAGTATGTGTACCACCGATAGAATGCACGCCCTGCCCGCTTGTCAAAGACAACATTGGCTCCCCCTTCCTTACTCTCGGGAAACACGATGGCATGATAACCCTCCATGACGACATGACGCCCCGTTTCAGAAGAGGACTTGTCAAGGATACGAACCAGCCTGCTAGTCTTGATCGGTTCGGCAATCCAATGATTCTCGTGGCACCAGGCAAGAAAGTCATTCTCGCCGATCGAAAAATCCACCGAACAGACCTGGTTGAAGTGTTGATGAAATGTGATATGAGAAGCGTCGTTTGGAAGCTGCAGCCCCAACCAACTTGCTTTAACCTCGGTGAGCGTCAGGTCGAACCCACGGGACGTACCCATCGTATCAATCATCGGAACGAGTGGGATAAACAGTATGGGAAACGCAATCACCGCACACAGGCAGCCGAGAGGTTTGTTCTTCGGTTGACGTTTTCGCATCAGAAGTAGAATGAATAGCGACGCCAAAGTTGCCAGAATGCCAGCATAACCTATCGCAATCGACATTCATGTCACCTGAACTTCCCGTGAAATCGCTTAAGACTACCCAGATTCAGACACTTCATTCTATAGGGGGGGGGACTGCGATGCCGCGTGTGAAGAAGATCGGTAAAAGACTGAGTTACTGGGGATTGGACTTGCCAATCATCCTACTCACAAGATCTTTTGTTTTTGTAACCATTTTCCGTTGTTCACGGATGTGATATGGCCGGGACTGTGGTTGACCGTCCTGTTGGTATTGTCAATTCCTGTCGGCCTGAGCATGGCGGCGGTTGGAGTAGTGATGCGCGCCGTTGCGTTGAAAGGCGAACGGAAGAACGATTCAGCGACTTAATTTTCGGGTGCTACTTCCAACACGCGTCGCAAAGCCAATCTTCCGTCGCTACGGTTTGAAAAACTCGCCCATGATT
The DNA here is from genome assembly GCA_903858935.1 of uncultured Schlesneria sp. Classification (GTDB taxonomy): domain Bacteria; phylum Planctomycetota; class Planctomycetia; order Planctomycetales; family Planctomycetaceae; genus Schlesneria. The sequence continues at coordinate 17,544 of CAIOKO010000047.1, read as the reverse complement.
TATGTTCCTGAGCTTGTGATGGTTTAAGTGACTTTCTTTTGATTGGATTGACGGGGATTGGTGAAGAGTAGAAAGGCTGACGCAAGGGTCAAAGGGATAACGACAGCCCAGTACGGGATGACACAGAGCGTACTTTGGTAGAAATCCCAGTACGTTTTTTGCCAAATAGAGAATCCCAACCAATACCGCGACCAGGAACGAGACGAGTCGTCGAGAGAAGCTGGAGCTAGCGGATCATTCTTTGATATCACGGCGGTCCCGAAGGACGGGACTTTCCAAGTGGCCCCGTCCTTTTTATTTTTGCTGTAATCGACCATGCAATACAAGCGTTGAGAATCAGACCCGAACACGACCCAATGCTTTCCGACGTCAAATGCAATCCAATCCCGACTAATCGAACTCCTCACCCAACCTGCCATGATCACCAACGCCATCAGAAGCGTCAGCAAGCCGAGTTTCCGCCTCGACGGTTTGAAAAACTCGCCCATGATTCACCTCAGACGAATTCGCGATCACTCCAACCGTCTTAGTTGTCCGATTCGCATGGGAATATAATGTCAAAATGTCTTTAGTACGTCAATCACGGCTCTTCAGAGCACGACTTTCGATCTTCGACAAAGAGATTCATGATGCATTAATTGTCGGATCGCTTGGAGTCTTTCCGATGCTGGCAGCATCGACTACGTGGCCGACGCTGCTAGCATCGGAAGGCTTGTGATCACCGCTCAAACAAGAAATGACGCCTCGGCTGACGTCAACACCGCCGCCAATTCCCGCTTCTCTTCGAGGCGCGGCTAAACAATACCACCGCCTCCTAGTTTAACCCGAAGCCACCGGCGCAGGCGAATCGGCGTTCAGCCGATCTCTTCGAACGTTGCCGAGCCCTCATTACCGCACCGCTCAAACGAGAAACGACGCCACCGCTGACGTCAATTCCGCCACATACCCCGCTTCTCTACGAGGCGCGGTCAAACGATGACGAACCGATCGCCGACTTATCCCTGAGCCAGAACCTCATGCAAAATTCGTCCGTTGCCGCCGACCGCGTATGGCCGACCTGTTCGATCGTGGATCAACGAATGCGGGTCGATTCCCAATAGATGGTATGTCGTCGCGAGGATGTCTTGTGGAGAAACGGGTGTTTCTTCAACTTCGCCCGCGATTCGGTCGGTCCGTCCTACTACCTTTCCTCGACAGATTCCTGCTCCGGCCAGGACCGACGAGTATGCTCGTGACCAATGATTGCGGCCACCGTGACCAGTTCCAGAGGGATGGTCACCGTGCGGATCAAGTTTTGGCGTGCGACCGTGTTCAGTGATGCAGAGGACCAGTGTTTCATCAAGCAGGCCTCGTTGTTCGAGGTCGAGAATTAATGCCGAATAGGCTCGGTCCAATCCAGGCAACAGTTGCTCGGTCAAACGGGGATAATGCCAATAGTGTGTATCCCAGGCGGAGTTCACCGAACCGTATTCATCCCAGAACACGGTCACAAACCGGCTTCCCGCTTCGACTAACCGGCGGGCGACGAGCGAAGACTGGCCAAACAATGTCATGCCATATTGTTCGCGGAGTGAGATCGATTCACGCTTCAAGTCGAGTGCCTCGCGCAGGCGCGGGTTTGTCAGATAGGCAAAGGCACGATCTTGAGTTCGGCTGAACTCGCGAATCCGCGACTGGGCATCAAGGTCTCGTCGTGCGAGATCGAACTGTTCGAGCAACGACCGCCGAAGCGACAATCGATCGAGCGTTAATTCTGCCGGGGTCGCCTCGCCTTTCGCCCATTGAAACTGGCAGTCCGGTTTGACCCCTCCATACGGATCAATGGCCGTCGTGATGGTCGAGGCAAAGTGATATTTCTGACTGTGAAGTGCCTCACCCTCGAAATCCGTCCAGATCGGATCGTAGGCCTGCCCGAGGAACGCGGCGTACGGACCGGCGTTGTGAATCGGATGCTTACGGCGAGAACTATGCAGGAACGGCATACCAACGTTGCGAGGGACATCCGCCGCAGCACGGCCCTGCTGCTCGTCGAGATAATCAACGATCGACCCGATAAACGGCCAATGTCGGGCGTCGCGAGGATTATCCTGCATGGGCGTATCAAGGAACGGAGTGGCTGTCACCGAAAACGCGGTGCCATGAATCGGAAACGGGTGAGTCATCGAACGGACCACCGTCGTTCGGTCCATCACACGAGCCAGATTCGGCAACCCTTCGCAGACACGACAACCGGGAAGACTCGATTCGATCGAACCGAGCTTTCCACGAACTTCGATGGGTGCTTCGGGCTTGGGATCGAAAGTCTCTAGCTGGCTGGCTCCTCCATAGAGGAACAGCATGATGACCGATTTCGCCTTGCCGAACCCTGGGATGCTTGCCGCTTCAATGGCAGGAGATGCCCGCAATGCATTCCAGTCGGCAGCACCTGCACCCAAAGCTCCCAAGCCGCACGCCTGCAAGACGTCGCGTCGAGAGACGCCGTCGCAAAGTCGTCGGTGTGAGCCTGAAATTCGCAGCATTACGTTAAGGTCTCATCAATCGGATCGCCGACATGTGCGATCACCACAGGACGTCTCAAGCAGTCGGAAATCGTCATTTGAGGATCGATTCCCCGCAGGTGATAAATTGCATAAGTTCACGACGAGCGATCCCGTCGCACAATCCCGCAGATCCGCCAAGTACGGTTAATATTCGATGCACCCCGCCCGAGTTCGACGACTCATCAACAACAGTTTATCAGAGATCTAGTGCGTTGTAAGCCGTGAATTACGTGATTTACAGACGCCATCACAGAGGGAGACGTCATCGACAGAAACCTTTCCGAACAAGCAGCATCGACGACGTGGTCGACGCTGCTCGCTTCGGACGCAACTGAGAATGTCTGCTTTTTGGCGATCACTCACCCGAAGAATTAAGAGAAGACCTTTGGTCAGTCGCTCGTTCGGGGTCATGAGACCGAGCACAACAACAGACCTTCGCACAACGGCGACGTCACTTGGCGAATGTGGGCTTTAGCAGATCCAGCGTATAAATCGCGCTAGGTAAGACTTCACATTCTGCCCAGCAGCCGGGGCATTTTTTGACCCAGGTTCGCTGTTCGGTCGCAGCGATGCTGCTCCAGATTTCTTTGAAGGAACTCTCTCGCAGGTTGCCAACGACATGACTGTTGAATTGGCAGGTCGGCACATCTCCGTTCGGGAAGATCCGCAGATGGGCTTTCAATGCCACACACTTCGGGTTTGGTGTCCCCTGCTTTTTCAGCAGACGGTTACGGATACCTTTCAAGTAGTACCGCTTTGCCAGACGCTCGCCGAACGGAAGTGATTTGGCATCCTGTTCGACTTCATTCAGTAGATCTCGAAGATTGTCATCAGTGAACTCGCCGAACGTGGTGAACTGACCGATTTCCGTCGGGGCGACGTCAACTTCTTTTTCCATGTTGTACGTGGCACTCATGTCGTAGGCCAGTACGACGTTATTATGAACACCGAACGGACGCAGCACTTCTCGCAGTTGCTTGTAATGGTCTGCTCCTTCCGCATCGACGATGGTCTGGTTGACACCCAACCGAAGCCGAAGCTTCTTCTGATGCGGTGCCAAAGCACGAATCGTCTCCATCACCATGTTCCAGGCCTGGGTACTACCACGAACATGGTTGTGCTTATCGCCGACTCCATCGATCGAAACGAGCATCTGCAAGGGAACGCTGCGGTCCCGCTTTTCGCAGTACGAGACGACTCGGTCAGTCAGAAAGCCGTTTGTGGTGATGTGCAGAACCAGAGGTTTCAATCGCGTTTGGGCGATCTGCCCGATTTCTGCCAGATCGCGGCGGACAAACGGTTCGCCGCCAGTCAGTCGAATAGCGTCCATTTCGGGGAGTTGAGCAAAGATCCCATCGACCTCGTCGAGCGTCAGGTCCCCTTTCGCGGGCATCTTCCAGGAATCGCACATGATGCATTTGGCGTTGCAGCCAAACGTCACAGTGTAGGTCAAAAATCTTGGCAGGTCTGTCTGGTCATTTCGATTTCGATAGACGCTGCGCATAAACGAAAATGTACGGTTCAGCATGACGGGCTTTCGACAGGGTAACAGAATTCACTCAGGCGACTCGTACAACCTCATCCGACATGGTGTTGGTCGGAATTGGCAAGTAACGACGAATCGCATCAAGCGCTGCAGAATTTCCAATCACTTGACTGGGATCGATCCGCTCGCGAATTTCAGGAACTTGTTCAAGGAACTGCTTCAGATGTTTATCTGTTAGCGACGCGGCATCGTGGCCGACGCCGTATCCGGTTTGGGCGAGGAAATGAGCGTTAACTGATTGCTCGAAGTTTCCTTCTTCTGGAATCGCCAGAACTGGCTTTTTCAACGAGAGTGCCTCGCCGACCAGTTGGTTTCCCGCGTTGGAAATTAACGCATGGCAATTGATCAAGTCATCAATAAAACCTGTTTCATTCACTTCAAAATATCGCAAGTTTCCCTCGCGAGGGAGCTCACCCAAACCATAAATCACGACATCACGCCCACAGCGACGCAAGGCATCCATCAAACGAGGAGGCGCGAACCGACGAAGGTAAACGAGCAGATGACGTTCGTCGTGTGGAATTGCCTGTTGCAACTCCCGCCGCAACATGACACCGACAGACGTGACGTTTCCACAGCCACGACGAAGAGGCGGAGTGAAAAACGATGATACGATCGTTTCGCGCTGACCGCTGTAAAACAGGTTGATCGATAACGCGATTGACTGTGCCTTGAGCCAGAGTGGCAATGGAAGCGACGACAGATCAAACGACGTAAGAAAGTGCTGATGATCGAAACTCAAAAATGGCAGACCAAGCCGCTTGGCGGCACGGGGGAGAGCCGGCTCAAAATCGGTGATAATTAAATCCGGCTGCTCGTCTCGCAGCATACGCTCCATCGAGTTGACCAGTTCGGGGAGCTGCCGAAGATAGGGAACGCTCTGGCGAATCGAGCTGAAATAGCTCACCCGACGTCCGTTGTAGCAAAACTGCAATCCGGGAATACGCCTGACTTCGACGTCGTCTGAGTCGTGATAGATATCGTCCAGAAACTCGAACGCCACATGCGGTGCGAGCAGGACGACCTCGTGTTCCTGCCTTAATTCTTCGACGACGGTCCGGACACGAGTAGCATGCCCGCGCCCTTCTCCGGCCACGCTGTAGAAGATCCTGCCCATGATCGACTTCCTATCCTAGCAAGGTTACTTCACCCTGAATCCCATCAATTCCGACTCGGCCTGATTGATAGAATCACCTACTGATCACTATGACACTTTCAATAAACACCGGATCGGTATTGGTATTTTCCTGAGTGGCTAAAGCAGTTTTGTTGACTATCGAAGCAACCCTGCAAGATTCGCAGGTGTCAGTGATTTGTGTGTATTCATCCGCTGATCGGCAGGAACGAGAACCGAAGCAGCGACATGTTCGACGACTGGCGTGGTATCACACAGCGCGGCCATTTCTAATGATCTTTCCCGAATTCGAACTGGCAGTTGCATACTGTCATGTGACCAGTCAACCAGTTCCAATTCGCCGGTTTCATGTTCCACCAATGCCGTACAGTGTTCGACCCAATCCCCTGTATTGCAGTATGTAATGTCACCGAGATTCTCGACCCGGGGAACATGGATATGTCCACAGATGACTCCGTCACATTCCAGCTCTTTCGCGTGACAGACAAGGCGCTCTTCAAAATCGCTGATGAACTGAACAGCCTGCTTGGCCCACACCTTCACGGATGAACTGAACCGCCAGTCTTTCATGTTGAAGCAGCGACGAACTTGATTGATCATGCCATTCGCAGATACCAGCCGGTCATAAGCAAACGCCCCGACGACTGACAGCCATTTGGCACCACGTTCGACGTCGTCAAACTGGTCGCCGTGCAGCACGACAAATCGCCGGCCATCGGCGGTTCGATGGATAAATTGATCTGCGACTGTAACCAGGCCAAAGTCATGTAAATAATCGCGAAGGAATTCGTCATGGTTACCGGGAGCGTAATAAACCTGAGTCCCCTGCGAGGCCAACTGGACCAGCCGCTGAAGAATCCGCACGTAAACTGGTTGCCAATGCCAACGTCGGCAAAGTCGCCAGCCGTCGATAAAGTCGCCTACGATATAGATGTGTTCTGGTTGCACTTGCTCGAGAAACGCCAGGAATTTTTCAGCCTGGGCGTATCGACAGCCAAGATGGACGTCACTGACGAAGAGGGTCCGGAAGCAACGTCTTGTCGCTCCTCGCGGATATTGAGCAGGCATGGGGAGTGTCCTTTCTCACGGCCTGAAGTTACGAAGCAAGCCGGAGCCATTAAATTGAGGACTCCCTTCGCAACAGTTTCCTGAGCGGTAATAATAGGAAGAGTTATTTAGCTGTGATGAATAGTTGATTAAGAAATTGGGAAGAATGATTTTCGTCTGTCGAGCAAAGCATTTATGTCGAGAATAATGCCTGATTTTTGGTGTTGACGGCCCTGCAATGTGATTTGACGACTCGAAAATAATTCAGTCAGGCTTATCACGCAGAAATGCGACTGTTAGTAGTGGAAGCTTCCAGCCTTAGCGTAATACGTCCGTCTGCGGATGGAAGGTGTAGCGACGACTTGCATCCTGCCAAAATGCTTCGAGACCTCGGTAACATTTGTTACAGAGGTCTCGAATAAGGCTCTTCACGCGGAGTGATGATGACTACTTTGGCCTGACGTTAATCCTCAAACATTGTGTCACAGTGCTCAAGCCATTGGCTTTGCCAGGAATTAATAACTCGCATCATCATTGTGGCTGCAAGGGGACTTGCTGTTGCTGCAATCCCGGCTTTGTTTCAGCGGTGGGCAGCGGGACATTTTCGAAGCGAAAAGTAACTTTCTGCTCTTTCAGATCAGAATGAAGCTTGAATGCGATTTCGAATTCCTCGGGAAATTTGCCGTCGGGCTGATTTGCATAAATCCGCTGGATCGTCGCCCCTTTTTCTACTTCGGTGAAACTGAGAACATCACCTGGCGTCCCGCGTACTCTGCCCAGTGAGAAATCCTCACCACATTGAAGTTTCAACGTCTGAGGGACAACATCTTTCGGACCTCTGATCAGCTTCACTCCCCCGGCTTTGAATTCCGGTTCGTTCAACGGAGTTTTTGCCCTTTGAGGGACGTTTTCAATTGTCAGTTCTTGCGATTTTCCTGCAGTCAGGATTTTAAACGATCCCTCAAGAACATCGATTTTTGCGGGCAAATTCTGGGGTGCATCAACGGCCAATCGCACGCGAAGTGTTTCTGGAGGATGCTCGCCGGGCAAACTGTTATCCGCATCGAATGCCAGGAATGTCTTCTGGGCGTCAACACCACCAGGTAGCGTCCGCTTCGACTTCTTCAGTGAGCTGCTGCCGATTGTTAGTGTTTTGGAAGTGACTCCCGTGGCGGCGCAGATTGATTCCAGATCATCGCCTGTTACATCAATCAGAATTTCGATGGTCTCCGTCAGCTTTCCATCTGGTGTCGGTGTCGCGGGCAATGAACTCCAAGCGGCTTTCGCGGTCAGCGACAGCCCTTCAGGTAATCCTTCGACCGTCGAAGGTTCAACGGATTCCGTTTCCCCTGGCAACGAAATCGTGGCAGCGGTCTTAAAAGCCTGATTCATCGGAATTGATCCGGGGCTACCGGCAAAATTCGGCGGGGCACCCATCGGTGGACCACCGGGTAATCCGGCGAAGCCACCCGTCATCGCCATCATCATTACGATGGCCGGCAATTGTTCTAGCTTTTCCTGAGCCGAATCGGGAACGGTTGTCGTCAATTTTACGATGCGCCCTCGTTCTTCGATTTTCAGGTTTGCGAGCAACATTTCGCCCAGTTCTGCGATGACCGGCGGTGCCGCCACCTTGAACCCATCGAACATCGATCGAACATCGGCGATTTGTTTTTCCATCACTTCTTTAGTTTTTTTTGCTCCTTCGTCCGTACCACTGAGTGAGGAAGCCTGTAAGTCGAATCCCCCTTTGACGGTCAATCCAACGAAGGCCGACTGAAACGCGTACTTTTCGTTGGCTTCGAACAACCACACATTGGCATCTGGAAGTGTTGTTCCTGAGTATTTGGCCGCACTTGCCTTGATGCTTTCCATAGCTGTCGGGACGGCTGCGGCGATCACCAGATGTGGCTGATGATCGACAATACTCCATTCTTTTCGCGGCACGATCGTCTCGCCGCGTTCCATGGTTTCAAAGAGTTCTTTCGTAGTGGCCAGAATCAGCGTCGTTGAATCCGGCGACCAACCTCCGTTCGCAGGACTCCTCTGCGGAATCGCTGGAACTTCAAAGTAGCTTTTGCCATTTTTCTCTTGCAGTTTTGTGTTGGGATCAGCCTGAGCGAGCGATTTCAGGTCGAAGGGCTTCTTTGTTTTCACGATCGCAACGTAACGGACTGTAGGAATCGGAATGTTGATCGGATTGCGGGGGCCTGCTCCCAAGCCGCTTGCGGCCGGTGCCGCAGCAGGGGCCGACGACATATCATTATCGAGCTTCGCCTGAAAGATCGATCCAGTAAAATTGGCAATGCCAATCGTAATGCTCTCAATGTCAGTCGGCAGCATTCCGGTTTGCTTTTCGAATTCCTTCAGTCCCGTTGCGACCGACGGATTGCTCAGTGGCTCTTTCAAGAGCGGAGCTTGCCAAATGTTCGCGACTTTGGCGTGAATCAGAATATCCGTATCCGCAGGCATCCAGCGCAGCCCGAGTACTTTTTCGGCAGGCGAGATTTGAGGCGGGGGCGGTGGCGCGGCATGAACAGGTGGCGGAGCGGCCGCCATGGGCTGCATGGCTGGTGGCGCTGGCAACGGTTTACTGTTGAAGATCCCGGAAAAGAATAACCCGCCTCCCACCAGTGCGAGCAATCCGAGCACAGCGCCAATAATCACAGGCAGGTTGGAACCGCCGCCGGACGCCCCTCCCTTCTTCGCCCCCTTTTTGGCTCCCTTTGACGCGGCCGCACCGCCGACAGACGGCTTTTTGCTCGCCCCCCGCTTCGGCTCGTCCTCGATTTCATCATCAAACTCTTCGTCGTCGTCCGATGCCTCGGGTGTGAACACCTCCGTGCATTTCGGGCAGCGGATTTTCTTGCCAAGCTTGCTGCTGTCCGCAAGATTCAGCTTTGCCAAACACGAAGGACATTCGACGGAAATTTTACCGGCCATGAAAACGTCCACTACGAGAAAACGAAAAACTAACGTCCCATCAATTCGTCTACTGCCAGCCCAATGTCTGGTGAGCGCATCAAGGTTTCACCTACCAGGATCGCCCGGGCTCCTCCCGATTTGACTCGATCAATATCCGCGCGAGTTTTGATCCCGCTTTCACTGACGAGTAATGTCGTCGAGGGAACTTGTCTGGCCAATCGAATGGTATGTTCGAGATCGACCACGAATGATCGCAAGTCGCGATTATTGATTCCCATCAAGGCGGGTTCAAGCTTCAACACACGATCCAGGTTCTCGACGTCATAAAGCTCGATCAGTGATTCCATCCCCAACTCGGATGCGTAGAAATAGAGGTCACGCAAATGACAATCGTCAAGACATTCCGCAATCAGCAGGATGCAATCGGCTCCGGCCGCCCGCGCTTCAAGTACCTGATACCGATCGACGATGAAATCTTTTCGAAGGACGGGAATGCCGACCGCCTGACGAACGGCGCGCAAGTAATCGAGATGTCCCAGAAAAAAATGCTCGTCGGTCAGCACGCTCAAACATGACGCCCCGTGCGACTCGTAAGTCTTGGCAATCTGAACAGGGTCAAAATCAGCGCGAATGATTCCTGCCGATGGCGAACCTTTTTTGACTTCGGCAATCAGCCCGATATCCAAAGCCGAACTTAATGCAGAAACAAAATCTCGCACCGGCGGAGCGGCATCCACCTGATCCAGCAAACTGGCTTCCGGGCGCAAGCGTTTTGCTTCCTCGACCTCGATTCGTTTGCGGTCGATGATTTTTGAAAGAATGTTCGGAACGGTTTGAAAAGTCATGGATCAGCTGAATTTTTGAGTCATGGAGGATAATGTAGATAATCTTACCGCTGTGGTCAGACTTGCGAAACCATGTCCCGTCGTTTAGCAAGTCTTTCAGACTGGACAAAGCCACTTGTGAACCGCTTCTCAGGTCGGTAGCCTCGCCGAAAACTTTTTTTCCTCGTACTCATAAAGTCATGCCCGAGACAACACCACCGCCGTCACCACCATCGAAGAAAACGAGTTCACTTAGTCTGTCCGAAATGATGCGAATCATGGACGTCGCGACTGAGATGCGTAATCAACGTGAGACCGTTGAGAAAGAATTCGCTGTCGATGAAACAAAACGCTTACTGCGTGAAAAGCTGCTGCAAACCACAGCCATCACGGGCGAGCGAGTCACCGAAGCGGAAGTTGATGCGGCAATCGAGGCCTATTTCAGCACGCTTTACACCTACCGTGAGCCGAAGGGAAGTCTTCCCCTGATGCTTGCTCATCTTTACGTCCGGCGCGGGCAATTGGCCATTGTCGGTCTTCTCGCAGCGACATTACTTGTTACTGCCTGGTGGACAATGCACATCGCCGCCACGAAGTTCTCGCGGTCGGCTCGTTCAAACCGAAAAGCAAGTCGAATTGAAAGTGCCATTAGTTCAGACCTGATGCGCGCTCGTGCAATCAGCAAAGATACGGCGGTGATCGAGGAATTAGATCGCTGGCAAGATCAGTCCAAACTCGCCCGCGAACAGCTTGATACCGCAACGCTCGACAAAATTAAAAGTCAATTGGCGGAATTGCTCACGCAACTTGACGACGTATACGAAGTTCGCATTCTGGCCGATCCCAATGAACAATCCGGGTTCACGCGTTATTTCGAAGACGAAAACGGGCGGCGACCAGCTTATTACCTGATCGTTTACGCGAAAAATGAAAAAGGCCAACTCCTCCGCCGCACGATTGAAAACGCTGAAACCCGCCAGACGGTAAAAGTCGATCGCTGGGCCGAGCAGGTCCCCAAGGATGTCTACGACCGTATTGCCGAAGACAAGAAATCGGACGGCATCCTTAACGAAACATTGTTTGCCGTCAAAGAACGGGGAAAACCCAACGAAGAAATTCGACTGGACGGCGGAAACGGAAAACCGGTTTCACGCATGGCACAACTGGCCACCTGGTGAGCCCCTGCCGGCGCAACTTTGTCACAGCATAAACTCGGGTGCAACTGCTTTACCGTCCTCGGTTAAGCAGTGCTCTTTGGACGGCTGAAACAGAAGCCACTGCGTCGAAGAAGACTCCGACGCAGTGGCATAACTCGACTTAAAACGTGGCTGAAACCCTAAAACAAGCGGTTGTAACCATTGAGAGCGGCCACCCGGTACGCTTCGGCCATCGTGGGATAGTTAAATGTCGAATTGATGAAGTACATCAGCGTGTTGTTCGGCTTGGGCTGAGCCATGATGGCCTGACCGATGTGGATGATCTCGGTTGCATTCGCACCAAAACAGTGGATTCCGAGGACTTCCAGCGTTTCTCGATGAAACAGAATCTTTAACATCCCTGTTGTCCGGCCGGTGATCTGAGCACGGGCAATACTCTTGAAATGGGCATGGCCGACTTCGTAGGGGACCATCGCATCAGTCAGCTCCCTTTCCGTTTTCCCCAAAGAACTGATTTCGGGACTGGTGTAAATTCCCGCCGGGATATCCAGAGATGGTGGAGGACCACACGATTCACTGCTTCCCGATTCACAAAGCAGATGGCTCGCAGCAAATCGGCCCTGGTTGTAGGCGGCACTGGCGAGCGCTGGGGGGCCGATGACATCTCCGACAGCGTAAATATGCGGAACTGTCGTTTGCAAATTTTCATTGATCGGAATGTTGCCACGTTTGTCAGGTACAACCCCGGCATTCTCCAGCCCGAGTTGATCCGAATTTCCCGTTCGACCAGCCGCCCAGAGCAAGACATCGGTCTTCAGTTGCTTCCCTGATTTCAGGTGCAGGATCACTCCGTCGTCGCACGTTTCGACTCGGTCATACGCTTCGCGATGCCTCACAATGACACCTCGCTCACGCAGGTGATAGCTTAAGGCGTCGACGATTTCTTCGTCGAGAAAATCCAGTAACCGGTCACGGTTATTAATCAGGTTCACTTTGACTTCAAGATTGCGAAACATTGATGCGTATTCGCAACCAATGACACCCGCTCCAAAAATCGAGATCGATTTCATATGGAAATCGATTTTAAGAATGGAGTCGCTATCGAAAACGCGAGGATGATTAAAGTCAATATCGGCGGGACGGTAGGGGCGAGCACCTGTGGCAATGACGAAATACTTGCCTCGAAGAGTCGTTCTTGATCCGTCTTCCTGCGTGGCTTCGATGGTGTGGGGATCAAGAAATTTTGCCTGGCCGCGAACGATGGGAATATCGTTTCTGTCGTAAAAGGCCGTTCGCATCTTGACTTGAGCTTCGATGACAGATTTGGCTCGTCGTCGTAATTCCGGCAGCATGAAGTTGGCTGTGATTCCGTGCTCGCGAAACAATGTGTTATTGTTCACTTCTGTCATCTGAAAGATGGCAAAACGAAGAGCCTTACTGGGTATGGTTCCGCGGTGCGTACAATTGCCCCCGACGGCAAGTTCACGCTCGACGACTGCCACGCTTCGCCCGTGTTTGACCGCCTGCATGGCAGCCCCTTCGCCCCCGGGACCTGTTCCAATCACGACAACATCGTATTCCTGAATCGAGTCAGCCATCGAGATCCGTTTCTATTGATGCCCTGGTTTTTCGGGAGCGGCTTTTCAACTTTGCTTCGCGGGCTTCCACCTCGCCCTGATCGATTGTATTGCACGGGCTGAAGCCCATGCTACCAGTGAGCGCGAAGAGAAATCTCATTTTGCGGTTTCAAGACGCTTGCGAAGATCCCTGAACGCGGTGTCAATCTCGTGGAAGAGCTTCGTGTTCATTCCATCGACCTGCGCAATCAATGTTTTCGCCCGATCGTTGTCGCCCGTCAATTTCGCATAAAGTGCCTGGCCAGCCAGTCCATTGACCCGGAACTTTCGGTCTTCCGCCAGATCGCTAAACGTCGATTGCGCGAACGACATCCGATTGGTTTTGAGATAGATCAGCCCCAGAGCCGTATTGGCTCTGGCAATCATTTCGTCCGATGCACCCGGAAATTTCTTGAGGGCAACCCAGGCTCGCTCATCGTCACGGTGCGTCATCGCCCAGTAAAGTTGAGCATCGGCGGTCTGCATATCGTGAACCTTCGGCTGCCCGGTCGATTCTGTCAGCAGAAGATTCGGCGTTCGCATCGCCCATCCAATACCACTCGACGAAGCCAGTACAAGCAGGCTTGTCCCGATCAACCAGCCCAGTTGCTTTCGGATGGGGCGGTCAAAAAGCAGACGTGCTTTCTGTTGAGGTTGAGGTTTGACCGCAACTGTCGCGTCCTCTTTCCCCGAAACCTGCCGGATGATCTGCTTAAGTTCGTTGATGACGACGGCAAAACCGGCAGGTCGGTCTTCCTTTTTCTTGTTCATCATCCGTTTGATCAGATCACGCAGCGACACAGGAAGATCTGGTCGGAATTCGCTTAGCGAGGGTGGTTTGTCGTTGAGATGCTTGACCGCGACCGCCATCGCCGTTTCACCCGAGAAAGGGGGGCGACCCGCGAACATATGCCAGGCCATGATGCCGTACGAATAAATGTCGCTTCGCGAATCAAGCGGCTGGCCATTCACCTGCTCGGGACTCATATACAGCGGGGTACCGAGCGTCAGACCCGTTTGAGTGAGCGAAATTCGTTCCCCCTGTAACGTCAACTGCGCCAGACCAAAGTCCGCGACTTTCGCTTCGCCTTTATTCGTCAGCAGAATATTTTCGGGTTTGATATCGCGATGAACAATGCCATTATCACTGGCGACCTGCAGGGCCGACGCCACCTGTCGTAAGATGTGCAATGCGATCTTGATCTCCATCGGCCCCTTGCGATTGAGATAGTCCTTCAGCGTGCGGCCTTGAACATATTCCTGGGCGATGTAGTTAATGCCATTGTCTTCACCAACCATGTAGACCTGAACAATGTTCGGATGGTTCAGGCTTCCAGCGGCCGCCGCCTCATGCCTGAACCGTTTCACATACTGTTCGTCAGTGACGTACTCGGGGCGCAGAACTTTGACCGCCACCTGACGTCGCAATGACGTCTGTTCGGCCAGATAAACCTCAGCCATTCCCCCTGTGCCCAGCTTCCGCAGCAGGCGGAACTCGCCCAACGTCGAATTGGAAACGTCGCCAGCGTTTTTTTCCGTGACTGAAGGCGATTTTGCCGGGTCAACCGAGCTTGCACTCGATGCTGGAGAAACCTCCGAACGCTTGGGCTCGGCCATGGCAATCTATTTTCCGTAACGTGAAATAATCAGACGTTAATACCGGCGTGATTGTAGCAACCATCAGAAGAAACGTCTGTCGTTCCCGCATTCAGGCCCAGGAGCAGTCGTGTTTCAATCTGGGGTGACACGGTTTTAGACTCTTCGACAATGCCGTGCGATCGAATGCCGCGTAATCCGTTTTGCACGACCATGTCGAAGACTCCATGATCATAACACCCTGCTTTTGCGATCGTGAAAAACTGAACTGCCCTGCAATCAACTCGGCTCAGACTTCGGAGGCTCGAACTTTGGAGCGGTGGTCTCGACGCTTTCGTCCTTAGGAGTCGGTCGTGAATTGCTGATATTGTCGTTACGGCTTGAGTACGTGTTGACATCAATGTCGTCCTCGATACCACGCAATCCCTTTTTGAACTCGATGACACCCTTGCCAAGACTGCGGGCAACTTCCGGAAGCTTCTTGCCGAACAAAAGCAGCGCAATGATTCCGACGAACAGCATCTCGGCTGGACCAAGGCTACCAATAAACGCGAATGGATACATGACCGTTTTCCTTTTTTAAGAAATCCAAATTTCTGGTTCGACTGAATGACTACTGTTTTATTTCTTCGGAAGCGCAAGGCTCCTGCCTAGCCGCTGGTACACGCATCGACTTAGCGGCTCGGCGAGAGCCTTGCCCTCATTTCGGGTGACGAGCAAAGCCCGCGCTGCGACAATCATGTCGCTTATTTTTTCTTTTCGCCGATTTTTTCGTCGGCATCTGGATCATCACTATCATTCAAGCCAGTTTTAAACGACGTGACACTTTGCCCCAGCGATTTCATCACGGATGGAAGTCGACTGCCAAACAACACTAGAACGATGATTCCAAAGAAAATCATCTCACCGGGCCCCAGCAAGGCCAGCGTTGGAACCATGATCCTTCTCCTTCAAGTCCGCATTAAGAACATCAGAAAAACGCCACATTTCGATGGGGCGATATCACTTAAGATCGCGAAAATCTTCGCCTGAAACGAGCTCAGGCAACATGTAAAACGACGACAGAGGGCTTAAAAACGAACCGGGCACGGAATTTGTCGAGCGAACAACGCGCGTCGATGAAATTCTTAACGTGTTTCCACTCGGTTCGCCCGCGAGAGTGCAGGTGGGGGGAGCGGTATCACAATTCTACCTGTAACCCGATACGTGTCAATCTGGCAACTTCGGCAATCCTACACGAAGACAGTTTTCGACGAGCGGACATTCCGTACATTTTGGCCGCCGAGCAATGCAGATGCGACGACCATGATGGATCAGCCGGTGTGAAAAATTAATCCATTCCTCTTGAGGGACCAACGTCATGAGGTCTCGCTCGACCTGCTCGGCACCTGCGTTTTTGGTTAACCCGAGTAATCGACTGATTCGGCCCACATGAGTGTCGACCACAACGCCACTCGGAATTCCGAATGCCGTCCCAAGCAGGACATTGGCGGTCTTTCGACCGACACCGGGCAGCCGAACCAGTTCATCCAGAGTCCGGGGTAACTCGCCACCATGGTTTTCTACCACCCCCTGTGCCATGCCGATCAGGTTTTTGGCTTTGTTGCGAAAAAAACCAGTGGAACGAATGACTTCTTCAAGCTCCTCAGGCACGGCCTTCGCAAGCGACTGTGGTGTTGGATACTGCTTAAAAAGCGCCGGCGTGACCATGTTGACTCGTTCGTCGGTACATTGAGCCGACAGAATTGTCGCAGCCAGAAGTTGAAATGGCGTTTCGTGGTTGAGAGCACAAATTGCCTCAGGGTAAGTCGCGCGCAATCCACGAATGATTCGCTGGACACGTTGAGATTTATCATCAGCGGATCGGTTTGAACGAGCTTTTGCCATCAGAAAACACTTTAAGTTACGGTGCTGTGGTATTTAGTCATGGACTGACATTGACGGACAAGACTAGAATTCTGCGAGTCTTGAATGATGACCTGGGCAGGATTGCTCGCCATTCATTGCCGATCATCATAAACACCTGTTTTTGATGATTTAGTTAATCGATTGCGAAGGTTTAATGTGACTGACGAGCTTCCCGAACAGTACCGTGAAGGACTACGACTCTTCAATGACGAGGAATTCTTTGAATGTCACGATGTTCTGGAAGAATTGTGGTCGGAAACCGTCGGAGCCGAACGAAAATTCCTTCAGGGGCTAATCCAGGCATCGATTGCTCTCTTTCATTTTGGCAATGAAAATTTTGGCGGGGCAAAAAAGTTATATCTTTCAGCAATCAAAAATCTTGATCCCCATGGTGACGAATTCATGGGTATTAAACTCGGCGAGTTTCTGCAGGATTTTCGACGTTGTTTTCAGGAATTGCTCGACAACACCGAAACCTACCCAACCACCGTAGCGATCCGGGACGAGCTTGTCCCCAAGATTCAGTATGTTTCGCAGGAGCTGATCTGATGGACCCATCGACCCAACTTGACGCTGAATTAAAGGACTTCTCGGGTCTCGCACCGTTATTTCCATTGCCGAACGTTGTGCTGTTTCCGCAGGCGCTGTTGCCGCTGCATATCTTCGAATCTCGTTACCGTAAAATGACAGCGGATGCACTGGATGGCGAGCGGCTGATCGCAATGAGTTTGCTTCGTCCCGGCTGGGATATGCTACCGTCCAGCAAGCTTCCCCCAATTCATGGCATCGTGGGACTCGGAAAAATCATCGCTCACGAGAAGCTGGATGATGGCCGTTACTACCTTGTTCTGCGCGGACTGGCTCGCGCAAAACTGCTGGGTGAACAACAGGTTGGTCTCCCTTACCGTCTTGGGCAGCTCGAAATTTGCCGAGAAATCATCAGCGATCAGCCACTATTCAATCGCCAGGATCGGGCGGAAGAACTCGCCAGCCTGTTCGGAAAACTGTTCCCCGAAATCATGCTTCAAAAACTGTTCCTTCAAGCGGTCTCGGATCTGCCACTGGGGACAGTCTGTGACCTTCTGCTCGGCTCCCTGCCCTTGCCGTCTGAGGTGTCCCAGCAATTTCAAGAGGAACTGGATATCGACGTTCGCAGCCAGAAGCTGCTGGAATTTCTGAAGAACGCTGTTAAAGGTTCGAAGTCTGACGAAAAACAGAAGTTCCCGCCCAAGTTCAGTTCGAATTGATTT
>CAIOKO010000046.1 GCA_903858935.1 uncultured Schlesneria sp. | reverse complement strand
GGCTCCGAGTTTCGCGGTGCCTGTCCCGCTTTTGTTCGTCCGTACTAAATTTGTTTTCCAAGATGTCAAAGATCAATCGTCGTCAGGTTGCGGTTTCGAAATCCAGGCGAGCCGAGGATGTGAATCGTCGGATTCTTCGCCCTTCTACTTTTTCAAAACAACTCTTTAGCCGCTTCGTTTAACCGCGCCTCGAAGAGAAGCGACAATTCGGAGCCCGCGTTCTACTCACGACTCTCACATAACGACTTACTCGCCGCTTCGGCGTCGTCCGCCCACCCCCGCAGCGAACAAAACCGGGACTGGCTCCGAGTTTCTCGGTGCCTGTCCCGCTTTTGTTCGTCCGCAACACATAACGACATAAAATTACAACACCGTTTATCGCACGTCAATAGAAAACTCGAAATACTTTCTTAACGTTTGGAAGGTGCTCATGAAAACGATTTTCGGCCCGAGTAAAAAACGCGAATCGATTCTTAAGCCACATCGTGGCGACCGAGTAAAGCCAGGGGCGGTTTCCGCCCCTGGATACGAACCAAACGAAACAGAAAAGCCCCATTCGGGGCGACCGAAAACGGTTTATTCAACCGACCGACGTTCGATTCATCGCATTGCGACAGGTCCCGAGCCAAGTGGGAATTCTATTGCCGATTCGGTGCCGACGATGTGTACTGCTGCTCCCCCCATTCCAACGGTCCGCCACGATCATATTCCGAGGTGATTCTGTGCATCCAAAATTCTGAGAAGCCGAACGGATGAGTCGAGAAGCAATTGGCGCAACAATTGAAGTACACCGTATCCTCGGCCCTGGCCTCTTGGAGAGCATTTACGAAAAATGCCTGCTAAAGGAATTCGAACTACGTGGTATTAGGGTCGCAACTCAAGCGCACGTCAGCATCGAATACGAAGGTCTGGTCTTCGATGAAGAATTTTCGATGAAGAATTAAAGCTCGATCTTCTTGTCAGCGGCGTGCTGTTGATAGAAATCAAAGCGGTCCAAGACGTGCATCCCGTCCACAAGGCGCAATTGATGAGTTACATGAAACTGCTCGATGTTCCCGTAGGACTTTTGATGAATTTCCATCAGATCAAACTTGTCAACGGCGTTTCACGAATGATATTGCCGGGTGCGAACCAGAATTGAACAGAAGGTCCGCTCCTTCCGACTCTTCCTTCGTTAACTTCGTTCCCATCTGTTCAAAATCTTCATGATCCGTACGGTATTACACACCGGGACCGCTGTTGAATCGAGAAACTAAACACCGCCGCCAAATGTCGTAGGGAAGAAAAAACGGCGCGTATTTCTGGTTTAATGAGCCGCTTGCGTAATTTCAGGCTCGCACAACGCTTCCGCCAAGTGACACCGTCCACCACGCGGACGACACTGCCAGCGTCGTCCGCGATCGGTTTCTCAGCCTCTAATTGGTCAACTATCTGGCGACCAGTCCGGGGCGGTTGCGGACTTGCAAGCGGATTGAGGGTGAGGCCTGGTTGCCGACTCCTTGCGCCACGGCGTGGATTAAGCGGTCGGTTTCAGGGACCCAGGGGCGTGCCGTGAGAAAGATTTGACGTTCGGTTTCCTGTTTTCGGACCAGCACCCCCGACAGGCCGATGTTATCCACGATGATTCCATGGGGAAGATTGTCGATTTCGAATTTGACATCGTCCTCGTGTCCGTTCCTTGTCACCACGATTTTGGCCGTAATCGTCGTTCCTGGTTCGATGACCAGTCCATGATCCGCTGTTTCATACTTTGGATCGTCGGGGATCAAAGTGACTCGAATCGGAGCCGGTTTTTCCAGCTTCAATTCGCCGAGACTGCCAACGGTTCTTGTGGCAAGCTGGCCGCCGACCTCTCCCGTTGCCAGGATTGTAATCCGCTCCCAGTCGGCTTTGGTTGGTTCCGCCGCGTCGCTGCTGGCTGTGATAACGCTGTGAGTCTCATATGCTCCTGGCTGGAAAATGACCGGTGACGATGCCTGGAATCCTTTGGGGAGTCCGGCAATATCAAGTCGCACGATTCCGTCAAATTGATCGAGACGGTTCAACGTGAACTTCAGGCGTTGTCCGCTCCCTGCCGGAACCTTCGGGTTCATCGTGTTGATCTCGACCGAGAAATCCGGTCGCAATGGACGTGCAGTCAAAGTGTAGAAATACTTGTCGCCACTGAAGCCGCGAACGTCGCTGACTTTGACATAATAAGTTCCGTCTGCGGGAACGGTGAATGTCAGGCGAGAGTCTTTGCCATACTTTCGATCGCCGTCGTCGTCATTGGAAAAATAGAGCGGGAAAACCGGCAGGCCGTTTTCGACGATCTTTGAATTGGGAGCAAACGCCTCGACGATGTAAGCTGGTTCGTCTTTCGCATGGCCTGTTGCACTGGTATTAAAATAGTTTCGTCGCTTACCACCGATGGAATAAAGGGAGTATCCGGAATCGGGCCCTTGGGGTGCTCGGAAGGTTTTGCAGACTTCACCTGACATATACACATATTGATTAAGGTCCATTTCTTCCCAGAATTCGAGTCGAACGTCGGGCGATGACGAATCAATTGGTCGGAAATTGATCCATGAATCTCGGACCGCCTGCAATATCGCCTGAAGGACTGGTGTGCCATCGGAATGCAGCACTTCCAGTTTTGTATCCGCTTCCGATCCGGCCCGGGCGGCGTTTGTTTCCAGGACGATGGTCTCTCCCTTTTTTGCCTCGAACCGATAAAGATCAATGTCAGACGGCGCGCCATTCAAGACTTTCAGTTCACCCTTGGCCGTCCCGGGAAAGGGAAGTTTTGTGGCGTTAGCAAGTGTGTCGTTGGGTTCGATTTCTGTTGTCTGGGGGATCGTCTCGGCGAGTGAATTGCCTGGCGTCGGCGACGATGGGGACTCATTCAGTCGTTGCATATCATTTTTCGGTTCGATCCAGGCTGGATCCACGGGATATAACTGGTGCTCGCCGTTCATGCGACCCACGAGAAGACGCTTACTGTCGGGTGAAAAGGCGAGAGCTGACGCCCAGTCGGACTGTCGTTCAAGAACGGCAACCTGCGTATATGTCCTGGTTTCCCAAAGCTTGATCCGCAAGTCTTCTGATGACGAAGCCAACAGTCGTCCGTCGGGTGAATAAGCCAGCTTAAGAATAGGACCTTCGTGTGCGAATCGGGCATACAAAATGGGATTCGTTCCTTCGCGTCCGGTTTCACTGATTTGCCAGATCCGGATTCTGGCGTCGGCTCCTCCGGCTGCGACGAAAGCACCATCCGGGCTGAAGGCAACCGTCGTTTGATCTTTGGCGGGTTGCGAAAAGGTATCAAGGCGTTGACCGGTCGCGACGTCCCACAGCTTAATCGTTCGATCGCCGCTTGCTGTCGCCAGAAGTTTTCCATTCGGAGAAAAGCTGAGGCCATAAATCGGGTCATTGTGTCCGTTAAAGACTTTCAATGGTTGTCCATCGGCGATGTTCCAGGTGATGGCATCGCGATCATAACTGGCCGTCGCCAGGATATTTCCGTCGGGACTGAGTTGGGCCGAATAGATCGTGTCGCGATGCCCTTGAATGACTCGGTTTCGTGACCAGTCTGACGTTCGCCACAATGTGGCCTCTCCCACGAGACCGGTTTCACCCGAGGCAACACAAAGCCATTGTCCGTCGCGCGAAAAGCGGACTTCATTGATGACCCCTGTGTGTCCGACCAGTTTTTTAACCCCTTCTGAACCGACGATCTCGATTCCATGCGGTTTCGCGAGCGCATGCCACTGACCATCTGGTGAAAACGCGACGGAGGTGATGGATTCTTGAATCCTGGCGGTGGTCACAATCTTCGGTGTGACGAGTCCCGTTTCCGAAACTCCGCCTGCGGGTGCCTTTGCACCTGCATCAATCCAGTTGAGAATCAATTCCAGATCCTGTGCAGTCGGAACTGGCTGATCTTTGGGTGGCATGCGTGTTTCATCGCTGGCGGTGACACGTTGCCAAAGTCGGCTGGTGGCACTCTTGCCGGGAAGAACAACTTGCCCGTCGTCGCCACCTTTCAAGGTGCGGGCAAAGTCTTGAAGGACAAGGCCTCCTTCAGCGTCTTTGGCGTTGTGACAGCCGTTACAGTATTTCCGGAAGACGGGCAGGACCTGTCGATTAAAATCGGGAGGCTCGACGGCAGTGACGAACGCCGGGGCTGCAAGCAAAAAAATATTCGCAAGCAATGATAATCGATATCGCATGAGTCAGCTTTCTTTTTCGAGCCTGCGAAACGGTTCGGACTCTGACGACAATACCAAAGCCGCACGCCGGGGAAAAATGAACCGAGATTTTGACTTCATGCAAATGGGGACTGAAACGACGATCCGAGAACCGTAAACCGAATCACCAGAAGAGGTCCCGTCACCAGGACCGATCGCACGGGACGATCGTGTGAAACGAATTCAGGTTGCGAAAACAGGTGTTGTTCCGATTTCAAAAGCACCTTGAGGTCGCTGGCAATTGTCAGAGGAAAAAGATGAAACGCAGGGGGGCGATTCGGCGTCGAGCCGCTGAGGAAAAGACTTGAGGCGGCTGGAAGCCTCCTCTACGAAAAACAGACAGTTGCTCGGAAATACTTCGCTTAATTGCGTCGTATGGGCAAAAATTGCTTGCTTGCGCATCCACAGCCCCATTATCTTTTGATATTCAGCGTACAACCCGCAAATTCGATTTTATTCAATGGGTCTTTGTATTCGTCCAGATTCTGGCGGTCTGACTGACCGGCTGTCCGTTTCTTCGCAGTAGACTACGTAGCAAGGGAATCTTGAACATGGTGCGTCATTCGTGGCTAAAGGCAGTGCGACAGCTCATCAACGGAACGCGGGGACACCGGGCAGCACGCCGTGCCAGACAGGCGCGAAAATGGTCGGTTGTCAGCATCGAGATTCAAACTTTGGAATCTCGCCGGATGTTGAGCGGTGCACCAGCCGCGGACCCGCTGACAATGGCACACACCAACTTCGTTCTCGCGCATCCGCACGGCGTGACAAATGACGGGACAGCGGCACCGGCGGGAATTACGCCAGCCCAAATGCGGCAAGCGTACGGCATGAATTCGATCACGTTTGGCGGGATCACGGGGGACGGTTCGGGGCAAACGATCGCAATTGTCGACGCTTATAATGACCCGAATGCCCTATCGGATTTGGCGGCGTTTGATGCGTATTTCGGTCTCCCAGACCCTCCAAGTTTCAAGGTTTTGGATGAGTTTGGTGGGACGAATCTGCCGGGAACTGACCCCGCCGGTCCAGGAGGTTCGTGGGCGGTTGAGGAATCGCTCGATTTTGAATGGGCGCACGTCATGGCGCCGAAGGCCAACATCATTCTGTTCGAAGCGAACATCCCCTCGTATAACGACCTGTTTACTGCAGTTGACACGGCACGAAATATGGCCGGTGTCACGGTTGTTTCGATGAGCTTCGGTGGTGGTGAATTCCCCGGGATCTCGAGTTTTGATTTTCACTTCCTGACCCCGAACGGACACCCGGGTGTGACATTTGTCGCGTCCACCGGGGATAACGGCGCGCCGGGCGGTTACCCGGCACTCTCGCCGAATGTTGTCGGTGTCGGAGGAACAAGACTGAATATCGATGCGGGGGGCAACTACATCAGTGAGTCTGGCTGGAGCGGCAGCGGGGGTGGTACCAGTACTTACGAAAAAGAACCCGCATACCAGAAAAGTGTGCAGAATAGCGGGCAGCGGACCAATCCCGACGTTTCGATGGATGCCGATCCTGCTTCAGGTGTTCCCGTGTACGACACCTATGATTATGGCTCAACAGGGCCTTGGGGAACGGTCGGCGGGACAAGTCTGTCGGCACCAATGTTTGGTGGTGTAATGGCGGTTGTCGATCAGGGACGAATTATTTCGGGCCAGACGACGCTCGATGGATCAACTCAGACACTTCCCGCCATCTACAAATTACCTGCGGCCGATTTCCACGATATCACAACAGGAAACAACGGATTCGCGGCGGGAAAAGGTTACGATCTGGTGACCGGAATTGGTTCACCGGTCGCAAACAGTTTTGTTCCCGATCTCGCGGGTAACCCGACGGGACCGACCGGTTGGGTCCCTGTCACAGTCCCTGATCCTGCAGGATCGTCGGGTGTGATGACGTTGCTGTCTGACGGCTCGGTGATGGTTCAATCGGGTGGTGTCACCAACCAGTTCAAACGACTCACTCCCGATGCAACGGGAAGTTATACGAACGGCGCCTGGTCCAATCTGGCGTCATCGACCAAATCAAGGCTGTTAAACGGTCAAAACGTCCTGCCGAGTGGTAAGGTTCTGGTCCTTGGCGGTACTTATACCAATCCGTTGAACCCCACACTGGCGACAAACAATAATACCGGCGAAATCTACGACCCCGTGGCGAATACGTGGACTCCGATCGCCAGTTTTCCGCAGGGACAATTTGGAGACGGCCCGACCATCGTTCTGCCAAATGGCAAGGTCCTGGCTGGCTATATTAACGGTCCCCAAACCTACCTTTATGACCCTGTCGCCAATACATGGACTCCGACAGGCACCAAGTTGCATTCGGATTCCAGCAACAATGAAAACTGGGTCCTTTTGTCCGACGGGAGTGTCCTGTCATACGATGCCAGCGGATCGGGGAAAGCCCAACGCTACGTTTCAGCAACGGGGACATGGGTCGATGCCGGATCGGTTCCTGTTGCTCTGACGGGTTCCACTTACGGAAACCTGCTTGGACCTGCAACACTTCTTCCTGATGGACGAGCCTTCTTTGTCGGCGCCAATGGCAACACGGCCATCTACACCCCGACGACAAACACCTGGTTGGCTGGTCCGGTCTTGCCAGCAGGGATCGGAGCCGACTCAACTCCTGGAGTGATGCTTCCCAATGGACACTTCCTGTTCGCTGCGGATTCTCCCGGAGTCGATAAATTCAACAACCACGTTGCCAATGGTCCGACATACTTCTTCGATTTTGATCCAGTGACAAATGCAATTTCCGATGTCACACCTGCCGGGCTATTGAATAACTCGATTAGCGGTCCCGCAAGTAATCTACGGATGCTGGCGCTACCAAACGGCCAGGTTCTATTGAGCAATCAGACGACCGGTGTCATCTGGACTTTTTCCCCGACGGGAAATCCTCAACCCGCGTGGAAGCCCACCGTCACGGGAATTACCGCTAATGCGACTTCGTTTACTCTGACAGGAACACAACTCGATGGAATTTCCGGCGGGGCATCGTTCGGTAGCGGGGCCGAAATGGCTTCTAACTACCCGATCGTTTCACTGACCAGTTCCTCAGGTACGGTCGGTTATGCCCGAACGCAGAACTGGACACCGGGAGTCGAAACCGGAAGCGCCGTTGTCAGTACACAGTTCACGCTGCCGACCGGATTCGGACCGGGGGCCTATTTATTGACGACATCTGCCAGCGGCATCTCATCCGATAAATCGTTATTTATTGATATGGGTGTGGGTGTCAACAATGTTACGTTGCAAGAAAATCCAACCGATCCGACCCAGGTTCAAATTTTGCAGAACGGATCGTTGTTATCACAGTTCGCTCTGAAGTCATTTACATCGATTATCGTTGCCGGGGATTCGGGTAACGACCAGTTGACGGTCGACCTGAGCAATGGCAATTTCATTCCGCTCAACGGCATTAACTATGACGGCGGGCAGGGAAGTAACGGTTTGGCCATTAAGGGGACGACATCGGACATCAGCAGTTATCTCCCCAGCAATGTGCCGGGGGTCAATGGAAAACAGGGAGTTGTGGTTGTTGACAACATTCCGATCAGATTCAATGGCCTCGCACCACTCGATATGTCCGGATTTGGAAGTGTCACCGTCAGTCCTTCCGGTCAAAACAGCAACCTGTTGATCGCCAACGGGACGAATTTGACCGCTGGAATTGCTGGTGTTGGAAGCACGAAATCGCTGGTGATTTCCGGAACAACAACGGGAACAGCGATCGAAACGGTTGCCATCTGGAATGTCCAGCAATTAACGGTCAACACCGGGGCGACACCATTAACAGACGGCAGCGATACGATCACGATTCCCGGCATCGATGGCACGGCGGCGACCGGTGCCAATGTAAAGAGTGTCGATATTGAAACCGGAAATGCCGGTAGCGATAGCGCTTCAATCTCCGGATCGATAAAGCTGGATGGAACTTTGAGAGCCGTCGTTCATGGTGCCATAACTGAGGCGAGCGCACCGATCACGACGGCAGGAGGGGTCTGGTTGGCCGCTGCGGGTTCATTGACCATTGGAACCGGAAGCTCCATCAACGCCGCTGGAAAGGTCACACTCGAGGCAGATGTCACGGCCAATGACCAGGGAAACAATGGAGTCGGAAGACTCACGATCGCGGCAGGTGACGTTGTTGCGTCAACCGAAGGTACTGCGACGGCAATCACGTTACGTGGTGCCGATATGACGATTGCAGGACTGGTTGATGGTGTTGGCCTCAACAGCAGCGGCGTTACGATTCGTACGTCAGTCCCTAGTCTCCCGATGAGTATCGGTGGTCTGGATACCGCGGTTGTCGGAGTCAATCTGACTGCGGCGGAAGTGGCAAATATTGTCACCGACGGGGGGCCAGTCACGTTTGGTGATTCAAGCCAGTTAGGCAACCTGACCTTTACGAAGGCCAAAACGGCGACAACCGTTGGCGCTCCAACGATTGTTGTCCAGTCAACCACTGGCAATGGACAAATCATCCTGGATAACGGTGGCACAACGACCACAGCACTCGATGGCAACGGCGGAAAAGTCAGCCTGACATCAGGAAAAGGGGGAGTCAATGTCACGGGAATCGCGACAGGCTTCCCACTGTCAACTAATGGATTCACGGCAAGCAGTTCACCGCTCAACCTGTCACTGAATTTTGCTCCGGCCGTCGGAACAAAAATCACTGTTGTCAATAACACTTCCAATCAGCCGATCATCGGGACATTTACAAACCTTCCTCAGGGAGGTGTCGTGACTACGACATACCAGGGCTCGCAGTATTCGTTTACAGCGAACTATGCTGGCGGCGACGGTAACGATCTCGTACTTACCGCATTCAAAGCGGGTACGGCGCTGTTGACGAGTATCGAAACAACCTCGTTGATCTACGTCGAGCGATCAACAACGAAGGTCACATCGACATTGACCGTGACGCCGGTGGGGGCTGATGTTCTCCAGGCAGCGTTCGTACAGATTTCTGGAAATTACCAGGCGGGAATCGACAATCTGTTGTTTACGAACACGAGTACGATCATTGGAACGTGGAATTCATTAACCGGCACATTAAGCCTCAACGGTACCGACACCACAGCGAACTACCAGGCCGCGCTGCGATCGATCAGCTATTTCAACTCGTCATTTAACCCAACGGTCTCGTCCCGGACGATTACCTTTTCGGTCCATTCACCAACAGGGGTCAGTTCGCAGTCACGAAATGTGGCCGTGATTCCGGTCAACAATGGACCAACGATTACGACCGACAGTGGAAGTCTTTACTATTTACCTGGCACCACCGTAGCAGTCTCCCCGGGGGCGACTGTCATCGATCCCGATAATGCGACACTTCCATCGGCGACTGTGCAAATCACGAGTAATTATTCGGCAACTCAGGATCAGTTGCTTTTCACGAATACAAACACCATTCACGGAACGTGGAATGTTTCAACGGGGATGCTGACACTCACGGGTGTTGACACCGTTGCAAACTATCAGGCGGCCCTGGAATCGGTTCAATATAAGAATTCAGCAAGCTTCCCGACGACATTGCCTCGAACAGTTTCGTTTGTGGCAACAGATGGCTCGCTATCAAGCAGCCCGGCAACTCGAGTCATCAGCTTCACTCCGGTTGGCAATGGTCCCGTATTGACTGGCGTCGAATTGGCTCCCGTCAATTACACGCAGAATGATCCGGCTGTTTTGATCACTTCTTCGATTCAAGCCGCCGATATTTCGAATGCCAATCTGACGGGTGCAACGATCCAGATCTTCGCAAACTACATTTCCGGACAGGACTTCCTGAAGTTCACGAACACT
>CAIOKO010000045.1 GCA_903858935.1 uncultured Schlesneria sp. | reverse complement strand
GATATGTGAACCGCAAAAAAACGGAACCAGGAACTCAGACACTTTGGTTTGGACTCCAACGCATGCGAGATTTCGCAAATTGTTACGATTCTTTTGGACCAAATTCTCAAAAACAATTGAATACTTAGCTTGGACGATGAGCCCGATGGGCTAGGCTATTTGAACTGCTGGCCCTGTTGGGCCGGAAGAACGTTGAATGTTCCTGCATCGAACCACCAATCTTCGATTTTCGTTGCCCCAATAACGACCCTGATTGGCCAACAATTTCATAATCCGCCCGTCCGGCAGCAGGAGCAGGCACTGATGGTGACAGTTTCGACGGTAAATCTTGATCTGGTGCTCCAGACTCCCGACGAGGTACTCACCTGGATCGATTCGCTCCCCCCGGATATTCGGGCTGAAGTCTCCGCCGACTGGATCGCTCGAGTTCGTTCGACGGTGGCGGGGGACCCGTGGTCGCTGACGTTCAATATGGTCGAACGTACGAGTGGATCGGTCGTCGGCAGTTGTGCGTTTAAAGGACCGCCGGACGCTGAGGGGATCGTCGAGGTGGCTTATTACACGGACCCGAACTACTGCGGCCGTGGGTTCGCCACCGAGGCGGCCGGAGGGCTGACCGAGTTCGCGTTCGCCAGCGGTCAGGTCCGGCTCGTCCGTGCCCATACGAAGTCGGATAACGACGCATCGGCGAGGATTCTCACGAAGTGCGGCTTTCACCTGGTCGGCGAGGTCATGGACCCTGAAGATGGATTGGTCTTTCGTTGGGAGCGCATGCAAGCTGAATTTGGCTGACAAAATGCGATGATACCCGAGGGACAATGCACTTCGGTCAAAATGCAATGATTTTTCGCACGCGAATGTCGAACACGAGCCATTAAATCTGAACGTATTGAGGCCCGTGTCGAATGAATTAACACGTGCTCGCCGTCTCGTTTGAACTTCCTGATGTCGAGAAAGAGTTGTGTCCCGTGCCCGACACGTTCCACAGAAAACCGTTCCGCTGTTTAACCATCTTCTACTATCAGTGGCAAAGTACAAAACGAGTGTTCGGCAGAGGAACACCACGAAGGACACGAAGAGCACGAAGGCGCAGTTCGACAACCATTCCAATCGCGTGATTGAATGACACGAAACGGTTTCGCGCGAAGTACGGGTGATTTTTCAACTTTAGCATTATCAGGCGGAATGATGGCATCAAGCGTCTAGTGCTCCGATTCCTTCGTGCTCTTCGTGTACTTCGTGGTACTAACGTTTGATTTCTTCTCGCGCCGCGAAGAATTTGTAGAAGAAAAGAGTCCGGGGGCTGACGCCGGCTCGCCTTGACTGAATTTGTTTCGTGTTTTTCGTGGTTCAATTTCTTCTTGTGATTGGGTTGCGGGCGAAGCTCGCGCCAGGTACTTCGTGGTGACCTGATGTTTGACCGAAATCCTTCTGAATGAAGATGGTCGTCTCACATCGACGGAGCCAGGCGGCACCGCAAGTTTGGCCCATCAGTCGTGGATAGGCTGATCGGAAATCGAGACGTCATCGAGATAAAGAGTCGCGGTTTTCTGTTTCTCGTTATACGCACTGATCCCGATTTCGAAGCTGTTGTAAATCGTCTTTGCCAACACCAGTGTCTGTCCCTGCGTGTCGATGATCTTCTGACCATCCTGCCAGAGTTCGATCACGCCATCCGGTTGTTCCGTGAGCTGCAGATGGGCCTTGAGATGTACCCATCGTCCCTTAGGAAACGCGACTTCCTGACCTTTGGGTTGCCGATAATACGGATGCTCGTACCCTTTGAGCTGAAAACAGGCATGCTTACCCTCCTCGATGACGATCCGCATCCCCGGATGCTGGTTGATCCAGGTTGTCTCAAGGTCGAGAACGGTGAATGGCGTTCCACTGTCCGTTGGAACGTAACACCAGAGTGACATCCAGACATCGTCCCCCTTCACGAAATGCATCAGTTCGGTAGACAAAGATGATTTGGCGGTGACCATTCCCGGGCTGGGGGGAACGGAAACGAACTTCAGCGCCGTCGTTCCGCGATGGACGACTTCGGTACTCGGCTCAATGCGGTTGTCGAGAAAATCCGCTTCACGTTTCATGATCCGATTTCGAAGCTGCACATAGTCTTTGACCGCTGGTGCCCTGGGGGATTGCAGTTCGCAGGCTGTCCAACCCCGTTTCAGATCGATCAATTCCCGAAGGTGCGTTGCCCCTTCAAAATCGTCCGAGAAAATCTGCTTGACCGGTACGGGTTCGCTCCCAGGCACAGTGCGGAAGATGACACCATCGCGTTCGATGTAATTCTTGTTGTAGAAGTCCGGGTCGTACACCTGTTGGGCGAATTCCCATTTTCCCGATTTCGAGTTCACCCGATACAGACGTCCCTTGTGGAGCTTGTACGTATTCCCTTTTTCGGTGACGGTCCGCTCCACTTCGGATTCCGGCAACGGGTCAATCGCCCCACGTTTTTTAAAGACTGTCCACACGGTGCCCAACAGCATGAAGAGCAACAGGACGGCGATGGTCGCGATGAGAAGACGTTTCATGTTTGGTAAAGCCCTTGTCTCGAAAGGTCTTGTCTCGGCGAGTAATTGTCGTCGATTTGCGGGTTGATGATTTCGGTGAAATTCTTGTGATCTATCCGACGTCGATACGGTACGATAAAATCTTCAACATAGTCATGTTCGCAATCAGTCAAGCGGCTCGATTATTTACGAGAACCGAGCGATTTAGTGAGGCGATCGTGAATGCTTTTTGGTAGCGGAATTGATTTGACGCTGCTATCCCTGCAATTTGTCATGTGATGACGATCATAAGATTGAGTTTATGGAGGTATCGACGTGAGCGAAATTGAAGAGCTTGAAACTCGCGTTCGTCAATTACCCAAAGAGGATTTCAGCCGGTTTCGGGATTGGTTTCTGCAACTGGATGACGAACTTTGGGATGCGCAGATTAAATCTGACCTCCAGGCAGGTAAATTGAATCGACTGATTGAGAATGCGCGAAACGAATTTGTTCAGGGAAAGGCCCGAGAACTTTGAAGCACTACACTTCATCGGACTTTTGGGCCTTCTACGAAGAGCTCCCGTCCGAAGTTCGAGAGCTTGCTGATAAGAATTTCGAACTGCTCAAGGAAAACCACCGTCATCCGTCACTTCAGTTGAAACGCATTGACGAACTGTGGTCAGCACGTGTTGGAATTCATTACCGGGCAATCGGAATTGATGCGCCGGATGGGATACAGTGGATTTGGATCGGCTCCCATGCCGACTACGACAAATTCATTACGTGACCAGATGCAAACAATTGACACCCCACTCGCAAAATGCCGAACGCCTGAGATGCGAGCATCATCGAAATCTTGGGGCGTAGGTACTTCAACTCTCCACATTCAATGACTTGAGCAGTCTCTCGCCAGGAAATCCTCCATGACTTCACCTCGATCTGCGTCGGATGCCGGACTTAGCCGCCGCGATGTTTTGACAGCCTCCGCAGCAGTTGGACTCGGACTGACGTTCGGGGTCCATACGACGTCGGCTCAACCGACTTCGCCAGGCTCGTCACTCAACAGGTTACGAGTCGGTGCGATCGGGCTGCGTTATCAAGGGAGTGTCATCGCACACAAAGCACAACTCTACGGCGACATCACCGCCGTGTGTGACGTTGATCGTAATGTGCGGGATCAAGCCAAGGCGGCTTTCGGCAGTACGCCGTTCGCCTGCGAAGACTATCGCGATCTGATCAGTCGCAAGGATGTCGATGTTGTCACGATCGGCAGTCCTGACCATTGGCATACGAAGATGGTGATTGATGCCTGCCGTGCGGGCAAAGATGTCTACTGCGAAAAGCCGCTGACGCTGACAATCGACGAGGGGAAGCAACTGACGAAGGTCGTGCGCGAGACGGGCCGGATTGTTCAAGTCGGATCATGGCAGCGCAGCGACGATCGTTTTCGGCTCGCCGTTGAAATGGTCCGTGCAGGCCGGATCGGCAAGCTGCAGAAAGTCGATGTCGTGCTGGGTAAGAACGTGACGAGTGGTTCATTCGTACCTCGTAATCCCCCGGCACATCTCAACTGGAATTTGTGGCAGGGCCAAACTCCCGATGTCCCGTATATCGAAGAGCGAACGCATTACACATTTCGCTGGTGGTACGAGTATTCAGGGGGTCAAATGACCGACTGGGGTGCTCATCACATTGATATCGCGCAGTGGGCGATCGATTCTCAGCCTGTCGAGATCACTGGTACTGCGAAAATGCCCGATGTGGCGAACGGCTTTAACGTCGCGGTCGACTTCGACGTCTCCTACAAGTTTGCCAACGGAGTGACGATGACGGTCACCGACAATGGTGACAATGGAATTCTTTTTACCGGCGATGCGGGAAGATTGTTCGTTAATCGCGGCAAGATCACAGGCGCTCCGGTTGACGCATTGAAGACGCAGCCACTCCATCGCGAAGACTGGAAGGTTTACAACTACGACAACCTGGACCGACCGTCGCGAGTTGGGAAGCTTGACGCGATCATCAATCACATGGGGAATTTCTTCGACTGCGTTCAATCGCGTAAAACGCCGGTGTCGGATGTCATCAGTTCGCACCGGACCGTGTCCACGTGCCACCTGGGCAATATCTCAATGCGCCTGGGTCGCCCGCTCAAGTGGGATTCAGAGAAAGAAGAGTTCATTGGTGACAAAGAAGCAAACAATTGGCTGAAACGCGAACAACGCCAGGGCTTTGAGACGGCGTGAAAAAAAATCAAACGAGTCGAGATCGTTTTCTCTCAAGAAAAAATGAGACACGGCGCCCAAACATGCCTGGACTTGATGTATGCGCCGCAAAGCGGCGACCCAGTACAGCCTGGGGCAGTAAGTATCCCAGGTTTCGTCAGAAAAGAACAAACAAAAAGCCCCTGCGGCAGTGGGGTTTCGTTGGATCACTCACACGGAACGGCCTCGATAATACTCGCGGTCGCACCTCGAACAGCGACGATCCGGGTCACCTGATACTCTGCTGACAACAGCAGTGACTTCCACTCTGCCTCGCTCCGCTCGCGGCCTCCTGTCACCGCCAGCATGTTGATATCGGCCATCAGCAATTTCTCCAGGGCCTGATCGGTCGATGCGACCGTTGTCGGCAACACAACTTCGATGATTAAAAGTTTGCCCTCAGGCTTTGTCACCGCCCGGCAGTTGTTCAGAATGCGCCGTGCATTGTTGTCGTCGCATCCATGCAAAACGCTTTGAAGAACGTACAAGTCCGGTCCACGAGGAACCGACTCGAACAGATCAGCGGCCTGAAACTGACAACGATCCGCCAGTCCGAGCGAAGCGAACTTGTTTGCCGCTGCGGTCACCGCTTCATTCCGGTCGACCAGAATTCCTTGAACCTGGGGATTTGCGGTCAGAATCGCCGTGAGCAATCCGCCGCCACCTCCACCCAGATCTGCAACGACCTGACAAGTCGAAAAGTCATAAGCCGATACAAACGGAGCCATACTCGCGGCCGTTGATTCCGCAAAGGCGTGATGAAAAATTGCTTTGGCATCTGGTTCCACCGACCAGCGAGATTTTGTCCCGTCGCGTTCTCGTGCCATCGCGGCACCATCCCGATTTCCTGCCTGAACGCAATCCGCAAGATAGGTCCACGAATCGGCCAACAAGTCGGCCCAGAACAGGATCGATGCCCAGACTGAATCGGGAAGATCCTTGCGAAGTGGCTGACCAAACGGAGTTAGCCGGAATCGAGCGGGTGCCACTTCGGCGACGACACTGATACTCGCCAACGCGCGCATCAGGCGATAAAGAGCGTCTGGATTGGCCTTTGTTGCCAGTGCAATCTCGTCGAGCCCCCTCTCGACGTCACCAAGAGCATCGGCGATCCCCAGCCTGACAGCAGCCACCAATAACTTCCCTCGGAAGTAACCGCGTGCCATCTCACCGAGTGCGGCCGGGTTGGCCGTGTCTGCAACTTCACTCATCAAATTACCCCGATTTTTGATTGTGATCGTCACCCTGACGAATGACCGCCGTCCAAACTATAATGAAACTTCAGGCGATCTCGAACCAACTTGCTCGGCTATCCATCTTCGAATCACTTTATCACGTCGAGAATGGACTAAAAATTCATTGTCGGCCTGATGACGAATGCGTTCGGTCTCTATGTGTCCATGGCTTGGGACTGTTAGAAGACGTCAGCAACAAACGTCAATGTCCATCAGGAAAGCAGTATTGATGTTGAAAACGGAAACCAGAAAACTTTGTGCCGAAATATTCGGTACGTACGTCCTGGTGTTTGCGGGGACAGGTGCCATTGTCATTAATGACGTCAGCGGTGGCGTCGTGACTCACGCTGGAATTGCGCTCACATTCGGGCTGATTGTCCTGGCGATGATCTATGCCATCGGGGATGTTTCAGGGTGCCATCTTAACCCAGCGGTCACATTGGGGTTTTACGTTGCAAAACGGTTTGAAGGATGCCACGTTGTTCCCTACATCATCAGCCAATCCCTTGGTGCCATTCTTGCGAGTGCCACACTTCGACTGATGTTTCCGACTCAATTAACGCTGGGGGCAACGATTCCGGCCGGAAGTGTCACCCAGTCATTTATTCTGGAATTCATCCTGACATTGATCTTGATGTTTGTGATCCTCAGTGTTTCCACCGGTCCAAAAGAAAAGGGAGCCATGGCAGGTGTTGCTGTCGGGGCAGTGATCGCACTGGAAGCGCTGTTTGGTGGCCCCATCAGTGGAGCGTCAATGAATCCGGCTCGGTCATTGGCTCCAGCAATTGTCTCAATGAGGTTTGATTCGCTGTGGATCTATCTTACGGCACCGGTACTGGGTGCCTGTGCCAGCGTTTTGGTCTGCCGGTGTGTACAAGGGAGTGACTGTTGTTGTCGGCTAACCGCAAAGGAGATCTGTTCGTGAAAAAAGTCGTCTTTGTCTGTGTGGAAAACTCGAACCGAAGTCAGATGGCCGAAGCGTTTGCCCGGATGCACGGGAATGGCAAGGTCGAACCATATAGTGCCGGGTCCCGGCCATCCGGACGAGTCAACCCGAAAGCGATCGAAGCGATGCGCGAACTGGGGGTACGACCTGACGACTCATACGTCAAAGGGGTTGGACGGCTTCAATGGGAAAGAAGTCGAAGTGGCCATCACGATGGGTTGTGGCGACGAGTGTCCTCTGGTTCTCGCCAAACAACGGCTGGATTGGCAGATTCCTGATCCCCGCGACATGACGCCCGAACAATTTCGCGAAGTACGCAATCTGATTGAAAGCAAAGTGAAAGATCTGATCGCGACGCTGTAGTGCGTTGGCAGGTGTGAATCCAGACTTGATAAGTCGGTTCGGAGGATTTTTTCCAAAGTAGCCATCATCGCTCCGCGTGATGAGCATGTGTCGGACACGATTCAATCGTTGCCTCAGCTTCGGAACAAATCCTTCGTTTGAATCCTTCGTTTGAAAAGATGTTTTTTGGTATTTGGCAGTTTCTCGAACAATGCTCATCACGCGGAGCGATGATGGCTACTTT
>CAIOKO010000044.1 GCA_903858935.1 uncultured Schlesneria sp. | reverse complement strand
TCGCGATCAACGTCGATCTGAACTTCAGGAGTGATCGTCGTTGTTTCAAACGATTTTCGAAGAACGCTTTCGAGCTTTGCGACGTCCCATTCGCCTGATTGCCAACGTTGAAGTAAGACTTCGAGAGAATCTTGTGACAACTTGTGAATCCTTAACCTTCCAAATGGATTTTATCGCTCATTCTTTCGAGAGTTAATAGTGCGGCGGTCGTTCGTCGATCGGTTCGCGTTGTTCGTCAATTTCGGTCGCAAGAACCAGGCGGCGTTCGAGCTTTAACATCTGATCGCGTGTCGTCTTAAGCTCGGCTTGAACCGCAAGCAAAACAGAGTGCATCTGTTCCAACTCGTGTTCCAGGTGGGCGACGGCCATTTCGAGCCGGATAATACGGTCGGAAAGATCGGGTACGGACAATCGAGTAGCTTTCTTCGGATGCTTCTTGGCAACAAAATGCTTCAAATCAACTGGTTTTATACTGCAATTGTGCGAATGTTGCATCACCATCGCTGACCGATTGGCACCCGTCAGAACGAACGTGGGAACTCACTACCTGATCTCAAGTTTCAATTCCGAATCTTCAGCGTCGAAGGAATGCCAAACTTTGGCACTAGAGTGATCTGAGGATTCAACTCGATCCGAGCATTCGGCTCAGTGGTGAAACAGTACTTCTGACCAACCGCAGCGAGTATTATCGCGGCTTCCATTAAAGCGAATGTATTGCCGATGCAGGCTCGGGCACCACCGCCGAATGGATAGTAGGCATATTTGGGGATACGTTTGGCGAGTCCGTCTTCCCATCGCTCGGGAAGAAACTGTTCAGGGTTGGGAAAGTAGCGTGGATCGCGGTGGTTGACCCATTGGCTCATGAAGATGGTACAGCCCTTCTTGACACGATAACCGCCCAGTTCAAGTTCCTGTGTTGCTTCGCGACCGAGAAGATAAACCGGTGGATAGATCCGCATGGCTTCGGTAATGACAGCATCCGTATACGGCAAGTAGGGAAGATCGTCAGCAGTTGGAGTACGACCACCCAAAACTCGATTCCATTCTGACACAAGCTTCTCTTCAACCTGAGGATGCTTCGAGATGAGATACCAACTCCAAGAAAGCGTCAGCGCGGTCGTTTCGTGGCCTGCGAGATATAAGGTCATCATTTCGTCACGCAATTGCCGGTCTGTCATGCGCGTTCCATCCTCGTCCTGAGCGGCAATCAGGCGGGACAGCAGATCGTTGCCTGGCTGACTTCTGGCTCTTCCAGCAGCGATGAATCCATCGACGACGCCGTAAAGCTCCTTGACCGATCGGTTCAGGGTTCGATTGGAGCCAAAGGAAATCCATAGTGGCAGCTTTACTATATGACGAAACCGAAGGCTCATTAAATCGAATGCGAGACGTAATGTTTCGGTGAATCGGGTGCGATCGCCGGCATGGTCGAGATCGAACAGCGTTTTGAGCGCGATCACGCTGGTGAGCCCGCTGAATTCGTCGTGAATATCAACCAGCGACCCCGGTTTCCATTTTTCGAACATGCGATCTGTCAAATCAGCCATCAACGGAGCGTAGGACTGAACCCGCTGTTTGAGGAATGCGGGTTGGCTGAGTCGTCTTTGTCGCAGCCAGAATTCTCCCTCGCTGGTGACCAGGCCATTGCCAAGAACAGGCTTGTACGCTCGGGCACCGACGTGCTTGATATAGTACTTTGCGTCCGTTACCAGAACTTGCTCGATCAGATCGGGGTTCGTAATCAAGAAAAAACGTCGGGGCCCCAGACGAAAACTCGAAATCTCGCCATATTCCATTGCCACTTTGAGCATAAAATCGAGTCGACCGGCACCGAATTGGCTGAGACAACCTCCGATCAACGAGCCTTTCGGGCCGGGAGGCAAACCATTTGACCGTAGCATGATGTCGCCTCTCGTCAGAGAACTGTCGTGAGCGTAAAGCCGATACAAACCCTACCAGCCTTACAACTTGATACAGAATAGTGAAGAGTTTTGTGAATGATTGCGGCTTTGTAAACCTAGCGGGTATCATTCAGTTGTGTCGGAAGATTCCGGCACAGGTTGAGCGGCAGGTGCCTCTCAAAATAAAAGACCAAAGGCGAGTACGAGGAAAAATCACTGTGTTTGGAACGATGGCGATGGTAGGTGCGACCGGAGCGGTTGGTCGTATCATGTTGCAGCTTCTTGAAGAGCGACCGATGCTCGCAAAGACGTATCGGTTTCTTGCGTCGTCTCGAAGTGCCGGTTCCAAATTAAAATTCAAAGGCCAGGAATACACCGTCGAGCTATTGGAGCCATCAGCCTTTAAGGGGGTTGATGTCGTCATTGCCAGTACTCCCGACGAAGTGGCTGCCGAATTTCTGCCGTATGCCGTGCAAGCGGGCTGCAAGGTCATCGACGAATCCGGGTATTTTCGGATGGATCCCAATGTGGCTCTGGTCATTCCGGAAATTAATCCGCAGGATGCGCTGAATGCCAAAGGAATTATTTCCAGCCCGAATTGCTCAACTACGCAGATGGTGATGGCGCTCAAACCACTGCATGATGCCGGGAAGGTGAAGCGAGTGATCGTCAGCACATATCAGGCTGTCAGCGGGGCTGGACTGCAAGGGACGGAAGACCTGATTGAAGGGACACGTGCGAACCTCGCCGGGACGACGTATGAACACAAGGTGTTTAAGTCGCCGATCGCGTTTAACGCGATCCCCCAGATTGGTGGATTTAAGGAACAGGGTTATACCAGCGAAGAAATGAAGATGGTCTACGAGACTCGAAAGATTCTCGGAGACGAATCGATCCAGGTTTCAGCGACATGTGTTCGGATTCCCGTTGCCAATTGTCATAGCGAAACGGTCCTCGTCGAAACCGAACGACCGATTCCGGTGGAAGAAGCCAAGCGGTTGTTCCGGGCATTTCCAGGTCTTCGAGTTGTTGATGAAGAAACGCATGGTGGCTATCCGATGCCTAACACGTCGACTGGAAGCGATCTGGTTTTTATCGGCCGAATTCGCAAAGACCTGACGAATCCCAACGGCTTAATGTTCTGGTGCGTCAGTGATAACCTGCGAAAAGGGGCCGCGACGAACGCTGTCCAAATCGCCGAGTTGCTGGCGATGCACCACAACTGATTCGAAGATTTGATGACTCCGGGTTGTCGTGCAATCCGGAGAATAATCCGGGGGCATACGCCGCCCGGTTCGCGTTGATCAAAATATAAACGGCTGTGGCTTGTTACGCAGCCTGATTCCAAGAGCACCAAACCATGCAGTCATTTCCGTATCGCGATGGCGAACTTTATTGTGAAGATGTCCCTGTAGCGAAGCTGGCTGAACAGTACGGTACGCCGCTTTGGGTGTATTCAAAATCGTTTATTCTGGGTCAGTTGAAGCAGATTCAGACCGCATTTGCAGAAGTCGATCCCGTGATCTGCTATTCGGTCAAGGCGAATTCAACGCTGGGAATTTTGAAAGTCGTTCGCGACGCCGGATGTAGTTTCGACGTTGTTTCGGGCGGTGAACTGTATCGCGTCAGGGCAGCGGGCGGCGACACAACGAAGGTCGTCTTTGCCGGGGTTGGCAAGACAGACGAAGAAATTCGGTTTGCACTGGAAAACGATATCCTGATGTTCGACGTCGAAAGCGAACAGGAACTTGACGCGATCGCGGATGTTGCGGGATCGTTGGGAAAAGTTGGTCGGGTTGCCCTACGGCTTAACCCTGACATTGATGCCAAAACACACGCAAAAACGACAACCGGCAAGAAAGGGAACAAGTTCGGGATGGACATCGAACGGTTCCGCGAGCTGGCTGCAAAAGTCCTGAAAGACAAGCGATTAGCTTTAAAGGGCATCCACATGCATCTGGGTTCGCCGATTCTGACGACCGACCCTTACGCCGCGGCGGGTCAGAAAGCGATCGAAGTTGTTGAAGGCTTGCGACGCGACGGCCACGACATCAACTGGATCAATCTGGGTGGAGGGTTCGGGATCAGTTATCGCGGTAACGAAGGATTGCCGGCATCGGCTTATGCCGATGTGATTGTTCCGGCCGTTCGGGAGGCAAAATGCCGACTGGCCCTTGAACCAGGCCGCTTTGTCGTAGGCAATTCGTGCGTACTGATCAGCCGAGTCGTGTTTTCCAAGCGTGAAGGTGGAAAGCTGTTCGTGATTCAGGACGGTGGGATGAACGATCTGATTCGACCTGCGATGTACGATTCATTCCATCGTGTCTGGCCAGTAAAACCCGCCGTCCCGATGCCGGAAAATGTAGAAGATGCAATCGACGGCTGCGAAAAAACAGACGTCGTCGGGCCAGTTTGTGAGTCGAGTGACTATTTTGCAAAAGACCGATTTCTACCACCGATGAAACGCGGTGACTTATTTGCCACGTTCAGCGCCGGAGCTTACGGCACGGCGATGAGCAGCAATTACAACACGCGGCCTCGAGGTACCGAGATACTGGTTGATGGTACCAACGTGACCGTGATTCGCCGACGGGAGACGTATGCCGATTTGATTGCCCACGAAATAACCGACTGAAAGCCTTTTCAACGGCAATGAACCAATGATTTCACGTTCACATCGCGAATGCAGCCTACCTATTCGTAACCCATCATCTGACGCTCATGAAGTTATCGTGATCGGGGTCGGGGGAATGGGTTCGGCAGCTTGCGTTGAGTTGGCTCGTCGAGGTGCCAGTGTTCTTGGTATCGAGCAATTTCGATTGGGACACGATCGAGGGAGTTCGCACGGCGAATCTCGAATCATTCGCAAGGCGTACTTTGAGCATCCAGACTACGTTCCGCTATTACATCGGGCTTATGAGTTATGGAATAAGCTGGAAAAAGACACGGGACGAACTTTGTTCCGTCAGACGGGACTTGTTCTGTCCGGGCCTGCCGACGGCGAAACGATTCAAGGTGCAAGGCTTTCGGCCGAACAACATCGATTGGAACTGCAAAACTTTACTGTGAGCGAGGCATTAAGGCGTTTTCCCGGTTTCGTGTTTCCTGCGGAGCATGATGTTGCTTTTGAACCGGGCGCCGGAACGTTGCTCGTCGATGATTGTGTGCAGACCCAAATTGACGAAGCCAGGCGACTGGGTGCGACGATGATCGAGAACGAGAGGGTTGTCGAGTGGTCATCGGACGGCCAATCAGTCTGCGTGAAGACCACAAGCAACGAGTACCACGCGAATTCGTTGGTCATAACTGCGGGTGCATGGGCGAATGAATGCTTGAGCAGTCTTGGTTTGCCTCTCAATGTCGTACGTAAATTTGTGGGTTGGTTTCAATGTCACTCCACCAACTTCCGTGAAAATCGCGGATGCCCGACATTTTATTTCGAGTTGCCCCATGGGACGTTCTACGGGTTTCCAAGTTTTGATGGAGCAACGATCAAGGTCGCAGAACACTCGGGTGGCCAGTCTGTCAATAACCCCCTCAATGTCGACCGGGCATGTCATCCAAGTGACTTCGAACGGCTAAACTCGTTCTTGTCGCTGTGTCTTTCTGACGTCGATCCAGATCCGGTGCGTCATTCCATTTGCCTTTACACTCGGACGCCCGATCAACATTTTGTGATCGATCTTCACCCCGAATGGAAAAACGTTGCGTTTGCAGCGGGCTTTTCAGGCCACGGGTTTAAGTTCTGTCCGGTCATTGGTGAAGTTCTCGCCGACTTGACCCAAAAGGGACAGGCCTCATTGCCGATCGATTTTCTTTCTCGCCAGCGTTCGTCGCTGATTGTTTAGCCGCGAACCTTTTCATGCAGCGCTGCATATCAAAAACGCGGTAGAAACATTTACGTTTACCTGGTTTTCCTCAAATGAGCTCATCATCCTCCCAACGTTTTGACACAATTGCCTCGAACTACGCGACCAGCGAGGTTCACACCAGCAGTCCGACACTTGCTCGTTTGCACGGACTTGTTCCCCGCGTCACGTCCGTCTGTGACGTCGCCAGTGGAGCTGGGCATACAGGGCTCGGTTTTGGTGGAATTGCGTCAAGAATTGTCGCTGTTGATCCCGCACCAAATATGCTCGAACAAGTTCGGCAACTGGCTTTGAAAAGGAATGTCGCGGTGGAAACAGTTGAGGCCTTTGCCGAATCAATTCCGTTGCCGTCATTCTCTTTCGACTTGGTCGTTTGTCGCTTGGCTGCACATCACTTCGAGGACTTGCCGAAAGCGATGTCCGAAATGACGCGAATCGCAAAGCCCGGCGGCCAATTGGCAATCATTGATATGGAAGGGGATGAAGACGCGAAACTGGACTCGCTTAATCATGAGATTGAAGTGCTACATGATCCGACTCACGTCCGCTCCTACACCGTGAAACACTGGACGGAACTTTTTGCGGCGAATGGCTTGCGTGTGGAAGCCTGTGATAATCGCTGCTGCGAGATTCCTGATGGTTTAACGATTAAACGCTGGTGCGAACTGGGCGGCAGCGGTGCGGAGGCTTTTCAGGCGATTCACGATCGATTGGCGGCTGTTCCGCGTGACTGGCTTTCACAGCTTGAGATTACGATCGACGCGGACGGAGGGTTTCGCATCCCCGTGCGCACGCTGCTGATTATCGGACGGAAATCCGATGAATCTCGTGCCTGATAATGAAGATCTCTTTTGCGCAGATTTGGTTACCGAATGCGAAAGTGGTACTCCCATGACGAGCACACTTAAGCATCAAATTGCGACTGAAGGCGAAGCAACGAGATTTTCAACCTTTCAATTTGTCCGGATTACTCGCAGGCAACAGAACCCGCTGTTAATGTGACCGCGGCGTTTTTAAGCGAAGCTCCGATTCCCTTTCTCGAAGAAAAATCTTATGCGACAAAACATTGCTCGGTACCGTTTTTTGATTGCATTTCTCGGTCTGATGCCCGTTTGTTTATTTCCAGTTCAAGCTTCAGCCTGCACTCGCGTGCTGTACATTGCCAAAGATGGCACGGTGATTACAGGTCGCTCGATGGACTGGGGCGAGGACTTAAAGTCGAACATGT
The DNA here is from genome assembly GCA_903858935.1 of uncultured Schlesneria sp. Classification (GTDB taxonomy): domain Bacteria; phylum Planctomycetota; class Planctomycetia; order Planctomycetales; family Planctomycetaceae; genus Schlesneria. The sequence goes on along the minus strand of CAIOKO010000044.1, from coordinate 29,179 downwards.
GGGTCCTGCCTCGTGGAATGAAACGCGATGGAATGGGCGGAGTTAACAGTATCAACTGGGAATCAAAATATGGCAGCCTGATCGTGACCGGCTACGACATTGGCACCAGTGAAGGAATGAACGAAAAGGGATTGGTCGTCAATATGCTGGCGCTGGCTGAGGCGGATTACGGCAAGCCGCCGGAAGGAACGAAGGTCATTTGCCTGAGCACGTGGGCACAATACATTCTCGACAATCATGCAACCGTAGCTGAAGCAGTCGCGGACCTGAAGAAAGAGAACTTTGAGGTGCAGACCGTAGTCCTTCCTACAGGCAAGCCGGCGAATATGCACCTTGCCATCTCTGACTCGTCCGGAGATTCAGCCGTCTTCGAATATGTCATAGGCAAGCTGATTATCCACCATGGCAAGCAGTATAAAGTCATGACTAACTCACCTGTTTACGACAAACAGCTGGCCATCATGGAATACTGGAAAGAGGCAGGCGGCTTAACGAAGTCGTTACCAGGCACCTCCCGCGCCGCAGACCGGTTTGTCCGGGCAACCTATTTGCTGGAAGCAATCCCAACGGAAACGAAACCACAATACATTAGTAGTGTGGCGGGTCAAAAATTCTACTTTCAAGCGATGATGTCGGTGCTGTCAGTGATGCGAAGCGTCGGCACGCCGCTGGGAATTGATGTCGAAAACCAACCCTGGGTCTCGTCGACAATCTGGCGTACTATTAGTGACAGCACCAACCGAATCGTGATGTTCGACTCGGCGACTACGCCAGCAACATTCTGGGTCCGTCTCGACGACCTGGACTTGAAGCCGGGAGCATCTGTGAAGAAGTTAGAACTTGTCGGCGGCAAAGCCTACAGCGGGAACGCGGCTGACAAGTTCATCGAAGCGAAGCTTTTTAACTTCGCCCCGCTCGGCGGGAAATTCGAAGTAACAAAGTGACTGACTGGTATTAGAATTCCGCGTTAAACCAGCCAAAATTGGCGAAAGAGTCAGAATCGCCGAACGAGCCACAAGAACAAATAACCTTGCGGCGACAGTGACGACGAAGGTTGAACCGACAAACAGTATGGACACAAATAGACCTGAGGGTTCTGATTCAAGGTGAGACGGTTCCACTCGACCTGCCAAACCTGCGACGTTTTCAAACGTCTCATACCAGTGTTCTACCAGTTCACTTGTGACTCAAGTGGGGTTCAAGGGTGATTTATATGGAATGAAATTTACTGTTATCGACTTCCCATGCGAAGTAAAAGTTGCTTCGAGATTGCTAACGCCGTAGGGTTTTGCCAAAGACGAAAATCGGGCCAATTTAATCGCAGTAAGATCTGGAAAGGAATTTCGAAAGCTTCAGCGCAACCTTCCAGACAAGGCAATTGCGTCGTAAAACGTAGGCTTCCTTTTCTCTGATAGAGATAGATGAACCTGCCCCAGAATGAATCCGCGTAGTCACTCGATGAGTAACTGCACTTCTTCTCGAACCTCAAGTCATCGGACATTAACGCTACTTAAAGAATCTGATGAATCACTTCGCCGCGACTGATGGGAATCGGCCGTCGCAGCGTATCGTGAATGACCATATCCGGTTGAAAACCGAGACAATGAAAAATTGTCGCGATGACATCCTGTGGTTCAACGCGACCATCTAAAGGATACGCCGCGTCTTTGTCAGAAGATCCATGTACCACCCCACCGCGAACTCCCCCACCAGCCATCGCCATTGAAAAAACGTGGCCCCAATGGTCGCGGCCACCGTTTGCGTTGAATTGTGGTGTTCGGCCAAACTCACCAACCCAGACAACCAGCGTCGACTCCAGAAGCCCCCGTTGATCAAGATCTTCCAGAAGTGCTGAATAGGCGTTGTCCATCATCGGCATCAAAAAATCCTTGCAGCATCGCGAGTGTTGCGCATGCGTATCCCAGCCACCCTGATTGGGTTTGTCGGGAATTCGTGGCCAGTTGATACGAACAATTGAAACCCCCGCTTCGACAAGCCGCCTAGAAAGGAGCACACTTTGTGCGTACCTTGAACGGCCATAGCGATCGCGGGCGGTCGTGGATTCACTGGAAAGATCGAATGCTTTCCGACTTGCAGTGGCGCTCAGCAGTCCCATCGCTTGTTGGGATTCTTCAGAATATTGTCCGACCGGCGGACTACACAACGTTTGATCCAGTCGCCGATTGACATGCTCCAGCAGCGCACGTCTCTGATCAAATCGCGTCGATGAGATTTCGCGGGGAAACGTCAGGTCCGGAACATTGAATGAGGGAGAATCGGGATCGCAGTGGATTAACCACGGATCGTGTTTTCGGCCGAGAAGCCCAGCGTCTTGCCCTGGCCAAGGGAAATTACCGTCATTCCAGATATGCTCGGGAAGCACAACCGAACCAGGTAAACCATTCCGAACCGGACGCAAATAACGAACCACAGCGTCCACGCTGGGATGAAGGTTTGGCGATTTTGCAGTAGCGCTCTAGGCATTCAGTGGCTGATGAGGGATTCCCGTCAGCATGGCATAACCACTTGATGAATGAGCATTGTCGTTTGTCACGACTGCTCGCAGGACTGCGATCTTGTCGGTCAGATTCGCAGTCCGAGGCATCAATTCACAGACATTCAATCCCGGCGTCCGAGTTGCAATGGGAGAATAGGGGCCTCGAACTTCCACTGGCGCTGATGGCTTTGGGTCCCAGGACTCCTGCTGAGCAGGACCGCCGTTAAGCCAGAACAAGATTACAGATTTGGCACATCCGAATGATGGGCTCATCTGATTTGGCGAGGATGTCTTCGGCGCCCCAATTGCCATCAAATCGTTGGCAGCAAGTTGATTCGCCAGCGGAATCGCACCCAACCCCAAACCACCGCGAAGAACCAAATCACGACGGGTCATACCGGCATTCCGATTCATCGCTTGATCACGTTTCGTCGGCATGGCGGTTATTTCAGAAGAGCTTCGTCGAAATTGACACGATGGATCGAATTGACTTCATATCGAACAAGGGGATCAAGTGCCAGGTATTACTCAAGTGCTTTTATGGCTTTTTCTTTCCGTTTTCTTTTTGTCTCTTCCAGCAAATCCATTTCGGCCTTGATAGTTTTCTTGAGGTCTTCGAGCACCGCGTCAAAACGGGCCATTTCGGCCATTTCTCCAAGTATTGCTTCCAGGCGTTCGATCAGAGTCGTCATTTCGTCGATTGACGTTTCAAGCGGTACCGTGGGATCGGTCTCTTTTTCCAGAGCCAGACGGAATAATCCCAGCGCACCATCGAGGTTAGGGAAATTCTTCGTATTGATCACGTTCAGCGGAGCGAGAATTTTGACATCGAGCCGTTCCAGCATCGCAGGTGTATCAGAGGCATTGTTGATCAGTTCTTCTCGGATCTCTGCGAACGCTGATTCAACGCCTGCTGTTTCGATGGCGTTCTTGCGGACACCGTGTAGCGATCGATCAGCGGCAGCGTTTAAGCCCGGTAGGTTTGCTTTGACCCTTTCATCAAGGGTCGACGGTTTACTTCCATCGGCTGGCGCGATGTTCGTTGGTCCCCCCTCACCGACGCCCTGGGTTGATAGTTCTCGCTTCGACAATTTGTCGTGTTGATTCTGTAATTCCGTCAGAGTGGTTTTGCTCTCGGAAATTATTTGCTCAACTCGTTTTCGCAAATTGAGTTCCCGGCCATACAGCATCGAGAGTAATTCTTCTTCCGGGATAATCACAAAAACAAACTTCAAGCCTTGTGATCGATGGGCCATGGCGGATTGCGATGCGACGTTGCCTTCACCAGCAGAAACTGGTGAACCGAGCGGCGGCGACGAAGGGACTGTGCACGAATCAATCGCCGTTACAGTCAGCGTGAGGCGCTGCTTTATCGAGAGGTCGAGTGGCAACACGTCAAAACGTTCGTAAGCTTCATTCTCGGAGCGTTGAAGAGCGAACTCACGCGGTCCATTTGAGGGTGTGACTGCGAGGCTTCGTTTTTGCCATTCGGTCGCGTCATCGACCTTAAACTCGAACCCGACCGAGGCAACTCCGTAATCATCAATTACGGTCCCTGAAATCGGTATTCGAGCTTTTCTGGTGATGGAGGTTCCAATTCCCTTCAGTTTCGTTTCGACAATTGGCGGCTGATCGACAATCCCATTGATTGTGAAACGCGTCGGTGTCGGACTGACAATCTGATCTTCGTCTTCCAGCGTGACTCGCAATAAGCCGTCCGGCGGCAGAGGAAGTGGCAAGGACACCAGCTTTCCTGACTCGGACCACTCCCTGAGAACGGCAGGAAGTTTGATAGCTCCGTCCGGATCAAGCACAAATGCCAGGGAAAAGCTGTTTTTTCCGTTGATTGCCAAGCCCCCATCGGATTCCGGTAATGGGAACTTCAATTGTGGTTTGCCATCTTGCGACATCAGTACGATCATTGGACTAGCCCCGGCTGTGAGAGTGATTTCCCATCGAACCGGACCCGCATCCCCTTCGATTCTCGCTTGGCGAAGTGGTTTGTTCGCGGCGATTTCCATAATGAAATCAGTCATCATCGGCAGTGAGATCTGTGACCCTTTTAACTCATTTGGCGTTCGCTCAGTTCCATTCGCCCCGTGTTGATTAAGACCCGTATATTCAGGATACAAGCTGTGTAATGTCACCTTGGTGACTTCCGGCGGTGAAACGACCTCGACAACATACGGATTGGGGTGACTGTAATCACCGCCCGAGACCCAAAGGCGAGCATCCTCGATCAACCCCACAAACGTGTGACGAAACATATTGTCTGAGGATGGAGTCAGCCAGATCTGTGTCAAACCCCGACCCAAGCGGCTATCCAGACGAATCCTTTCTGGACGCGTTTTTCCCGGTGGCACTTCAATTGAAAGGGCCAGGTCTCCCCCTTTGGGATGGCGATAACGATTATCGACGAAATCTCGTAATTGACCGCCCGGTTGAACGACGACTTTCACGGCAAGTTCCGTTTCGCGTGCCCAATAGCCGTCTTGCAGTCGCACGTATCCCGCAATCCAACGTTCCATGGCGGCGGAATCGACCACCATCAACCCAAGAATTGAAACGACGAATCCGATCGCGACCATCGACGCACGACGCAATGGCTGGCTGTCAAAAACCGATCCCAGGTCGAGTGACTTTGTGACTTTTGCTACGTCATTCAAAGTTTTTTGAAGCATTGCAGCCGTTACTGGAGATTCGTTTTCCGCAGGGCCTTCTGCCGCCTCAACGGCAGTCACAAGTCGATCATCCAGTTCGGGAAATCGTCGTTCGAGTACCATCGCCAACGCTTTGGTGCGGAATCCCCGGAACATCCGGAGTCCGATCCATGAAAATGCACCCATTGCAACGAGTGAAATGCCGCTTATCAGCACTGCCGCCCGGAACCAGCGTGGAAGTTCAAGATGACTCAGCTGGAAGTAGGCCCAATCAAACGCAAAGGTTGCCCAGAAGAGGAATCCCATAACGGCAACAACGAGCGCCAGACCTTCCCAAAATACGTACGAGCGAATCCGTGACTTAAGCTGGTCAAGGATAAAACGAGCTTCGGGTGGAAGACTATTCAGTGAGGTCATCGTTTCGAGCTTTCACGCCAGCTTTAAAAGTTTCCTCGTCAGCCACTCTGCAGACAGGATCGCCACAAGTAAATACATGACCCATTCACGGTCCCAAAGTGTTCTCAGACGCTCCGCAACATAGAATTGTTCACCCCGATCCGGAAGCAATCCCGGTAGTTCAGTTGCCGCATCTGGCACTGACAGGTATTTCCCCCCCGTGTCGCGGACGAGGTCTGTTAACAGCCGTACGTTCTGTCGAATATTTTCATCTTCAAGTTTCGGAAGGGCCACGACAATTTCATCCGTCACCCGTTCGCGAGAATCGGGTAGCGTCAATTCCAGTTTATAAGTTCCCGGCAGGCTGACTCGAATGTCTCCCACAAACACGCCGGCACTCGTAGGGTCGCGTCGCAACTGCCGTGGTGGATTGAGTGGCTTTCCATTGGGGTCGTAAACATCGAGAGACACCGTTACCGCTTCGAGCGGATCGTACTTCGCATCAAGGACACGTGCTCGAATCCGGAGCGTCTGCCCGATGAGAAGCTTGTGGCTGTCGGGCATGAGTAGCCCACGTTTGGTTCCGCGTTTTGACCGCCCTTGCCCGACTTCTCTGATCGTCTTGATCCAGAATCGGTCGTAATCATCTTCGCTGACTGACCTCAATCTCCAGATCTCTGCGCTACCCAGGTAGAACACAAACCCTTTATTCAGCGGCTGTCCTGCCATCAAGACGGGGGGTTCGGCGGCTGCTCGTGGGTCTGAGAAGTTCGCATAGACTTTGGCACCTGCCTTATGTCCGTTTGTCGGATAACATCGATAGATTCCGGCGAACGATTTCCAACGTGCTGCCGACGAGATTGGGTCGTCCGTCAGTTGAAGGAACCCAAGGCCTAGTCCTTCTTTCGTGAATTGAATCGGCCACGGCTGACTTGAATCCTGATCAAATCTCGCTGCCGTAAAGTACGAGCTAAGCACGACGGGATAAAGTTCTAACAACGGCTTGAATCGTTCGTCACCTGCGGCACCACTCCCACCCGGATCAGCCATTCCGGCCAGAACCGGCGTGTTAACGTCACCTGCAACAAGAATCAGCCCTCCTCCTTCTAGACTCACCCAGTCGTTGAGGAGCTTGAACGATTCGACCGGTATACTTTTCCAATCGGGATCAAAAGCCATCACAACATCATATTCGTAGAGCTGTTCTCTTCCTTCGGGAAAGGTCGTAAGCAGGTTATTCGACTCTTGACTGGTCCCCGGCGCACCGCTTTGAAGCAGGACATCGACATCGAAGGATTTGTGACGGAAAAGCAGGTTTCGCACGAATTGATAATCGCGCATGGGGCCACCAGCGATGAGCAGAACTCGAGTCGGTCGATCAAACGTGTTTACGCTGAACGAGATTTCATTATCCTGAGAATTGAACTCGGCCACGCGATTTGGCGTTGTCGCGCGGACAACGTACGTCACCCTTCCCGCCTCCGTCGAATTGCGTGGAAACTTGACTTCAACCGGCTGCCCATCTTCCAGCAACAACACCTTCTTTCGGTCAACACTGATTGGTTCGGTGTCACCTTCCGATTTCATCAACAATTCCACATCGACTTCGCGTCCGGTCAGACCATTCCCCTGAATAAAGGCAGTAATTTCGAATGGATCACCCATCTGAACATCGGTTGGAGACGCGATCTCTGAGGTCGCCAGATTGACCGGTTGCTCTGTCGTTCCTGTTCCCACGGCAATCAACTTCGACTTTGTGGATAAAGCTCGATCATGCGCAGTGACCGGATCGACCCCCGCATTAGAAACTCCGTCGCTCATCACGACGATCCCGGAGAGGGTCCTGCCGTTGGCTTGTCGGATTAATTCATCAAGGCTTTCACCCAGTCGAGACTCCAGCCCCCGCGGCCGAAGAACTTCATCCCAGTCAAGGGACTGTTCTGGAGATGAAACACCGTGACCATCATCGGTTCCGACATGAGCTGATTCGACGGCGCGAGGAAACACACGGTGCGGACCAGACAGAACGGAATCGAATGTAAAAAGACTGACTTCGTGCTGTTGTCGAAGCGTCTCGATCAAGTTTGCCTTCGTCAAAAGATTCTTGATGACATCGCTTCGTGATGAACCGGTGGCATCAACAGTCGACGATTCCCGCTCAGAAGAGTTCCCCGCTGGATGCCTCATCGAAAGTGACGTATCCACGAGAAGAGCCACTCGCGACGGACGATACGATTGTTTCTGAGTCCGATCGGATGGGTTGAGAGCGATGATAAGCAATGCGGCGAGCGTTCCCACTCGCAGCAACGTCAGCCAAAAACGCCAGAACCAATTCAAGTCTGAAGTGTCTCGCAAGTAAAGCCAGATTGTCCATGCCAGCAGCGCCGCACCACCCCCAATCAGAAGCAACCACCCGATCGGCGACGTGGGCCAGTCCAATTCGCGCACCGTGAGCGTCGCTGAGTCGGCTGCAGCCAACACGAAAAACTGCGAATCCGGGCACAAATCAAACATCAACAGGTCTCTTACGAGAGATAAAACACAACGTCTTTTACCGAGCCATTACAACCGCGTTGCCAGTGGAAGGTGGATGGTAACTGAGCCGATAGGCAAGTGCTTGTTCGAGGATCAATAATGCCAACAGAGCCCACAACAGCCATTGTCGAATTTCCGCACCTGCCTCACGTCCTTCAACCCAATTCAGCTGACCAAATTCTTGAATCGAAACTCCCGTCACATTTCCCAGTCGCTTTTTAAGATCAACCGTCGACGCGAGCCCGAGATCCCCTTCTGAAGCTTGCGGATTATAAGCGATCAAGCGGTCTTCACTCACTTGACTCTGACGTAACAAACGGACGGTGTAGACCCCTGGTTCGTCAGTGTCGCGAAAAATGGCCGACAGCCTCAGCGGCTTTTCAAGCTTGTTCGCGTCTGGCGATGGCTTGATCGATTCATTCGACAGGCTCGAATTGATCTCTGTTTTTTTATCGATTGCCGCTCCAGTGGCTGGAGCATCGGGCGAGGCCAGCAGTCGTGTCGTTCGGTCTCCCTCTTCGCCTGGTGTCAAAATTTCGACGGAATCCGAATATTCCGCAGGATCGAGTGATAGCACAATTGGCTCACCAACCAATCGGCGTTCGGGATTACGATCGATTCTTGCAAGGTATTTGACGAGCTCGAGCTGAACAACGACGAAACTGTTATCGGTCGCCCAGTTATTCCAATCAGGTTGCGCCGTTGTGAGACAACTGATGACCCGACCTTTGCCAAACGAATGCTCGAGGATTAGAGCATTCTTATTTCTGATCGAGGCGATCGTCTGAACACCGTCCGCTCGCTGCTGGTCGTCAATAACCCACTCTTTCGCGGTTGGAAAGAACTGAAAGATCCGGACGAGCTTGATCAGTGCGTTGTCTTCGCCTGCAAAGATGCGAAACAACGGATGTTTCGTCGTGATCAGGTCCGCTCCGGGGCTTGTCGGATCAACAGTAAGCTCCTTTGGTGCTGTCTCCAGAGGAACTGGAAAAAGACCCTTTCCATTGCGGAATAAGGCCTCATTGTAATGTGCCGGACGAATGGCATCTCCGACAAACCAGGCGAGCCCTCCACCCGCGTCGACGTATCGCTCAAGAGCATCAATCGAATCTGCAGGGAGTTCTGGAACATTCAGCAAGTAAACACAAGCAAAGCCATCAAGCGGACGTCGTCGAAGGTATTCGATATTCTCGACACTGGCGACATAACCGGTTGCCTTAGGATCAGCGGCGATGGCGTCGGCGATGTACGAACCATCCTCGCCAGTCGGATCTCCATCAATCACAAGTACCGGTACGGATCTGGAAACATCAATCGCCAGAGAACGAATGTTGTCTTCGGGCAAACAATCGGCATCGAGACTGACTCGAATTTTATGAACCGCAGGTGTCGACAGACGAATTTCAAATTCATGCGCGACTTCGGACTGGGGATCAATTTTCTCGAAAACAACGCTCGCAGGGAGCTTATCGTTGTTATCAAAGATCGACAAACGAACATCGGAAGCAACCTGAGAACCGAAATTCTTGACTGCGACTCGCATTCGAAGCGGCACGTCAACCGCTGCAACTTGCGTATCACCCGTTAATTCAACAACGCTCAGGTTAGAATGGGTTTCAGGTACGGCACGAACAAGATTGACCGAAACGCCAGCTGTCGTGAGACCCTCGACCGCAGTTGCAATCGCTTTCTGGTCACGCCAGTCGTGGTCTCGATAATCCGAAATGACGTGTAAATGCTGAACCACACCTCGCTCCTGGCCAAACAGTTTTTTAGCTGCCTGCAAGCCTGTCGTGAGATCAAGAGCCTGATGAGTACATTTGAAAGTCTGGGGGTCGAGCTTCGATATTAGTTCGGTCACAAAATCTTCGTTGACATTTCGCTCGACAAAAAATGGCTGGTCCGGTTGTGAAAGGCGGATCAGCGTCAGCTTCTGGGTATTCGGCTGCTGCGCCCCGCCGGCAGCGATCTGATGCACAATCTTGATCGCTTGAGCAAAGCCATTGGTGTCTTCCCAGCGATCACGCATGGACATGCTGTCATCCAAAAGGACGACGTGATGTGACTGGGCTCCGCGAAAAATCGACATCTGTGCGGGGTCGAGAATCAATCGTGAAATCAACATCACCAGGCCTGATACAATCAGGATTCGAAGCAACAGCAGCAACAATTGTTCAAGAAGTAGTCGGCGCTGATTTCGCTGCTGACTTTGAAGCAGAAATTCCATCGCTGCAAAACGAACCCGCCGATATCGCATCCGATTGATCAGATGAATGACGATCGGTGCTGCAATAAGGCAAGCCCCTCCTGCAACAAACGTGGGATTAAAGAAGTGATTTGAGAGCCAGGCTGTCATCGCGCGTTGGCTCCAGTATGTGGGAAGAAACCGATTACCATGATGATCCATTAGGATTTGTCGCAGCGAACGCCGCCGTCAACCACGTCGAGTCTAACCATGGCGATGAGAGAAGTCATCTTCGATCCGAATTCTGCTTCACTTGCAACAGCTTCAATCCAAAAGCGTTTTTACATAAATAATTTAATAAGCAGATGCGCCAGTATCGCCGCACCATAAATGAACAAAAATTCAGTAGCACGCCCCCCAAAATGATGCTATTACGTTCACTCAATTGACCTATGTTTTGTACACCGAGCTTTTTTCGTGAATCGGCATGGTCGATTCGCGAAAAAAACTCTTGTTATCCTGTTCATATTTTACCCAATCAGCGAATTCGGCTCGCTGGAGTATATTGAATGGAACGTCTTGAATACCCTGCTGGGGCGGTGATTTTTATGGTCGGCGACCCGGCAGAAAAGTCGTTTCTGATTCATTCGGGGAAAATTGAATTGCGTCGTGGAACTGGGGACGCGAACGACTGTGCCACCCAGCTTGGTCCTGATGAAGTCTTCGGCGAATTGAGCCTGATCGATGCGCGGCCTTATACAATGTCTGCACGGGCAGTGACGAAAGTGCATCTGACAGCAATTTCGCGGGACGAATTTGAACAGATGTTGAACCTTGTTCCGGACAATTTTCGCATTCACATGAATGCGCTCTTCCAACAGTTGCGGATACTTTCGTCTCAACCAGCAGTGGCAACACCGTTAGTTGTCGCCCTCCCGGATAAAACGACTTACGTCACGATCCATCCATTGACGCGCCTTGCGGCTTCCATGTTGCCTCGAGATGGGATGTGGATTCAGAAGTTCCCGTTCCGAATCGGCAGATCCGCAAAGGAATTTGAAGCAGCCCCGCCAGATCAGAATGACCTGTGGTTAAAAGATCGTTCGCCTTACAACGTGTCCCGGAATCACGCGATCATCGAGATGGAAGAGGGCGAAGTCATTTTGAAGGACTGCGGTTCGTCACTTGGAACCATCGTCAACGAACACCATATCGGTGGCATTTCCTACGATCACGAAATTCCTCTCGATGAAGGGGAAAATATCGTCATCTTTGGTGGTTTCATGTCGAAATTTCAATTTCGAATTAACGTCGAGATTGTTTAGCTTATTTGACGAAAAAGCTGACGCTCTCGATCTCTGCATGTCCAGATTTGCGAAAGGGACGAGGCATCGGCTGCGGGTGCCCCTTTTCATCAATCGTTCGTGACCTGAGTCTGTATTCACCCACCGGCAGGCCATCTAAAAGGACGGCCCAGTGGACTTTGTTAAATCGCATCGGCCATGTCTTGGGTTGGCCTGCACCGTCGAATTCGAGTGTCTCAAGGGGGATTGTTGAGTTTGGAAGGTCCCCACCCCATCCGCCTCGTTCCGGCGGAGCGAGAATCGTTGCGTCAGTCCAGTCGACAGTCAGGAAGTAGGGGTCGTCAGCCGGCTCCGCCCCCTTACGGCAAACCCAGACCTGAACTTTTTTCAGGCCGGATATTCCTACCTGAGCGTATCCAGTGACCGGAATTCGCTGGTTGGCACCAGCACTTTGCGGAACGGAAAGCGTCGCAGCAAATGTTTTGAGCGGGCTGTCGACGTCATTGTTTCCGTCAATGTATGTATCGTTTGCGACGGCCAGATTCGTCAGAATAACATGACTGAGCCACTTGATAGACTTGAATCCATAGGCCTCAGGGACAACGACTCGGACCGGACCACCTCGCTCAGGCGTCAACCAGGCGCCGTTCAATTTGTAGCACAGGATCACGGGAGGAAGATCGTAAAGATCCTCAAGTACCCGGCCGGCGGGAAGCGAGCTGCGAAACATTTGCTTCGGCTCGTCGTTGTGGTAGCCGTAGTAAAACACTCGACGAAAATTTTCAATCGGTTGAGTCTTCCAGACGACGACTTTGAGAGGCACCCCCTCCCAGATACCGGTCCCTAACGGGCATCCAATGTTAAGACAGGTCATCACCTTGGCAAATCGGACGGCGTGCAATTCCGCCAATTGCATCAGCGATGGAAAATCAAGCGCCGTTCCGTTGGCAATGGTCATTGGCTGCTTGATACGAGTCGGATGATCCGGATCGGACGTCACTTCAAGTCGCCAGGTTTCCCGCGTGAGCCCAACTTCTGATCGTTTTTCGTCGGAAAGTGAATGAGGTACCGGAGACCCTCGAGAAACGTCGCGAAATTTATCGAGCGGTGTCATGAACGATTCAAGCCTGGCGACCGCATCGTTCAATTCCGGCGCAAGGCTGTCCGCCCAACCCTTCATGACACCACCACCAAGTGTCACCAGGCCCACAACCCCGGCTTGCACAAAAAATCGACGAGTCACCAGATGGTGGTCTCGCAGGAACCGATCGAAATCACCCATTTTCAGCCCCTGAACTCCTGGCGGTCGCAAATCCCTGTCGAGATTATCATTGCGATCATCAAGTTGCGAGAATAAAACAAACCCTTCTGCCACAGGGGAGCAATGGACTTCGGCCAATGCTCCAGTGATCGCGAATGCAGCAACCGCAAGGTTGTTGTCACGGGTGGCAAATCCGTCACAATGTTGCGGCGACATTTACAGCCAACGTTGCATCCGCCAAACTATCTTTTGAATCAGGTCGGCGTGTGCCAACCTGAGATGTGACTAACGATTTGACCCCTATGTAGACAGGATTGATCGATGAAAAGTTTCCTTGCGTCAATAACACTCGCACTCGTGTCGATTTCCGCCGTCGGCTTCGCCGCCGAACCAGACAAGGACGGATTCGTCTCGCTGTTTGATGGCAAAACATTCAATGGCTGGAAGATCAATGAAAAACCAGACAGCTGGAAGTTGAAAGACGGGGCAATTGTCGCCAATGGGCCACGCAGCCATCTGTTCTATGTCGGCGACGACAAGCCTTTCGTGAATTTCGAACTTCGAGTCGATGTCATGACGGAACCGAACAGTAACGGCGGGATCTATTTCCACACCAAGTACCAGGACGAAGGCTGGCCAAAATACGGATTCGAAGCACAGGTCAACAATAGCCAGGGAGATCCAAAACGAACTGGAAGTCTTTACGCCGTTGTCGACGTCCTCGAAAAACACGTTCCCGATAATCAGTGGTACACCGAAACTGTCATCGTCAAGGGAAACAAAGTCATCATTAAGATCAACGACAAAGTCGTCGTCGACTACACCGAACCGGCTGACAAAAAGGCGGGTGAAGACTTCACTCGCAAGATCGACAAAGGGACTTTTGCTTTGCAGGCACATGACCCAGGTAGCACGGTTCATTTCAAGAATATTCGCGTCAAACGTCTCGACTGAGAATTAGCTGTCGTTATCTCAACGCATTCCTCACAGAGCCTGGTTTCCAACATGGAGACCGGGCTTTTTTTGTTTGACTTGCCAGCCACAACCACTTCACATGCACACAGAACGCATATTTATAGACCGAAATACGAAACAAAAATACAGTTAAATATTGTTTTAAAACATACCTAAACACACAATAGATGAATTTCGATTAATCTTGAATTCGACGTTGACTCAAACCACATAAAACCCATAATGATTATGAAGATTCAATGAAGATGCGGGTTTCAGAAGATGCAAATTCACTCGGAGAATTTCAGGAGGCATCGCAATGTCCAGTTTTAATTGGAAATTCTGGGCGATTCCGCTCACACTCTGGTCACTCTATAGCTGCTGGTATTTCGGCTACCAGTCTGGATATGCCGAAGGTCACGAAACCGCATGGAGCCTGGCACGTCCGTATGAGTTAGTAGACAGTACTGGAAATGACGGGAACGCTCCGAGTTTTTTAATTCATAACGTCCAACATCAAAACAGGTCGCGTTAAGACGCACGCTCGTCTGCGGCATCGTGAATAACCTCCCCTTGTTCCAGGGTCTGCATTTCACCTGGTCGAAGTGTGGCAAGTCTCTCACCGTAACGGCATACTTGAAGCCGTGCAGAGGACTGCCAGCCCAACTCATAAGACATGATTGGGTGCTTCAATCCGAAATTCAGAACTTGGCAATAAGGATGTTTCATGACCAACCGTAATAAAATAAGCCTCGCTGCAACAACAGTCTTCGGTTTGATCTCGTCCACTCTGTGTGCGACAGATCTCAAGGACCTGGTTGCTCCAACCGCTGCTGCCGTCAAAGTTGTTGGCGACTGCAAGTTCACCGAGGGACCCGCATTCAGCCCGAAAGGGTTTCTCCTTTTCAGTGACATCCCCAATTCTCGTATCGTCCGCGTTGAAGCCGATGGTCAATCGAATGACTTTTTGAAGCCATCGGGTGGTGCCAACGGCCTGGTCTTTGATGGGTCAGGTCATCTTTACGCCTGCCAGGGACAGGCGCGCCGGGTCGTCAAGATCGCGATTCAAGATGGAAAGATCGAACCACTCTGCGATCAATACGACGGAAAGCCACTGAACAGTCCCAATGATCTGGCACTCGACTCGGTTGGTGGACTGTATTTCACCGATCCGAGATACGGGGCCGATTCTAAGATCGAGCAATCTTGCATGGGTGTTTACTATGTCGACGCAGCTGGCAAGACGACGCGAGTGATTGACAACCTTCAACGACCAAACGGAATCCTGGTCTCGATCGACGGGAAGACGCTGTATGTCGCTGAACCGAATAAACGCGAATTGTGGAAGTACGAAATCACTGGCCCGGGAAAAATCAGCAACGGAAAGCTCATTTTCACTGGGGATGAAAAGCAGGACGGTGGCGGTCCCGATGGTATGTGCCTTGACCAGCACGGCAATATTTATACGACTTACAATAGCGTTGTTGTACTAAATCCCGACGGCGGGTTGATCGGCCGCATCGCTGTCCCCGAACACCCGGCAAACTGCACGTTTGGTGGCGCTGACGGCAAAACACTTTATATCACGGCCCGGACTAGCCTCTATTCAGTAACCATGAACGTCGCCGGCGCACCGCTTTTCTCAACCGGACCCAGGTCCGCCCCGCAGGTCAGTCATCGCAACTCATTTCGTGGTCCCGCTCGACTTGCCCAGGACAAAAAAGATCCTGAAAAAGACGATGTCAAGGAGGTCGTCATCAAGGCGATTAAACTGAATGTTCCTGCAAGCTGGAAACAGGAAGCCCCCTCGAACAATCTCCGACTGGCTCAGTTCAAGATCCCTCCAGCAGAAGGGGACAAACCCGCAACGGAACTGGTAATTTCGTCGTTCGGTGGCGATGGCGGTGGCGTCGACCAGAATTTCAAACGGTGGATTGATCAGTTCACTGCAGAAGGCCGGAAATTGAAAATGTCGTCAGGTGAGTGCGAGCAGGGCAAGTACTACGTTAACGACATCACGGGGACGTATCTTCAGTCCACCGGCGGACCGTTTGCCGGTGGCAAGAAAACTCCGATGCCAGGCTATCGATCGCTGAGCGTTGTGCTGGCGGTCCCCGAAAAAGGAGTTTATTTCCTTCGACTCACTGGCCCGGAAAAGACTGTCACAGCAGCCGCCGAGTCATTCCGTAAGTCGTTCAATGGAAATGCCTCCAAAGAAGTCGATTACGAACTGAAGTAAATCCCCAGCAGAGGAACCTACGTTGTGTTGCGGGCAATCCCCGCAACACAACGTGTGCCAATCAGCATCAGCAAAAGTGAAACTGCGTGTGAATCTTCTGATCAGCGCAGTTCAAACCTGAATGGCGTTACAAACTTTCTTTCCTTATTTCGTTTTCTGGTCAATGAAAGTCGTTTCACCAACTTCTGCTTGATGAACGCGAATAACCTCTCTGTCGAAAGATGGCGTTCTTTGTAATTCTCTTTTGATGCTCGCTGGACCATGCGCGCTGCATGACGATCAAGAACGGATTCGTGCTGATGTCGCGACCAGGCGTTTCTCTCCCGATTACCCCTGTTTCGACAACCCCTTTGCCCAACGAGTTTGCCAGTCGGTTTCTCGTTCGTGCGTTCTCGCGGCACGAAGTAATCGGTCTTCCTCAAAAGGGGCAGCCAGAAGCTGCAATCCAATCGGCAGGTTCGACGAAGTCAATCCACACGGAATCGAGATTCCCGGTAGTCCCGCCAGGTTTGCGCTGATCGTATAGATATCCGATAAATACATCGCCAATGGATCGCTCGTTTTTTCGCCGATCTTGAAAGCGGCAGTGGGGGTCACCGGTCCTGCAATCACGTCGACCTTTTCAAATGCCGCATCAAAATCGCTTCGGATCAGCCGCCGAACTTGCAGCGCCTTCGAATAATATTTATCCGAATACCCCGCCGATAACGAGAAGACCCCCAGCATGATTCGGCGTTTTACTTCGTCACCAAACCCTTCGGCGCGGCTGGATTCATACATTTCGACCAGGCTATTGCCGAATTCTTCCGCACGGTGTCCGTAGTGAACGCCATCGTACCTAGCAAGATTACTTGACGCCTCGGACGTGGCGACGAGGTAATACGTGGCGATCGCATATTTTGAATGCGGTAGATGGACATCCTTTATTTCCGCTCCGAGTGATCGATAGACCGCAATTGCCTCTCGAACTGCCCGCTCAATCTCGGAATCGAGGCCCTCGGCGAAATGCTCAACAGGAACCCCGATCCGTAATCCGGCCAGCGGTTGATCAAATGACTGACTGAACGCTGGAACGGGCTGCCGTACGCTTGTCGAGTCTCGATGATCGTGCCCCGAGATGGCCTCAAGTAATGTCGCAGCCCCCTGGACATCGGTTGCGAATGGACCGATCTGATCGAGAGAACTCGCATAGGCCACCAGCCCGTATCGGGAAACTCGACCGTAAGTTGGCTTCATGCCGACGATGCCGCACAGTCCGGCAGGCTGGCGAATTGAACCGCCAGTATCGCTTCCAAGAGAAAGAGGCGACATCCGGGCGGCAACCGCAGCCGCCGATCCACTGCTCGAACCTCCCGGAATACGTTCGACATCCCAGGGATTTCGAGTCGGCCCGTACGCCGAATTCTCACCCGACGAACCCATGGCGAACTCATCCATGTTTGTCTTGCCGATCAAGACAGCATCGGCCTGTCTCAATTTATCAACGGCGTGTGCATCGTAGGGTGGAACATAATTCTTCAGCATCCGGCTGCCACAAGTGGTCGGCTGGCCTTTCGTACAAAGGACATCCTTTACCGCAACGGGAATTCCCGCCAGTAAACCGACCGGTTCTCCGGCAGCCCGCTTTCTGTCGACCGCCTCAGCCTGCCTGATCGCGTCGTCATGATCGACATGCAGAAACGCATTTATTGACGGGTCTTTGCGCCGAATTGTCTCCAGGCAACTGGTAGTTATCTCAACGCTTGTAACCTCTTTCGAATTCAACCGACCAAGCAGTTCCGCGAATGTCAAAGTCGTCAAGGAAACGTCCCTCTTGGTAGGGTGGGTCGAGTCTTCGAGGCCCACAATCTTATGTTCGCGTTTCTTTCGTCGAGATACGAAGGTGGGACCTCGAAGACGCGACCCACCTTGCAATTCAACGTCATCAAACGTCAACGAAAAAAGCACGATCAAGACCATCGCCTCGTCGTGCTTCGGGAAACTCTAAATCGAATCGCTGTGATTATTTCTTAGCTTGCTCAGCCTTGATAACAGCAACTCGCTCTTCCAGATTGTAGAACGGGCTCAGGCGGCGAACTTTGGTCGCAAGCACGACTTTGTCAGCTTGCGCCGTTGCCTTCATGTACTTGGCGATCAATTTTTGAATTTTCACCTTGCGGTGACGTCGTTTGGCAATTTCGCGATCTCGTTCAATGCGCGGCATATTCAATATCTTCTTCGGAGCAGGATGCAAAAGGAAACCGAAATTCAAACAAGCACAAGCGAATGACTAGCGCAACTTCTTGTGACAAGTCTTGCAGCGAACACGCATGCGAACAAGTTTGTTACATTTTGGACAGCGTTTGGCTTTGCGAGCCAGCTTCAATTTCGTCCGTGGACGGTAAACCATGCCAATACCCTCGTGACTCCCGTCCCTGATGAAACGGAGCGAATTATCCTGATCAACATCTGTGAACGCGGGAAATTAAACCCCGTTAACAACACCGAAATCACCCAAGTCTTTAATCAAAAACGAGTTACACAGCGAAGACCGCCATAAACCAAGTTTTACGAACAAGCCACGAACGAAATCGGGTCGGGCAGTCTAATCATTGAGTAGCGGCCATGCAAGCGACGTCGTAATTTGTTCATCTTTCTTCGGTCTTCTTCGCGGTTTTGAGATTCCGAAATTCATCGAATCTTGATACTCTATGGCGTTGGCAGTCCGATTCGCTGGGACGGTTTTTCAGGTGGGTCTTGAAGAATCGTGAATCGAGCTGCTGAATATTGCAGTGTTTTGGGTGTTTTTTTGAGAACCGTTGCTTGGTCCGCTAACTGTTCTCGCAGTTTTCGTCGGCGCGTTCGGGTTTGAACGCGCCACAGAAACAACATCGACTTGGTCAACCACAATGTCCGATAGACTTTGATAGTCGGGAAATTGTGAATGAGCTGAGTCCGTTTTTTCTGTCGATTGAGACATTCACAACTTTGTGAAAGTCACAATCGCGGGAAGCTGTTTGATATGTCAGCGAGCGGCAAGGAATGCCGGAACAAGAGTGGAACGACGTTGGAACGGGGAATCCGTCGCCAATGTCATTGCGGGGTCAGGCTATGATGGCTGGTTCCGACTCCCAACGCGTGGTTGTCACGGGTGTTGGAGTTGTATCACCGATTGGTATTGGTCAAGACGCTTTCTGGCGAAACTTAATCGCTGGAAGGTCGGGGATCGACTTATTGACAGCGTTCCCATCCGGGGGACTGCCGTCGAAGTTGGCCGCCGAAGTTCATGATTTTGATCCGTTGGAACATATTTACCAACGAAAATTCCTCAAAGTGATGTCACGCGACATTCAATTAGGAGTTGCCAGCGCGTCAATGGCCATGTCCGACGCCGCTCTACCCCAAGGTTCGATCGATCCCGAACGACTGGGTGTCGAATTCGGTGCGGGTCATATGTCCGCAACTCCAGAAGAATTGGCTGATGCCGCACGTCACCTGCAACAGACCGCTGATGGTGTTTCCTTCGACGGTTGGGCTGAAGACGGTTTGGGCGAGATCGCACCACTTTGGCTGCTGAAACAATTGCCAAACATGCCGGCTTGCCACGTCGCGATTGAACATGATGCCCGCGGACCTAACAATACCATCACAAGTTGTGAATCGTCAGCTCTTTTGGCCCTGGCCGAAGGAATGAGGGTCATCGAGCGTGGTGCCGCCGACGTCATGATCGTCGGGGCTTGCAGCTCGTATATCCATCCGCTGGAAATTGCTCGACTCAATCTGTACGACACGCTGTCTCCGGGTGACGACCCACGATTCGCTTGCAGACCATTCGATCTCGACCGTGACGGAACAGTCGCCGGTGAAGGTGCGGCCTCGTTCGTTCTCGAACGCTACGAGCATGCGATCCGACGCGGAGCACCGATCTACTGTGAAGTTTTGGGTGTCGGTGCAGGCTGCGACGGAAGCGATCCCTCAAACCGCGCCAACGGCTTGGGACTTGCCCGATCAATCAATGCGGCACTCAAGCGATCGAACCTGACGCCGCGTGACCTCGGTCACATCAACGCTCACGGCAAGGGAACTCGAAAAGACGACATCGCCGAATCGCGAGCCTACTATCAAGCTCTTGGAAGTGTCGCCGAATCGATTCCTGTGACAGCCCTGAAAAGCTACTTCGGTCACTTTGACGCAGGGGCCGGAGCTGTCGAATTGGCCGGAAGTCTTCTCGCAATGAGACATGGCCATCTGCCGATGACTCTGAATTATCGAACGCCTGACCCGCTGTGCCGATTGAACATCGTTCATGGCGAACCAATGAAGATGTCGAACGGCATTGCCCTGAGCGTCAATCGAACCCGCATGGGTCAAAGCGCCGCCGCTGTCATTCGTGCTATCTGAAAAAAGCAGCCGAAACCCCACCCTCCACTGCGGGGGTGGCCATCGGGACTTTGCCCCATAGCCCGGAACTCACTGAAGTGCCAATAATTGCGCAGTGCTCTTCGGCTAGTGGAAAATCAGACAAAGCCCCACCACCCCCGCGGGGGTGGTTATCGGGCCTTTACCCTGGTATCCGAAAAGCCTTAAAACAAGCCGATCATTGCGCTGGTGCATAGGCCCGTTAACCACCTCCGCAGGGGAGGTGGGGTTTAAGATAATCACGAAGGAAATTAACGCATGTCCGGCGAGTCAAAACCATTAACTGTCGGGTTCGTGGGTGCAGGCCAGATGGCGACCGCACTGGCCAAAGGTTTTTTGGCGGCCGGGACATTGTCCCCCTCGTCCATTGTCGCCTGTGACGTCGTCCCCGCCGCAGGCCAGCGTTTCGTCGAAGTCACTGGCGGACGACTGGTTGCCTCCAATCGTGATGTCGCCCAGGAATCAACCGTGATCTTTCTGGCAGTCAAACCGCAGCAGATGGCAGCAGCCCTGGCCGATTTGCGAGACGTCATTCGTCCGGACCATTTGATCGTGTCAATCGCTGCCGGAGTTTCCCTCAAAACGATGACTGCGGGCCTGAACCCCGAGACACGATTGATCCGTGTGATGCCCAACACCCCCTGCCTGGTCGGCTGCGGTGCCAGTGCCTTCAGTCGAGGAGCCAACGCCACCAGTGACGACGCCGCATTGGTGCAAAAGCTGCTGTCGAACGTCGGCCTTGCCGTTGAAGTTCCCGAAAAGCTTTTGGACGCCGTAACAGGACTTTCCGGAAGCGGCCCCGCCTACGTTTACCAGATCATCGAGGCACTCAGTGACGGAGGAGTCCGCATGGGACTCCCTCGAGATACCGCAACAAAACTGGCCGCACAAACGGTCCTGGGTGCCGCACAGATGGTCCTCACGACCGGCCAGCATCCCGGCCCCTTGAAAGACGCCGTGACAAGCCCTGGCGGCACAACCATCGCCGGCTTACACGAACTGGAACGAGGCGGCCTGCGGGGGATCCTGATGGACGCTGTCGAAGCGGCCACGGAACGAGCCCGCGAGCTCGACGCAAAATCGTGAAGGCAACAACGGCACCCAACCCGGCCCCTGCAGGGTGGGTCGAGTCTTCGAGGCCCACAAATCTTCGCCCATCGCAGTCATGCAGTCAGTCAAGCAGAAACCCCAATCCTCAATCCAACCGCTTGACCCTGTCCCATTCAACTGGTAGTTTGGGGCCAAGCCACGCGGGTGTAGTTCAATGGTAGAATGAAAGCTTCCCAAGCTTTAGGCGAGGGTTCGATTCCCTTCACCCGCTTTCTCTTCTCATGGCATTCTCGTGCCGCTTCGACAAGTGCAAAAAACTTGTCGTGAAAATCCCACTTTCTAAATCACAAACCTCGAACGTTGCCGGCTGGTTCGCTTTATCATTGTTTAACCCGAACGCATGTTCTCAATCTGCCGCAATCCGTTTGATTGAGTTCAAATCTCATTGCCCCGACTATTTTTCAGAATCTTGCGATTTAGCCTGATTTGCCGAGATTTCAGGTTCAAACGTGTCAACTAAATAATGACGCGCACGCCAGTGATAGCCGCAAGCATGTATTAGGTAATCGTTTACGTGGCTCAAACCCCGTCGACAGTTTCAGTGGACCCAAGTCGTCCTTGGTCGTAAAAATTGCGACGATGACTTTCGCGGCTGTGGTGGCGACCCCATCGCCGCGACGTGTTTGGTATCATCAACGCTTACTGGAGGGCGCGAGGCCGTTGAGTTAGGCAGTTCATCAACCATGAGAGGGATAACATGAGCAACGATGACGACCTTCCAGGGGATAATTGCCCGAAATGCCTCGGCCGGGGCGGCTGCCCCTATTGTTTGGGGAGTGATCCGGGTTGCCAAATCTGTAGTGGGAAGAACGTCTGCTGTGAATGCCTTCGTACACCAGCGCCGGGGTCCCCAGCGGAGCGAGACGAGGCCGCGTCTGGGAACCCGGACAACGAAGAAGAGAACCCCACCTGACCGGCCGGAGTGACTCTCTATACTATCAATGGCTTACTGTCACATCGAAAGCTGAGTTCGTCGTTACCATGCTCAATATTCAGTCCTTAGAAGAACTTTCGCAAGCGAGCTTCCCAACCCTGGATGCCCTTTACGAAAAGTTCAATAGCCGTCTTGTTGCCCCGACTGTCTTGGAGTTTCGTTCATGGTTAACTTTGAATGCTCCTTTTCCTCTCCGTTATCAATCACTCTATCGCACAACTCGACCGGATGTCTCATGTGAGCAAGATTAAATTTCTATATATCGTTTCCTGCATCGCATGGATTGCGACAACAGGATGCTCGCAATTGGAACCGCAAACTGGTGCACCAATACTCCTGTTTAACGGAACTGGAACGTCTCAAAATGACGTTGCCGCAATCGAGAATATTCTTCAAGGGAAAGGTCACTTATACGTCACTGCGAATTCAAAGCAGCTCAATCGCATGAGCGAATCACAGCTTATGTCACACCGCCTGATCATCATTCCCGGGGGAAACTACATCACGATGGGTGACAACTTGACTCCCCAGACAACCGAGCGACTTCGAAACGCCTTGCGAGGAGGAGTCAACTACCTCGGGATTTGCGCCGGAGGGCTTCTCGCCGGAAAAGCTGATTGCAACAGCCTGAACCTGACGTCAGGTGTCAAATTTGACTTTTATGGCGTCGTGAAACAGGGTCTCCACAAAGCTGCGGTCCCAATCACTTGCGTCAACACACCGGTCATCGAACATTACTGGGAAGACGGACCAGAATTCACAGGTTGGGGACAGGTCGTGGGAACGTATCCCGATGGAACGCCTGCGATTGTTGAAGGAGATTTCGGTGCGGGATTAGTGATCCTGTGCGGCGTTCATCCAGAAGCCCCAGAGACCTGGCGACGCGGCATGACTTTTACCACAACGGCGCGCGACGCCAATGACTACACAGGAACGCTTATTGACGCTGCATTGCACGGTACGCGACTACCGCACAACTAGGAGCTGACAAACGTCAAGCGACTGGCGAGCGAAGACGCACGCCAGCAACATTCGTAACGCGGCACCCGAGACTGTTCACGGTGGACAGACTATGACAAAAAGCCCTTTAACTTCATCAGCTCAACGATGCGGTCGACGCTTTCTTCGACGCTGATCTGGTCGGTCTGTAGCGTCAGGTCAGGAGTTTTCGGCTCCTCGAACGCTGCCGTCACGCCTGGCATCTGAGCGATCTTCCCGGCGTCTGCCAACTTGTACGCCCCGCTCTGATCGCGTGCACGCAGCACGTCCATTGGTGCTGTGCAGTAAATCTCAAGCACGCGCCCCGTGCCAATCAACTGCTTGGCCTTCTCACGTACCGCTTCGTGAGGTGCCACAAACGCAGCGATCGTGATCACCCCTGCGTCGTTCATCAATTTCGCCACTTCAGCCGACCGACGCAGGTTTTCGGACCGGTCGTCGGCGGTGAAACCCAGGTCGCGGTTCAGACCCTGACGCATGCTTTGACCGTACAAGACCGTCACAGCCCGGCCCTCGTCCCACAGGCGACGCTCCAGGGCGTAGGCGATCCGGCTCTTGCCACTTCCCGTTAAACCGACCAGCAGCACCGTTACCGGAACCTGGCCGTAGCGCTCCTCGCGCTCGGCGGGCGAAATCAGGCTCTCACGCAGCTTGAGACTGACAGCCGGTTCAGACGCCCACACGTCGCCAGTAGCCCGGCCGCTGCCGGTCTCGACGATCATCCCTGCCCCGACAGTGTTATTTGTCAGACGGTCAATCAGGATAAATGCGCCGGTTGCCGCATTGGTGCGGTACGGATCACAGGCCAATGGCTGTGTCAGACTGAGCTGCACAAGTCCCACCTCGTTCAACTCCAGTCGCGGAGCGGCCCGGTGTTCAAGAGTGTTGACGTCGACGCCATAGCGGAATGACACAACCTCTGCCGAGATCTGTCGCGTCGTTTGTTTCAGCAAATAGGGTCGCCCAGGGACGAGCGGCTGCTCGGCCATCCAAACAACCATCGCTTCGATCTCGCTCGTCACGTGTGGCGGGTTGTCCGGAAGCACCAGCATGTCGCCGCGACTGACGTCGACTTCGTCGGTCAGCGTCACGGTCACTGCCAGAGGCGCGAACGCTTCTTCCAGTTCGCCGTCATAAGTCACAATCGATTTCACCGTGCTCCGCTTACCTGACGGCAGCACCATCACCTCGGCCCCTTTGCGCAGGACGCCCGACGCAACGGTGCCGGCGAAACCACGGAAGTCGAGGTTCGGACGAATGACGTATTGCACCGGAAAACGCAGGTCGGTCAGGTTGCGGTCGCTGGCGATGTGAACAGTCTCAAGGTGGTCCAGCAGCGGTGGGCCGGAATACCACGGCATTGCATCGCTCTTGGTAACAACGTTGTCACCTTTCAATGCCGACATGGGTATGAACGTGATGTCGTGCAGGTCGAGCTTGGCAACGAAGCCGGTGTAGTCATCCTTAATCCGTTCAAATACATCACGCGAGTAGTCGACAAGGTCCATCTTATTGATGGCCACGACAACGTGCCTGATCCCCAGCAGCGATACAATGAACGAGTGCCGTCGAGTCTGTGTCATGACGCCGTAACGAGCATCGATGAGGATAATCGCCAACTGGCAAGTCGAGGCACCGGTGGCCATGTTGCGCGTGTACTGCTCGTGACCCGGCGTATCGGCAATGATGAACTTGCGGCGATCGGTCGAAAAATAGCGATACGCGACGTCGATCGTGATCCCCTGCTCGCGCTCGGCTTTCAGGCCGTCAGTCAGCAGGGCAAGGTCGATCTCGCCGGCACCAGTAGTACCAACCTTCTCGCTATCGCGTTTCACGGCGGCGAGCTGGTCTTCGTAGATCATCTTGGTGTCGTGCAGCAGCCGACCGATCAGCGTGCTTTTACCGTCGTCAACGCTACCGCAAGTAAGAAAGCGCAACAGCTCTTTCTTCTGGTGGCGGGCGAGGTAGGTGTGAATGTCTTCCTGACTCAAATCAACGGCTTGCATATCAGAAGTATCCCTCTCGCTTTTTCTGCTCCATCGACCCGGTTTCATCGTGGTCGATCACCCGCCCTTGTCGCTCGGAATTCGTTGCCACCAACATCTCTTCGATGATCTCAGGCAGCGTTGTTGCGTTGCTTTCGATCGCCCCTGTGAGCGGATAGCACCCTAATGTACGGAACCGTACTCGCTTCATCATCGGCTTCTCACCAGGCAGCAACCTCATCCGGTCATCGTCTACCATGATCAGCGTCCCGTCTCGCTCGACGACCGGACGCATTTCGGCAAAGTAAAGCGGCACGATGGGGATGTTGTCGAGGTGAACGTACTGCCAGATATCCAGTTCGGTCCAGTTACTCAGCGGGAACGCACGGATGCTCTCACCCTTATTCACCTTACTGTTGTACAGGTTCCACAGTTCAGGCCGCTGATTCTTTGGGTCCCACTGATGCAGGCGGTCGCGGAAACTGTAGACGCGTTCCTTGGCCCGGCTCTTCTCTTCGTCACGTCGAGCACCGCCGAATGCCGCGTCAAACTGGTAATGATTCAGCGCCTGCTTCAGCGAAGCCGTCTTCATGATGTCGGTATGTTTTTTCGAGCCGTGGTCGAACGGGTTGATGTTCTGGGCCTTCCCTTCCTGGTTGATCCAGACCTTCAGGTCAAGTCCCTGTTCGCGACAGAACCGGTCGCGGAACTCGATCATCTCGCGGAACTTCCAGGTCGTATCGACGTGCAGCAGCGGGAAAGGCATTCGTCCGGGATAGAACGCTTTCTGTGCCAGCCGCAACATCACGGCCGAGTCCTTGCCGATGGAATAGAGCATCACAGGTCGCTCAAACTCAGCGGCAACCTCACGAATAATATGGATGCTCTCAGCTTCGAGCACTTTCAAATGTGTCAAATTGTAATTGCTGCTGGCACTACTACTGTTAATCATCTGCCCTCCTGTTGGTCTCTGTCCCTGAGTTGTACAAAATCCACTTCTCTTTCGGATAGGGCAACATCGAAGGCAATCCGACCAAATCCCACCACCACCATATCGGTGGTCAACGAACCTGTGCACCAGCACTACGAGAGACCAACGGAAGCAAACTTATTTCTGCGATTGCCGCTGACACGAGGACGCTCAAAATGCGAACCGACTTGCGAAGACCCAACCTGGCAAATCAATGTCCACAGCATCCATGTACACATTCAAAAGGTCTTGCGACATCGTGTCACCTCGAACGTTTTTTGAAAGAAACCTGTCGACGCGAACGTCGAAAGGTCTTCTTATTGCCACGCTATTGTTATGGCTGGACGGGAATTTTCAACCGACTTCTCCAGATGAAGTGACCTGTTTTCGAAAACAGGGCTGCCTCCCCGCCGCTCTTGTTCAACTGCAGAGAAACGCGAGTTACAGCTAGTTGCACAGAGTGAAGACTTCGGGGCCAACGTCCCCCAGAAAGAACTTCCACTTTGACAATTTGACATCGCGGCCATGCCTGCAATGAAGTTCCGCAAAATGAGCCCCACAGTGACTCTTGACACCACGAATTACCTGGCCGTAAGTATCAGACATCTCCCATGCATTAACGCGAGCTGATAAGGCTGAATCCCGATGAATCGAGCAATCGTTTTATTGTCCGTTGCATTTCTTTGGATATCAGGCGCTGTTAGCTTGGCCGCCGCTGAAGAAACTCCCAAGATTTTCCGAGTTGATGCCGGTGGCCAGGAAGACTCTTCCAGCATTCAGGCTGTAATTGATTCGGCACCAGCGGGGTCAATTGTGCGCATCGGTCCGGGAACTTTTCATGGGACCATTCTGATCAGGAAGCCACTGACGCTCGAAGGTGCTGGTGCTGATCGAACATTTCTTTCAGCAAATTGGGTGAGTCTCAGGGAACTGATCCTGGAAGGTAAGGGAGTTCCAGACAAGGACAAAGAGGCTTTTGACAAACTGCAGAAGATCGCCATCGAGAAAGAAAAGGGAGAAGGTCCGGTGACAATGCAGCTCATTCAGACCTACGGTCCCAAACCAACACTCGCCGTCAAAGAGACAAACGAAGTCGTTTTACGGGGCATGAGCATCAGCATGCCGGGTGAGGTCCAAAAGGGAAGTTGGCAGAATTCTCCCATGACCTTGCTCGAAAATGCGGGAACGACAATCGAAAACTGTGCCTTCGTCGGATCAGCGGTTGAGGGTGTCGAAATCAAAGGGGCATCAAAAGTCACGATGCAAAAATGTCTGATTGCCGGGATCAGAGCCTCAGGCATCATCGTCAAAGCGGCTTCGCCATCGACCGTGACAATTTCTGACTGTGATGTCCGTGGATGTGGATACGCGGGATTACAAATCGAGGGGACCGGTGCAGTCACCGTCACCCGTTGCCGCATTTCAAAAGTCGATTTTCATGGCATCCGTTACGACAATGCTTCGCCCACAATCACAGGAAATGTCTTTTCGGACGTCAACCGAGCGGGCATCTATCTCGATGGCAAGACCCAGGGAAAAATCTCTGAAAATCTTTTTTTCGATTGTGGTGCGGCAGGAGGGACTGAAGACGAGATTTTCAACAATACCTTTGTCCGCAAAAACGGCCCCTCGGCGGCATGGCATGATTTTTCCGCCATGGGAATTTCGGTGACTTCCAAGGGGAAACTTCATCACAACGTCATCTCTGGCTACAACCACGCCCTTGTGCTCTATTCAACCGGACAGAAGCCGCTGAAATTCGAAAACCTCAATTTCGAGGAAAATCTCTGTCAGACGGTGAAATCAGCCATCATTCACTCCCATCGCGCTGAACAAAAGAATCGATATGAACCGCGAAGCGAACCGGAGATTGTGGACGTACCACTCCCCGAAGGGAACTGGCAAAGGCAGGTTCAGTTCACCGACCCCGAACACGACGACTTTCGCCTGTCATCGCAAGTCGAGCGGCCCGATCGCAATTGCGGAGCGACAAAGCATGCATCACAGAAAAGCCCCTGGCCGGAACAGGCAGCGGAACGGGCGATGTTGAAACAGATCAAAGAAGTCGAATCGCAAAACCGCTAGTGCTGAGTCAATCTTCTGATTTAAGGTGCCACTGCCTGACCGTCTTCGGTCATGCGGTGCTCTTTCGCCAGTAGAACGAGAAATCGCCACTACTCAGAAGACTCCAGCAAGGGCATCACCTCAGACCAAAGCAGCCATCATCGCTCCGCGTGATGAGCATTGTTCGAGAACCAGGCAATTACCAGACACCATGTCTTCAAATTAGAAATTCAAATGATGTCGCTGTCACGATGCTAAGGCAACGCTTGAGTCGTTTCCGACGCATGCTCATCACGCGGAGCGATGATGGCTACGTTGTGAGAATCCCCGAAACTTAACTCAAAAAGTCAACTTCCTCCGGCGATGAAGTCCGAATCATTGGCACAGGAACCTAATTTACAAGTTTGACAAAGCACTCGCTCTTGATACGGTTGGGCAACTCTGCGCCCGCTTGGGCAACTCTGGAACCGCTTGGGCAACACTGGAACCGGCTGGGCAACATTGGAACCGGTTGGGCAACATTGGAACCGGTTGGGCAACATTGGAACCGGTTGGGCAACATTGGAACCGGTTGGGCAACACTGGAACCGGTTGGGCAACACTGGAACCGGTTGGGCAACACTGGAACCGGTTGGGCAACACTGGAACCGGTTGGGCAACACTGGAACCGGTTGGGCAACACTGGAAC
>CAIOKO010000043.1 GCA_903858935.1 uncultured Schlesneria sp. | reverse complement strand
CTCATTCGCCTCGGGAACACATGCCATCTGGCATCTCTTTTTGACGCCACCAAAGTCGATCTCTGCACTCGCCATTAACGGGTCTCGATCAACCCAGCGAGTGACACAACCTGGTATCCCAAGGCACATAATCACAATTCCGTTAGCAACTGACGGCGTCGATCGGTCAAAAAGTCGCACCACGCGGCAACACCCTCACCCGACAATGCCGAAACGGGCATCACGGGCAGGCCGGAATGAATGCGATGAGCATCCTCCGTCACGGCACTCACCGAAAACGGGACGTAAGGCAACAGGTCGACCTTGTTGATGACACAGGCCTGACTGGTACGAAACGCCTTGGGATATTTTCCCGGCTTGTCGTCCCCCTCGGTCACACTCAGCACCACGACTCGAATGTGTTCACCCAGATCGTGCGAAGCAGGGCAGATCAGGTTTCCAATATTCTCTATGATCAGGAATTCGATTCCGTGAGAGTCGAGTTGCTCCCAACCCGCCAGTACCAGTGGCAATTCCAGATGACACGCTCCACCCGTGGTCAACTGCTTGACCGGAACAAACGGAGCCAATCGCTCGGCATCACGATCGGTCGCAATATCTCCCACAAGCACCGCCATACGTGGCCGATCGGCCCAATGCTTCGCCATCGCCTGCAGCAATGACGTCTTGCCCGCTCCTGGCGACGAGATCATATTGACACACAGGATACGACGATCTGTCAACGACTGCCGCCACGCAGCAGCTTCCGCTCGTCGTCGACTTTGTAAATCAAGCTGAACCGGAATCGTCTCAATAGTCACGGCAATCCTCGTCGGGTTTTTCCTGAATCTTTGGCGAAACGACCAATCGATGTCAACACGCCATAGTGAATTCTCTGCATTGTTATCCAGATTGACTCAACGCGTCCGTCCTCGCACACGAGTTTTCTTTCCGACACACCAGACAAGCCGGGGGGAGCCATACCCCGGATTGTTCATCCAATCAGTTGCGTCGGACATGCGAACCAGCTTTCATATGTAATTCATTCGACAAATCGACGCTTGCTGTTGCGTCAGTTCCCTCGCCGGACAAGAATGGGCTTCCACGGAATCCACTCTCCAAGTATTGATGCGTAATTCAGTTTTCTGATCGCAGTGCAACGAGGTTATTCGTAAGGCGAATTTCCCATGACAAGTTCTTCCATTGACGCGTACGCAGCCACCGCTTCGATACCCGGCGAACTGAAAGTCATTCAGGACGCGACCTGTACGTTTTGCGGATGCGTTTGTGATGACATCGATCTGACTGTAAAAGACGACCACATTATTGAGGCCAAACGAGCCTGCGTGCTCGGCAAGGCCTGGTTCCTCAACCACCATAACGACGGCCGAGCCAGTTGCCACATCGATGGCAAACCCGCGTCACTGGAAGAGGGATATGACCGGGCGGCGAGGATCTTGACTTCAGGCCGATATCCGATTGTCTATGGCTTGAGCGACTCGCCCTGTGAAGCTCAACGAGTCGCGGTCAGCATTGTCGACTGGATCAAAGGAACCATCGATACGACGACCAGCGTCTGCCACGGGCCATCCGGCATGGCGTTTCAGGGAGTCGGCGAGGTGACCTGTTCGCTCGGGGAAGTTGCTAACCGGGGTGACATGATTATTTTCTGGGGGGCAAACCCTGCCGAAAGTCATCCTCGTCACTTCACCAGATACAGCCTGATGCCAAAGGGGATGTTCCTGCCGAATGGTCGGAAGGATCGAACTTGCGTTTTTATTGACGTTCGCAAAACCAAAAGTGCCAAGGCAGCCGACATCTTTTTGCAGATCAAGCCTCGCAAAGACTTTGAAGCCCTGTGGACTTTGCGAGCTCTGGCCAAAGGAATCGAACTTGACCCGGAACTTGTACATCGCGAAACCGGCGTCGAACTGTCCGTCTGGCAGGACCTGATGGATCGAATGAAAGCCTGCAAATTCGGCGTGATTTTCTTCGGCATGGGCCTGACGATGACACGAGGCAAACACGCCAACACAGAAGCACTGCTGGCACTGACTCGTGATATGAATGCGTTCACTCGATTCGCGGCGAAACCGAACCGGGGACACGGAAACGTTTCTGGTGCCGACAACGTCGTATCGTGGCGTACAGGATATCCCTTTGGCGTCAATCACTCTCGTGGATATCCGCGATTCAATCCTGGCGAATACACCACGTCCGACACCCTGGCCAACGGCGAGGCCGACGCCGCGATGACGATCGCTTGCGATCCGATGGCCAATTTTTCTCAACCGGCTCGCGAACATCTCGCTTCGATTCCGCTGATCTCACTGGATACGAAAGAGACTCCCACGACGCGAGCCGCCACCGTCGCGTTCACGGTTGCGACGTACGGAATCAACACGGGGGGCACGGTCTATCGCATGGATGATGTCCCCATCCCGCTGAGACCTGCCTTCCAATCGCCTCATCCGAGCGACTTCGAAGTGCTGACCGCGATCGAAGAACGCGTCAAGAAGATCATGGGGATCACCGAATAACGTTGTTCCGCTTGTCAGCCTTGCTGTGGGAATTCAACTTGTGGTTCCCCGGACGATTACCGATTTCCCTGAATTTTGACAGCATGTGAGTTGGAATGACTGCAATCGAATACACGAAGGTTTCACAGGGGACGGTTTACGACCCGGCCAACGGGATTGATGGACAGGTACGCGACCTCTGGATTGCCGGGGGCCGAATCGTTGCCGCTCCGACCGATCCCGATGTTCGCCCTGCTCGCGTCATCGACGCCAGTGGACTGGTCGTCATGCCCGGTGGGATCGACATGCATTGTCATATCGCCGGACCGAAAGTGAACGTGGCCAGAAAAATGCGCCCTGAAGAGAAACGGAAGGGAGAGCAGATTTCGGGGACGAGCAATACTCATAGCGGCACCATGGGAAGTGTCCCCAGTACCTTTGCCACCGGATACAAGTACGCCGCACTCGGTTACACGACCGCGTTCGACGCGGCAGTTCCGCCGCTGGGTGCTCGTCATGCTCACGAAGAATTCGATGACACCCCTTGCCTGGACAAGGGCTTTTATGTCCTGATGGGTAACAACCATTATGTGATGCAATCGCTGCAGCGCAACGAACCGCAGAAACTGAAAGCATTCATCGGCTGGCTGCTGGCAGCCACCAAGGGATTTGCACCGAAGCTCGTTAATCCTGGCGGAGTCGAAGTCTGGAAATCACATCAGGCGGGAAACGTCAGCGGCCTTGATCAGTCGGTTGATCACTTCAATGTCACCCCCAGACAGATCATTCGCGGCATTGCTCAGGCGGCAGGCGAGCTTGGGCTTCCTCATCCCGTGCATATCCATTGCAACAACCTGGGAATGCCGGGGAACTGGGAAACAACTCTCGAAACGATGAAGGCACTGGAAGGGTTTGGCGGCCACATTACGCACGCTCAATTCCACAGCTACGGCGGTGGGGATGGTGACGAAAACACCTTCAACAGCAAGGTGATTCAGCTGGCCGACTACGTCAATACACACCCGAACCTCACGGTTGATGTCGGCCAGGTCCTGTTTGGTGAAACAACAAGTATGACCGGAGACGGCCCACTCGGTTATTTCCTGTCGAAAGTTTATGGCGGCAAATGGTTCAGTAGTGACACCGAAATGGAATCGGGTTGTGGGATCACTCCGATCAAGTACAAGAACAAATCGCTGGTCCATGCGTTGCAGTGGGCGATCGGTCTTGAATGGTATTTGCTCGTAGAAGACCCCTGGCGCGTCGTCATGAGTACCGATCATCCTAACGGGGGATCGTTCCTGGCCTATCCACAAATCATTCGGCTGCTGATGGACCGTACGTATCGCCGCGACATCCTGCAGACATGCCACCCGATGGTCCGTGAACGGTCGACACTTTGGGACCTTGATCGCGAATATAGTCTTAATGAAATCGCCATCATTACCCGAGCCGGCCCGGCTCGCATCCTCGGCCTGAAAGACAAGGGACATCTTGGTCCGGGCGCGGACGCTGATATCACGATCTATACTCCTCACGAGAACAAGGAGATCATGTTCGAGATGCCGAGGGTCGTCATCAAGTCGGGTCAGGTGATCGTCGAACAAGGCGAAATCCGGCACACACCGATTGGCAAGACGCTGCACGTTGACCCCGTTTATGACCACGAGGTCGAACCGGATATCCAGCAATGGTTTGAAAAATACTACTCCATCCGCTGGCGAAATTATCCGGTCGACATCAGCTATTTGCACGAATCATCTGTCGTACCGCCTCGCGTTTAAACGATCCCGTACACCACAAAACATACCGCGATTCCTGGACTTTTTTGATGACCTCCGAAATCTCTGCGTCACCCCAAATGCTGCGACTGAACGATGTCGAGATCGTGGATACATTCGCCGAAGCGTTTCCCATCAAGGCGACTCGTCTGGTGATTACCGCCATCAACGAGCGGTGGGCCATGACAGCCGCTTCCGTACTGTGTGGTAACGCGACCAGCGTCATTGCCTGCGATGTCGAAGCGGCAATCGAACGGACAATTCCCGCCTCAGAAACGCCAGACGGTCGACCAGGAGTTGCCGTACTCGTTTTCGCCTTCACGCTGGACGGGCTCGCCAAGTCCGTCCAGGGCCGCGTTGGACAATGTATCCTCACCTGTCCCACAACCGCCTGTTATAACGGGATTGAAGGTTGCCCGAAGGAAAAACGAATCCGGGTTGGTGGAGCAATCCGGTACTTTGGCGATGGCTTTCAAAAGGCGAAAAAACTCGACGATCGCCGATACTGGCGAATCCCCGTGATGGACGGCGAATTTGTCTGTGAGGACTGGTTCGGAACCATCACCGGTGTCGCTGGCGGCAACCTGCTGATCTGCGGAACCAATGTCACCGCCGCCTTGCTGGCAACGGAATCAGCCGTCGACGCGATGAGGACCGCTGCTGATATCGCATTACCGTTTCCAGGGGGAATGGTTCGATCAGGCAGCAAGGTCGGCTCGAAATATGCCAAGCTGAAGGCCAGCACGAACGACGCCTATTGCCCCACATTACGCGGCGTGACAAAGTCAGAACTACCCAAGGCGTGCAACGCGGTCTACGAGATCGTAATCGACGGCCTCAGCTTCGAAGCGGTCCAATCAGCAATGAAGCGAGGCTTACACGCAGCGGCAGCCATGCCAGACATCCTGAGAATCACCGCCGGCAACTACGGAGGCAAACTCGGCAAGCACCATTTTCATTTGCGGGATCTGTTGTAGGTCTTTGAAGGACCACTTGCTACGACATTCGCCGTAAAACGGGCAACGCCCAGCGAAACCCCACCGCCACGTGGCGGTGGTTAACGGGCTTTTGCACCAGCGCGGCACCATTCGCCGATACGATCAAATACAAATTCCCAGGGCAAAGGCCCACTAACCACCCCCGCAGGGGAGGTGGGGTTTTGCTGCGATTTAATCAGTCTTGATGTGGGTGTGCCACCTTACGCCACAATCCCCTTAACAACTTCTCCATGCACATCGGTCAATCGATACTGACGCCCCTGATAACGGAACGTCAGTCGAGTGTGATCGACGCCGCACAAATGCAGAATCGTCGCCTGCATATCGTGAACATGTACGGGATCAGCCGTGATGTTCCAGCCGAAATCATCAGTTGAACCATACACCGTCCCCGGCTTGACTCCGCCTCCCGCCAGCCACCAGCTATAGGCCCGTCCAAAATGGTCGCGTCCCTTGGGACTGACTGGATCACCTTGCCCGAACGGAGTCCGTCCGAATTCCCCTCCCCAGACCACCAGCGTATCGTCGAGCATTCCTCGCTCTTTCAGATCTCGAACCAGTGCCGCTGACGGTCCTTCAGTATCTTTGCACTGGGTTTCCAGCTGAGTGAAAAGATTTCCATGCTGGTCCCATCCCGCGTGCATCAATTGAATGAAGCTGACTCCGCGTTCCAGCAGCCGTCTTGCGATCAAACAGTTGTTTGCAAAGGTCCCCTTGACCAGTGCGTCCGGTCCATATCGTTCCAGTGTGGCTTTGGTCTCATTCGAGAAATCGACCAGATCGGGAACACTCGACTGCATGCGGAATGCCATCTCGTACTGAGTGATCCGCGTTTCGATTTCCGGATCTCCATAATCGGCCAGATGAGCCACATCGGTGGCAACAATTTCATCCAGTAACGCTCGCCGTGCTGCGGAACTGACCCCCGGAGGATTTGCCAGATACGGAACCAGATCGCCGGTATTGCGGAAACGAACTCCCTGATATCGACTGGGGAGAAAACCATTTCCCCAATAGTAGTCGAAGAACAATTGCCCGCAGGTTTTTGCGCGGTCGCTGGAGGTCATGACAACAAACGTCGGCAGGTTGTCAGTGACACTTCCCAGTCCATACGAAAGCCACGCCCCCATGCTTGGCCGACCGGGAACTTGCGAACCGGTCATGAAAAAGGTGACTCCAGGAGCGTGATTGACCGCTTCTGTATGCATGCTTCTCACGAGGCAAATGTCATCGGCAATCGCCCCGACATTGGGAAGCATTTCGCTCATGACGATCCCCGACTCTCCGTAACTCCGATGAGGCTTGATCGCGGGGAGACAGGGCCATTTCCCGTACCCGCTGGACATCGTTGATAACCGAGTCGTCCCGCGGATCGAATCGGGAATGTTCTGACCGACCATCTCACGCATCTTTGGCTTGTCGTCGAACAAGTCAACGTGCGACGGCCCACCACCTTGCCAGAGCACGACCACTCGTTTGGCCTTCGGCGGAAAATGCGGTAACCCCGGCAACGGGGCCGAACCTTGTGGCGCAGGGGCATCGGCCTCTGCACCAAATGTCGAACCCGTTCCCATCAACTTTGCCAAGGCAGCCAGTCCGACTCCGCTGGCAGCAGAGCCGAAAAGTTCTCGGCGATTGAGACGTTGAATATGGTCAAACAACGGATTGGTCATACGTGAACCTTATTTATTCTCGAGTGAGTGCTTCATCGAAATTCAGGATCCCGAGGCAAACTGCGGTCAAGGCCGCTTGTTCCGACACGTCCAGCTTCTCATCCCGCTTGGCCGCACCCACGCTTAGCAATGCTTGAGCACTGGAAACGTCATTCTTGTAAATCGCAAATTGCCGTTCATACGCACGACGCAGTCGTGCGAGATCTCCGTCATTCGGCATGCGACAGAGGACCCGTCGGAACGCCTGTATTAATCGCCCATCTACATCGCCCGCAGATTGAGAACAACGTTCGGCCAGCTTCCGCGCGGCCTCAACCCATGTCGGATCATTCAGCGTCGTCAACGCATGCAGTGGAGAACTGGTCGCTGCCGATCGCACGCGGCAAGTCTGACGATTCGAGGTATCAAACATATTCGCCGGGTTCACGGTTCGACGCCAGAAGGTATAAAGGCTGCGTCGATAAAGATCGCTGCCGCTTGATGCCGGATAGGTAAAGTCCCGTTCCTTCGTGATCGCCAGTGCTTCCCATACGGCATCCGGTTGATACGGGTAAACCGGAGAGCCACCCACTCGCGGTTCCAGCAATCCTGAGGCCGCCAGAGCCCAGTCTCGCAATATCAGCGAAGGCATCCTCATTCGGGTCGCCCGTGCGTACAAACGGTTCTCGCTGTCCCGAGCACGAT
This sequence comes from uncultured Schlesneria sp., assembly GCA_903858935.1. Classification (GTDB taxonomy): domain Bacteria; phylum Planctomycetota; class Planctomycetia; order Planctomycetales; family Planctomycetaceae; genus Schlesneria. The sequence continues at coordinate 53,772 of CAIOKO010000043.1, read as the reverse complement.
GCTCAGGGGTAACTCGGCTGGATTGCCGGTAGGTTGCACTCATGACGATCAGCTTGTGCATGCTCTTCATGCTCCAGCCGCGCTCGCGAAATTCAACGGCCAGCCAGTCAAGCAGTGGACCATGAATCGGATACTCACTTTGAACACCGAAGTCTTCGGCCGTCTTGACGATCCCGGTACCAAAGAAGTGTTGCCACATACGGTTGACCTGTACCCGAGCAGTCAAAGGATGCTCAGGAGCAACCAGCCATTGAGCAAACCCCAGCCGATTTGCCGGTGCCCCTGCAGGCAGCGGCGGCAGGAAGGCGGGGGTCGCAAACGAAACTTTTTCGGTCGGGGACAGGTATTCACCGCGGTTGAGCATCTTTGTCTCACGTGGACTGGCATCACTCATCACCATCAATCGCGGAAGCCTGTCAGCACGGTAGTTGGCTAATTGCTGCGTCAAATCCTGATGTTTGGCCAGCGCCGATATCTTTCCGACAAGTGTTGATCGAACTTTCTCATCAAAATATTTTCTTAGCCCCGGATCGATCGACTTCTTTTCGTCTTCGGTTCGTTCTCCTTCCGGCTTACGTAAAACGGCTGCGAGTGCGTCAGGCAATCCATTCCCTTCGGCGGGTTTGCCGTCGGCAAACAAACCGGTGCGCCAGCCTTCAAAGGCAGAATCTGTTGCCAGCTTCGCATCACCACTCGCTGCGGCAATCTGTGATTCGAGATTAGCGATATAAGCCTTGTTCTCATCAGTCGGAAGTTCAATAAACGGGGCAGCAACCCGAATCCGCGACGAGAAATATTGCGGTGTGCCGCTCTCAGGAACCCGATTAAACGCATCCATCAGACTGTAATAGTCACGCATTGTGATCGGATCGTACTTGTGGTCATGACACTGCACGCAGGCCATCGTCAGACCCAGCCAATTTGTGGATGTCGTATCCATGCGATCGAACAGGTTGACGAACCGTTGTTCTTCGGCAATCGCTCCACCTTCGCCGTTCAGCAAATGGTTGCGATTGAACGCGCTGGCAATCTTCTGGTCGGTGGTTGCGTCTGGCAACAGGTCCCCGGCAAGTTGCCAGATCGTAAACTTGTCAAAAGGAAGGTCGTCGTTGAATGCTCGGACGACCCAATCTCGCCAGATCCATTGCCATGTGTCTCCATCCTGCTGAAAGCCATTACTGTCAGCATACCGGGCAGCATCCAGCCAACTAAGCGACATCCGCTCGCCATAGTGAGGACTCGCGAGCAAGCGGTCCACGACGTTTTCGTACGCTCGTTCGCTCGTATCCGCCACAAAGGCTTCAACTTCTTCCGGGGTAGGGGGGAGACCGGTCAAATCGATCGAGAGGCGTTTGATCAACGTGGGTCGATCCGCCTCCACAGACGGTTGCAGCCCCTCAGACTCCAGTTTCTCTAAGACAAATCGATCGATCGACGTCCGCACCCAATCCATCCGCATAACAGGTGGCTCGGCAGGACGGATGGGTGTCACGAAGGCCCAATGGGACTGATAGACCGCCCCCTCGGAAATCCATCGTTCGAGCAGTTTTTTCTGTTCGGGAGAAAGACGCCGGTTCGACTTGGGAGGCGGCATCAACTGTTCGGGGTCGTCCGAAAGAATCCGTTTGATCAACGAACTGGCTGCCGCATCGTTCGGCACGATCGCGCCCGCTTTCACTGCCGGTTCGCGTAAATCAAGCCGAAGATCGCCCTGACGTTTGTTGCCATCTTGTCCGTGGCAATAGAAACAACTTTCGGCAAGGATCGGACGGATATCGCGATTAAAATCCAGATCCGGTGATGCCGCATTCGCAAAAGACGTAACGAAGGCCATCAAGACACAAGTCAGACCTGGTGCCTCGATCAAGCGGTAGATTCGAGTGCCATTTGACGACTGTCCTCGGTGACCCAGTCCTCTTCGATTGCCTCGCAAAAAGGGAAGCCACTGCTTCTCCGAAGACTTCGAAGCAGTGGCACAGAATCCGATGCTATTGACAAAAAGCGACAACCACATCGGGACACATCGAACGTACTGCATCGCCGGTCTGTTCAATTTCTCAACTCCAGCACATGCCTGAAACTCGAGACCGTCACATGCGATTCAACATGTGACCGACCCGAGTTTCAAATGTGCTTATCATCAAAGCTGCAACGGTTACGGATTGTTTGAGACATCCTTATTCTGCTCTGCCGCCAGCAGATCAGTCAACAATCCTCCCTTCTGCGGCACCAAAGTCAACTTGGATTTCCCATCCAGCAGCTTTTGAGTTTCCAATATCGAGAATAAAGCCTCCGAAGTTTCCGGATCTTTACTGATCTTTTGCAGTGCTTCACCCACCAGTTCCGGCCGAATCGCAGCAGCTTTCGCGAACTCGATCGCCGCCTTCCGGTCGGCCGTGCTGGTGATAATACTCACCTGGTTCGCTCCATCCTGCTTGATGGCTGACGTCACCTGGCGCAAGCGATTGACCACCTTGCTTTCGATCTGCCGGATCATTTCCAGATCGCGGAAATGAACTTTGCGGATATAGACCGACCCTAGCCGGTAACCCCATTCGTGCGACTTGGGCGAAACTTCATCGCGAACAGTGCGACTCATCCCATGCCGATTGACCATCATCTCGGCCAGCGGCAGATTACTGAGACACCGTACGGTCGAGTTCCCCACATTCGCCGACAGGGACCCCCGTGGATCGGTATTCTTGAACAAGTACGAGACCGGGTCGCTGATGTACATCTCGTACCAGATCCCGATCCCCATCGGTGCTCCTTCTTCCGAATTCACGGGAGCACTACGCAGATAAACCTGATCCAACCGCATGTCGAGGACATAACCGGTCCCCAACCAGTTCACGATTAAGGCTCTCCAACCCATCATCGGCCACAGGAAGTAGAGACCAGGCTCCTCAATCCGTGCCAGTACCTTGCCGAATAGCACGTAGACGTGGCAACGACGCTCATGCACGATGGCGTAGACGCCGAACAACCGAGCCATCGCAAACAAGAGCGGGATCACCACGAACGAACCAACAAACGTCGCCATAAACACTGGGAAGAACATTATGACTGCACCTCCACAAAAGCTCGTTCAGATCGTCCGAACAAGGACATTTTGACATTCCGTACATACGACTTAAGCACGCCCGGGCCACTCTGCTTTAACGCTTCCAACTGAGTCGCCATCCGCTCCAGCGGTTCAATTTCGGCTTGAGCTTTCAACGTTTCTATCTCGACAGCCCGTTTCGACTGCACGATCTTCTGATCGGCAGCCGCCTGAGCCAGACTGATATCCGACGACACCTGATTATGAGCCGTATTGATCGCGGCCAGTGCCGATTCCACTTCCGGTGGCGGATCGATCCCGGTAATCAGCGACGCATCCAGCACCATCCCATACCGAGCTGCAGAAGACTGACATTCATGATCCATGTGTTCATTCAGATCACGTAGATTCTTACGCAAATCATTAATCGAAACCCCATACGAAACTGGCACAGCCAGACTATGCGCGTCGCCCGGCACAGCCGGTTTATGCGCGTCGGACGATGGGTTCAGAATAGGGATATCGCTTTCGCGTTGAGGCGTAATTCCTACCGCAGCAGGAACATACGCGACGGGCGGCGCTTCGAAATTGGCGATTCGTTCTCGCAGGACGGAAACGAAGTAACCCATGACGTGAGAAAGCGGCTTTTTGACACCGAAAATGTACGCATACAGATTCGCTTCGGACACGCGATACCGAATCTGTCCGTCGAGACCAATATTCAACTGATCCTTGGTCACTGCTTCGAGGATTGTTCCGTCCTGGTTAGCACGAGGGTTATCTGGATCGTACGCCATATTGGTCGTCCCGGTCGCAATCGAGACCCGGTGAACGCGTTGCCACGGCCATTTCCAGTAAAAACCCGGCTGGACAACTCGAACTTGTGGATACGCATACCGCTGTTTTTCCTCGTCGTCCAAGCTGTCAGCAATCGGTAAGTCACTCGTCGTGGCATTCCCCAATCGATGAGCACGACCGAAACTGGTCACGACGGCCCGCTGATTCTGATCGATAATATAAAAGCCCGTCAGCACGTACCGGGCAAAAAACCAAGCAAGGAGGCCACATACAAACGCCAAGGCAATAGTCATGACTGGCACCTTAAAAGTCGGTTTCGATACGCGGAAAGACAGATGTCATCGCGATTGATCTGGCAAGTAACGTTCAGGGACCTTACACCGAAAATTGCCCGTTAACCAACGGGTCGCGCGAGGATTTCCGTGCTGAATGAATGCGTTGCACGTACAATTCTTTTTATGCCAACGTGGCCAGCCTTCGTTCGGATCATCGAATAGACCAAATTTCTCTCGTTATTAATGCGATCTGACTGACAAGTTTCGCGCCGCAGGACAAAATAACCCGCGCATAAATGCAGGTGCTCACGCCAAACGCGTCCTTCTGAAACGCCTTTGACACAAAACCTCTTCGCTGGTTTCCATCGGTTCCCGACGAAATTTTCCCTTCCCCAAGGATGCCTCAACGAGGGTGCAGTGTCTAAGATAGTTCAAATCAAGGATATTGGATTCGATCTTGAGGGTGCCCGATGTTTTCACCTTACTCTGAGTCTTCGATGACGCGCAGGCTCTTTCTCGTACTTCTGGCGTTGTTGTCTGATCGTTTGGTCAATGCTGCCGATCGCCTTTCGTTCAATCGTGATATTCGGCCGATCTTGTCTGACGCTTGTTTTCAGTGCCACGGCCCTGATGACAAGCAGCGGAAGGCGGGATTGCGACTGGATGAGAAAGAGTCGGCACTGAAGCCTGCTGAATCGGGTGCTGCGGCGATTAGCCCAGGAAATGTTGAGACCAGCGAGCTTATCAAACGACTGATATCAGATGACGACAATCTTCGCATGCCGCCGCAGGGGTCGGGAAAGACCATCTCGCCAAAGCAGATTGAGTTGATAAAGCAGTGGATTACGGAAGGGGCTGAGTATCAAGGGCACTGGGCGTTTATTCCTCCAGTTCGGCCTGAGTTACCGAAGGTGGCATCCGCCAAACCAGAAACCCTGAATCCGATTGATGTATTTATTCGATCGAGGCTGGAGCGTGAGGGGATTGCACATGCTCCAGAGGCGGACAAGACGACACTGATTCGCCGAGTGTCACTCGATCTGACCGGACTGCCACCGACACCTGGGGAAGTCGATGACTTCTTGAAAGACCGCTCGCCGTACGCTTATGAGCAAGTCGTCGATCGATTGCTCAAGTCCCCTCGATACGGCGAACGGATGGCGCAGCAGTGGCTGGATTTCGCCCGCTATGCTGATAGCAATGGCTTTCAAGTCGACAGCAGCCGCTATCAATGGCCCTGGCGAGACTGGGTTATTAATGCCTTCAACGATAATTTGCCATTCGATCAATTCACGATCGAACAACTCGCGGGTGATCTGTTGCCGAACGCGACCCGAGCACAAATCGTGGCGACCGGCTTCAATCGCAATCATCGACTGAACGGCGAAGGGGGAATCATCGCCGAAGAATGGCGAGTCGAAACCGTTATCGACCGCGTCGAGACGACCGGCATGACCTGGCTGGGGCTGACACTGAATTGCTGTCGCTGTCACGACCACAAGTATGACCCGATTACGCAGCGAGATTTTTATCAACTCTTCGCCTTCTTCAATAATGTGCCGGAAAGCGGAACGCTGCAGGGAGAATCGAAAAACACCGACCCCGTCGTAGCCGTGCCGTCCGATGAGCAAGCCCTTTTGATTGCGAAGCTCGATCGTGAGATCAAAATGGCAGAGACTCGCATCGCTGACGAAACGAAGAAGCTTCCTGAATACATCGCTGCCTGGGAGCCGTCCTTCAAAGCCAAGTTAGCCGACAACCGCGGAACGGTCTGGTCGCCACTTCAGCCCACCGAGGTGAAATCGGAAGCGGGAGCAACACTCACAAAACTGGCAGACGGGACGTATCTGGCCAGTGGAGAAAATCCAGCGCACGACACTTACACCATTGTTGCTCGATTGCCCGCAGGTTCCTTCACCGGGTTGTTGCTCGAATGCTTTCCCGACGAAAGCCTGCCTAATAAAAGCCTTGGCCGCTACCCGAACGGGAACTTTGTGTTGAGTCGTGTCGAAGCGGACGTGACGACCCCCGGACTTGCGGAATCATTGAAAGCAAAGTTCGTCAAAGCAGAAGCGACCTACTCTCAAAAGGGATGGGAAATCGGCCTTGTACTGGACGATGTCCCATCCAACGGCTGGGCCGTTGATGGCCCCAGCCGACGCGAGGCGACATCGGCCATGTTCCTGATTGATGGAACGATGACCGTGCCAGAGAACGCCACAATCACGGTCCGGCTAAAACACGATGCACTCGGCCAGCACAACATCGGCCGCTTTCGTTTGTCCTTCACGTCGCTGCCACCGAGCACCGTAAAGCTGGACGGTGCGAAGTTCCCCGAGGCATTGAAGACCATCCTGGAACTCGCGGCAAAAGATCGTTCGGCAGCTCAAAACGCGGAACTGGAAACGTTTTTCAAAGCGAACGTCGACAGTCCGCTGAAGCAAGCCGATGTGGCCTTGGCGAATCTCAAGAAGCAGCAGGCATCTGTCATAGCCTCGGTCCCCAATGTCATGGTCATGCAGGAAGGTCCGCTGCGTGAAGGATTTGTTCTGATCCGGGGTGAATACGACAAACGTGGCGACAAGGTGATTGCGAATCTCCCCTCTGTCTTTTCATCGCGTCCACCGGACAAACCATTAAATCGCCTCGATCTGGCCAGATGGATCGTCGATCCATCAAATCCCCTGACGGGTCGTGTCTGGATGAACCGGTTGTGGGAGAAATTCTTCGGGACTGGCCTGGTGAAGACATCCGAGAATCTCGGTTCTCAGTCCGAATTTCCGTCACACCCCGAACTGCTCGACTGGCTGGCGGTGGAATTCACTCAAGGAGCCAAGCCGTGGGACATGAAGTCGATTCAGAAGCTGATCGTGATGAGTGCCACTTACCGGCAAAGTAGCCATCGCGTCCGGGGTGGTGAGAATTCTGATCCTGAAAATCGATTGCTTGCCTATGGGCCGCGATTTCGATTATCGGCAGAAATGCTGAGAGATCAGGCACTATTCGCCAGTGGCCTTTTGGTCGAAAAGTTGGGTGGTCCAAGTGTTCGCCCCTATATGCCTGACGGGGTCTGGGACGAAACCAGCCGCTATGGTGACCTGCGCGGATACAAACACGATATAAACGAAGGCCTCTATCGCCGCACGATGTACACAATCTGGAAGCGAACTGCCGCTCCACCGTCGATGCTGCTGTTTGATGCCCCCAATCGCGAGATCTGTACCGTCAAGCGGTCTCGCACCAACACGCCGCTTCAGGCTTTAACACTGCTGAACGAGGTGACCTACGTTGAAGCAGCGCGCAAACTGGCTGAAAGAATGCTGCTTGAAGGAGGCGCGTCGCCCAAGGATCGATTGTCGCTCGGCTTTCGCTGGGCGACTTCCCGTCGCCCGACAGAGTCCGAATTGGCCGTTCTGACCGAAGGGCTTAATCAGGATTTTTCCCACATGAAAACGCATCCCGAATTGGCAAAACAAATCGTGTCAAACGGCGAGAGCAAAGCCAACTTGTCGTTCGATGCTGATGAACTGGCGGCCTATGCGTTAACGGCAAACGTCCTGTTGAATCTGGACGAAGTTGTTACGCGAGAGTGAGCCGGATTTTGGTTTTTAAAAGGCGATCCTGATGATTCAAGACGAACTTAACCGCCGTCTGTTTTTGCGAAATTCCAGTCTTTCGGTCGGAACTGCAGCACTGGCGACACTTCTCGCTTCGCCTGGTCGTGCTAACGAGGTGACTCCGACGGGGCATGTCGCGCTGCCGGGGTTTCCCAATTTCACACCGAAAGCGAAGCGGATCATTTATCTGTTTCAATCAGGCGCGCCATCGCAGATGGACCTGTTTGATCCAAAGCCGATGCTCGAATCACGACGCGGTGAGAATTTGCCAGAGTCGATCCGACAGGGACAGCGACTGACGACGATGACATCGGGGCAAGCTAATTTTCCCGTGGCCCCGACGATCTTCAAGTTTGCTCAACACGGGCAAAGCGGAATGTGGATGAGTGAGCTGCTCCCCAACATGGCCAGCATTGCCGACGAATTCTGCATGATTCGTACCGTCAAAACTGAAGCCATTAACCACGATCCCGCAATTACATTCTCTCAGACCGGATCACAACTGGCTGGTCGGCCAAGTATCGGTTCGTGGCTAAGTTACGGTCTCGGCAGCGAGAACCAGGACCTGCCGGCCTATGTCGTGTTGACGAGCTTCGGGAGTGGCCGACCAGATGACCAGCCACTCTACGACCGGCTGTGGGGCGCAGGCTTTCTCCCTTCGAAGCATCAGGGAGTCAAATTCCGCAACAAGGGGGATGCGGTTCTGTATTTGTCGAACCCGCCCGGAATCGACTCGGTTTCCCGGCGCGGAACGCTGGACCGGATCGCGGCTCTCAACCGGCAGCACTATGACCAGGTGGGCGACCCCGAGATCCAGACTCGCATTGCGCAGTACGAAATGGCATTTCGGATGCAGACAAGCGTCCCCGAATTACTGAACGTCTCGAACGAACCTCAGTCGGTGCTCGATATGTATGGGCCAGATGTCAAACGCCCCGGCAGCTATGCAGCTAATTGCCTCTTGGCGCGGCGACTGGCCGAACGAGACGTCCGCTTTGTTCAGCTGTTCCACATGGGTTGGGACCATCACGGCGGGCTGCCAGCGGCAATTCGGGGTCAATGCAGGGATACCGATCAAGCGACGGCGGCATTGATCAAGGATCTGAAACAACGAGACCTGCTCAAGGACACCTTGATCATCTGGGGCGGAGAATTCGGTCGCACGATTTACTCGCAAGGGGGCATCACGGCCACCGACTATGGTCGCGATCACCATCCTCGTTGTTACACAATGCTGCTGGCTGGTGCGGGGGTGAAAGCAGGGACGACGTATGGTGAGACTGACGACTATTGCTATAACACCGTTCGCGATCCGGTTCATGTTCACGACCTCAATGCCACAATTCTTCATCTACTGGGGATCGAGCACACGAAGTTGACTTACCGTTACCAGGGCCGCGACTTCCGCCTGACGGACATTCATGGAGAGGTAATCAAAGGACTTTTGGTTTGATACCAGGTGACGAATGAAACGTAATCGGGGTTCGTCGGGACTATGGGATTCCTCGAATACGCCCTCGGCTCGGAGGGATTGGGACGTCACCCGCATTTAGGAATTCTTCGGATTCCTGGGATTTGCTGGAATACTCGGACTATTGTGTGTCATTTCATTTATCGACACATACTGCCTCCTCCAACCTGCACGAAAGAAATTGCGTTTGAATGGTTGAGCATCGTTCAAACGGTACGTTTGGAAATTATTGAACGAAACGCCGAAAGACTGACTCATCCGCAACCTCCGACTCTTGTGCACGCCTGTTAAAGCAGTTCTTTAAGAAAATTCAAGAAACGCTCAATGACAGGTCGGGACATCCCGATATTGGATCGCGTGGAGAAAAAGCCATGACGTCCCGAATCAGAAAACGACCACACCTCGCCTCGTCCTGATGACTTGAGGCAAGTGGAAGAATTTCTGATGACGTTGGCCCATCTCCATCGGCGCAGGGCTTTAGTCGCCCTTCTGCTTTCTAACTTCTTCCGTTTTTACACCTCTTCGCAGAAGGGTCTGGCGGCATGGCGACAGCGGAAGTGGACGATGCTGCGGACCGCCACAGTGTCACGGTCAAGGCCGCACGCAATCTTGCGACGACGACAAAAACCGCGCCGCAGATCACGGGCCTGACTCCGCGGTGGTTGCTTCATTTACTACCCTGGGTACAAGTCCCTGGCGGGACGTACCGCGTCAACCGCAGACGCGTGGTTGTGCGAGCGGATGAAAAAGTTGCGATCCAACTTGATGGCAAGAACGCGAGTATCAGCGTGCAGAGCCTGAAGGGAATTTCGCTGTTGAGTTCTCTCGACGACAATGTGCTCGCCGATCTTGCAAGCCGATTTACAACAGAGCACTTCGAAAGTGGTGAGAAGATTGTCAAAGAGGGGGACAAGGGAGACAAATTCTTCATCATCGCCGACGGCAAAGTAGAATGTACAACGCTTGGCCCGAATCGTGAAACTCTGCGGCTCCGGCTGTTGTCCGACGGGGATTATTTTGGTGAGATCGCTCTGATTGAAGAAAAGCCCCGTACCGCAACTGTCCGGGCAATTACTCCCTGCACGCTGCTCGCACTTCCACGCCCGCAGTTTGAGGCTCTTTTGAAGAGTGCACCGAATCTGCAGGAAGATTTCCGCCGAGCCATCAATCAGCGATTGAAGGCAAGCAGCAATGCTAACGAGTACGGCGAAGAAGTGATCAATCTTTCCGCGGGTCACGACGAAGAGGATGACATTGCGGAGAGCCATGTCGATTACGAAGACGACCCGCGTGAGTATCCACTAAGTGTCGTTCAGACCGTACTGAATGTTCACACTCGTGTCTCTGATATTTACAACCAGCCCATCGATCAGTTGAACGAGCAGATCCGACAGACTGTCGAAGGAATGAAAGAGACTCAAGAGCGCGAGATCATCAATAATCCGGAATTCGGATTGCTGCACGCCGCCGGGCGGTCAATGCGGATTCCCACTCGCTCCGGCCCACCAACACCGAACGATATGGACGATCTTCTTTCCATGGTGTGGAAAGAACCAGCGTAATTTCTGGCTCACCCGAAGGCGATTGCGGCCTTCGGTCGGGAGTGCACGAAACGGGGGGTCCCACCAGCGACGATTAACTTGTTCGGATCACCATTCTTGACTTGGCGAGGCGTTCCGATTGTCCCCAGCGACAAGATGCTCGTCGAGCGGAAAGGGCGGTCTTTACCGAGCACAAACATTTTGCTGATGCGCGTCGGTGAAAAGAAGCAGGGAGTCGTGGGACTGCACCAGGCTGGAATTCCAGGCGAGCTTAGCCCAAGCCTGTCAGTTCGGTTCATGGGGATCAATGCTAAGGCGATCGCGTCGTACCTGATGACATTGTACTTTTCAGCGGCGGTGCTGACAGACGACGCTTTGGCCGTGCTTGAAGGTGTCGAAGTCAACCACTATCACGACTAGGGATGAGGGTGAATCACTTGGACGTCCCCTCGCGAGAGGATTTCGACCCCGGCACAAGTCCGTTCGACCCGACTGTCATTATGCGGCTGGCGAATGAGTTTCTTCGCCAGATTCCCGCGCCGCCTGAACAAGCAGCAAATGCCGAGTCGACGAAAGACGTGCCGCGGCTTCCAGATCCTTCTGCGACAGATGGAATATCTCCGCCTGTTGCAGGCGGGTCGTCAATGAATCTGTCAGGATTCAAAACATTGAGTTTCGGTCACTCGATCAGATACGATCAGGCTCACATTACCAAAACACCTCGTGGCGTTAGCGGCGACCAAGGGTCGCTGCACTTTGCGGATGCTGTGCAGCATCTTCTGAAGCAAACGCAAACCGTCATGCCGAGAATATTAGCCGGAGTTGGTATGCCTTTCCATTCGGAAGGTTTGTCAGGCCCCGAAACGGTTTCCGACCACAGGACTGCACCAGGCATCCCAGCAGCCCCATCAGGGTTCGATCAACAATCGTTGAAATCCGAAGAACAGCAGCGGTATTACTTTTGCCCGGCAGACCTACCGCCACCGCACTATTACTTCGCTACCGAGTCGCAACCGGAAGTCCGAGGCCGATTGCCTGATGTGCTGAACGTGCAGTCAATCCGGCGTGATTTTCCGAATCTGCATCAGAATGTCCATGGCAAACCGCTTATCTGGATGGACAATGCCGCCACGACGCAAAAGCCACAAAGCGTCATCGACGCCGTCTCGAATTTCTATCGGCGTGACAATTCGAATGTTCACCGGGGAGCACATACGCTGGCCGCCCGGGCGACCAATGCGCTAGAGACCGGGCGCGAAAAGGTGCAGCGATTTCTCGGTGCCTCTACGGTCGATGAAATTGTTTTTTTGCGAGGCACAACCGAAGCGGTTAACCTTGTCGCCCAGACGTTTGGCCGGAAATACGTGGAAAAAGGTGACGAAGTTCTTGTCACGACTCTAGAGCACCATTCGAACATCGTCCCTTGGCAGCAGCTTTGCCGGGAAACAGGGGGCGTACTGCGTGTCGTGCCAGTCAACGATCACGGCGAGATCCTGCTTGACGAATACGAAAAGCTTCTTAGTCCCCGAACGCGGATCGTTGCAATCACACATGTGTCGAATGCCCTGGGAACCGTACTGCCGGTGAAGGCGATGACCGACATGGCTCATCGGCGCGGCGCCCCGATACTGATTGACGGCGCGCAGGCCGTCTCTCATTTCCCTGTTAATGTGCAGGAGATTGGATGCGATTTCTACGCTTTCTCCGGGCACAAGCTGTTCGGTCCGACCGGGATCGGAGTTCTCTACGGAAAAAGGGAAATCCTGAACGATATGCCACCGTGGCAAGGGGGGGGTAACATGATTGAAAACGTAACTTTCGAAGAAACGACCTACGTTCCCCCTCCTGGTAAGTTCGAAGCAGGAACGGGTAACCTGAGCGGTGTCGTCGGCTTGGCAGCCGCGATCGATTATCTGAACTTCATCGGCATGGAGAACATCGCCAGGCACGAGCACCAACTTCTCGAGTACGCGACTGAGAAACTCTCTTCAATCCCGGGACTGCGTCTGATCGGGAATGCCACTGAAAAAGTGAGTGTGCTGTCGTTTATACTCGACGGAGTTCCCGTGGAAGCGATGGGTACGTATCTCGATTCTGAAGGGATCGCTGTTCGTGCAGGGCACCACTGTGCACAGCCCGCGTTGGCACGATTCGGGCTGAAAAGCACCGTACGCCCGTCGTTGGCTTTCTATAATACGTTCGAAGAGATCGACTCGCTCGTCGCCGCGATTCGCAAAGCCAGGCGGGACTAATCCGTTTCCTCTGATTCGGCACGTTACTCAACCTCGAATCTCACTCACCAGAGTCAGCGCAGTGATCCCCGCCGCCGCGATCCAAAGGGCGGCGACCAGAGAATTTGCCGCCGTCAGGGAACCACTCCGACGGCGGAATTGCTCTGGCAATACCGCGACAAGAACTGACAAGACGCTAGCGCTGCCGACTATAGTTGCGATACCGCCGCCGTATCGCGGAAGAAAGTGACACACGGAGAGGAAGCTGATCATCGCAAAAAAGGGGTGCGTGACGACCTGCTTCAATGTGATGGTTTCGCTCATGACATGTTCCTTTCGGGGGAGCCTGTTGAGTCTTTCGCAGGATTTGACGTTAAGACGAACAGACACTGACGCCGAAGTCCGACATGTCCGAATCCAGTTGTCAGCAGACAGTATATAGCAATCGAAAAGGGATGCGCACCATGCTCCAGCAACTTGGGCGTATCCAGATACCGATCTCCAGACACCCATGCAGCCGCAAGATACGAACCATTCGCCAGCAGGCAAAAGTTGGCGATGAACCACATCCAGTTTGTTCGGAGTGCGAAAGCGATGGCCAATGGAATCAGCACACCGAGAATGGGGCCTCCCCAAAGTGTCACAAGTGGGTGAGGATCAGGTTCAAAGAAGCTATAGGGGAGATGCCACGGGAGTAGATCGGCACTCGTCAAAGTTCCGCCACAGGCGAAACCGCAAATGAGATGACCCGACTCATGTACGAACGTCATGACGCCCCAAGATGCGATCAGCAGTCCAACGAGTTTTAGTATGCGTTTTGCAATCGAAAAAGCCCTGCAGGAGTCTTAATGTTTGAGGGAACGAACGCAAACATCCACCGGTGGCGTACTCCCCGCCCACGTTGAATGACTTGATCGGCATTCTGTAATTTACGATAAAAACTGATTCATCCAACGAAAAGAGCCGCCGTGAAATGTGTTTATGAGTCCTTCACTTCTTGATTTATTCAACCAAAAAGGACACGAAGAGCATGAAGAAGTCAAACAATGAAACGCTTGATGTCATCCTAGCGTCTGGTCGCGTTAAAGTTGATGAATAGCCCGATCTTCACGCCAGTGAGTTTCATACTTCGCGCTCTTCGCGTCATTCGTTGTGACTCTCTGCTATTTTTTCGCCGAAGTAATGATTATCCGCGAATGATTAAGACAGTGCCAGGATCTCGGGAGTATTCGCGACATCGCGTTTATTTTTCGTCATCGTGGGTATGACAATACTGCCGAAACGGGCTTTTTTAATCGCGGATTTCTTTTCTTCGTAACCCCACAGCCACCGTCGTTTCCGATTTCACGAGCCATTTTCCGTTTCGATAGGCGGTCGCTCGAATCAGGAGTTTTTGCTCGCCCTCGGTTTGATGATTGTTGCCGATGTGAACCTCTATTGCGGCTTCGGATTCGCCTGCCGGTAATAAGATCGGTTCAGCTGAAATCGAATCCTTTTGTTCTTCAGTGGGGACTAGTTCAAGTCGCACGGGTTCCTGAAATTCTGGGACGCGAGAGACTGTCAGAGGGATTCTCAGGCCCTTACCGATTACGGGGTGATACTCTCCGGATCGATGAGTCACTTTCATCATCGCTCCTTCCGGAAGAATTCCGAACCGCATTTCCATTCTTTGAAGGAGTGTGCGGATGGTTCCCTTCGAGTCGGCGATACGGATGGCTCCGTTAAGAATCATGCGACTGGTTTTTGTGGTCTCCATCCATTCGGGAACGAAGATCGGATATTCAATTCGCTTGGCACTTGGTTCGATGATGAATTCGTCACCCTCCAGCCCTTGGCGATGTCGCTGCTGTTTCGCCGTCATCTCCAGGATGATTTCGCCATCGAAGCCGTCCAGGCGTTCGATCAAAAGTGGGAACAGGTGGGTGCTCCCTCGACAGACTTTGCTGACGTCGTCTAATCCTTCTGGCGTCAGCTTGAACTTTGGCTTCATGATCGCCGCCACGACCAGTGTTTTCACGGGTCGAGTCACCATGCTTCCGTTTATCGTTGCCGAAGCCGTTAACTTGGTCAGGCTGGCGGAGACGGTGGCGTCTGCGGCGCACGAGAAGTCTACCGCTAACTCGTTTTTATTTTCCGGGATCACCAGATTTGGAGGGACTGTGATTCCGACCGGTAAACCTTTGATCTCCAGGTTGATTGGTCCTTGAAAGCCTCCTCGTCGAATAACGGCGATCGGAACTTTTGTTGACGCCCCCAGCAAAACGCTCAGAAGATCCGGAATAGTGACTTTGAAATCATCTTGAGGTCGCTCGATGCTCAGTCGATAACTCGCAGTACGGTTCCCACTGTGCCCTGAACGATCTGTCACGACGATGCGATAAATTCCATCCTCCGGGACGGTAAAAGTCAGTTCGGGGTCGGTTGATCCGGGCACATCATCGACTGAACCTAATTCCTTGCCGTCCGGTGCCAGCAGACTCAAATCCAAGTCCAGCGGCAGAGAAGTCGTTCGTGATCTCGCCGAAATCAACCAAACATCCCCTTTTTTCATCGTTGCTGAATGGGTTTTTGAACCAAACTGGACATCCATCGCGCTCGTCACTGCAGCGGGTAATACCATGATTTCGTCGGCGAGTTCGACGTGCTCAGCGAAGTTGCTCAAACCGAACAAGAATGACTTTGCCTTTCCGAACGGTGTCTCGAGCATATAGTCGAATGAATCGATGTTCTGGTCGTCGGGAAATGTGATTTCGCGAGTCACGGATTCAATTTTTTGCGAACCAGACGCGACCCCAATACCTACGAACTCTACAGCTCGCGTTTCACCGCGCTTACCCGCCGACGGGTAGGCTGCCAAAAGTCCGGGACCGGGCGTGATCAGCAGCCGATAGACATAAGACCGATCCCCGGCGAAATCGAGATCGTGCAAGCTGATTACGTAATCGTGATTGGCTTCGGCGGCAAATGTGACGGTCAGGTCGTGCCCTTCGGACTCGGTCACGTCGACAAGGACTCGCCCAGACTCGTCCTGAACTTTCAGGACGCCATATAACGCCATGGGATTGGACGACGACATCAATTGCCTGGCAATCAGTTCAATTGAAACTGGGCCCGTCTGTTCAGAATGAATCCGATAGCGGTCGATCTCCTCAATACGTCGAATTTGGCCCGAGACCGCAATGGGAAGTCGTGGCAATTGTTGGGGACCGGTTCGATCCGATATCTTCTGTTCAATCACCTCTGGAATTTTCCCAACGTGTATGACGCCCGTTGGGGAAACTCCGTTGGCATTCGCGACCTGCCAGCGAATAAATCCATTGGGGACATCTGAGGGTACCGTGATTCGGGCACGAAATTCTCGGGGAAGGGGCCAGGCATATCCGCGCGCCTTTGCCCCGAACCAATATGGCGGTTCAGAAATCAACACGGGACTTGGTGAGCCGAGAAGTTCGATTTTTACACGCGGATCGAACGAGAAGATCTGCATGTCGGGAGTCCAGTCGTAACCACCAAGAGTGACTTCCACGGATGTTCCCGATTGAATTCCCGCCGGATGAACGTAACCGATCTCGGGAGCGAGTTGCGCTTCCACGCGAGAGATCGCGCCGATGAGACAGACAAAAACCAAGACACCAATCTTCAACGACTCGATCATTCTAATGCCCCCACCGAGGCAATGAGTCCTGGAATGACAGTTCCACCATTGACCAGAGGGACCGGTCGGCCGAGCGGGTCGGGATATTCGCGTGTCGAATCAATCCCCAGCAGCGTGTGAATCGTCCGCAGGACGTCGGCAACGCTGACAGGATTGCTGATCGGCGCAGCGGCCTGTGCATCAGTCGCACCGATGATCTGTCCAGGTTTGACACCTCCGCCGGCAAACAGAATCGATTGGGCCATTGACCAGTGATCTCGTCCGGCCTGAGCGTTGACGCGTGGTGTGCGGCCCATTTCACCCATCATCACGACCAAGGTCGTGTCGAGCAGGCCTCGTTCCTCCAGATCTGTAATCAACGCGGCAAATGCTCGATCCGCTGGTGGAATCAAATCATTCGCGAGGCTGGGAAAGCAATTGAAATGAACATCCCAGCCGGGTGCATCGATCCCGACAAATCGACAGCCCGCTTCGACCATCCGGCGTCCGAGGAGCGCACACTGACCGATCTGAGTCATCCCATAGTTTTCTCGGATTTTCACTGGTTCTTGCCTGATCCGAAACGCTTCGCGGGCTTCGGGCGAATTGATCAGATTGCAAGCCTTGTTGTAATACGACGACATCGCGGCCGCCCGACCGGTCCGACGATGTCCTTTTTCCAGACCGCTCAGCAGCCGTTGACGCAACTCCAATCGATTTTCGGAAAGACCTTCGATCCTGCCGAGATCTTTGACTTCAAAATCCGGTTCGCTCGGATCGGCTTCGATGACAAACGGCGAGAATTCCGCTCCTAAAAACCCGGAACCACCGGCTGACATGGGATGTGGCATATTGATGTAAGCGGGGACTTTTCCATTGGAGCCGAGTTCTTTGCTGACGAAGGAACCGAGCGACGGAAAGACCGTGTTAGTTGGAATCGGATGTTCGCCATCAGGAAACGTCGGCTTGTGACCCGTCATCACATAGTAATAGCCCGTACTATGACCGTTATCGGAATGAGAATGGCTGCGGACAACGGTAAATTTGTCCGTGATCTCAGCGCACCTCTTGCAATGTTCCGAGAAAAAGACGCCGGGGGTCTTCGTGGGGATTGTCTGGAATGCGCCTCGAATTTCCACCGGAGCATCTGGCTTCGGGTCCCACATGTCCTGCTGCGGCGGCCCTCCTTCGAGAAAAATGAAAATACACGAAGTGGCTTTCGCCTTGCGAGCGGATTGAGGTCCGTCATCAGCCTGCAAAAGATACGGCAGCGTCAGTCCACCGAACAAACCGGTTGACCCGACCCGAAGCAGTTGCCGCCGCGAAACTCCATCACAATAGCGTTTGTTGAGCGATCCAAAGGGAATATCGAACATTGCGCCATTCTTTCAAGTGTCCTGAGCAACCCAATCACGAGAAGAATCTGAACCACGAAATACACGAAAAAAGCTGTTGATATCGAGCCGGGCGTGAGCCCCCAGACCTTATTCGTTGTTAAATAAAAACTCTTTGGTATTCAGCACCGACCAGAAAATATCTTCGACGACGGTGCGTCGTTCATTACCAGCATTGTTTAATTCCGTCACAAGCAACGCTCGTTCTTCCACGGTGGGAAACCGAGACAATGTACCGAGATACAATTCTCCGATGATTTCATCGTTGCTCATGCTTGAATCGGCCCACTGACGGGCCCGACCGTGCCGATGCGCGATCTTCTCGTGAATTTCCGGCGAATTCAGCAGATGAAGCGCCTGGGAAATACTCGGTTCGTTGCTCCGCTCGCATTCGCAGACGCTTGCCCTGACTGGTCGGCCGAAGATGCGGAAAAAGTATGAAGGCATCCGATTGTCCCAGACTTGGATCGCTCGAACCCCATCTGGCCAGCCGTTGAATTTCTCAGGAACATTGGTGATCTGGCAGAGTGCATCGAGCAGTACCTCAGCAGGCATCGCTTTTGGCAAGGCGTGAGAGTAATGCTGCACGTCATCCATGTTTCCGGTATTCGTGGCAGAGCTCAACTGATATGTCTCGGACATCAACAATGTTTTTGTAAAGGCTTTCAGGTCATAGCGTACCTCTTTCATGTGAGCAACCAGCGCGTGCATAAGCGGTTCGTTCGTCGCGGGATTTGTGGCACGAATATCATCGATCGGTTCCACCAGCCCGCGTCCGAAATAATGAGCCCAGATCCGATTGATAATGGCTTGTGTAAAAAACGGATTCGATGAATCGGTCATCCACGCCGCAAAGGTACGACGTCGGTCGGTAACACCTTGAAAATCGGCGGGCTGGGCACCGAGGCCACGGGCCTTAACCAGCTCTCCCGTGCGGGAATGCTTGTAGTCTGTCCCTCCTTTGGCAAGGATGGCTTCCGTTCCGTTGGGAAGCCGCTTGATCGAGACGCCGGTGAAAAAGCCGACGAGTCCTGCATAGTCGCTTTGGCTCCATCGTTCACTTGGATGGTGATGGCACTGGGCACATTCAATCCGCACTCCGAGAAATAGTTGACTGATAGAACGTGCAGCCGCCTCGGGCGTATCCAGCGCTTTAAAAAATGCGGCGGGACCTTCCTGCTGGATCGAGCCTTGTGAGATCAGGATTTCTCGAGCGAATTCATCGTACGGTTGATTCTCGACAATCCTGGCTCGCAGCCATCTGGTCATCCCCACAGTCCCTTGGGGCGTAATCTTGATCCTGTCGGCTCGCAGCAGGTCGGCCCATTTCATGGCCCAGTAATCGGCGTATTCTGGTCTGTCCAGCAAATCGGAGATCAATCGAAGTCGTTTGTCAGGATGGGTGTCCTGCAGAAACGCGCGAGCTTCGGCGGCGGTTGGTAACGTACCGATCATGTCAAGAAAGACTCGGCGCAAGAAGGCCGAATCATTAACTGGTTCGCTTGGGGGAATCCCCAGCCGGACCAGTTTGTCACCGACATGCCGATCAATGAAATTTCTCTCCGCGGGTCGCAGCGACGAGGGATTCGGTCGAGGCAACGTCACTCGGCAGGTCGCAACCTGATCCAGATACCGAATGAGTATTGTCGCTTCACCCGGAATTTCACTGGCACGTATCAGGCCATCCGTTGTTGTGGTGACGATATGCGTGGCATTTGAAATGTATTCGGCAACTGCCGTCACGCAGTGCCGACGACCAGCGGCCTCAACGGCAGTGACGCGAAGTTGTTGAGTCGATCCATGCTGCATCGTCAGTTCAGACGGCTCAATTTCGATTCCGATCACCGGCTGATCTGCAGTCGAGCTGAAGGGTGCCCCCGCACGAATCCAGCGACGAACCAATTCATAACGAGGGCCTTCGCGATCGATTTTTGATCCCCCTCCGTGTGGCATTCGAGCAGTGGCTTTCAGCAGTAACAGACTGGAGTCGGGATTCGCGAAATTGATGCGACGACCACGAGTTTCTTTCACCACTGCATCAAAATCAGATTCGTTATCGAAACCGAAGAGACTGAGTTTGAAGCCATTCTGCCCCTCCGCTTTGCCATGACAGCCACCGGCATTACAACGAGCCTTGGTCAGCACGGGCTGAACTTCATACCGAAAAGAAACGGGTACTGGTTGTTTGAGTCCGGTGACCGTAACCGGAACCGATCGTTGATGGTCCCCATCAGTCACTGTCAGTTCCGTCATTCCTTCAGACAAAGGAATAACTCGTCCGCCAGTATCAATTGTGATAATTGCCGGCTCGGCGACAAGATACGTGGCTTTTCGCGTGAGATCGAACCGCTGCGAACCAACCTGATCAGTAACGAGCAGTTGCTGAGAAGACTCGGGGCGGTCAAGCACAATCGCCGCCGGGCTGACCGAAAGCTGCGCGAAAACCAAGCCTGGCCAAAAGCAGCCAAACAAGCAGCAAAGCCAGAAGTTTCTTACAGGCATACTCATCACGAAAAAACGGACCTTGGATTCGGGTGAATCTCAAGCCAAAAACGCATCAACGAAATTCTATAGTTAATCGGTATGGATGTACAAGAATGTCCCTGAATTGAAACCGCCGATCGACATTGAAAGGAGCGTAGTGCACCGATATTAGGGTAGCAATTAACGCATAAGCCCAATTCCTTAAGCCAAAGACGCTGCGTGCAGCACCTTTGGTATAGATACAACTTGACGAACTCCGCGACACCTTGCCTGAGGTGCCGGGTTTACCTCACCTGCAAATATTTCAGGAACACCTTCCAAACGTTAAGAAGCTTTGCCTGCCCTCCTATTTACAAACGACTTATAACATTTTCTATTCTTGTCGTTTTTTGTATTTATGAGGATGCAACTGAATTTCTGCCTATTGTTGCGATTTCCTTGACTCTCTTTGAAGCGCTGTGTGCTGAGGTGGCAAACCTTCGCATTGAAACACTGTAGGTGAGAATGGTTTACGAATTGAATTCGTTTCTGGATTTGGATTGATTTCTAGCGGCGTTTTTGAGCGGTGATGAATCCCGGAGATTGACATCTCGGGCTCGCTTGAGAGCAAAAGCGGAACATGCACGTTACATGCTCAAAGTGCATTGCTGCTCTGTGATTTTCTACAACGATTTTGTTCTTTGGAATCTTGGAATCATTTTACTACGGATCACCCCGTCGTCGACTTAGGACGGCGGGCACTCCGTGGCGGTTCGTTGCTCGAATGTGGAGCGCGGTCGGGTCACGTCGGGGCCAGCAGGCCGACCGCAAAATAAAATAAGGAACTCAATCGAACTCCGTCGAAATCAAACGCGACGGAAAAGGGATAATGGTCACTAAAACCCTATGATTTACAGTGAGTTGTCGAAGTCGATCGAACTTTGGCAGCAAATTTCTCTTCGGCGGGATTACAACGGAACGAAAAACAAGAGTTTTGAACAGAATGGCTCGAAGGTATCAAGTTGAAGACGCGGGAACTTGTGAAGCGGGATGAAATTGGCCAAATTCAAGCATGTAAAACGCCGATGGAAACATCGACCATTCCCTGCACATTCTTTGAGACTTCGGTCGGGCTCCGTAGTTGCGCGAGCTACTCCCGTAGTTGCGCGAGCTACTCCCAGAGTTGCGCGAGCTACTCCCAGAGTTGCGCAAATCTCGTCATTGTCAAACAGATTCGCTTTTATCCTCGATCGGCGGCTGGAAGCCGCTGCAACGGTTTCGTCGTAGTCGCCCAACCTTTTAGTCCGCTGAAACGGATAACTGCTTGTTTTCCGCCATACTTGCGCATGTCCGCGGGATAAAGTTGTGCTGATTCGAAGAAGAATCGACGGATTGACATCGCCCGGTTCACCGGTTTCACTCGCGCGGGGTTCGAAGGTATCGCACAACCGAGTCGGGAAAACCTCGCACAACGAAGAATTATTGAACCCGTTCCCAACTGACGCTGGTCACGCTGGGTTCAATACTGATGCGGGAAACAAGATCGTTAAGAAATTTGTCGTTTCTGGTCGTGCAATGGATTTCGGCAACCACGGAAGTTTCATCGGGCGCATCTTCGTCTTGTTTCGTGATCCCCTGAATTGCGGAATTCGGATCGGAATTGACGTGTCGCAATAGTACCAGCCGGATGACTCCTTCGTATTGTTTCTCGCAAAGGACTCGGATGCGGTAAAGCATGTCGACATCTTGTGATGCTCGTGCTTGTGCATCAATCATTTGCACGAGCGGACGGAGTGCTAAGTGAACGAACAGAACGATGGCCGTCCCCAGCGCCGCCTGCACGACGTATCCCGCGCCGGCCATTGTTCCCACTGCGGCGCTGCACCAAAGGGTCGCCGCCGTATTCATGCCGCGAACATTAAAGCCCTCGCGAAGAATCACACCTCCACCAAGAAACCCGATTCCGCTGACGATCTGGGCCGCGATACGGGTCGAGTCACTTTCGTGACTCATATGCGAAAGTGACACGAACATCGCCGCACCGACACAAACCAAAGCGTTGGTTCGTAAGCCTGCTGTGTGTTGGCGAAACTGACGTTCCGATCCAATCGCGACCCCCATCACCAATGCGGCTCCGGTATTCATCAGAAAATTGAGTCCGTCGTGCATGTTTTCCGCCTAATATTCAAGTTGGAATTTTTTGATTATCCCGCCTTGAGTGTCACATCGAGTTCTCAAGTACGAACTCTGAACAGGAGCCTGTCGCGAGGACGCGACTATCATCGATTTCGTTTCAATTCCCTGTTACGTAGAACTGCGGAAACATCCCTTGAAGAGACCCATGTGTCAAGATGTCTGGAGAGTCCGTCAGTTTTTGTCGTGTCGTCGTCCGACCTGTAAGCGGCTTTAACCCAAGAGTTTCGAGCCTGTGCACTTATTTTGCTTCAGTGGTTGAAAGTCGCAGCTTCGGCGTGTGGCTTTTCGTTGTTTTTACAAAAAGCAACTTTCCTGGAGCAAGGTCGCGTCTGAACACGATGGAACAATCACGAAAACATCGTAAAACAAAGCTGAAATGACCGTCTTACCGAGATCATTGGGTGAGGAATAGATCGAAGAACGTTGATGTGCAGGTTGTGTTGTAATCGGCAACTTTGCAAACCCACCTTTATACGTCGGCGACAAATGTTAGGATAATCATAGCACCCACACGCTCGTTGGCCTGAGTTCGGGAAAGAGTTCATTTATGAGTCGCTATTTCTTGGCGTTGATGATCGGCTGGCACGCAATCGCAACATTACCAGTGTTCGTTTTTGCCGACGAACCAAAGTCAGGTGCACTGATGCAGACACTGCCAGCGGATGGCGTCTGGGTGACATACAGCGTCAACGTCAGTGTGAATGAACAAGAGTCTTTAATGACCATCACCGGGCGGTCCGTCGGAAAGGACTTTTATGAGGGAAAGCAGTTGCGGTTTATAGAGTACGAGCAGACAGTCGTAACTTCATCAGATATTAATATTCCTCAACTCGGCAATCTGACATGGAGACTTCTCATCCCTGAAGAAGCATTTGGTGAAGGGAAAGATCCAATCAGTAAGGCGACTCATAAGTGGGTGCAGTACGGTACTCAAGAACCCGATGTCGTCGAATCGATTCAGGTCAAGGACCCGATTTTTTTTACTCTTTTTCAAGGCCCGCAAAAACAATTGAAGTTCGAAGCCGCACAAGAAAACATCGTCTGGCAGCAAGGAGAACTGAAGTGTCGAGTAATCACCGGGGAAAATGAGAAAAGTTTTGGTCAGATGTCGATGAAAATGGCTCATCGATTGTATGTTCATCCCGACGTCCCGTTTGGGATTGGTGGCTTGCATCAGGACATAAGTCTTGATTTCGGCGGTGGCCAACCGGCCAAAGTTATCATTCACGCAACATTGCGAGACCACGGAAAAAACGCCAAACCCAAATTGCCGAATCTGGTTCCATAGCGGGACGTCGACGGACCGGACATCATCAACCCGCTCGACAGATTGGCCAACACTACCGTAAATCCAAGGCATAAAATTCGGCAAAATGTTTCATCACCGAGATAATTTCAATGAGCGCTGGAAACCGCACAAAAACACTCGACGATTCAACATTTGCGACTGATCCAGGCCAGATCAGGCTTTCACGCAAAAAACTTCGCGTGCTTCGCCCGGACTTGTACGGACTGCATGGACTCTGGCAATTAGTTCTTGCTTACTTTCGCCTTGGTTGGCCGCAACGCACTTACATCGAAGAACAATTGCACTGCGGTGACAGCCGCGCCGCAGTGGTGATCTCAACTTCGCCCTTGCTGATCGCGGCATACACTGACGAACTGGATTGCATCGCCATGCTGCGTTTTCCAAGTGAATTCGTCGATCAATATCATTTGTCGAAAGGGACAAGACTCTTAACCGTCAATTGTTACGGAAGCTTACCTGATTACGATCCCGATCTGATCCTCGGACCGAAACGGATCGAGCGTTGGACAGGCTTTCATCCCTTGATCGCGGATTTCCTTACTGATGATGACGAACGCGTTGAGGCTCGCAAGAGGCAAATTTCCGAAGACGAATGGCAACGAGCCTTGGACATGGGTACGGAATACGCCAGGCGTTTTCCAAGAGTCGCTCGTGATGGGCGACCGGTGTACTCAGCAACTCCAGCGTCACGTTGAAGGGATCGTGGCCACTCTCTCGAAAGCAGATTCGATCAACACAGGCGAGTGACGACGCCCGTGTTGATCACGATTGGATTTAACCTACAGATTGGAATTTGGCCAGGGCAGGTGAATCCCCCGTCGTTTGAATGATACCGCGTTCCGTGTTCGACTTGAGATGTTGAAGGATTTTGTAGACCCATTCCACTTTTTCGGGCAGCCCGAGGGATGTCGCAACTTGCTCGGTCGATTGCGGTTCAGTTGCGATTTTCAGTTGTGCGATCACCTTTGACTGAAGTTCAAGAACTGCGGCAGCCGCCTTTTTACCCGCTTCCACTCCAGGCTGGTGATAGGCGTTAACGTTAATCAGTTCGGCGTAGAGACCGACCGCACGTTCATATAAAGCGATCAGAGCACCGACGCTGTGACCGTTCACGGTATCGATCGTGATGGTGATCGTGTCGCGCCGATTCTCGCCTAATGCTTCACGCGTCCCCAGAAATAGACCATTCAGATAGTCACCCGATGTGACACCGGGTTCAACCTCGATTGACGGTTCACTTCGATCTTTCAGCACTTCGATGAATGTCGCGAAGAAGTTGGCAATACCGTCTCGTAATTGCTGAACATAGGCGTGCTGATCTGTTGAGCCCTTGTTACCGTAGACTGCGATTCCCTGATGCACGACGTTTCCTTGCCGATCGAGCTCTTTTCCGAGCGATTCCATTACAAGCTGTTGCAGGTAACGACTGAACAGACAAAGTCGATCTTTATAGGGAAGAATGACCATGTCCTTTTCGCCTTTCCCGTTTCCGATCTGGTACCAGATCATCGCGAGCAGTGCTGCGGGGTTCTTCCACGGATCAGTCGTCCTCGTCAGTCGATCCATTGCCGCGGCACCGGCCAGCAAATCGTCGGTGGAAATCCCCTGCAGCGCTGCGGGAAGCAATCCGACTGCTGAAAGGACTGACGTTCGACCGCCAACCCAGTCCCACATGGGAAACGTTTTCAGCCAACCATCCTTAGTCGCAGTCTTGTCCAGCTTGCTGCCGGCCTGCGTGATGGCGACGGCGTGCTCCGCGAAGTTCAACTCAGCCGCCTTATAGGCTTTTTCGACTTCCAGCATTCCGTTTCGCGTTTCGGGAGTTCCACCAGATTTTGAGATGACCAGCACCAGCGTTTTGCCGAGTTGCCCGTCGAGTTCTCCCAGAATCTGATCAATACCGTCCGGGTCAGTATTGTCGACGAAGAACGGAAGGATTTCGTCGAGAGGTGATCCGAGTGCCTGGGCTACGAATTGCGGCCCCAGTGCCGATCCACCGATTCCGATTAAGAGCAGGAATTGAAATCGACCATCAGCCCCCTGAATTACTCCATCGTGAATCTGTTTTGCGAATTCAGCGATGTTACCCTGAGTCCCTCGAATTTCGGCAGCAATTTCTTGCGTCGGAGCCAGTTCTGGGGCGCGAAGCCAATAGTGGCCAACCATTCTGTTTTCATCGAGGTTGGCGATTGCACCTCGTTCCAGTTCCTGCATCGCACCGAGGGCCGTTGTCACACGCGGAACAAGCGAAGAAAGGTCGGACTCAGAAAATCGTACGCGACTGATATCGAGCGAAAATCCGAGCTGACGATCGGCGATCAAGTATTGGCAATATCGAGACCAGGAAGACGGGGCTGTCATCGAAATGAACTCCTCAAATTCTTTTTTCTTGCAATAACGACAATCGGCCGGACTACTGTACTGCAAAAAGCGTCCAACTGCGCGTGGATCGCAAAACAGTAATGCTCAATTAAATAGACGAGTTTTCCACCAGCTTTGCAATCGTTTTCCGTTACGAATACTCTCGTCGGAAATACTCCGTCTTCCGGCAAATGTGCTCGCCCTCTGATTTGATCATTTACTGAATGTTACAACGTTCTAATTTCGCCATGTCGCTCGAGAAACAGATCATGATTCGGTTTTCCGCATTTTTTCTTTTAGCCCTCAGCTTCGCAGTTGCCGGTTGTGAAGACTCGAGCGGCAAGAAGAACACGCATCAGGATGCCCAAAAAGCAAAAGACGTGGTGAAGAGCAAGGGGACGATCGGATACTCGGCGCTCACACTCACCAATCCATTTTTTAAGGTTATTGCCGACAATATGAAGCTTGAAGCCGAAAAGCACGGCTACGATCTGATCGTTGTTTCAGCCGAACGGGACGTCAAGACTCAGGCAGATCAAGTGAACGAATTCCTTGTCAAGGGGGTTGCTGCAATCGTGCTGAATCCCTGCGATCCACAGTCGATTGGGCCTGCGATCGCCAAGGCCAATAAAGCGGGAATTCCCGTATTCACGAACGATTTAAAATACGATGGCCATGAGGGACAGGTCGTCTGCCACGTCGGAACCGAAAACTACAATGGAGGCAGACTAGCTGGTGAAGCGATGGTCAGACTGCTCGGTGGCACAGGAGGAAAGGTTGCCATCATTCATTTCCCGCAAGCAGAATCTTGTCAATTACGAGTGAAAGGCTTCCTCGAGGTTTTGGATGCTCACAATGCCAAATCTCAAGGGGACAAAATTGAGATCGTCGCGACGCTGGATGGAGGGGGCGCTCGTGACGAAGGATTCAAAGCTGCCAAGGATGCCATTGAGGCAAACCCGGATCTGGCAGCGATCTTTGCAATCAATGATCCATCGGGATTGGGTGCTCGATCTGCTCTGGAAAGCGTGGCCAAGCAGGATCAGGTCAAAATCATTGCGTTTGATGGCCAGCTGATTGGTAAACAAGCAATCCGCGACGGCAAGATTGTTTGCGACCCTATTCAATTTCCTGATCGGATCGGCCGTTCGACCGTGGAGCAGATCCTTAAACATTTCAATGGTGATGACGTTCCTAAAGAGATACTGATCCCATCGGAACTCTATTACAAAGCAGATGCGGACAAAGATCCTGAGCTGAACGACATAGGTATTGACAAGAAGCTATGAGTTCAAAACATCGTACATGGCTCATCAACAAACCATTCGTCCGCGACTATGGCATGATTTTCGTCTTGTTGGTTCTGGCCAGTCTGTTCAGCGTTTTGACGATCAAGCAGCAGCACCCAACTGGCGAGGCTGCAGGCCGTCAGGTCGCTGATTTGATTATTTCGCAAAATGGCCGTCAGGCCCGCGTGTTGATCGTCACTCGGAATACGAGTGAAGATCTGGCGTTTGCAAATGGTGTCGCGTCCAGCCTGATTGACGCTGGCGCGACCGTTTTGGACAACGTCAACGGTGCTGCTTCTGACGCCAAACGAGCAATCGACTCGATCCTTGCGTCAGGGGGCGAAATTGATGCAATCGCGGCTAACGACGTAACTGCAAAATGGCCGGTCTATGACCGATTCCCATCTGTCGGTTCGGGTAAATGCGTCGTCCCATCGACGTACACCTGGCCCGATTTTCTTAAGATCAGCAACCTGTTAGGCGTTGCAAATCAGACAGCCATCTATGCGATAATTGCAATTGGCATGACGATGGTGATCATCACTGGTGGGATCGATCTTTCGGTTGGTTCGCTGGTCGCCCTCGCATCAGTCGGTACGGCAATCATGATCCGTGATGCAGGCGGCGGGGCACACGCGGGGCTCAGTATGGTCATTGGTGCTGCGATTGCGGGAATCGGCATCTGCACATTGGCCGGGGCGTTTAATGGGTACATGGTCACAACGTTTCAGCTTCCCCCGTTTATCGTAACACTCTCAATGATGATGATGGCAAGTGGATTGTCTTACCGCTTGTCATCAGGTCGGTCGATTCCGGAACTGCCAACGTCGTTCTTCTGGCTCGGCCGAGGAGAAGTTGCAGGAATACCGAATCCGATCCTTTTGATGCTTCTGCTGTACATTATTGCTCATATCGCCATGTCGCGAACCGTTTTTGGACGATACGTCTACGCCATCGGGGGGAATGCGGAAGCGGCACGGCTGTCAGGAGTACCGGTCAAACGAATCTTGATGTCGGTCTATACAATCTGCGGGGCTCTTGCGGGTCTTGGCGGAATCGTGTTGACTTCACAGCTTTCGGCCGGTGATCCAAAATTTGGTTTAATGTATGAGCTGGAAGTGATTGCTGCGGTGGTTGTCGGCGGCACCTCGCTGATGGGAGGCCGAGGTAAAGTATTCGGTACATTGATCGGAGCCTTCATCATTGCCGTCATCAAGAATGGAATGAATCTGAAGGACGTTGATCCATTCAATCAAAAGATCGTACTGGGTGCGGTTTTGATGTTGGCCGTGCTGTTCGATACGCTGAAGCGAAGGAATTCTCGCGCATGAGCATCATCCGTTTTCCAACAAGCATCAACGACAATGATTGTCCTGCTCAACGTGCTGTCCGCGATCCAAAGAACCAGTACAAACAGACTGCATGAAAAGTCGACGGAATCACTAAAACACACTGCTAGATCAAGATATTATTAATGCCAAATGAAAAACAAAGTGGTGAACGAGGAGTTCGCGAAGAGAAACCGCTCCGCTATGAGTTAACCCTGTTACGTGCACTTGCAACTCAGTTTCCCAATATCGACTCGGCGCTTGCCGAAATCGCCAGACTTTCCGCTGTGCTGACACTTCCCAAAGGGACAGTCCATGTCATCAGTGACATCCACGGGGAGGACAAGAAAT
The DNA here is from genome assembly GCA_903858935.1 of uncultured Schlesneria sp. GTDB lineage: Bacteria > Planctomycetota > Planctomycetia > Planctomycetales > Planctomycetaceae > Schlesneria. The sequence goes on along the minus strand of CAIOKO010000043.1, from coordinate 24,471 downwards.
TGCGGCACGTAATCAACAATGCATCGGGAACATTAAGGCCATTGATCGAGCGACTTTTCAAGGACCGGATGGACTCGAGGGAATTTTCCGAATTCCTGACGCTGATATTTTATCCTGCCGAAGTGACTGAACGCCTGGAGAAAACACTCACGGATATCGATGAGTTGCGGACATTCGCTCGACGAACTCTCAAACATCAATTCGAACTGGTTCGCGTGCTAGCCTCAAACTACAGCTTGAAGCGAACAATGCAGGTATTTCCTCGTGAATACTCAAACCTTTTTAATGAAATGCTTCATGAACGACCCGATGAACAGGGCGGGGGGTTCACCAATGCTGTGGTGGATGAACTTGTCCCCAGAGGCAGGGCTCTGCACCTGATTCATATTACGGGCCGTCTCATTCGTAATCTGGCGATTTATGAACTGATCATTGGTGGTGATTGCTGGGATCGAGGACCACGAGGTGATCGCGTCGTTGACTATCTGCGAGATCAGCCGAATGTTTCGTTCATCTGGGGCAACCACGATGCGGCATGGCTCGGCGCGGGACTGGGACACGAAGCGCTGATCTGCCACGTCCTGCGAGTATCGTTGAGGTATCGCCGCCTGGGCCAGCTCGACGAAGGATACAGCATTCCGCTGACGCCACTGGAACATCTGGCTCGCACCGTTTACGTCGATGATCCCGCAACAAACTTCATGCCCAAGTCCAGCGGGATGAGATCCGATGTCATCATCGCACGAATGCAAAAAGCAGCTGCGATCATGCAATTTAAACTGGAAGGTCAGATGATCTCCCGAAATCCCGAATGGGGTCTCGATCATCGCCGCCTTCTGCATCAAATTGATCAACAGCGTGGGGTCATTACAATCGATGGTGTTGAATATTCATTAACTGACAGCCTGTTTCCGACGCTGGACCCGGACCGACCGTATGAGCTAAGTCCACAGGAAGAAGCATGCCTGAATCGGCTGCGTCATTCGTTTCTAAACAGCCAGAAACTGGGCGAGCACCTGAGGTACCTCGTTAATCATGGTGCAATGTATCTGCGACGCGACGATCATCTGATCTTTCATGGTTGCGTCCCCTGCAATTCTGATGGGACCTTCCTGCCGATGCCAATCGACGGGAAATTGCTTGCTGGTCGCTCCATGTTTGATGCGATCGAGCGTGTCATTGCCTGGGCTTTTGAGCAGCGTCAACAGAAACATCTGGATCTGCTATGGTATCTGTGGTGCGGGCCTAGATCGCCGCTTTTTGGTAAGGACCGGATCGCAACTTTTGAACGTGATTTTATCGCTGACAAAAAGCCCCACCACGAGACGAAAGATCCGTATTTTTCGCTAGTGAACGAAGCATGGTTTTGCGAAAAGGTCCTGGCCGAATTTGGAGTTGATACCCACCACGGTTTGATTGTGAATGGCCATGTCCCCGTCAAAATTGACGCGTCCGAGTCACCACTGAAGCGAAGTGGAAAGGCAATTGCGATCGACGGGGGGTTTTCAGAAGCATATGGTGACCATGGCTACACCTTGGTAATGGGTCCTGACAAAACGCTTCTGGCAAAACACCACCATTTCGATTCCGTGGAATCGGCAGTGCGAGAAGGGATCGACATTGTCCCCAGCGTTTCCGTTATCCGCGAATGGGGTCGCACGCGTCTGATGGCCGACACCGAACGCGGCGAGCAATTTCGTTGTGACATCGAAATGCTTGAACGCTTAATTGAACTTTACCGTAATAACGAACTGGCCCAGGATGAGTGGCGTCCGAAGATGCGTTCCTAGTCAGACACACCAAGGAGTCTCGCAGTGAAGTTCACACTATTAATCATCGTATTCATAACCGTTTCGACAACAGCCTATTCGTCCGAACCGATTGTCGTTGCCGACTTTGAAGGATCGGATTACGGCAATTGGAAAACGACAGGAACGGCTTTTGGAACAGGCCCTGCTCGCGGAAAACTTGAGGGTCAAATGCCTGTTGACGGGTATCAAGGACAAGGACTTGTGAATTCGTTCCGGGGAGGTGATAACGCGACGGGCACGCTGACTTCGCCGGGATTCAAAATCGAGCGCAAATTCATCACGTTTCTGATCGGCGGCGGTGGCTGGGCCGATGAGACGTGCGTGAATCTGGTGCTCGACGGCAAGGTCGTCCGAACGGCGACAGGGCCGAACACAACATCTGGCGGAAGCGAGCGACTGGAACCTGCCGCATGGGACGTTGGTGAATTTGCAGGCCGAGAAGCAGTGCTTGTGATCGCAGATCAACGCCAAGGGGGGTGGGGACACATTAATGTCGACCAGATCGTAATGACTGATGACCGAGGAACGGCTCCAATCTCTGTTCCACCCGTTCCCGTTGCCAGAGATGTGTCACGGAATCTGACGATCGATAAAAAGCTGCTTCACTTTCCAGTCAAGACAGGAGCAAAGCCCCGTGTCGTGACCATCAGCGTCGACGGGAAAGCCGTTCGAAGATTTGATATTGAGCTGGCTGATGAGGAAGCACAATGGTGGGCACCACTGGATGTCAGCGAATGGACAGGCAAAAACTTGACCGTAGTCGCGGACGTTCTACCGGTCACTTCCAAGGCGCTGGATTCGCTTCGTCAGGCAGACACGTTGCTCGACTCAGAAAATCTTTACCAGGAACCACTCCGTTCACAGTTGCATTTCTCACCCAAGCGAGGTTGGACGAACGACCCCAACGGACTGGTCTTTTACAACGGAGAATATCATCTTTTCTTTCAGCACAACCCCTATGGCTGGAATTGGGGGAACATGCACTGGGGGCATGCCACCAGCCAGGACCTGGTTCACTGGCAAGAACACTCCGAAGCTCTATATCCCGATGAGCAAGGAGCGATGTTCAGCGGCAGTGCGGTCGTTGACTGGAACAACACCAGCGGTTTTGGAAAAGACGGCAAGCCTCCACTTGTCCTTATCTACACGGCTGCAGGCAATCCAACCGTTCAAAGTATCGCCTACAGCAACGACGGTCGTTCTTTTACGAAGTATGCTCAAAATCCGGTGATCAAACAGATCTCCGGCGGCAACCGCGATCCGAAAGTCTTCTGGCACGAACCAACCAGACAATGGGTGCTGGTGCTTTATGTGGAAGCCCCCGGGAAACTGCATACAATCCACTTTTTCAATTCTCCAAACCTGAAAGACTGGAAATTGGCGAGCGTCACCAAGGGAGGCATCGACGGTGACAAATATCTGTTTGAATGTCCTGACTTTTTTGAACTAGCCGTCGATGGGGATGTCTCGAAGAAAAAATGGATATTGACAGCAGCGAACAGTGAATATGCCATTGGAACGTTCGATGGTGCAACATTTACACCAGAAGTTTCGAGGCTTACCGACGTTCGCGGAATTGGCTTTTACGCAGCTCAAACATTCAGCGACATCCCGACAAACCGGCGAATTCAGATCGGTTGGAGCCAGGCCCCGTCACCAGGTATGTCCTTCAATCAATTACAAACACTCCCCTGCGAATTGACGTTGCGAACAACCCCTGACGGGATACGTCTGCGCCGTGAATCAGTCAAAGAACTGGAGGCTCTGCGCGTTGGTTCAAACCAGGCGGATTCTCTCGCCAACTTCCGGTCAGAACTGATCGAGCTGCGAGCGGAAATCGACCCCAAACAGGGGACGATGGTCGAGTTCAATCTTCGAGGAGCGAAGATTTCATACGATCCAAAAGAGCAAGTGATCATCGTCAACGATCATCGCGCACCTGCCCCTCTGGTAAACGGCAAACAGAAACTGGTGATCTTTGTTGATCGAACAATGCTCGAAGTCTTCGCAAGTGACGGCCTCACTTATGTCCCGATGCCGTTCATCCCTAATCCTCAAGACCAGTCGGTTGTGGTAAATGTCCATGACGGCGGAATCGCTACAAAGATAATACTACAGGTTTATAAACTAAGATCGTCGTGGACTGGAAAATAGCTTTCTTCAATACAGGTGATACAGGCGTCGCCGACGCCTTGGGTTCTTTTTCGTCTCCGTAGGCTTGGGCCGGTAATCAAAGCCGGCTAAACCGTCATAATCGTCATTCTCATTCGACCGATCCGGTCCATCTTGCAATTGAACTTTTTCGTTCCATATCGCTTTTCCGAAGACGAGGTAATTTTTTAGAGTTTAGCGTCGCCGAAGCCGAACCAATTCGTCAGAGTCGAGATACGACGGAACGATTGTTTTGATTCAGTGAGCGATCCATGTTTTATATTGTTGCTGCGATCCTGGTCGGAACCATCGGATTTACGATTTCTCAAGCCTGGTTAATTCGTCAACTTCGCAACCACTATTCCCGCCCGCTCCCCTCGTGGCCCGCGGATACCCCCTGGCCGAAGGCGGCGGTCATCTTGTCACTGCGGGGTAACGACCCGTTCTTGGAGTCTTGTCTTCGAAATCTTATTCGGCAGGATTATCCAAACTTCTTTGTCCAGATCGTGATCGATTCAGACACGGACCCGGCCTGGGAAGCGATCCGAACCGTTCAGGCCGAATGTGGTCCGAGTCGCCTCAGAGTCACGACTCTTCAACACCGCCGCCAGGACTGCAGCTTGAAAAACAGTTCCATTATACAGGCGATCAATGGCTTGCCTGAAGAGACCGAAGTGGTCGCGTTCGTTGACGCTGATGCGATTACTCATTCGACATGGCTGCGGAGTCTTGTCGCCCCGTTGGCAAATTCTGAAATTGGCTGTACGACGGGAATTCGCTGGTTTGCTCCGACGGACAACACCTTTGCAACCCGATTGCGTTGCTTCTGGAACCTGATCGCAGCTTCGGGGATCTTTCATTCGAGCACCCCTTGGGGTGGTTCAATGGTCGTAAGACGCCAACTGTTAGACACGGGACTGGCTGAAGAATGGGCCCACATGTTCTGCGAGGACGTTCACACGCTGAATCACTTGCAGCGTCGTAACCTGAAACTGGTTTGCGTCCCGCAGGCAACCGTGGTCAATCGCGAGTCGACCACAGTCATGGGATGCCTACGTTTCGTCAATCGACAGATGTTGATCTTGCGACTCTATCATCCCCAATGGTGGTCTGCCGTTGCTTTGATCACCTTTACCGCCGTCCTAAGGTCTTGCCATTACTTTTTCATCTGCAAAACATTCCTGTACGGCGAATGGCTAAGCTGCCTGGCATTGTTATTGATCCGCCCGATTAATCTTTATGCAACGCAATATGAAGCCAGTCGACTGGATCGGGCAGTTCGGCAAATGGTGGTTAATAACGGTCAGGAAATCACGCCAAACCCTGTTCCCAACTTTTTGGGATACGTGTGTGCCGAGGCGATGTTTTTATCATCGATGGTCTATGCACTTTGTGCCCGTTTCGTTAATTGGCGAGGGATCACGTACAAAGTCAAAGGTCCCAGCAATATTAAAATGCTTGCATATCGGCCATTTCTTGAATCACTGGCTTCGACAGGACTGGCCAAGCGTTCGAGCGTTGTGTGAGAGTCGGCCCAACTCCTCAGACCGTCAAATCACTTTCGATCCTTTTTGCCTGTAAACAACGTCGCATTTCATTTTTGAATTCAGCAATCCGGGCTGGGTCGATTTTCGACGTTCGATCAGTGTCTTGACATGCGGCTGAGCGAATACCAAGAACGTCGGCGTTCGCGTTTACTAACAATGGCAGCGACTCATAGTTCAGACGACCGGCGAGAGCTAGAAACAAACCTGCCTTGTGACAAGCCTCCGCAATTTCAATCAGCGACGTTTCATCGATTTCGTCGTTTAATCTGCGTCCGTCTTTAGCAAACGTGTCAATCAGCAGACCGGCACAATCCGTGTCGGCTGCTGCGGCGAGAACATCATAAATGCCTGGAGACCTGGCTCTATTGACGTCGGCGTATGCGACTGCCACCCATCTAAGCTTCGATAACGATCGATGCTGGAAACCACAACGTACTCTCATCCATTCCGCTTGCCAGTTCTTCTGAGTGACACATCCACTCATGCCAAGCTTGGCGTATGTGATGCCGTGAGGCAATTCGGGAAAGTTGGACGACTGGCACCAGTCTGAGATTTCTCCCAAAGCCACACTCAGAGGAATCTTGCCAGAGACATCTTCGACCGCTCGGGCAATTTCCGTAATATCGTCGATACTCGCCATTCCGAGTGATCCAAGAGACGGCTCTTTCACATCCAGGATTTCGGCACCCGCATTAATTGCGCATTCCGCTTCGACTCGCGAACGAACGCTGACGAGCAGTCTTGGACATTCCGTGAAACGGCAGGCAATCGTCATTGAATCGGCGGTTCGACGCTGTTTATTTTTCCGCTTCGCACTCAATTCACCCGTCATCCGGCATCCCTTTTCTTCCGCTTGATTACGATGAAAGTACCTTCGGTCTGGTCTGGCAATAACTCCCAGCGGTCAGAGTGAACTTTCAGTTCGGGAACGTCCATTGGCTGTTTGATCTTCGAGTACTTATGATCGGTGTCGATCACGATATATTCGGTATCATCCGGAACCCGATTTCCGTCACCGGCAATTTTCCGCCAGTATTCGCTGTAATCGTACGAACGCTCGTGATGAGTGTATCGCGGATGGACGAAGTCGGTCGAAGCGACCCGGGCGGCGTCTGGGATCAAGCGCTCGATACGTGCAAACATTTCTGAACGGTGTGTCCGGCCATAAAGCCGTCGCCAATGCCAGCTCGACCCTGCATCCCAAAACGGCGTTCCGAGCGGACCGAGGCTGAAAAATAGACCGGTTGCGAGTGCACTAGTTAAAACCAGCCGCCCCAAGACAATTGATCCATTGTTTATTTTAATCGGGAGTTTCCGTGCCAAACGTTGAGCAAGGACGTGACCCACCATAGAAGCCTGCGGTAAGGCTGCGGCAAGCGACCAGAAAATGACCGCGACAAGCGGCGCGTGAAACTGATGCTGTGGCGTACGCGAACCCTCCAGCTCATTCATGCACAAAATCGCAAATAACGGTAACCCAACGGCGAGTCGAGCCGGTGCGAAGAGGGGCAAGAACGCCAAAGGAGCCAAAAGTGCGATCGCATATAACGCGGTTTCTGTCGTCGCAAGGACTTCTATTACCGAAAGCGGTCGGGTCAACCAGGTATGAAGAATCTCTTCCGGCGTCTTCCCGAACCGGGAAAAATAACTCGCATAATGGACTTCGTCCCCAGATCGAAACCATGGCATGATGACTCGCGTCGCAAGCCACAAGTAGCCGACACTGAACAAACTCAGCAAGGTTCCGGCAAGTACCTGGGACTTTGGTTTTGGGTTGTCCGAATGGAGTGTCGAGTTTTGCGAATCTGACTCCGTCAAATGCCGAAATGCAATCCAAATTCCAAGTGGTCCGAAGATCAGCGTATAGTCCTCTTTCACCGTCAAACAGAGGCTCATTCCAACTAGCGTCCCTATAAGATTCTTTCGATCAAGTTGGTCTAATGTCATGAGCAACAGAGGTATTCCGAATGACTCGGGCCGGAATGTCTTTAGATCAATTTCGATGTCGAGAAACTGCATCGGAAAATAGAGAAGATAAGCAATCGCCACAGCCAATGCCGTTCGATCCGATCCCGTATGCCGGCAAGTCATCCAGTAAACCGGAAATGCTCCCAGAGCAAGGGCTGTGGAACTTGAGGCTTCAAGAAGCAAATGAGACGGCCAAAACACATAAAGCGGCAGGAGAAAGAGATGCACGAACTGAATATGCTCGCCGAGGAATAGCCCACGGTCGAGATAACTTCGAAACCCCTTTCCATGCAAAATATTCCACAGGTGTTCTTCATACATGACCGAATCACCATGAGGGACTAGCAGATTAAAGTACAGCCTCCAATTCATCGTTGTAAAAACTACGATATACAATCCGCAGGCTAACCAGAGCCATCTCGAATAAACCGTCTTGGCGTCTGCCCCTTGAATTGACCTGGCGTTCGCGTCAAGTGTCAGCCAGGTTGTCATCCAGCCGGCCAGGCAACCCGCCAACCAGAATTGAGGTGTCACTGAGATCAATCCGACTACGTCCGTAAAGCCAAATGTTCCAGCGGCAATCCAAAGCCATTCCCAAAAATCCACGAGGCACCACCAGACCCAGCCGTACCAACCCCATTGGATAAGAGCATCGCTCCACATCACCTTTCGTCTCATCACCAGCCAGATTGTTCCGGCGAGCCACGTGACTGCGGCAATGATGGCGCAAGGAACAGCAATCAGCCAAATGGGAAGATTAATCAGATCCGGGTCAGAGTTCGTCATTTTCGACTGAGCCTCCGAACCGGCCAATGCGAACCAGGTCGTGGGGCTGATGAAATTCGAAGCCAAAAGGCGAGATGACAGCCATGTCTGAATGCACGTCGATGCCAACAGAACACCAAACGCAACGAGCGCGAAGGTTCCCAGCAATCGGATTGACTTCGAATTTGATGGTACAGGACTCATTTCACTATGGTAATTGCTGCATCTCCGATGGTCGATCCACTTGCATTCATTTAAGACGATCAGAGACTTCACAAGACCGCAGGGACGGTCAACTTTTATGGTTCCTCTGTTACACTTTCACATCACTTGTGCGCATGACGCTGTGTGTAAATCGTTGCGTCCTATTACAAAGTCCGATTGATGTCGATTTCATCCGAAAACATTGACGCTGCAATTCAGCACCTGAAGTCCGTCGATCCCGTGATGGGAAACCTGATCGATCGGGCAGGGCCATTTACTCTTAAACTGGATCGGAACCGGTTTGGGATGCTGGTCCGTTCAATCCTCTCGCAACAGATTTCGACGAAAGCGGCAAGGTCGATTCGCTTAAGGCTTGATCAATTGCTTGATCCACTCCCAATTTCTGCCCAGGCGATTCACCAGCGTAGCGACGACGAACTCAGGTCAGTTGGCTTATCCCGTCAAAAGGTGACCTATTTGAAAGATCTGTCCGCACGGGTACTTGATGCTCGATTGCAGTTGGATCGGATTGGACGACTCGCAGACGAAGATGTGATCGAGCACCTGGTCCAGGTCAAGGGGATCGGGCGCTGGACAGCTCAAATGTTTCTGATCTTTTCGCTTGGCCGCCTTGATGTATTCCCGCACGATGACTTGATTGTCCGTTCTTCGATCAAAGAACTTTATGGACTTGAGGAATTACCAACCAGACAGCAGAGCCACGCGATTGCCGCTCCGTGGAAGCCGTTTTCGAGTATTGCATCGTGGTACTGCTGGCGGTTGATCGATGTCAAAAACAACGCCACGATGGATGCGAGTAAATATCCCGTCTGATTGATGGGAAAAGCATAATCCTTCTCCTAGAATTTGGATGACCTTTCGGTCAAGATCGGGGATCGCCGGGGTTTGCATTGGTCGACCTGATGACCACGCTGATGCCTGAACACGCATTAACTGCTCAGAATCATTCCAGAATCTCGTTTCGGGTGAATTATGTTTATCTGTCCCCCTTCATTTCGAACCTTATCGATTTTCTTTTTCTGTTCCATCGTTTCACTTGCTGGCTGCGGCACACCGAAGAAGTCAGGCCCCGTCGCAAGTGAGCCTGTCGCTGTCATTGTGACGGAGCCGGCGGAAAAGGAACTGGCTGATTTCGCTGAATTCACCGGGCGGACAGATGCGGTCGAATCGGTTGAAATCCGAGCACGAGTCAGTGGCTATCTCAATAAAATCCTTTACAAGCCAGGTAGTGAAGTCGAGGCTGGTGCGCCGTTGTTCGAGATCGATTCGCGGCCCTACGACGCCATACTGGACCAAAACCTGGGAATTCTGGCGACGTCCGAGGCGACTTTAAAACAAGCCAGGGCTGACATGGCTCGTGCACAAGATCTGCACGACAAAAAAGTCAGTACACAGTCGGATTATGATAAAGCCGTTGCCGATCTTGCGCATGCTGAAGCCTCGATTCAATCGTCGCAAGCGAACGTCGCTCAGGCGAAACTCAATCAAGACTTTACCCACGTATCGGCCCCCGTGGCGGGACGGACCAGCCGTGAAATGATCACCATCGGAAATCTGGTCAATGCTGATACCACGGCCTTAACAACAATTGTTTCGATCGATCCGATATACGCATATTTTGACGTCGACGAGCGGATGCTGCTGGATATCCAGAAGCGAATCCGGGAAAAAAAGATGGAATCGGCTCGTGAACGCGATGACGTCCCTATCTACCTCGGCTTGGCAAACGAGAATGGTTTTCCCCATGCCGGGACAATTGACGTGGTCGACAATCGTGTTGATTCCGGTACCGGGACAATGCAGATTCGAGGACGTTTCGACAACGCAGATCGCGTGCTGACCCCAGGGCTGTTCGTACGGATTCAGTTTCAGATGGGGCCGGCGCGTCCCCGATTACTGGTTCCTGAACAGGCGTTGGGTCAGCAGCAGGGACAACGTTATGTGTACGTAGTCACTCCCGAAAAAAAGATCGATCGACGGAATGTCACCGTTGGTCGCCTCGACGGCTCAATGCGAGTGATCGAAACCGGTCTCAAGCGGGGTGACAGCGTCGTGGTCAAAGGCCAACAACGCATTCGGCCTGGCATTGAAGTTCGAATCGAGACGGAAAAGGCGGCTGTCGGTCAATCAGAACCCACTGCGAAGAAGCCGCATTAACTTAGAAAACGAACACATCGGTTGCCGGACTACAGATAAACGGCAATCAGAACAAGAACAGATCGCTGCGGCTGGAAGCCTCAGCAAAGTCAACGAAACAAAATCGCGTATTGGCCGATCGTTAAACCGCTTATCCACCGCCAGGGGTTCTTGAATGCTCGCCCGCTTTTTTATCGACCGGCCTGTCTTCGCGATTGTGATTTCGCTGGTTATCGTCTTTGCCGGTATCACGGCTTACTTTACCCTGCCCATCGCTCAATACCCCGAGATCACACCTCCCACAGTTGAAGTCTCATGCAGCTATCCGGGTGCCAGTGCCAAAGTCGTGCAAGAGACGATCGCCGCTCCCATTGAACAGGAAGTCAACGGCGTCGAAAAGATGCTGTACATGTCTTCTCAAAGCACCAATGACGGTGGTTACAAGTTAAGCGTGACATTCGAGCTTGGCACTAATCTCGATATGGCTCAGGTGCTGGTGCAGAACCGAGTCGCTCTTGCACTTCCGAAATTGCCCGATGTTGTCAAAACAACAGGTGTCAGTACAAAGAAAAAATCACCCAGCATTCTACTGGTGGTTAACCTTTACTCGGATGTGGACGAATCGACCGGTCAGCCCAAGTACAGCCAGTTGTTTCTAAGTAACTATGCCACGATTCAGATGCGCGACGATTTGCTGCGGATCAAAGGTGTCGGGGATGTGACTTATCTGGGACAGCAGGATTACAGCATGCGAGCCTGGCTGGACCCCGAAAAAATGGCCTCGCGGAACCTGACGGCAGGCGATGTTGTTAATGCACTGAAAGAACAGAACATCCAGGTGGCGGCAGGTCGAGTGGGCCAGCCGCCGGCTCCCAAGGGAATCGATTTTCAGTACACCCTGACCACACTTGGTCGACTGACCGAACCATCAGAATTCGGACAGATTATCGTCAAAACAGGCAGCTCCGGTCAGCCGACGCGTCTCGGTGAGATTGCCCGACTGGAACTTGGTGCCAAAAACGAGGATACGCTATGTACGCTCGACGGAAAACCTTCGGTCGGGATGGCGATTTATCAAATGCCGGGTTCAAACGCCCTTGAGACCGCCAAACGGATCAGAAAAAAAGTTGCGGAGCTGGAAACCCGTTTCTTCGACGGGATGCATTCCGCCATCGTCTATGACACAACTCCCTTCATCGAAGAATCGGTCAACGAAGTTTTCAAAGCCCTGCGCGATGCGGTCATCCTTGTGGCTATCGTCGTTCTGTTGTTCCTGCAGGACTGGAAATCGATGACGCTTCCGATGATCGATGTTCCCGTTTCCCTGATCGGCACAATGGCCGTCATGTGGTTAATGGGATTCACGCTGAACAATCTGACGCTGTTCGGCCTGGTGCTAGCCATCGGTATCGTCGTGGATGATGCGATTGTTGTGCTGGAAGGAATCGAACGCTGGCTCGAAAAGGGGTGTGATGCGAAAACCGCCACCATCAACGCGATGAATGAACTGACCGGACCAATTATCGCCATTACGCTGGTGCTCAGTTCAGTCTTTCTTCCGAGTGCATTGCTGCCAGGGATCAGCGGACAGTTCTATCGACAGTTTGCACTGACGATCTCGGTGTCGATGATCATTTCTGCGATCAATGCTCTGACGATGACACCGTCTCGTGCGGTCCAGATCTTTAAGAACCGGCATCATGGACATGACGATCGGGAAGCCCTGCCTTGGTGGGGTTACGTGGGGTTATTGGGTTGGGCAAGTGCCTCATGGCTGAAACCGATCATCGAGCCGATGTTGCATCTTGCCGACGAAGAACTTGTCAGCTGGGGCGTCTGGCTTCTGGTCTTCCTCCCTGGTGCCATCTTGGGTTGGCTGATCGCAAAGTGGTCGAATCGTTTTCTGTCGCGTTGTTTTAAACTTTTCAATCGCGGCTTCGATTGGGTGACGCGTGTTTATGGTCGCGTCGTCACTGGCATGCTTCGAGTCAGCACACTGGTCATGCTGGTTTACGGTGGCTTGCTGGCACTGACTTACATGGGACTGACTCGAACCCCTATCGGTTTCATTCCGTCGCAGGACAAGGGATACCTGCTGGTCAACATGCAATTGCCCGACTCCGCATCGCTCGAACGGTCGATTGACGTCTTGAAACGAGTGGAAAAGATCGCACAGGAAACTGATGGAGTCAAACACACCACCGGGATCGCCGGACAATCGATTGTCCTCAATGCCGTCGGTTCGAGCTTCGGATCGATGTTCGTCATTCTCGATGAATTCCATCACCGACGCAGTCCGACGTTGAGCGCGAACGCGATCGCTGCTCAATTGAGAAAGCGCATGTTCAATGAAATCCTCGACGCTCAGGTCGCAGTGTTCGGTGCTCCACCCGTCGATGGACTCGGTTCTGCTGGAGGATTTAAGCTGATGATCCAGGATCGAGGCGACCAGGGGCTGTTCGAACTGCAGGATCGAGCCGACCAGGTCGCGTTTACGGGAAATCGTCAGCCGGGCATCGTCGGAATGTTTAACAGTTTCCGATCGGATACCCCTCAGCTTTACATCGATATTGATCGAACTAAATGCAAGTCATTGGGAGTTCCGCTGAACGACGCCTTCCAGACGTTGCAGACGTATTTGGGAGGTTACTACGTGAACGATTTTAACCAGTTCGGCCGGACATGGCAGGTCAACCTGCAGGCCGACGCAGACTTCCGGATGCATGCTGACGATATTCGGGCACTGAAGGTCCGGAACAATGAAGGGAAAATGGTTCCCTTGGGAACATTGGCCACGGTCGAAAACATCGGCGGACCGATCATGATCACTCGTTACAACATGTATCCCGCCGCACCGATCAACGGAGGTTCGCTCCCTGGTGTCAGTTCTGGCGATATGATCGCTGCCGTCGAGCGGGCCACGAGTTCCGAATTGAGCGGAACAATGCAACACGAATGGACCGAATTGACCTACCTGCAATTGCAGGAAGGTGATGTGGCATTGTATGCCTTCCTCGGAGCGATCATTCTCGTCTTCCTGGTCCTGGCCGCACAGTACGAAAGCTGGTCGATGCCGATGGCTGTGCTGCTGGTGGTACCAATGTGTTTACTGAGTGCCGTGATCGGGCTGTGGATGGCTCATCTGGATATCAACATCTTTGTGCAGGTCGGTTTCATCGTGCTTGTTGGACTTGCCGCGAAGAATGCCATCCTGATCGTAGAAACCGCACGTGAACGGCGTCATTCCGGGATGTCCGTATACGATGCCGCAGTGGAAGCCGCGAAAGAACGATTGAGGCCGATCGTGATGACATCGCTGGCCTTCATTCTGGGTGTGGCCCCGCTGGTCGTTTCGCATGGCGCCGGAGCGGAAATGCGACAGACGTTGGGCATCGCGGTCTTTTCCGGAATGATCGGAGTCACACTGTTCGGAATTTTCCTGACACCTGTATTTTACAGCGTGATCGAACGACTAGGCGGGCAAAAACACGCCGCGACGACAGCACCAACCGCAGCACCGATCGAAACATTTGCCCCGGAAGGCCTCGGCCATTAAGACGAAGAAATAAGAGGTTAGAACACTAATCTGCACTCATCTTCGCTAATCGGAAAATGCTTTGGCGAACAGTTTGTTTTCACCCCCCACTCATGCGGCATCCATAGAACCTAGAGACTTACACGTCCTGTTATACAAACGTCGTTGAATTTCGTCACCGATTTGTCAGCCTTCGCAAAAGCCGTCGGAAACACCTGATCAAGATTTTTTCTGTTGTCATAATAAAATCGAGTCTCAACGATAATTGATCGAAAAGTTCACCTGAGTTCGCGCGACTTCGACCATTCCTCGTAATTCATAGGCTTTTCACAATCGTTTTCCATATCTTCGCCATAAAAAAGTTCACCCGACTTCGCGAGACTTCGAAGATATCACACAAAGCCATTCTCGCTGTCCTCAAGAAAGTTGACCAACTTGGTCAACGTCACCCGTTCTCACCTGATCTTCGCACGGACGAGGTTCCATTCCGAGCCGTGTCATATGTCCTCCTCTTCACTTCGTGACCTTCGCGCCCTTCTGTTCAAAACTCTTCTCTTTCGTTCTGCTTTCACCCTGCCACCGAGAAATTTCGTGTTAAAGTTTGAACAAGTTTGATCGACTTCGACTATTCCTCGTAATTCATATGATTTTTGTCATTTTTCCGTCGCGCCCGAGTTCGAATCCCGACATTCCCATCCGCTTCATTCTGGCATCGTGAAACAACGAACCGCCACAGATTACCCGCCGCCTCATATTGGACGACGGATGACCCGATTGAAATTGATTCCAAATTTGTCAAAGTTCAAAATCGCTGAAGTACGTCACAAAATGGAAGTGATACGGTCTGCCGAAAGCAGGCCAGATCAAGAAATCGTTTCTTCGACCTTTCTCCTCTTGGGGAAATTGAAGTTGAAAGCGTCGCTAATGTTTCGCAATTTCATGCAGTGATAGCTCCTGGAGAACCGCCAGCGGCAACTTAAAAATCTTCTCTCGTCGACTCGCACGCCAAGACACCGCATCCACGGCTTCTTCCCGCTTCGCCCCCACGTCATTCACGCCAATTGCTTAATGACATTTCAATATAGTAGTATTTTGTCGTTTGTCATTACGCAAATGAAAGTAGTTTCTTAACGTTTGGACCAGGCTTCTGTGATGGGTTCTCGATGAGGCCACCCGCACGACTCTGTTGTCATCATTGCCATCTTTTACACGTTCGTTTTTACACAAACTGTTTGTCGCATCAGTTCAAAGTTCATTCTGCTCGGCTCATGATCGCTCCGATTTTTCAACGACCATGTCGCTGACTTAACGAATGAGGGCCTCGTTCGAGTCCTTTAGAGCCGACCATTTGCCATTATCCCCCATCGTTTGGTCGTCGATTGCAACCAGATATTCACCCCCAAAACGAGTCCGAACAACGACGTGGCGTGCGGTGCCGACATGTCCAATCACGCAAACGGTCGGCCCTGCGGGCCTTTTGAGTGTTGTGTTTGCCGAGACCCCGGCCTGATGGGCCAGGCTATTCGATTGGATGGACCTTTGGTCGGAAAAATCGAAGAAACGCCCGTCATCGAACCGCAACGCATTTTGCCGCTTTTGTTGTCCTCGCCTCATACATCCTCACCGCTGGCAGCTTCGCATGTCCCTTCGTCGCTTGAAAGAGTCGGTTCGGCTGAGGATAGTCATTGTGGTTCGTTCGACAAAAAGCACTCTTCCTCAATGACCGCATTTCAGGTTCGCTTCTCATGACCGTTGCCCGATTCGTTGAATCACTTTTTAACGAGGGACGGGTGCGCGTGGGTGAATCGGTTGGTCGTGACGGTCAATTGCGTCATCCCACTGCCGACGACCTCGAAGCAACGAAGACTGTTTTGAAAGAATTCGAACGATCGTACCGGGCCGACCTTCCCGGAAATCCTCCGTCTGTTTCCGACAAAGCCTTGATTTGGGGGGCCGTCACGACGTTTCACGCGAGCAGTTTTTTGGCTCATCGAGATGCCAGCGAAGAGGTCATTCGACTGGCTTTGTCTGTTCCGTGTCCTGAAGTTACTTCGCCATCGGTCTGTTATTCGGTCGACTTGACGTTTCGCTTTTTGCCGGACCTGGTCCGCCTGGCAAGGGCGGTATCCTCAAACGACCCATTCGTCAGCATTTTGGCCAGTCTTGCACATCAGTGGCCTCTGTCATCAGTAGGCATTGCTGACGTGGGGGCCGTCGATGTGAGATCGATTGTGGACGACGACTGTCTGTTACAGATCTACACAGACCGTATCATCGCCGCCAAGGATCATTCGCGACTCGATGAACCTCGAGTGCGTGATAAAATTCGTGCGTCAATCGGTCTCCATTCCGAACTGGCACCTCAATTGTCATCCTATCTAAACACCACGATTTCCCAAACTGGAACCGAATAATGTCATCGGACGGCGAACCGTCATCACACAACCTCGGCCAGCGCCTCAACGAGGAAGTTCTCGGGCAAATTAAATCCTGCTTCGTCGGCAAAGACGAGGTCGTCGACCTGCTGGGTGTCTGTCTTGTCGGCGGCGAGAACCTTTTCATTCTTGGACCGCCGGGGACTGCCAAAAGTGCTCTGGTTCAAGAGCTGGCTGGCCGCCTGGACGGCGAAATGTTTGACTACCTTTTAACCCGGTTCACAGAACCGAACGAACTGTTCGGTCCGTTCGATATCCGTCGCCTGCGCGATGGCGATCTGGTGACGAACACCGAAGGGATGCTTCCACGGGCCGACTTTGTCTTCCTTGACGAGCTTCTCAATGCCAACAGTGCGATACTGAACAGTTTACTGATGGTTCTGAACGAGCGGGTGTTTCGACGGGGACGTGAAACGTTTTCGTTGCCGACGTTAATGGTCGTGGGAGCCAGTAACAGCCTGCCGGAGGACGATGCCCTGGCCGCCTTGTTCGACCGTTTCCTGTTGCGAGTACGGTGTGACAACGTTCCGACGGAGCGACTGAGCGATGTGCTTCGTGCTGGCTGGAACCGAGAATTACAAGGGAGCGAGCGACCCGCCGGGATGCATGTTAACTTAGTCCGTGAGCTCCAAAAACAATTGCGTGACGTGTCACTGGAAGAGACCCAACCCGCCTACGTTGAGCTGGTTCGGCGGTTGCGACTGGCTGGGATCAAGGTCTCGGACCGTCGAGCAGTGAAACTACAACGGATGGTGGCGGCGAGTGCATTGCTCTGCGGACGAACAACAACGATTCCATCGGACCTGTGGGTATTGCGATACATCTGGGATTCCGACGAACAGCAGGAGGTGATCGCCGCGTTAGTCAATAACGCGATTCAAGCGGCAGGGGCCTCGGATCAGGCGGGAAGTCATCCGAGAGCCAAAGGAGACGACGCGCCCAATCCCGAATTAATCGCTGTCGATCTACGGCGCATCGCCGGCCGCCTGAACGAACAAACGCTGTCTGATATTGACCGTGCTCAGCTTCGCGATGAATTAGGTTTACTGGCCTCCCGATGCGAATGGGTTTCCAACAGTCACCAGCGGGAATTTCTCCGTAAAGAGATTGAAACACTGTGGCAACAGTTCGACCAGTCCACGAGTAATGGATCGCCGACGAGGAACTAATTCGCCATGTCCGCTGACTCGAAATCACCGTGGACTGTTTGCCTTTCCGTTGAGGATGCCGAGCACCTGGGCAAACTGAGGCTGATCAACGGCCTCAGCATTCTCGTCGACGGAACAAAAGTCTGGTTGCGGGGTGAATATCTGGATGAGGACTTAAACCGACGGATTCGATCCATACCAAACGCAGAACGTTTTCTGATCAAGGCGGATCAGCAATTAGTCCGGCCAGACGAAACAGTTCCGTGCGCACAATTACCCGACGGATCGTGGCAACCATTACGAAGCTGGCAGTCGGTAAAACTGCCGGTCGCCGGATTTGCCGCTCAAACTGACGAACGTGTTACGCTAAAGCTGGTCCGCTCATCGCGTCCCATGCTGGCCAACCTGATGCAGACATCATGGGAACGTTGGCACGCTTATGCGATCACGGCACCTGCGGTTCGGCTGAGTCGTTTGGGATTTGCTGTTTCGGAAAACGCCGTCGTTCTCATTCGAGGGACACCACTGCCACCGATTCCTGGACGACTTTTTTTTGAAGACTGCGGTATCATCATTCCTAACGGTTGGCAATTTGACCTGAATGTCGAATCGACCGTGGTCCGGCAGGTCCTGAAACTGAATGAAACGGAAATGGCTCTGTTTTCTGAGGATGGAACGTTTGAACGCGTACCAGACACGGCGTTTGTTAAAGCGACACGATCGGCCGTGAGGATGACTTTTGGATAAGAATTTCGAAGAGGCGTTGCGATATCTTATGCCACCGGCTGATTCATACTGGCGGTGGGACGATCAAGGTGCCGTCGTTGTCTGGTCAAACGGTTCAACCATCGCCTTCCGCGAAGAATTGGCCAAGGTTCTGAAGCGACTGGCCCCAAAGGGACTTCCAGCGATTGACGCCGTGCTGCTATTAATCGCAGCAACTCGGGCCTACTGGGAAACCGACTCGGTCAAGCTGAGGCAATATCTTTCTCGAAGTTCGTTGTTACCATTGCCCGGAGTCACGATTGATCCGACGACGCGGCTATTCAGTGGCCTCGACCTGATTCACAAGTTGCCCGAACGACTGACCCGAAGCCCCGACGCCAAAGGAGACATCGCGGCGATTGTTTTTGAAACGGCACCACGATGGGTTTCTGCAGAAGTCGCGCATGTGGTCTGCGACGTGCTCGACAAAAAACTCAATTACGCCATGTCTGGCCTGACACGATCAGGGGGCGCTCGAAATCAGACAACGAATTCGCTGCTGCATGACTGTGAGCCGCTGAAGCGAGGGCTGGAGGGATTGACCGCCGAAGCCATCGACCTATGGCGGCGGACGGGTTTGTTGTCTGAGCCGAAACCAGCACTGGTTGACTCGCCTGTCGATCACCTCTCGACGCAATCTTTGCTTTTACAGTTGGCCAATGACGATGAATACGCAGGATTATCGCGACTCGCCCGCAATCTGGCAGCAGTAGTTCAGTTGCCACGTACGATTACAGACACCGACGAACTTCCGATGGGAGGCGTTTCGGATATCACCAATCGCGGTACTCTTGATCGATTACTTTTAAGTGAACTGGCTCACGATGATTTGATGCTGGCAACACGGCTGGCTTTGAACGAGGCATTGTATCTGAGGCGCGAATCACCCCCGGCATTTCCGCCGAAACAACGTCACATTCTGATTGACTGCGGGTTGAGAATGTGGGGCATCCCACGCGTCTTTTCAACTGCGGTTGCGCTGTCGTTGGCGGCGACGACAGAGCAGGGGGCCGCACTTTGTGCTTATCGCGCTTCGGGGTCAGACATCGTCCCGGTTGACCTCAACTCTCGCGAAGGACTGGTCGCTCATCTGGAATCGCTCGAACCTGAGGTTCACCCAGGTCGTTCGCTTGATGAATTCTTTCAACATGTTCGGCAATCAGATTTGGCAGGCGATGTTGTGCTGGTCACAACCGATTCAGTTCTGGCTGACGCGGACTTTCAACAGAAGCTCAACGAGTCTGATGCGCCGCCAATCTACCTGGCAACGGTTGATCGAGAGGGTCATTTTCAACTTTGGTCACGCGGCCCGCGTGGACGAAAGTGTCACGCGAATTTGCAGTTTGACCTTGATGTCCTGTTTGAAGATCCGAAGCGTCGCTCGAAAACTCTGATTGATTCAACAATTGACCCAAATTTACCGGCGATTCTTCGGATCAAGCCATTCCCCCTTCGGTTACCCTACGGAGGGGGCGATGGTTTTATCAATGAGGTTTTCTGGAGTGTTCCGCTTCAGCAAGCCTTCGACGTTGACCCCGGAAGTGGCCTTGATCGAGTGAAAACGATCGCTGATCAGAGTTCTTCCGGTCGACCCATCTCGAAAAGGCTGGAACGGGGCGTCTTATTTCTGACGCGAGATCACACTTTACTGTTGTTTGACGAAACCCATCGAGGTGCTTTGCAGATCGGCGAGAAATTACCGTTCGGTAAGTGCCTGTATTCCTGGTCAAGCGACCAACAGGGATTGTCATATGCTTTGATTTATCGCGAATCGGATGCTGTGCTTTACATATTTTCCATCGATCTGATAAAGCGACAAACTAAAGCGGACCCATTGCCATGCCGTTATCTTGAGCCCGTTGGCACCCGCTCCTTTGCGCCACGTGCAGTAGTCACTGGGTCTGTAATTTTCGTCATCTACCAAACGACCATCGAAGCCTTTGATGTCTCGACAACGAGCCTGCTCAATCACACTCATTATAAAATGCCGTACGCAGGCCTTAAACAACGATTTTTCTTCGATGAGGCAATGGAGCACGGCAACGCATGGCACGCCCTTTCCTATGACGGCTCTGCGATTCAACTTCAATATATTCCCTTAGGGAAATACTTATCGTGCAGTTTTAAGCTCTCCCTTTTTGATCGCCGTGGATACGACGGTCCATTTGCCATTGATCGACGAGGCACGATTGTCAATCTAGCCGATCAGACCGAGCGAACGTTTCTGGATCAGCCGTTTTCAGATTTGGAAGTGTTGGATATCGATGCCAATGGTCGCCGCGCCTTAATCAGGTTTTCTGAACCAAAGAATGCGGTTCATCAGTATCGGATCGTTGACACGGAAACCGGTCTTACGAAGACGGTCTCTATGGCAGATTCTCTTGCGCAGTGTGATGCCAAGGAAACGAGCTTGCGATCAACGCTGATGCATCGCATCACTCGAGCGTTCGTCGGGGACGGACAATTGTGTATCGTCAGCAACCGACATGTCTGCTGGAAATTCGAGAACAAGAATGGACAACTTTACCTGTCGCAGTCGTCGAGCGCACAAAAACACAACCTGTCAAAAGAATTTGAACCGATTAAGCAGACCGAGCCGGGGTATTCGCTGCGTGTCGCAAAATGGGCCGATGGAAGTCGACTGTGGATCGACTCACGCGGGCTGATGCACCTCCAAAGTTCTGAGCCACTTATTCCAGAGGCGACTTTTATGCTCAACATGAACACGGTTGCAGTCTGGACGAGCGATGGAAAAATGCTAGGTTCGTCTTATTTTGTTGACGGATCCTGTCCATCGATCACCGCCGAGCAAGTAGTTAATTTGATTCTGAACCCGTTCATCGAGCGATTACGCGAATAGGAAGACTGCGTGTAAAAAGATGCAGCTGAAACTGAAACTGGTCCCGTTCCCATCAAACACGCCTCGTCGCGAGGCGGTGGCGTGGTTTGTCCGCGGTCGCAGTCCAAGAGATTGGCTGAACGAACTGAACTGCTGGGACGTCCCGCTGGAATCCCTGGCACTGAGGCCGATTCCTCAAACTTTTGGCGAACCAGCCCCGATTGGCCTGCTTGTCACACAATCAGCTGACTCGTCCAATCGACGACCAGCGGCTAGTCGTTCTTTCCATCCTCCCCTACGGCATGGCCAGCCCTATGGGTGCATCGCAGGTCGTCTTTTTGTTCCCGTCGATGCAGGTTTTTCTCCTGACGTCGATGACAATGATCTGTTGTCACTATTACCGCAGGATAAAAGTGAATTGGTATGGCATCCGTCGGCTGGGCTTGTTCGTGTGGAATCACGGGAACGACTTCGTATCGTTGACTTGCTCACCGCACCTCCGGAGCGGGAGACCGATTGGAATGATGCGATTCCCGGAATTTCATTCCATTCCCGTTTGATCTCGGTCGAACCGGATGCCCCGCTATTAGCGGACGAGATTTTTGAAGAGGAAGCGTCAGACATCGGTTCGCAACCTGATTCGCTGCATGAATTGCCTCCCACACCCGACGAGTTTGCTGGCGGAAGGCTGCACGACTTGACGAGGCCTTTGCGAGACGCATTGAAGTCGCTGAAATCACGATTCAAGGATCTGGTTTCGAGAGATCCAAAAGAACCGACTCCGCCTAAAGTATCAGGGCAGGTCAATCCAAATCCTAATTTGGCGGGCCGTGCGATAGGCTTGATTGCCGCCGCTGCGACATTGGCTGGTAAGGGCCTTGGCGCTGCGCTGTTACCACTGGCAGCGGCCGGATCAGCCGCAGGTAAAGCAATGTCAGCAATGGGAATTCGTTCGTTTGTAGATCAGGTGGCACGCAATCGCGAGGTTGATCGACTGTTGCATCTTTTGAAAGACGATCCCGATCAAGGATTGCGATTCGCCCTCTCGATGGGTGGCGGCAGTGGTGCCGAACATCGGGGAAAAGCCAATCCGTCGAATCAACTTGGCACTCGCGATGTCGGGTTCAATCTGGATCGACTGTCCGGCGGTCAACCCGTCGATCGATGGGAAATCTCACCCACTCAGCAATACCTGCTGATCCAGCAGTATCGCGAATTGGCAGCACGTGAAATTCGACTGGGGCGGCATCGACGTGCCGCCTATATCTATGCCGAACTTCTGGGAGATCTCGTTTCCGCTGCCGGGGCGTTAGAAAGTGGACATCATTATCGGGAGGCTGCGATCCTCTATCGGGACAAGCTGAAACGACCTGCCGATGCTGCGAAATGTCTGGAACGGGGTGGCTTGTTGGACGAAGCCGCCAGCCTCTACGTGGAAATCGGCCAATTCGAAAAAGCCGCCGACATTTACGTTCGACTGGAACGACACGACGACGCGGAACATCTCTTAAGGCAGTGGGTCAAGAATTTGATTTCACATCGGGATTTTATCAATGCAAGCCGCGTTCTTCATGACAAACTGAACGACGTTGATGGTGCATTAAAGGTCTTGATGTTTGGCTGGTCTTCATCCTCCGTCGCCCTGAGTTGTCTGGAGCGGACTTTTGAAATTCTGGGAAAGCATGCCCGACACGAAGAGGCCCACAGCGTGGTCTCCAAATTGAGGAACGAACCTGTTGAAAGTCGTATCACCACACTTCTCGCCAAGGGGCTCTCTGCAGTTGCGATCAATTACCCTGATAAGACCGTTCGTGAAGCGGCTGTCGACGCGACACAGATTGTTGTTGCACGTGTCCTGAAAACCGCCAATCCGGCGGAGGCAAACGAATTGTTGGGAACGATTCGAAAGCTGGCACCGCAAGACCGACTCCTCTCGCGCGACTGTGATCGATATATTCGAGCCCGCGAGCAACCGTTGAGGCCGAAAGTGAAACAGTCAATAACTTCACGGGGGATTAGAAAGAACACTACGTTTTCATTGACGCTTTACGGCACCAAATGGCGAACCGCCAAGGCGAATTCAAAAACCGTCCATGTGGCGGGATTCGGAAATGATTCACTCGTCCTGCAGCGTTTCAGTTGGGATAACGCACTGGATCAGTCTCATCGGGTCTTCTGGAAAAACATTAGATCTGAAGCCGATTTGATTCTGGGACCGTACTTTATCGACCACGATTTCATGTTCGTTCATCCAATCGGCGTCGACGCCGAACAAATGCTAGTGACTCAAGACACGCCGCAAATGTTTCCAGTCAGCTCACCCACGTGGGCAACAGTAAACACGGTTGCCTTTGCGTTCTCGGAAGGGGGCTTCGGCTGGCGAATTGAAGAGAATTCCGGGCATCTGGTCATTGCCTGTTTCAGCCCAGAAGGTGAACCACTCAATTCGAGAATCCTTTCTTTTCGCCTTTCTCTACTCGGTGACTGGAACTCGCGCGTTGCTTTACTAGTCATCCGAGAAAATGTACACATCGGCCTTGGCAACTACCTGCTTTCAAACGATCGGAACCAACTTTTCTCATCACATGCCCGTTTGATTGCCCTTGAGAATTGGGAGCAGGTTCAAGGGGCGATCAAGCTGGAATCGGCCATTGAATCGCTAATCGGTTCTCACAATGGCAACCTGATCGCCTTGTTTGAAACGGGTGGTGTTTTCATCGCGAATCATGATCACACGCGTATTGCCGGCAACCTTGATTCTCCAAAAGGGGTCTTCTTAAGTGATACGCATTTTGTGATCGCAGGAGTTGGAGAAGTCCAAGCCTATGCTGTCATCGGCTCTCAACCCGAACTGATCGGCCAACATGAAATTGGCTTTGTGCCAATCTCTGTCACGACCACTGACAAACTGAGCGAGTTTGCCGTTTTCGGTGAAAATGGCGAGGTTGAAAAGTTTGCGATTGAACCGGGATAATTCAACAACTTTAACCGACGAATCTGTCGCAATCGTTTAACCCCATTTTCCGCACCCTGTAAAATACCCATCAAATTGAGCTTGCGCATTTTACCAAGGCCATCCAAAATGTTTGCATGAGCATTACATATGGCGGTCAAATCGATGTTGTGAGCGCGGCATACGGCAGCTT
>CAIOKO010000042.1 GCA_903858935.1 uncultured Schlesneria sp. | reverse complement strand
TCGAAACGCGATCGTCTGGGGGAGGTTGTGTCATGGCGCGAATCCTAGCGCCTGATCACAAGCGTGGAAAGATTCATTCCGTGAAATTCGTCGGTAAAATGCAAAAAATGACAGCCTCTCCGCGTGATGAGCATGCGTCGAAAACGATTCAAGCATTGCCAACGCTTCGGGGCAGATACTTTGTTTAAATTTCTGATTTGAAATCAAGCTTATTTGTATTTGCCGGGTTCTCGAACAATGCTCATCACGCGGAGCGATGATGGCTACTTTGGTCCGAGGCAATCGAAAAGCACTGGGTGACCGAAGACAATCATCCAGTGGCACCCGAAATCTTCACCCGTATCAGTCGTTCGGCAAGGGGTGCGTTTCAAAGTGCTTAAGCAGCGCTTCGAGCAGTGGATTGATCGTAAACCGCTGCACGTCATGAGGTGGATGCCAGCGTTTCCATTCGTGGCCTGCATGCTCGGTCACGGCAATCGGATAGTTTTGTGAAATCCACCCTAAAAAAATGACCAGAGTCTTCTCGACCCGTTCGCTGCCAAAACGGGGTTCGATCGGAAAGTACTTTTCTTCGTAGCGAAAGTCAGGCTCGATCTTCACCGCATCCCTGGGAATACCGGTTTCCTCCCACATCTCTCGCAATGCGGTCTCAAGCTCAGTCTCCCCTTCTTCGGTATGTCCCTTCGGCAGGTCGTACCGATGCGAGTGTTTCATCAACAAAAATGACAATTCAGGGTCGCGTCGGAATACGATCACGCCACATGATTTCACTTGGAGCACGAGATCCATCCTTGTTGAATATGATTAAATGACGCAACTGCTCAACCAGGCTCAACCCTCTCTTCGTTCGGGAATGTCTGATTGCCAGTTGGCACAACCGGAAACTTGCATGGTATAAGACAAGGCATCTTAGAAGTCATTTTCACCAGTTGCAATCCGCTGGACCATGCCAATCCATGCCGACACAGACTCGCCAGCTCGTCTTTCAGGGGACCCAGTCGCAAACGATGCTCGTTTGCCACCTGGTCGCCGTCGGATTAGCCGTGGTGATGATCATCGTCCTGTCGCGGTACGAACGACAACTCGTTTCGCGATCTCTCGGAATGGGACTCCTCTTTCTCCGATTAGGTGTGCTGGCAGTCATTTTAATGACACTGTTGCAACCGACGCTCAGCTGGACCCTTGAGCAGTCTCATGCCAGTCGCATTCTTGTTGGAATCGACGTCTCGGGCAGCATGTCGACGATCGACAAACACGCAACTCAAGCCGAAAAACTTCGCGTCGCTCGGGGATTGGAACTGATCGGTAATGCTGCGCACGAAGAACGTCTTGACCGGTGGCAAAAGGCGTTCGATTCGGATCAGCAACCCGATTGGGTCGATGCCGATGAAACCGACGACGAAACTCGACGCGCTGCACTTACCGAGTCCCGGCGACAGCATCTAAAATCGATCTTTGCCGATCTCGACAAGCTTCCACGCAGCGAAATCGCCCGACGATTACTGAGCGGCACGAAAAATCCAGTGCTTGATCAGCTTGAAAAACTCAACCGCGTCGAATTATTCGTTTTCGCCGGTAAGGCGGAATCCATCGAGAAACAGCAGTTGCCACAAATTCTGGCCGAGCCTTCCGCCAGCCTGGTCATTGACACTTCGGATCTGTCTCTCGGACTGCAACGGGGAGCGACTGGTAACGGCGACGTGACCGGAATTATCCTTTTCACGGATGGACGAGATCACTCTCAGCAAAATCTTTCGGCGATTGCCTCATCGCTCAAAGCGGTCAACTCACCCCTTTATCCGGTGCTGGTTGGTTCGACTTATCGCCCGAAAGACTTGTCTATTCTTCAGCTCGATCATCCTCAAACCGTCTATAAAAATGATCATCCGCAACTGAAAGTGACGCTCAGCACTCATGGCTTCGAAGGAAAAACCATCGAGATCGAACTGGTTCCGGAAGATAAGCCCGATGCCACGCCGATTCGACAGTCCGTGAAGTGTACGGGGACTTCCATCGTTGCCGAGTTCGATCTTGATGCGAACGAGCTGGGACGCAAGACATACATTGTGCGGACTCCCGTCCAGGAAGGGGAAACACGAGACGACAACAACAGCCAGACCTTTGCCATCAGTGTCGTCGACGATCGAGCCAAAGTCCTGCTTGTGGACGGGGATGCCCGCTGGGAATTCCGCTACCTTGACGCAGCGCTGGGTCGTGATGAACGGGTCGATCTGAAGCATGTCTTGTTCGATCAACCGCACCTCAAAGTGTTGCCTGAACCGTTCTTTCCTCAGCAATTAACTATTCCCGCCGATCCATCCGATCTCGCAGGATCATCCTTCGCCGATCTTGATCTGGTGATTATCGGAGACGTTCCCCCCGACCGATTCCCCGACGCCGCCTGGCAATTATTGCTGAAATTTGTTTCACAGGGAGGAACCGTCGTCCTCTCGGCAGGCCAGAAACATATGCCGCTCGAACATCGTTCCGCTGCACTGGATCAGTTGTTACCCATCACGAAATTGATCCCCGTCAGTCTTGCGGACAAGACACAGGAAGAAGCCCCCAGGTCTCGTGGCCTCCCGCTACAACTCAACGCCGACGGCGAACAGCAGCCGATGCTGCAGTTTGCACAGGAACTCGTCCAGAACGTCGCCATCTGGAAAGGTCTGCCTGGCCAGATGTGGGCCATGCTCGGTGAAGCAAAACCTGGTTCGACCGTCTGGACGACGACGCTGGTTCCCGCCGGTCGAGTGGACGGATTGACCACCGATCGCAAGTTCGGAGTGATGATTCATCAGTTCGTCGGATCGGGACAAGTTGTCTGGCTTGGCATCGACGCGACGTGGCGCTGGCGGTATCGCGTCGGCGACAAATATCACCATCGCTTCTGGGCGCAGCTCGCCAGGTGGGCCGCGACAAACAAGATGTCCGTCGGTACCGATTTTGTCAGGTTTGGTGCCGAAAAAGCCAATATCGAAGTCGGACAGCCGGCGTTTTTTAAAGCTCGTTGGACACCAGCATTCCTGCTGAAATTTCCCAAGCTGAAAGCACGAGCCGAACTCTTTCGACGAGGTGACCAGAACGATCAGTCCTTCACCACGATTGATCTGACACCGGTCAAAGGGCAGCCACTGCAGCATGAAGGACGAGTTCTCTCATTGCCGCCGGGTGAATACCAGGTTCGCCTGACCGCCGAACAGGCCATCCTCGGCGAGAAAATGATCGAAACAACATTGTATGTTGACGATAAACCAAGTGTTGAACTGGGTGACCTCAGTGCCAACAAAGATCTACTGACTCAAATTGCCGATGTCAGTGGAGGCCGATTGTTTTTACCGGATGAAGTCCGCGATCTGCCAAAGATGTTTAAAAAAATCGAATCGACAACGACGCAATATGAGGAAGTGACACTCTGGGATCGCTGGCCCTGGCTGGCAATCATTTGCACACTGATGATGATTGAATGGGTCACAAGAAAATTAAATGGACTTCCATAACCCATCACGCAAAACTCACAATTGAAACGAAACTCCACCCCCCTGCGAGGGTGAGGTTTCGAATTCGATAAAACAGATAACGGCCGCTCCGACGAATCCAGCATGCTTTCGTTTTCTCGCTAGCACATCATGCAAAACAATATTTCACGCTGGGACATCTTTTGCACTGTCATTGATAACTACGGCGACATCGGCGTCTGCTGGAGGCTGGCCAGGCAGTTAGCTGACGAATACGACGCAGACATTCGGTTGTGGGTCGACAACCTCGATTCATTCTCACATCTGTGCCCCACGATTGTGACCGATGCCGACGTCCAGCATCTGGAAGGGATGCAAATCCGTCGCTGGCGACCCGATTTTCCCACGGTGGATGTGGCCGACATTGTGATTGAGGCATTCGCTTGCGAACTTCCCGCAAGTTACGTCGAAGCGATGGCCGAACGAAAAATTGCTCCGATCTGGATCAATCTGGAATACCTGAGCGCCGAAGACTGGGTCGACGACAGCCACCTGTTGGCGTCACCGCACAAGCATCATCCTCTGAAAAAGCATTTCTTTTTTCCTGGATTCACCCCCACAACGGGTGGCCTGATTCGCGAACGAGACCTCCTTTCCGTTCGCTCAGCCTTCGACGAGAGCGACGCCGACAAATTCCTGGCCGGTCTCGGCGTTCCCCCTCGTGACGGTACCGAAATTCGTGTTTCCCTCTTTTGTTACGACAACGCGATGCTGCCGGAATTACTTCAAGAATGGGCGGATGGCCCCGACCGCATCCGGGTTCTTGTCACCCCCGGTGCTCCCGCACGTCAGGTCGGTGATTGGCTTGGGGAACAGCTCTTACCCGGAACTCAGCTTTGTCGAAACAAACTAACAGTCCAGGGACTTCCGTTTCTTTCACAATCCGGCTACGACCGGTTGCTGTGGGCCTGTGACATCAATTTTGTACGTGGCGAAGATTCGTTCGTTCGGGCTCAATGGGCGCAGCGCCCCTTCGTGTGGCAGATTTACCCCCAGACCGAAAACACGCATCTCATTAAGCTGGAAGCGTTTTTGACGCGATATTTGCAAAATTTCCCCGAATCCGAGACCGTTAAGCGGTTTTGGCAGCGGTGGAACGGGTCTGGCGAAATCGGGGCGAGTTGGCGGGATTTCGTCGCAGTACGGGCTTCGCTTGAGTTACACACAAAAGTCTGGGTCGGGCAACTTGACCGAACGAGGAATCTGGCCGACAATCTGGTTCGCTTCGTTTTTGGAAAGTGAGTCTCACTCCAGGCGGCGTTGCGGGCGCGTTCTGACCAAGGTTGGCGGATGCGAAATCACATTATTGACAGGCAATACGGGAAGTGTTTTATGAGCGTTAAGATCGCCAACAATCTGCAGTCAGGCAACGTGGTCATTCTTGAAGGTGAGCCAGTCGTCGTTATCAAGGCGGTCATCAACAAATCCGGTCGCAACCAGGCCGTGGTCAAAGTCAAAGCCAAAAACCTTTTGACCAACCGGGTTTCCGAAGTGATTTTCAAGTCGGACGATAAGCTCGAAGGGGTCATGATGGAGAAAAAGGATTGTAAATATTCCTATTTCTCAGCCCCTAACCACGTCTTCGTCGACGACGAATTCAACGAGTACGAAATCGATGCGGAAACCATTTCCGACCTCGAAAAGTATATCGTTGACGGTATGGAAGAAGTCTGCGAAGTGACGTTTTACGAAGAACGACCGATTTCTGTCGTGCTGCCGAAGATCATTGTTCGTGAAGTGGAATACACCGAACCGGTCGTCCGCGGCGACACGTCGGGCAAGATCTCCAAAACGGCTGTATTGAAAGAAACGAAACACGAGCTTCAGGTCTCGGCCTTCGTCGAAATCGGTGACAAAATCGAAATCGATACCGAAACCGGTGAATTCCGCAAACGCCTCACGTGATCAAAACTTGAAGGCAAACGCTTGTCATCGACAATGCCCACGCTCGACGTCCGCCGGATCGCCGCAGCCGTGGGTATTGTTTTCTTGAGCGTTGTTTTGCCGTTTGTCATCGTTGCTGGCGCTATTTCTTCGGCGTTATCCGGCAAACCGTTCGGTTTTTCTGCCAGCGAATATATCGAGTATAACGGTCCGACGAAGGACGGCGAACTTTGGCACGTGTCGGCCCCACTTTTTGCCAATATGCAGTTTGCGACCACCGAAGAATTCCGACTTCGCCGACTGGATCTGACAACAGGAATTGACCGCGACACGGGAATTGTTGTACGAGGACCATTCTGCGCAAGGACATTCGTCAATGATGTTCTCTTTCTCAATACCGGCAGCGGTGTCTACGAAGTCGTCGATAAAACCGCAAAACGAGTTGCCGATTCACCGGCAATGTCGGCCGTCTTAAGCCAGCTTCCGTTCGCGTATGACGACCAGTTGACCATGGTCCGCTTCACTGATGACGGCGGATATCGTTTGATACACCTTGTCGACGGACACTGGATCGACGGCCGTAAGGTCCTGTTTCCGGGCGCGGGACGTTTCTGGTATCGCGATGATGAACGTGACCGGCTGGTTTTGTTACCTCTGACATCGAAACAACCCCTGCGCACAACGGCGCCGGGTCAACTTCAACTGTCAGTCATCCAACAAGGCCAGCAAACTCACATTTTTGTCGCCGAATACCCCAACTTCTCTGCATACCGGAACGGCTTCGAATTTGCCGAAGAAGAAGCGACAGAAGCCTCGGCGATGGCCCCAGCAAACTCAGTCGCCGAGGTCTCTGGCTGGGAACCAATTCAATCGGCTGAGAGCCGTGATCGATTCGATGAAGATCAGATGGCCTGCGATCAACTGGGGCCGCTATTCAGTACGTGGGGACAGAGGGATGAAAACGAAACCTACACTCGGCGAAGCCTGGATGGGGATCTGAAACCAATCACGGCGACTGGTGAATACGAACGGATCGGAGTCTACTTACTTTGTGCAGATCCTTTGAACTCGGATGCTTACGTTATTGATTATCATCCGCACAGATGGGGTCGCATCGCAATTCGCGGGATTCAGGGAAACGTCATTCAGCCAGCCCATGTGATCTTACCCGGATTTGCAAACGAGTATCTGTCACGCTGGAAACGCCTGCTCAAAGGATTCTTTCTAGCGTGGCTGGTTCATCTGGCGATCATCGTCGGTGGAACGGCTTGGTTCACTCACAACCTGATTCAAGCAACGTCCGGTGAGGCAATGCTTTTTGCATCCGTCTGGCGACGATTTCTGGCACTGTCAGTTGATCTTTTGCCGGCCATCATCTTGATTTTGTTAATCGGTTTCACCGAATTGACCTGGCCACAGCCAACCACCGAGGAAGTCTGTAATCGACTGCTCGATTACGAAAAGTATCTCGCGGGAATTAATGTTCCAATGGTTCGGTCATCTCTGAAACAGGCTTGGGAACTATCTGCGAAAACGTTTTTCCCCATCGTTGCCGATCGATGGACGTTTTTCATTGTCGTGCTTATTTCGACGAGCCTGCTGCTATTAACACGGATCATCCTGGAGGGTCGGTATGGACTGACACCAGGAAAATGGCTGCTGGGAATCCGCACCGTCAGTTCAACCGGGCGTCCCTGCGGAATCGCCAGATCGCTACTGCGAACAATCCTGCATTGGATCGATCTGTCCTGCCTGATCACACCGATCCCCGCCGCGATCAGCATCATGTTATCGCCGTCACGACAACGACTTGGCGACCGATTGGCAGATACCGTCGTGGTATCACATCGTTCAGTAATTCCTGTTGTGACCACGCGCCCGCATTTGTAAATAGACTTTATGGAACTCAACGTCATCAAGATCTGGAAACCGACGACGTAATCCAATCCGAAACAATTTCAACGCTCGTTCATTCAGTCGGAACACCTGCTCAAGTCGCTCTCGCGGACTCATCGCTCGCAGGATCTGCAGTCGACACTAATGATTGGGACGCGGCTTTTTAATAGAAATTGTCTCGTCCCTATTCACGATTGATTCCATAATGGCTCCATTGATCTGCGGCAGCAAATCGATCGACCTTACACGGCGAGTATCAGCGTGGGCCTAACCAAAGGACGCATCAGATTCCAGACGCGGTTTTCCTTGGATTCTGATCGTCACAACACGCGACGGACATTTCGACTCAACGGCGCAACTCGATGAATTAACCTCCAAGGGTCGGTCCAAAGTAGCCATCATCGCTCTGCGTGATGAGCATGCGTCGGATACGATTCAACCGTTGCCGACGCATCGGAAAAATATTTTTGTTTGAATGCTGTTTTTGAAATCATACGGATTGAAATATGACATGTTCTCGAACGATGCTCATCACGCGGAGCGATGATGGCTACTTTGGTCAGAGGTGACCCTACTTTGGAAGCTTCAGCGCACGAGTGTGGGGCTTGAAGCCAGTTCATTTTCTGCTGAACATTTTCTGCTGAACATTTTCTGACACGACGAATTGGGCTTATTCAAAATGACGAGTATTCAAAACCTTCTCGAAAATGAAGACTGGCTATTAAGGATTGAGTTTGATCCGAACGTTGGCGGTGACGGCCCGCGCGTTCGGATCGGTGGTGACACCAATGCCTTTCGCAATCTGGCAGCGATCCTGACCGAGATGGCAGACAAAGTTGATGCTCGGCAGGCTGACCCTGAAACGGCTTACGGCTGGCACCTGTTGTTCGGCGGTGAGATGCCCCAGTTTGAACTCCACGGAGCAACCTATATGTCTCTTGATTGCGATCCTGTTAACGATCCGACGATACCCCATCGCCCTCGTGGCGATGGTTAACGGGCTTTTGCACCAGCACGTTCCACGTCATTCGCCGATACGACGCGAGTCAACCTCGCAAGCCCGTCACTATTAACCGATTTGGCGCATTGATAACCCTACAAAACACCCTGAGGTAGGGCTAAGGCCCGTTGACCACCCCCGCAGGGGGGGTGGGGTTTCGGCTTTTATTCCAGCAAAAATCATTTTCGTTTAGCCCGTGCAGATCAACTGCAGGTCCGGGAACATCAACGTCTCGCCCGGTTCCATTACGCGAACCTCGATCCCTTTCGGTTGAAACTCAGCGGCATCGTTGACCAGTTCGTCGGGGAATGTCTTGTAGTGAATCGGGATGGCGATTTTCGGTCGAATTAATTCCGCTGCCTTCGAGGCCATTCGCGGCCCCATCGTGTATCGATCTCCAATCGGAATCATCGCAATATGGGGCCGGTACAACTCACCGATCAGGGCCATGTCACCAAACAGGCTGGTGTCTCCGCAGTGATAAAGCGTGACACCACCAATTTTGAGGATCACTCCACACGGCATCCCTGCGTACCGTCCTTCGATGCTCGACGAATGAAACGCTTGCACTAAGGTCACCGAACCGAATTCGGTCTTCACTCGGCCACCCTGATTCGCATGACTGACCTGGCACCCTTTTTCCTGAAAGAATTCGGCCAGTTCATAGATGGCGTGGATCGTCGCCCCGTTCCGTTTGGCGATCACTTCGGCATCGCAGGAATGATCAAAGTGACCATGCGTCAGCACGATCCAGTCACACTTGATCTCCTCTGGCTTCTTCTTCGCCAGAGGATTTTGAGAAAGAAACGGATCGATCGCGACCCGGTACTTTCCATCCGAAATCAAGAAGCCCGAATGACCCAGGAATTCGAGCTTGATCAGCATTTTTTCTTCCCGGGTCGAACGATACGCCAAGACGTAAAGCGAAGCTTATCGATTTACAATGTGTTTTATCATATTTCAACCTTAGGATTCTGTGCTTCTGCACCGCACTTCATAAGGTTTCTAAATCGAATATCAGAGTCAGGTTTCAGGATTTCTTCCAACGTAGCCATCATCGCTCCGCGTGATGAGCATGCGTCGGATACGATTCAACCGTTGCCGACACATCGGAATAGTAACTCTGTTTCACTACTTTTTTGAAATCAAGCGGGTTGAAACATGACCGGTTCTCGAACGATGCTCATCACGCGGAGAGGCTGTCATTTTTTCGAACTAGGACATTTTGGTGGATGATGTTTGAGTCAAACTTGATGGTTTGCGTCGATTCTGAGTGATCCTATGAGGTCGATTTTCGAGAATCGCGCCAACTTTTTTCCCAGTTCGAAAAAATGACAAACTCG
>CAIOKO010000041.1 GCA_903858935.1 uncultured Schlesneria sp. | reverse complement strand
TCGTACGTGGCGCAAACGCACAAAGGAAAAAATGTGGGTAAGTCTGAGGCGTTCAGCCGATCTCTTCGAACGTTGCCCCAGTCCTGTTTTTTCGCAACGCCCCAACGAGAAATGGCACGTCGGCTGACGGCAATTCGGCCGCTCCGCTCCCGCTTCTCTGCGAGGCGCGGTTAAACGATGTGATGCGATCCCGTTAGAGGCAAACAAGATCTCTCCACTGGGTCGGAGTCTTTCTCAACCCAGTGGAGATGAATTTACTTCGATTCGCGGAACGGGAAGACGTCAACCGGCTGTAGCGGAGTTGGTGGCAATGGCTGTGGAGAATTCGCGTAACTGAATCTGTAGCAACCGACCATTCCTGTCGTCACTTCAGCAACATAGATGACTCCCGTTGCAATCGCTGCACCGTTGCCACCTGCCCCGGCAGGCGCATTCAGGAATCCTTGCCCGGGAATCATGGTGTATTTTCCATTCTTACCAACCTTGAAATCCTGGGCGACGTTGGCGAACCAGAAATTTGTAAACGCCTGAGCCTGGGAATTCAGCATTCCTCCTTGCAACCGTCCCGTGGTGAAGTCGATGACAAAAACCGCGTCGGGACTTCCCGGACCGACCTCAACAGTACAGATAGCGAATTTTGCATCGCGATCCGTCGCACTTGCCAAAACATGCTCGTGCGGCCAGAAGTAAGCAAGACAAAGTCCGCCAATAGCTCCGAATAATAACCAGACCAGCTGACGTTCGTTTGACCGTAGTGACATGAGTCGATCCTTCTTGATTGATGATCGAGAGTGGGAACCGAGATGAAGTGTGGTAGCGGAAACTCGGTCATTTCCATCTACAAATAATTTAACTCGTTTCCGCCTCGTCGGCTAGCTCGCCCGAAAACGGTGTCGAATGCTGAAGTCCTTGTAAAGATTTGGTAGCTTACCGGGATGAAAACAAGTTTCTACGATTTTGATGTGGCTGTGATTGGAGCGGGGCACGCCGGGTGCGAGGCTGCGTTGGCTGCTGCGCGACTTGGAGCCAGAACCGTATTGCTGACGATGAACTGCGATAGCGTGGGGCAAATGAGTTGCAACCCCGCAATTGGCGGAGTCGCCAAGGGGCAGATTGTTCGCGAGATTGATGCGCTTGGCGGCGAAATGGGCCGGGTTATCGATGCGACCGGAATACAATTTCGCATGCTGAATCGAAGCAAAGGGGCGGCCATGCATAGCCCCCGCGCGCAAGCCGATAAAAAAGCTTATCAGTTCGAAATGAAATATCGGATCGAAGCCCAGCCGGGACTCACGCTAAGGCAAGAAACGGTCGAGGAAATCCTCGTTGAAAGTGATGGTTCGTCTGGTGTTGAAACGCTGAACAGCGTTTCCGGTGTCCGCGTTCGCGGCGGAGGTCTCTATCGATGTCGTGCCGTCGTGATCACTACAGGGACATTCCTTCAGGCGATCATGCATACCGGCGAGGCTCAGACGGCAGGAGGCCGAGCTGGCGATGGAACCACCGGAACACTCTCTGATTGCCTGCGAAAACTTGGTTTTGAATTGCAACGATTCAAGACGGGAACTCCTTGTCGTTTAAACGGGCGGACGATTGATTTTTCGGCCTGTGCCGAGCAGCCAGGCGACCCCGATCCACAGCCGTTTTCGTTTTTAACAAGCCAGCTTTCGCAGACACAAATGCCTTGCTGGCTGACGGAAACGAACGAGCACGTTCACGAACTGATTCGAGCAAATCTCCATCGTGCGCCGATGTACAGTGGCCAGATCCAGTCGACCGGCCCGCGGTACTGTCCTTCGATCGAGGACAAAGTCGTTCGATTCGCCGAGAAATCCTCTCACCACATTTTTCTTGAACCCGAGGGTCGAAATACCTGGGAATTCTACTGTAATGGAATCTCGACCAGCCTGCCGAGGGATGTTCAAGATGAACTGGTACGTTCGATCAAAGGGCTCGAACGAGCCGAAATCATGAGGTATGGCTACGCGGTCGAATACGACTTCGCCCCCCCGACCCAGTTAAAAACGTCGTTGGAAACAAAGCGAGTTACGGGACTTTACTTTGCCGGTCAAATCAACGGCACAACAGGCTATGAGGAAGCGGCTGGCCAGGGGCTGCTCGCCGGGATTAACGCGGCACTGAAGTTGGCGGAACAGCCACCGTTAGTCATCGACCGCAGTCAAGGGTATCTGGGGGTGTTGATCGATGACCTTGTTACCAAAGGTGTCGACGAACCGTATCGCATGTTCACATCACGTTCTGAATACCGATTACTGTTGCGACAGGATAATGCGGATCGACGCTTGACCCCAGTCGGTCGCCGGATTGGTCTTGTGACCGATGACCGCTGGAGACAGTTTGAAAAACATGAAGCGGACATCGTGCGTGCTTCAGAGATGATTGAACAACTTAGACACCACGGTTCGACATTTGAGGAGTGGTTGCGTCGTCCGGAAATTACCTGGACGGAACTGGAAGGGATGTCCACTGAATTGGCCGGGCTGGCAATTGGAGGCCTTGCAAAACAACAGGTGGAGATTGAAACCAAGTATGCCGGGTACATCCGACGTCAGACTGCCGATATCGAGCGGCAACATAAAATCCAGTTTGTGCGTATTCCAGAAACGTTTAACTTCCAGGCTGTTGCACAGTTACGTCGTGAAGCCAAGGAAAAGCTGACTAAGGTTCGTCCAGCTGATCTTGGTCAAGCCAGTCGAATCAGTGGAATTACCCCCGCCGACCTCACCATCCTTCTGCTCTATTTAAAAGAGCCAGACCGAATGGCCAGCGACATTTGATGCGTCCTGAGCCATTGGGTAATCTTGGTCGAGTTTTCCTACCTGGAGTTATAAACAGGCAAACGAACGTTGACCGATTTGTCAGAATGGTTACAATCGGTACGCACGGAAGATTCGGAAGGTTCCGCACTATCGACCGATGCCGTGGTTGACGAAGTCTCGGCATAGTGGATGGTGATCTGGCGAATTGACGGATTGTAAATTCGCTCCCTTCAAGTTCGGAAAACTGTGAAAGAATGATGTCGCAGGACTGCGGGATCGTCTTTCAGCCCGTGGGGGGATTCCGCGGGTGCGCCCCTGCAAAGGATGGAGGAGCTGCCGTATGAAAACCGTCTTTACCACTGGCGAAGCCGCCAAGATCTGCAAGGTCAGTCAGCAAACGATCATACGTTGCTTTGACTCTGGACAGCTTCGCGGGTTTCGCGTACCTGGATCTCGTTTCCGCCGCATTCCGCGAGACATCCTTTACCGGTTCATGAAAGAAAACGGCATTCCCACGGATGCGCTCGAAAGCGGTCGCCGAAAAGCATTGATCGTTGATGACGATGAAGAGCTGGTCGAACTGATCCGAGACGCGCTCGAAGCAGACGGCCGATTCGAAGTCCGAGTCGCAAACAATGGCTTCGATGCGGGAATGATGGTCAAAGAGTACCGACCTGACATCATCGTACTTGACGTCATGTTGCCGGACATCAATGGTAAAGAAGTCTGCCAACGAGTTCGGATGGACTCAGCGTTGGACGGCACACAGATCATCTGCATCAGCGGAATGGTCGAGCAGGACAAAATCGCGGACCTTAAAGCATCAGGCGCCAACGATTTCATGCAAAAGCCGTTCGAAATCGAATCGCTCGTCGAACGCATGTGCAAGCTGCTAGATGTTGAACCGGTCGAGGCTTGAATACACCGGACCCCCAACATTTAATAACGCTCGCGTCATGGAATGAGGCGTCGTTCACTGTCCAATTCCGCGGGAAACATGGTTTTTAGTGCTCGCGGCGGAGAATGGTGTGACGTTCAACATCCAATTCCGCGGGAAGCGTGGTTTTTAGTGCTCGCGACGGAGAATGGTGTGACGTTCAACACCCAATTCTGCGGGAAGCGTGGTTTTTAGTGCTCGCGGCGGAGAATGGTGTGACGTTCAACACCCAATTCCG
>CAIOKO010000040.1 GCA_903858935.1 uncultured Schlesneria sp. | reverse complement strand
TCGACTCGTCGCTAATGAATTCAAGGAGGAACGCATGTTCGGTATTCGCTTTGTTAAGGGCATGGCGGTCAGCCTTGCCACATTCGGAATGATGGTACCCCAGACCCGTTTGCTGGCAGATACGCAGCAGCCCAAAGCCCCTATCAGCAGGACGAGTCAGGTGACTCGTGTTCCTGATCTTCTGCTGACCGCTGGCGGAACGATGAGTGGCCGCGTTTGCGATCACACCGGTAAAGTTCTGGATGGGGCGAAAGTCGTTCTCAAGCAGAACAACAAAGAAATCGCTCAAACCGTCACAAACGACGAAGGGCTTTACTCCTTCAAGAATCTCAAAGGTGGCCTGTATCAGGTTACTTCGGGAAATACGGACGGCGTGTTCCGTGTCTGGACCGAAAAGACCGCTCCCCCAACTGCCAAAGAACATGCACTGCTTGTCATGGGCGAAAATGGTGCTCGCGGACAATTCGGTTCCGTCGATCCAACATTGATCCTTTTGACCGCCGGTGTAATCGCATCGGTCGTACTGAGCGCAATTCTTCTCGGCCAGGTCAATTCACTGGATAACAAGGTTGACAAGATTCCTCACTCGCCGTGACGAGTGGCTCATTGAGAATTCAAAGAAAATAGTGGATCCCCCCCAATCGTCTCCCCCCCAGACGATTCGAACCGCCGGTGGCTCGCCCTGAGTCATCGGCGGTTTTTCTTTCTTTGTCTGCTTCAGCTCAGATGTTATCAGCCAGAAACCGTTCCACGCGGCGAAAGTACCAGCCGCCGGATACCAGCAAGAGGGCGAGCGAAATGAATGAGATTAAAACTCCGTCCCAATGGGGAACTCCGGCGCCCAGCACCGTCCAGCGGAATCCATCGAGAGCCGCCGCCATCGGATTCAGGTGGTACAACCAATACCATGGGGGAGGAACCTTGCTTGATTCATAAAGTACAGGGCAGACGACCATTCCAAGCTGTAACATAAACGGTACGACATAACCGAAATCGCGATAGTGTGCGTTCAATGCTGACAACCATAAACCGAATGCCAACC
Organism: uncultured Schlesneria sp.; assembly: GCA_903858935.1. GTDB lineage: Bacteria > Planctomycetota > Planctomycetia > Planctomycetales > Planctomycetaceae > Schlesneria. The sequence goes on along the minus strand of CAIOKO010000040.1, from coordinate 184,246 downwards.
CCGAAAGTACGGTAAAAACGACGAAGATCGGTGCCAGCAGCACTGCCGCCGTAGGGGGAACCTGGAACCATAACATCAGAAGTACAAGTACAACGAGTCCGATACAGAAATCCAGCAACGGTCGCAGGCAGGAGGACAACGGAAGCACGACTCGTGGGAAATAGACTTTTGTCACCATTTGGCGGTTATCTACGAGGCAAGCGGTTGAGGTGGAAAGTATTCCTGAAAACAGTTGGTACAAGATCAGCCCGCAAAAACTTGTCACCTGATACGGAACATCACCATCGACGGGTCTGCTGTTCAACATTTGGAACAAACCGTTAAATGCAACCATCTGAGCTAACGGTTGGAGTACGGTCCAGGCAATTCCAACGGCTGTTTGCCGGTAGCGGACCTTGATGTCGCGTTCGGCAAAAATCCAGACAAGTTCGCGGTAACGCCATAATTCTCGTAGATCGAACCAGCCCGAGTACTGTTTCGCGTCAACGATAACGACGTCCGAACTTGGGTGAACGTCCGCCTGAGAAAAGTTTTCGGTCAGGCTCATCGTTGCTGCATTCTTTCCATGAGGACGCATTTCTCTGAAATACTTTTTGACGACGAAAAAATCGGATTACACTGGCGGCAGGTTTGAAACGCCAGTGTCCTCAAATTATGACCGCAAATGGGCATAAAGCAGCGTCGACCGAAGGCTCACCCCAGTGACGCACAGCCAAAATTAATTGAGCTGTGACGAAATCTGTTCGTCGATAATAGTCATCCGCAGAGAAAATCGTCCATGATAGAAGCCCCGTGCGAGTCTTGCCTTTATCTTCACGGGCCTAAACGCCAGGTTGAAAAGACGGATTAATCTGAAAAACTCACCAACAGATCGTTTTTGCATAACGTATGCATTAGCATTGCGAGCTTGGAATACGGTTCGTACACTTTTGTGGAATTTCGGTTTTGTTGCGTAAGGTATTTTCAGATGTCATTTAATAATTCATCTCGATCACGACGTGGCTTCACGTTAATCGAGTTGCTGGTGGTGATTGCGATTATCGCAGTGTTAATTGCGTTATTGCTTCCTGCCGTACAGCAGGCGCGAGAAGCCGCACGGCGGACGCAATGCAAAAACAACCTTAAGCAATTAGGGGTGGCATTGCACAACTACCATGACACGTACAATGGGTTGCCACCAGGGTGGGTCGGCGTAACTAACAATGCGACTGACATTTACGGCATGAACGCTTGGGGTTGGTGCTCGCGGATTCTTCCTCAAATCGATCAGGCTCCGCTCTATAATCAGATCAATTTCAGTAGCCGTATGGATTCACCAGCGAATGCGACTCAGCGAGTCACTTCAATCGCCGGGTTTCGATGTCCTTCTGACGTGGCTCCAGGCACGACCTGGACAATCCAAACGACCTCGGGAACAAATCTCGTAGATCTGGGATTGGCGAATTACGTCGGTGTTTTCGGTATCAGTAACATCGACAACTGCGTTGCCGCGCCCAATAATCCCTGCTTAGGGGAAGGGGCCTTCTTCCAGAATAGCAAAGTCCTTTTCCGTGATTTCTCCGATGGTTTGAGTAACACGATTACGGTCGGTGAACACAAGACCCGACGTGATTCTGGTTTTAATTGGACTTCAACCTGGGCCGGGGTTGCCGCGAATGGGGCTGATGCGATTGTCAGAATTCTTGGGACGACAGACCATACACCGAATGCGGCAGCCAACCACATTGATGACTTCAGTAGCTATCATGTCGGTGGAGCTCACTTCGTAATGGGCGATGGCGCAGTTCGGTTCGTCAGTACCAACATCGATCTGGGTGTTTATCAACATCTTGCGACACGCGGCGCTGGAGACATTGTCGGCGAATTTTGAAACGAAAGATATCTGATGCGGAAGCGAAACCTGATCCAAATACTTGGTCTGTCTTTAGTTTGGATCACCAGCGCTGCAGCGTTGGCCGAGGAAGCTTCGATTCGCCGCATGCTGTATGTCGCAACGCCTGGAATCCGCAATTATCTTGAATACGGTGGCCATGGCTTGGTGGTGTTTGACATCGACGAAGGACATAAATTCGTCAAGCGAATTCCAACTGCGGGACTTGATGAGAATGGAAAACCACTGAACGTTAAAGGGATTTGTGCCTGCTCGATCACGAACCGTCTCTATGTTTCTACGATTAAGACTCTTCAAGCATTCGATCTGACCACCGAGAGGCTGATCTGGGAAAAGTCCTACGAAAAGGGTTGCGACCGCATGGCGATCGCGCCTGACGGCAAAGTATTGTATGTTCCATCGCTCGAAGGTGATCTGTGGTATGTCGTTGACGGCGCCACAGGAGATGTCGTCGTTCGGATCGAACCAAAATCGGGTGCGCACAACACGGTATACGGTCTCGATGGAAAGCATGCCTATCTCGCCGGATTGAAATCACCTTTTTTGACTGTCGCTGATACGTCATCGCATACAATTGAAAAGCAGGTGGGTCCATTTTCAGCCAGTATCCGTCCCTTCACGGTTAATGGCCGACAGAGCCTTTGTTTTGTCTGTTTGAATGAACTGTTGGGATTTGAAGTCGGTGATCTGAAGTCCGGGAAAATGTTGCATCGCGTCGAAGTTGCTGGCTTTAAGACCGGTGCGGTGAAGCGACACGGTTGCCCGAGTCATGGAATCGGACTGACACCCGATGAAAAACAGTTATGGGTCTGTGATGCGTTTAACCAGCAAATGCACGTCTTCGACGCGACGGTCATGCCACCGAAGCTGAACGCGAGTATTAAAGTCAGGGATGAACCAGGTTGGATCACGTTCAGTCTGGACGGTAAGCTGGCCTATCCCTCGACGGGGGACATTATTGATGTCGCCAGTCGCAAAATTATTGGTGGACTGACAGACGAATCAGGTACGGCGTTGCAAAGTGAAAAAATGGTGGAAATTCAATTTCAACGTGACACCAACAAACTCGTCCGAACCGGTGACCAATTCGGTGTGGGACGCGTCACAGGCGAATAGCGGATAACAATTCTCTCGCCCTCTCGATGAAATCACGGGTATAATTATTCGTGTAGACAACGAGATAGAATACCTCGAACAATAAAAAGTCCTGTCTTGTTTTACGACCAATAGTCGGGAGTGCATTACATGTCTCAAGCGGTTGTTGATCCCGTCGAATTGCGGCGATTCGCGTCTCTCTTGCGCGAATTCACGACCGAATTGCAAAGTCGATTAACGGCCGTAAACGGACAGATGAACTCGCTCAGTCAGACATGGCGAGATCAAGAGCACCTCAAGTTTGCCGAAGAATTTTCACAACATTTGAAACTCCTGGCCCGATTCATTGAAGCGAACGAAACGCACGTGCCGTATCTGATGCGAAAGGCTGAGCGGATTGAAGAATATCTCTCGCAGAAATAATTCGATTTCCGGAGACCTGTCATGTCCGGCCCGATGAGTGCCAATGTTCAATCGGTTGACGCCATTAAAGACGTTCGAAACGCGCTGATCCGGTTTCAAGAACGGGCCACCAATGCGATGGGTGATTTGCGACAGAAGATCGATCGGACGGTCGCCTGGCTGGAATTGGACCGTCCGAACTACTGGCAGGATCAGGAACGTCGCGCATATGATCTGGTCGCCTCGACCCGTGTCGCTCTGGAAACGTGTAAGCTGCGTACGGTCGCCGGTCGCCGATCGGATTGCATCGAAGAAAAGAAGGCATTTGAGCGAGCAAAGCTCCGGATGGAATATGTTCGCGAGAAGCAGCAGGCTGTCCGAAAATGGATGGTTCAATCGGGAAAAGAGGCAAACGAATACCGGTCGCGAACCAGCAATTTCATGCGGACTTTGGAAAACGACGTCCCACTGATGATCGCGCAATTAGGGCGTATGATCGAGGCCATCGAAAAATACTCGGAGCCGAAATTAGTGAATACCACCTCGCCGACGGTCGTCTCGACATCGGCAGAAAGCCGGTATTTGACAGATTCTGGTCCAACCGAAGTGGTTAAAGTCAACACGACAATTACTGATGTTCCTGAGTCGGAAGCCAGCCTGAAGATTCCAGGGATGGAACAAAATGAGTAACGGGGACGAGCCACGCCAGCCGATTGCGACGACAGCAGGTCGTACGTCATACACCTGTCCTGGCGAGTTGTATTCGATTCCTCGCAGCATTCATCTGGCTCGTATGGCGGCCTTTTATTCCAAATGCCGGGACTGTGAGCATCGATTTGAGGCGGGGCATGTTCCACCTCGCACAATTGGGCCACCGCCAGAAGTTGAGCACCGAGTGACTCGCACATCACTGCTGACCGACGAAGCAGTGCGGGGTGTGTACTTAAACGATCTGGACCGAAACCGAGCCCTGCTCTGGGGCGAGGCGTTCGCCGCGTCGCTGTGGGAACTCCAGCCAATGGTCGCTCGTCGGGAAGCGACGGATGGCGCCCAGATTGTGACAGAGATGGACAGCACTCAAGTGAGAAGTACTTTAAGCGGACCGGTGGTCGTTGTGGGTTTCGATGAACGTCCTTCGTCGCCCGATATCGTCACTGGAATTGTGCTGGGTCTTCGCCGAATGGGATGCTCTGTCGTGGACTTGGGACAAACCTCATTTCCAGTGATTGGATTCCAACTACAGGCGCGTGGTGCCAGTGCGGGTCTCTTTGTCACCGGTGCATGTTGTGATCCCTCATGGACCGGTTTTGATTTTCTTGATCGCCAGGCGAGGCCATATTCATTTGAGGCTCTTGTAAAAATGGAACGGGATGTCCAGACGGGAGTGGGGAGACAAACTCGTAAGATTGGCAGCCATAACCCTGTTCATGAACTCGTCAACTATGAGGCAAGCCTTTCCCGTCATTTTCATGCACTCAGACCGCTGCGCGTTGTTTGTGGTTCATCGACCCGACTGATGACCCGTATCCTTGATCGACTTTTTGCCAGGCTTCCATGTGAACTGACTCACGTCCCACTTCCAACCCGAAAACGCAACCTGTTTGATCCGCGCGACGTTGACCTGCAACGTGTTGCCAAATCCGTAGTCGATGGTCGACATCATCTTGGACTGGTCATCGACGAGGATGGTCAACACACTGCTTTTGTGACTGATTCCGGACGCCTTGTCAGTCCGACCGAAATAGCCAGACTGTTGATAGAGATCGCACAGCGTGAGAATCATCACGCCCGATTTGTCGTTGCAAGTTCACTGATGGGTGACGTAACGCAATGGCTGTCGGGACGGGATGCGGTGGCAACCGACGGGGGCGAATCAACATCGAATCTGGTTCGGTTGCTCGTCGAAGGCGAAGCAGTACTTGCCCTTTCGAGCGACGGTCGTGTCTGGTTTCGCCAGAATGAAATTACCTGCGATGCAATACTGGTACTGGCGAACATTCTTCAAGCCTTGAGCTTAAGCGACGCTTCATTTACGGAAGTAATCGCGCGAATCAGTCGTGACATCGAGAACGAAGGTTAAAGAATTGAGGCCGGGTTCTCAAATTTCAAAATGGCCGGTTAGGCGAAGTCCAAAATGTGAAACAATAAGTCGGCCAATTGTGAAATGTGAACGCTCGACCCCCTCTTCGATATCCAACGAAAAAGCGAGCGAGATAAATCACCTCGCTCGCCTGAAATTCCGCAAATCGCATGATCCGTTACAAGGATCAATTACGATTAATAGTCACCAACAGTCTCACCACCTTGACGTGTCAACAAAGCACCGAGTGTCTGAAGGCCAATGTTTTCGCTGATGAAGTGGACCGAGCCGTCGGCAAACAGAACCTGGTTTCCACCGGTGTGCCAGGAGTACATTTCGCTATCGTTGACGGCGTTCATGAATACGTTAGCACCAGGAGGGCAAGCTGCTGCCGTACAGGTTGGCAGAAGGCCTTGATTCTTGGGACTTGGTTTAATTGCTGAGTTAATGATCGTTCCATCGGAAGTGGCACCGTCGACGGCGCCAGAGTTTCCAGTGTCCGCCCAGCCCCAGCCGTCTTTCGGAGAAAAGGTTGCAGCGGTGAGTCCCTGAACAAGAACACGGTTCTTGCCTCGGAACAGGCCAGGACGACCTGCGGTTTCGCAGATCATCATCGTGTTTGAGGTACCGTCAGTGATGTCGCGAATATAAGTGGCCAACGTGGAATGCATCGCACAGGCCCAGCGATTGTCGTCAGGGGTAGAAAGAACGGCAGCCGGTGGCGAAGCAAAACCACCTTGATAATACAGGCTGAATCGGACGCCGCTCAAAGCCATATAGTCACAAATTCCGAACCCGGCAGCGGGCGGAGTATTGATACCGTCTGGTGACAAGAGACCGACGACCCCGGCAGGGTTTGTACGTGCAGCTTGACTCGGAGCACTTGGACAGACCAGCATGGGGATATTGACTGTGGTCAGCGCAAATTGCGATGGATCTGCCCAACTCTTGTTAAAGTTGAATTGATTGTAGATAGGTGCTTGATCCATGTAAGGAAGAACCATCTGGATCCAGTTTTGATTGACACCGGTCGTGCACTTTTCATACGGGAAAACGCCGGTGGTGCTTTCGTAGTTCATCAGAGCCAAACCCAATTGCTTGAGGTTGTTCTTACACTGCGTGCGGCGGGCCGCTTCACGGGCCTGTTGTACAGCAGGCAGCAAAAGCGCGATCAGAACGGCGATGATGGCAATCACCACCAAAAGTTCGATCAGTGTAAAACCACGGGCCACAGACTTCTTATTACTTCGCGGCATCATTCAAAATCTCCTGGAAACAAACAGACAAGGAAAAACTCGCACAAACTGGAAGACAACGCACAGTAGCGTCAACCTATTTTTTTGTGCTGATCTCAAAAGGGGGCAGCTCGTTATCACCTTCTTCGATGGTAACTCGCAATTCGTTCAATCCCGATTCGGCGGGATTCTGGTATTTTTTGGGAAGAAGCTCAGGTCCATATTCCACTTCGCTCCGATTGGGATCGACTGGCTTGCACCAAGATATTGAAACCCAATACTCGCCGGGTTCGGCACCGTCAAATTGTTTCAATGTTGTCAACCGAAACTCGCCATCTTCATCGACCGTTCCGCCTGAAGGACTCCGACCGTCATTTTTGTCGATCGGCGTCAAACTGACTCTTGCGTATTGAGCCGGTTGACCGTCCACCATCACAGTTCCTCGAACGGGAAACATCCCTGTCGACTTTCGTCCGGAACAGCCTCCAACCAGCAGCAATAACGAGACCGCAACCACAAGCGGCCGAGCCAACCGCCCGAGCATCCTCAATGTCCTTTTCAAATCACATCACAATCGACCAACAATCGACCGGAAGGATATGATCAAAGTAATAAGAGCCAATGAATGAATTGTTAATAAATGATTAACTCAACGCATTGGCCGAAACCTTTAGCGCTGTTGTTTGTTGGCAGTAGGACAAGTTTTCAGTTATTTCACGCTGAATGCGTATATTTCCGTATCCTGATCGCCCCTGAAGTCGTTGTCGCTGGCCACGATCAGGACTCGTGAACCGTCAGCTAATTTGGGCCCGAATGCAATCCCTTCGATCTTCTCTGGGAACCTATCACCGGCAAGGCCGTGCTTTGGTGCCAACAGGTCCAGAAACAGCTTCTTGCCGACTGGACGAACTCCTTCGGGAGTCCCCGTCACCGGAAGTCGCTCGATTGAACTGATGTCAGTCGCAGCGGACAGGTCAATCTCATAAAGCAGTTTTGCTTTTGTCTCATTACCTGGCTTGCCGTCCCGTTCGATCACCAGCAACCGGCCAGGTGAGACCCACTCAATGTCGCTGCATCCGAGTGACTTATCATCCAGTTGATAAAGAAATTCGCGAGATGCTGCTGTCTTCAGATCATGTTCCCAAATTCGAACATTAATCCCCACCCGCTTATTTTTTTCGTCGAGTCCTCCGTCCTGAATGAGGGGACTCTGAGCAATGGTATAAAGTTTCTGGCCGTCGTCGCTGAGTGCTGCTCCTTCCCAGCCTCGATTGTTTTGCCGACCGGATATGTTATTGGGAGGCAATTCTTCTTCAGGTGTCCCTGCAGGATTTTTAACTAAATAGCGTGCAGGCGTGGTCAGCACTCGCAACTGTTTTCCTTTCGCATCAAACTCCCGAACCGTCGGTCCGTATTCTTCGGCGATCAGGAAGGTTCCGTTCTTGGTGGCTCGAATCCCTTCCGGATCCAGACGCAGACTTCGTTCGGGATGGGCTTTGTCGAATTGAGTTTGCCGTCCAAGAAAGTGTTCACCCGTTGGTGTCGTCAAGTGGTGTGTTTCCAGCAATTTCGTCGTGACGGGAACTGCCGAGCGGGGGTCAACCACGATTTCAACAATTTGAATGCGGCAGCGATATGAGGTTGCTCCATCATCCGGGCCGCGATCGGGCAGCATGACATATTTATTTCCGGTTCCCAGCCACGCGATCGCCGAACCGTGTCCACCAAGTCGATTTTGAGGAGTACCGTTTTCTTGCTTGTCGGTTTCTCCCGATAAATCGGTCGCTATTGCTGAGATGGAGGCTCGTCCGATCAGGGAAACATCCTGACCAGTGCAGCATGACTCACCCATCGCGAAGACCATAAAACTCGCGATTAATCGGAGTGTCAATCGAGTTGATGCCATGACACAATCTTCCTGTAATTCTAAAAAAAGCTCGACATCATCGATTGTCGAGCCAATGTTCCTTTGAGGTTGGTTGTGTACGATACGAGCCAATGAGAATATTCGGCGAATGAATTATGTGTTTTTGATGAAGACCTTACGATGACGACCAGCGATCTTTTAACGATGACGAAGATCTCAAAGCGGTTTGGAGCGACTCAGGCACTTAGTGAGGTTTCGCTGACCGTTCGTGCTGGACATGTTCTGGCTTTGATCGGGGAAAACGGCGCGGGAAAAAGTACTTTGATGAAAGTACTGAGCGGTGCGCACTCGCCCGATTCTGGAAGCATGCAATTTTCAGGTCAGACATATGCTCCGGATGGTCCGCACGATGCCCGTCTGGCGGGTGTCGGGATGATCTATCAGGAATTAAACCTCGCGCCCGATTTATCGGTTGAAGACAACATCATGCTCGGGCAGGAACCTCATTGGTTTGGCCTGCGAGATCGGCGAACTCAACGAACCAAGGTTCGCCGCGCGCTGGATATGCTCGGTCATCCCCATCTGCGACCCGAAACTCCCGTACGGGACCTGTCGATTGCCTTACGTCAACTGGTGGAAATCGCCCGCGCTCTGGTCTCTGATTCAAAAGTCCTCGTGTTTGACGAACCAACCAGTTCTTTGACGAAGCAGGATGTCGAACACCTTTTCGTCATCATTCGTAAACTGCGCGATGCCGGCTATGGAATTGTTTATATCAGCCATTTTCTGGAGGAAATTCGTCAGGTCTGCGACTGTTATGCCGTGCTTCGGGATGGTCATTCCGTCGGACATGGCGATCTCGCTGGAACGACCGATGCCGAAATCGTTTCATTGATGGTCGGACGAGGTGTTTCCGATTTGTTTCCTACGGTATCGCATACACCGGGTGAGACCCTGCTATCGATTGCGAACGTGAGCGGTGAACGAAGTCCAAAAGGTGTTTCCCTGGAACTGAAGCGGGGTGAGATATTTGGTCTTGCAGGGCTAATCGGCGCTGGTCGAACCGAATTGCTTCGCTCACTTTTCGCGCTTGACCCCGTTCGTAGCGGAGAAGTCAAAGTCGCCAGTATTTCGGTCGATCACAACACTCGGTCAAGGATTCGTGCGGGACTGGGTCTAGTTTCTGAAGACCGCAAGACAGAAGGACTGGCGCAGACGCGATCAATTGCCGACAACCTGACATACAGCCGCTTACAGCCCTACACCCGCACGGGTATGTTGATGCTTGGCAAACGGCGGACGGAAGTTCTTCGCTGGATGAAGCGATTGCATGTCAAAGCAGGCTCTCCTGAACAGACCATTGGCGAACTCTCGGGCGGTAATCAGCAGAAAGTCGCTATCGCTCGGGTCCTGCATCAGCAGGCAGAGGTGCTATTGCTGGACGAACCGACGCGTGGAATCGACGTCGGTACAAAATCAGAGATTTATCGGTTGATGGGCGAGTTAGCAGCCGATGGGAAAGCAATCATCTTTGTCAGTTCGTACCTGACCGAACTGCTGGCGGTCTGCGACCGAATCGGAGTGATGTCTGGTGGCATCCTGCGGGAAGTTCGTCTTGCAAGTGAATGGACGGACGAATCCATCATGAGTGTCGCGATTGCAAAGTGAACTGAATTTGAATTGACTTCGAAGGACTGAAGCGATGTCTCTGGCTCGAATTGTCGGAACAATACTTTTGATATCAGCGAGCTGCTTGATTGCGGCCGAGCCGGATACTGTGATTCAGGTGCATGCCGGCCGAACCATCGCCAAGATTTCCCGGTTCACAACGGGAGCGTGTATTGAAGACGTCAATCATGAGATCTACGGCGGGCTTTACAGCCAGATGGTGTTTGGTGAAAGCTTCCAGGAACCACCGATCACTGTTAGTCCGCCTGGTTTTTCGGCGTACGGAGGAGCATGGCGTGTGCAGAACGGCGAGCTTGTCGCTGCGACCGGCGACGGCCCGAAACTGATTCACCAACAGACGAAACTCTCCGATGGAGAAGCCTCTGTCGAGATCCTGTTTGCAGATCAGAAGGCTGGCAATGCTGGTCTAATTTTGAGAGTCGATCGACCCGCTGTCGGTGCCGATCACTTCACGGGATACGAAATCGCTTTATACCCCGATACCGGTACGCTTCTGCTGGGGCGCCATCGTCAGAACTGGGAGCCAATCAAAACGGTTCCCTGCCCGGTTCCAGTCAACGAATGGATTCCGCTGCTCGTTCAATTGAAGGGACGATCGATCACGGTCTCCGTCAATGGCCAGGTCCAACTTCAATACGAGGACAATCAACATCCGCTGCTTGAAGGACAAATCGGGTTGCGGACGTGGCAGCGGGAAGCCAGTTTCCGCAACCTGAGGGTCACAACAGGTGATCGCATCGAATTGATCCCGTTTAAGGATTCGCCACCGACGGTCGACTCTGTCAGTGGAATGTGGCGAGCCGTCAGGCGTGGAAATTGTCAGGGTGAAATCGCGTTAGAAAAAACAGGTTTTGTCGGGCAACAGAGTCAGCGAATCACGTTGAAGTCTGTTGATGGTGAGATCGGAGTGGAAAACCGTGGCTTGAATCGATGGGGGATGAATATTGTTGCGGGCCACCCCTATGAAATAGTTGTCTGGGCAAAATCAGATCTAGCTGCAACTTTAGACGTGGCTTTTGAAGATCGTTCGAATCGTCGCGTCCTCGCTGACGCTCATGCTGCCGTCAAGGGAGGTGATTGGCAACGTCTTGAATTGACGTTGACGCCGACAGATTCCGATTCCCGTGGGAACCTGATTGTGTCATTAAAACAACCAGGTTCCGTCGTCCTCGGATATGTTTCTGTACAACCAGGTGCCTGGGGTCGGTTCAAAGGGTTGCCTGTTCGCCGAGACGTCAGCGAGGCCTTGATTGCTCAAGGTTTAACAGTGCTCCGGTATGGTGGTTCAATGGTGAACTGTCCCGAATACCGCTGGAAGCAGATGATCGGACCACGAGATCGGCGTCAACCCTATAAAGGGACATGGTATCCGTATTCGACGAATGGATGGGGGGTCATCGATTTCATCAGTTTTTGTGAGGCGGCGGGATTCGTCAGCATCCCGGATCTGAGCATCGACGAGACTCCTCAAGACATGGCTGACTTCGTCGAGTACGTCAATGGACCGGCTGATAGCGAGTGGGGTCGCCGCCGTGTGGCTGACGGACATCAGGCGCCGTTTGGATTGAAATACATCCAGCTTGGAAACGAAGAAGCCGTCAACGACGTTTACTGGAAAAAATTCAAGCCTCTTGCCGAGGCGATCTGGAGTCGAGATCCGAACATCATTCCGATCGTTGGGGACTTCGCCTATGGAAAGCCGATTGCAGACCCTTATGATTTTCCTGGTGCACCCAGTATCAAGAGCCTGGCTGCCCATAAACAGATTCTTGATTTCGCGCGACAACGCGGAAAGCCCGTCTGGTTCGATGTCCATATCTGGAACGATGGATTACGCGATGCCGATCCACAAATAGAAGTCCTTGGCGGTTTGATTGATTGGCTCGAAAAACTGAGCCCTGGTGCTGATTTTCGAGTCTGTGTCTTCGAAGAGAACTCCAACAATCACCTTTGGCGTCGAGGGCTGGCCCATGCTCGAACGATGAACCAGTTGCAGCGATTTGGTGAAAAGGTACCGATTGTTTGTGCAGCAAATTGTCTTCAACCCGATGGCCAGAATGACAATGGCTGGGATCAGGGTCTGGTGTTTCTGTCACCATCGCATGTCTGGGTGCAATCGTCGGCGCACGTCACTCGAATGATTTCGAAGAATAATCTGTCTCGCTGTCTCGCCACCGATATTCAAAGTCCAAATGGCGCGCTCGATGTGACCGCACGTATCAGTGATGACGGGAAGGTCCTGGTACTTCAAGTTGTCAATTCGGAAAACCGACCGCTTTCAACCCGTTTAAATATCACCGGATACGATCTGTCAGGCCGCGTAGTCAAGGTCTCGCAGATCAGCGGCCACCTTGATGAACATAATCAGGAAACCGATCCAGATCGGATCGTACCAGCGGATCGGGTCTGGTACCCGGTGTTTGACGCGGCAGGGGCAACGTATGTTTTCCCTCCACAGTCATTTTCGATTCTGCGTTTTGAGTGAAGCTCTTCACGTCACGGTGAAAATGCCTCGCTGATTAATTTCGAGTGAGTACAACGGTAACGATGTCATCGTTGATTGATTGACAGATAGACCGTTCAGCAGCCGCATCACGGCGTTGCGTATCACGGCTTCTCATAAATGCGCGAACGGTTTCTGTATGCTTTACCCGTCGCCCGATGCACACAAACCGGCTGTGCCGGCTTAATTCGCCTGGACAGCCGGCTTGGCGTTGTTGGGGGCAACTGCGACAGGTCCGTCAGCGGGTACCAAGCGCAAACGCATGTTGTACGACTTGAGATCGATGGATGGTTCACCGGGGTTAATTCCGACCGCGTGAAATCCGCTGTACGCTGACGGAATCTCGGCATTAATCAGCATCTTGCCAGTTTGTTTGTGGACGGCGGTGATATTCAATGATCCAATTCCGATATTGGCTGGACCACGTGGCTTCCATGATCGTGACACACACAACAACGCTGGTAATGTCGAGAATCGATCGATGACCAGGTTTTGATGTTTGATCTCAAGCGGTGGCCAGGCAAATTGCCGACCGACCCGATTCCAGCAATAGATTGTCCCATTCAGCCGAATTGAAGCGAGGTTTTCCCCGTAAGTTTGATGGCCGCTATCCTGCGAATTGACGATCAGGTAAATGCGGTCGTCGTCGGAAAGTAGGAACCTTTCCTGGGGTCGCTCAACCTTCTTTCCCGGAATTGATTCGAGAGCGTTAATCTGGCCGGTTGCGACATCGATTCGTTGGACCTGTCCGTCAGTCAAGAGGGCGACAACTTCGTCTTCTCCCAGCGGGCTGACCAAGGTTCCGGGTGGGAATTCGCGTTTCCATTTTGTCGAATCTGTCACAGGATCGTGAAGTCTCAACAAGACTTTCTGTCGACCGATTCCGATTACTCGCAAAGGATTTGAACCTGCATACTCAAGCAATAAGAAAGAAGAACCGTGCGCCATGATGGCGTTGTTTAATACTTTTGTAACACCTGGAATCTCGAGTGGCTTGCCATCAAGTGCGCGATAGGCGAGTGCTTCGTCCTTACCGGGGATGATGACGTACAGTGCGTCGCGATTGCCGACCGCAACGGCGTGCGTCGGTAGTCCGTCAAGTTCCCATATCTCCTCTCCGGTGCGAGGATCGAGAATCGAAATAGACCGACGTCCGTAGACACACAAATAGTTTGGTTGAACGATTGCAAGACTTCCCGTGAGTTGTGCCTTTTGTAAAAACAATGACTGGGCTCCATCGTTCTGACCGGGTGCCGTCATTGATCTTACTGGCATGCGGTTCGAGTGACGTCCTGACGCAATGCCGTCGCTTTGGTCGCCGAGTGACTTTGTCCAAAGAACTTGTTTGTCGACTGGCGAGATTGCGTGCAAGATCCCGCGATTCACGAAGAACATTTGATGCCCGATTTGTCGGCAAGTCATCTGACCTTCGTCAAAACCTCGACCAGCGGCACGAAGAGGGACCAGCCACTCGACAGCACCAGTTGCAGACGATTCCAAGACCAGGCGTTGTTCGTTCTGATAAGCGTCGATGCTGATTTGATCAAAGTAAGGTAACGGTGTATCCAGGATCACGTTCTGCGGCGGTTGCAGGTGATTGACGACCGAATGCACGGGTCGCAAGGGAGTCTCGGGCCATCTCACGACGTGCGTTTGGGGTTCGAAAATGAGCTTATTGTTTGCACGTGCAGCGTCTGCGAGCCCCGAACCTGTCAATCCATCGCGAACCATCACGTCGGAGTACTTTGACTTCAGTAATCCATAGTAATAGACAGCATCAGCAGGTCGTTGAATCTGGATCATTAACCGCGCCAGTCGCTCGATCGCTTGCGAGGCGACGGTCTGACTGGAACTGTCGACAAGTTGCTGCAAGATGATCCGGGCACCTGCAAAATCTTTGGCTTCTGCCAGCCATTCTACCAGTCGTTGCCGTGCACTGATTGCCGCCGGATGGAACGAAAACAGAGTGACAATCCGTTGGCAATCCTTGAGGCTGAGTTGTGACGCTTCAGAAGTAATCCGTGCGATTCGATCATCAATGACTTGGCGTTTGGCTTCTGGTGTCGCCGACCAGAGATCGAGCATTCGGCCACTCAACCAGACTGTTCGTTTTGCGGTGATGCGACGATCATCAGAACGGTTGATTTCGGTATCGCCGGACTCCTCTGCCAGTTTACAGATGACATCGAATGCCTCGATTGGTTTTTGTTCACCCAACAGTTTTTCAGCGGTCAATTCCCAATACAGCAGTTTCTCGGCAGGTGATTCCGCCAGTTTCCGCAACTCTTCCAGTTCTGTGCTGCTATGAAGTAAGTCGTTCTCAATGACGGTCGAAAGGCATTCGACGAGTGCTGAGTGGTGTCGCGATCGTTCTTCCGGTAACAAGCGATCAGTGGCAATCCGTCGTAATAGAGAAAGAGCGTCAGAATATTCGTGGTTGAGAAGTTGTATTTCGCTTGATCGCAATAAGGCTGTTGCATCGTCTGGATCGGCTGTCAATCGTTTTTGAATCTCGGCGAGCAGTGCATCGCGTTGCCGATACACTGTCAATCCGGCTGGGCCGAGCGAAACCAGCTTTCCATGATGCATGGCCAGGTTACCAAGCGACGGCTGTCGAGACGCCACGAATGTTTGTGATAACCGCTTTCCGGTCGCCAATTCGATGGAACGCAATTCACCGTTACTCAACGGCAGGTAAAAACGGTCGTCAACGACAACCCCGCGACCGGAAGGTCGAATTCCTTCGTCAAGGGGAGCTGACCAGACTGTGAGACCATCGGAAAGATTAAGCGCCGTGACATTCGTTTCACCGACGATCAATACCTTCTGGTCAAACACCCCGGCCAGGTAAAGTCCCTGATCTTTTGGCTGTTCCCAGATTCGACGTCCATCAACCGCGCTCAGGCAGACAAGTACTGGATGTTCCTGCGGCGTGTAAACGACGTAATTTCCGACAATGACCGGAGCCGAAGGAGACCATAGCTCGTTCAAGTCACGTTGTTTAAGAAGCTGTGAACCATTTTCCTGCTCAGTACGATCCCCCCCTGAATTCGGTGCGTATCGATGAGCCCAAAGGACAGACTGCCGCATACGGTCGATCGCGACCAGCCAACCGACGGTTGTCGGACAGATGATGACCCCATCACCCACCGCGACCTGTGACGTAATCCATCGCCGGGCAATATCAAGATCGATCTTGGTATCCGCGTATGCGATCAATTGCGACCATTTTGGTAATCCGGTTTGTCGGTCGAGTGACCAAAGCTTGATGTCGTCACCCTTACCAGCAACGACAAACAGTTCGTCACCATCAACCGCGGGTGTTCCGTAAAAATATGATCCGGAAAGGGGTGGATCAAACGATTCGCGGGATTCGTTTCCTCCCAGATTCCACAACGTTCGTCCCGTTTGCAGGTCATACGAGACGAGGCGGTTTGTTTTCCAGGGGAGTCCAAATGGATCATGAGTCTCGTTATTGCCGTCCCAGCCCCAATGTTGACCGGGCTGATTACGTGAGAGAATTCCGTGGTCTTCGATGACGAAGAGTTGCTTTCCGTCGCTGCTGATCAGCCCATAGACGCCGTCACGAAACAGGAGACTGGTGAGAGGGCTGAATTCGGCCGCCGAACCCTGATATTCGCCCACATGCTGGAATGGGTTTGCACGAAGCCGCCAGGCATCTTGCGGGTCAATCTGTTGAGAGGGAAGTCCACCAAGAATCCGTTCCGCCGATACCCCTTCCACACTTTCCCAAATCGGGCGACCTCGTTCGATCTCAACGCTGCGTATTCCACGTAGATCGCGGTAAATCACCTTGCCATCCACAACCAGCGGTATCGAAGTGAGAATCATTGACCGCTGCTGATCCTGCAAGTCCTGAACGAGCCACCTGAGCGAGTCTCGAACAAGGCGGCTTGAAGTGAGTGGCAGGAACCAGTCGGGAGACAGCAGTGCATCACCTCCGATTGCGGTTCCGACACGAGCTGCTGTTCCGTAAAGCTGGGTCCAATCCGCCAAAGCAACAGCGTGCGAGGCTGTTTCGACCTGGGCCTGCTTGAGCCATTCCGAGGCTTTTACAGATCCGGTTCCTACCCCCACGAGCGTGTTCGGACCATTGGAAAGTCGACTGAGAATCGCGCTGGCCGCTGTGAAATCTCCCGATCGAGCAAACGAGAGAGCGGCTTGCAATCGCCAGGAATCGCTCTTTGCAATGGGGGCCGGCGACGCGGCCAGTTCTTCAAACCACCGCGCCGCCAAGCCAAATTCCGAGCGGTCAAAGTGCAGCATTCCCAGATAGTTCGCTGCCTCGTATCCGGCAGGGGTGTGGAAAAAACGGGTCGCTACGTTGACGAATCCGGACGTTTGACCGCTTCGACGAGCGGCTGCCAGTTGTTGCTGAGCCAATCCACCATATTGCGATCGATACTCAACCAGCGTCGCCTCAGGTAGTTGACCAAGCATCTGATTGGTGGTTCGCCGAACCGACTGCCACGGCCCCTTCGCTGACCGATGCAGCGAATCTTCAGGTTGATCGAGCAGTCGTTGGAATAGCTCAATCGCTAATTTCCAATTCTTTTGTTTCACGGACAGTTCGGCCGCCTGCAGCAGTTGTTCAATCTTCGCATCATGGGGTGCTCGACTGTCGATCGCATCATGCCCGGCGTCCTCGCTTTCAGTGTTGGGCTGACGATCAGGAAAAAGCCGCTTCTTCTGCGGGATGCGACCGGGATTCCCTTTTGGAACAAGCACGTCGCGAAAAAAATCCTTCAGGATTCTAACTTGCTCCTCGGTAGGTGCCGGGGGAACGTTTTTATCATCGGCAAACAAAGCCGGCGCTCGCGATGTGACAAGCGCGACAAAAAATAGCAGAAGAGGTCCTGCAAATGGCAGGAAGGCCGCATGGTGACATTGTTGACGACTCATTCTCGAATCCCTCGTTAAACCGAGCAGGACCGAATCAAAGCGAATACTAAAATGAAGCAGCAACTCGCTTGGTTTAGGGCCAGGATAAGTATATCCAACCCCCTACCCTGCAGGTAGGTGTTGTTTGCGGAGATCCCCGGTAATTTCGGGTATCATAGGGTGCGGTCGAATCTTCGAGGCCCACCAGAATTCTTTTAAAACAGAGTGCGATTTTCTCTCACAGGATGAATGCACTCGACAGAATCATGATTGACGCTGTTCACCAGAGAACTGACAGGGTTCCCCGTGATCCAATCGTTCGGGCAAGGGACAAGCAGATTTGTTAACGCGTCTGGATCAGTCACCTCGGGATTCAACCAAAAGTCCCACTCAGATTTCGCAAGGATCACCGGCATTCGGTCGTGAATGTTTGCCATAAAATCGTTGGCCTCGGTCGTGATCACCGCACAGGACTCAAGTGTATCACCATCGGGTGCCTGCCAGTGGTCCCATATTCCCGCCATCGCCAGCGGTTGACCGTCCGCGCGAAAAATATTCCAGGGTTGCTTGGATTTGTGGTCTAACCGCTTCCACTCATAAAACCCATTGGCAGGAATCAGACATCGGCGCTTGCGAAAAGAGTCGCTGAATGACGGTTTTGACGTAATCGTCTCGGACCGGGCGTTATTCAGGGGAGGTCCGGTGACGGGGCTTTTTGTCCAACTTGGGACCAGCCCCCATTGCACCGGTTCCGCGAGACGCACCCCTTTGGGGTGCATCCGAACGGTCAGGATCTGCTGCATCGGACACAGGTTATACCGGGGCAGCCATTCCGGCTCGCGAAACAGCTCAAAAATCTCGGCCAGGTCGACCGATGACATCCACAGGTTGATTCGTCCACACACGATGTTCTTACTCGCGGCGAAGATTAAAGGAGTTTATACACTCCGTTCCTGTCTTGCCCCGGATTAACGCGCCAATCGCTTATCCGAGTTTGACATCGAGTGGTGGAGCGCCCATGACGTGATACCCACTGTCACAATGATGCGTTTCGCCAGTGACACCACTGGAAAGATCACTTAGTAGATATAGACCGGACTTACCGACTTCTTCGACATCGACGTTCCGGCGAAGCGGCGACATCGAACCGTACAAGTTTAACATGAGATCGATGCCGCTGACGGCGGATGAGCTGAGGGTCCTGATTGGACCGGCGCTGAGTGCGTTGACCCGAATTTTCTTTTGACCCAACTCGGCAGCCAGATACTCAACGGATGATTCGAGAGCCGCTTTGCAAAGCCCCATAACATTGTAACCGGGGATCACTTTTTCGCCCCCAAGGTACGACAACGTAATGATACTGCCCCCGTTAGGCATCAAGTCTTGTGCCCGCTTACAGATAGCCATCAGGCTGAAGACACTGATATCCATTGATGTCTTGAAGCCTTCGCGACTGACCGCGTAGACGGGACCTTTCAGGTCTTCCATCGGGGCATAGGCGATTGAGTGAACGATAAAGTCGATCGTTCCAAACGTTTCTTTTGCGAGGGCAAATGTCTTGTCCAGATCGTCATCCTTCTGAACATCGCACGAGACCAACATCTTGGCACCGATGGGATCGACCAGCTTGCGGACACGACGTTCCATTTTCGGACTGGCTGGGTCTCGGTCGGGCAGATGCGTGAAACCAATTTCAGCGCCTTCCTTATGTAATTGCTCGGTAATCGCCCATGCGATCGAGTAATCGTTGGCGATCCCAAACACCAGACCTTTTTTTCCCGCCATCAAACTCATCGTCGTTTCCTTCTGTAATCAGCGGCAACTCCGTAGCCGCAATTCCTGTTAAACAGCAGCCGATGATCACACGATAACAGAGTCGGAAAAAGCCGCAACCGTCAGCCCCGAATGTACTATCGCTTCTTTCTCGACTGCAAATCTCGCTCAATCGCTTCTAACTGAGCTTTAAGCGGTTCACCACCAAGGTCGGGATACAGGACTTTGGTCAGCTGTATTAACTTGTGAGCTTCGTCGAATTGATCGAGCCGAATACAAGCTGTCAGGACTTCTTTTCTCGCGGTCAGCCATTCCAACGAGCCGGGCTTCGTGAGTGACTCTACTCGACGCCAGCATTGTTTCGTCAGAGAGACCGCTTCTGGCTTTGGTATCTCGGAAAGTAGCCGGGCCAGCTCGCGTTGTTTGTCGGCGTCTTTGGCAAATTGTTCTGATAATCGTTTCGCAAGGTCGACTGTCTTCACGATTTCCCCTGTCGCGGCATAGGCCCTGATCAGGTATTGATCCAGCAACTGGCACTGCTCTGCGGATAACTCGTCACGACGACGATCGAGCTGTTGAATAACAAGTCGCAGCACAGAAGAAATACGCTTTTGTTCGTCTGCGGCAGTTGCCGCGAGGAACCAGGTTAACTTGTCCACGACATCGAGCATTTGAGCGGGAGAGACCGACTTTTGACTTAAGATTTGCTCGGCGTCTGCAGTATTTCCCATGCCGGTCAAAGCAACGATACGAAGCGGGGCTGTCCTCTTTCGAAATTCTTCCATCGTCGATGCATTCGACACATCGGCAGCATGTTGACTGGCGAATGCTGTGACCCTTGTCAGCCAACTTTCGGCGTGGCGGCATCGCGATGAGATATCAACTTGAAAGCGCGCCGTAGCACGAGGTGACCCGGCATCTGCTGCAGGTGAAATTTCCGATGATCCAATGAGTAACACGTTAGCGAGTCGGAGTGCAATTTCAGCCGTCGAGGCGGTCCATGTTTCCGTTGAATCGCCACGAGTTGTGAGAAATTGCGATAATCTTTCGATCGCTTCTCGCTGGAAATCTGCTGACGGGAGACGCCGTTCGTTCAATCGTCGCAGGATTGTTTCGTAGCATCGTGCGGCTCCGAACATCGCGTCATCCGCTCGAGCATGGCCCGCTTCGACCTGCAGATAGAGTGGCAGCGCTTGAGTCGCCTGCAGTCGTTGTTCTTCCAGTTGCGCCCTGAGAAATCGGGCCTCATTCAATGTTGCGTCACCCGGGTAGTCCTTCAAATGACGATCAATCGCGTCGGTGTAAGCCTGGCGGCGCTGTTCAGACTTTTTCTCATCGAGCAGCCGACCAAGAGAATAGATGCCGAGCAAGTGTGCCTTTGCCGCACGTTCATTTTTGGAATATTCAGACGCTAACCGAAGGAATTCTGAGGCGGCGTTTTCGAACTGTTTCTGATCGAGCAGGATTGAAGCTCGCGTAAACCCCAGTTCCATGGCGAGTTCCGTTTGACCTCCCTTTCTGGCAGTCGTCTCAGACAAGGCATATTGTGAAAGAGCCGACTCGATTCGTCCTGCGGTAAAATTCATCCGTGCCTTTTGCATTAATGAATCAAGTTCAGGCCCGTATTTTCGAGTCGTCTGGACATTATCCCAAAGCTGTCGACAACGCCGACTCCAGAAGCCGCCCACCTGTTCTTCGCAGCGCTCGATCGCCGTGATGATTTGCTCGGTCAAACTGTTTGCTAATGTTTCCTGCTGTTTATCAAGTGTGATCTCACGTAACGCGATTAATGCGCGCGTTTGCAAAAACCACATTTCGCCTGTCAAACGTTGGCGTCTGTTGCGCGCCTTTAAGAGTAATTGGACTGCCTCTGTCGGGTGTTGAAGCTCCAGCAAAACGCGTACTCTTTCGGCCACGATCGCGTCGAGAACCGTTTCGCCAGGGTTCGGATCGCTCTTTTCCAGGCCCGTCAGCATGTCTGAAGCACGCTGAACATCACCTTTCAGTCGAGAACAAGTGACCAGCATGACTTTGGCCAGCGATCGAACCGGTTCATCGGCGACTCCGATTAAACTCCTGAGTGATTGTTCCGCGTTGATTGCATTTGTCGATCGTTCGACTGACCCGATTGGCTCCAGTTCTGCGAGATTTCGTGACGACTGAGCTAATTGCCATCGAACTTGATGCAACAGGGCTCGCAATTCGTAACCTGATGGTGACCCGGAACCCGTCCTCTTCACATCACGCGAGGGCTCGGTAAGCGTCTTCTCGATGACCTGCAGTTGCTGGGTGGCCTTCGTTGAAACCGCTCGAGCCTGGTTCAGAATTAATTCGTCAAACGGTCGAAGTTCTCGTTCGGCACGTAACCAGTCTCCCTGGGAAACGAGAACTGAAGCCAGTTGGCCGTTCAATAAGACGGATTTTGGATTCTGGCGATCTTGATCAAGTAGATCCTGAATCACACTTTGAGCTCGTTGCCAAAGTTCGTCACGTTGGTCGTCGGAAACGAACCCGGCATGTTCGGTCAGCGTGCGCGATAATTCGATGGCGAAGAGAGTTTTGTCAGCAGGTGAAAGCTTCGCGTTTGCCATGCGAGCAATCGCTTCAGCCTCGGCAAGCGAAAACAGACCACGCTGACGTAATTGCTCCAGGTACCGTGCATGAGTCTCATCAGACCTGCCGGTCGATGTCACCAGACAAATCAATAAGAGTAAAATGAATTTCTGCCGCATGATTCAAGTGCCCGGGACAGTAAGCTTGTCCACAGCACTGTACCGTCGCGCCGACGAGATCGGCAGTCAAATCCGTCACTTCAACGCGTCTTGAACGATTTGAATGGTCTCGTCACGCCGATGTGGTTTGGTCAGATGTTCGGCGGAAATCTCGAGTTGAATCCGTGCATCCGCTTCTGATGTCGGCTCAAGGATCAATTCAAAGGCGATGTTCGTTCGGGGGGCGAGTTCATCGATTAAGTCGAAAACAACCCGATCGCCCTTCTTCTGAAAATTCCTTCCACGAACTTCCACAAGCCGCAACTCCGAGGGAAGCCGAATACTTAACTGGACGTTTCGTGCCGGGGCGGTTCCTGCGTTTTTGAGTTGCAACTTGGATGTGATCCGATCACCCACGGTCACAACACCTGTCGCACTGAGCGTTTCCATTTGCAGTTCTGGTCGGCCGACAACGTCGACAGTCGAATTGACCGACGCGGTACTTCCCGTAGCCCCTGTCGCGGTGATCTTTCCGCCGAGTGTCCCGGTTTCTTTAGGAACGTACTTCACGGTAACAGCTCTATCATCGCCTGGTGCAAGTGGGCCCAGGGTCCAGACGACCGCTTTCAGGTTGGGATCGTATTTGCCTCCATCGGAAGCCGTTTCAAATTCCATCCCGGCGGGGACCACTTCGGCCACGCGAACGTTGGCGACCCGTAAGTTCCCATCGTTGCGAACGTTGTTTGTGAAAACGACCGGTCGCTCGACATAAACTCGATTCTGGCCAGATCGCGTCAGCACCAGCAGTTCGCCGACAACATTAATCGTACTCTCAAGTTCTTTTTTGATTCCGCTATCGGCAGTCAGGAACGCTCGGTTACTGCCGCTTCCTGTCGCAGTCGCTGTGACAGGTAAAACAATCTCTCGCACTTCATTTGGGGCCAGTTTGCCAATCGGGCATTCGATGTCGGTGCCAGCTTCATGTTTCAAATGTCCGGGAATGATGTCTCGAACTGAAATGTTGCTGGCATCAACGGTGCCGATATTTTTCAGATTGAAGACCATGTCAAACGTTTGTCCGAGGCGTACTTCCTGTGGTGCTTTTACGGTGAATTCCAATTGTGGAATGGCCACCTGAATTTCTGCCGAGACTTCCGTTGCAAAGTAAACACGGGCAACACTGCCAATCGGGCCTTCCTGCTTAGGAACCACTTTAATCGAGATTTTCTTTTCTTCGTTCGGTTTCAGGGATGGTTCATTCCAGATCAGTCGCTTACCGGAAAGTTCTGCCCGAGGCGAAGTTCCGAGAAGCTCCGTCCCTTTGGGAATACGATCTTCAATCACGACATTATGGGCAACCACTGATCCCGTGTTTTTGACAATGATCGTGTAGATCAACGGCTGTTCCAATACAGCCTGCTGCTGAGCGATTTTCTCGATTGTCAATCGCGGTTGTTGAAGACCTTTTTGCGACGCATCACCGGCAACACCATCTCCGCTGAGATCCATGGTCGTGGGTGGATCGATCTCCGCACGCCGTTTTTTCGTGGCTGGAGTACGGGGTGGCGGAGCGTCGGTGAATTCTCCTCCCAACTCCATTGGCATGGAAGGACGAACCTTCGAAGGGGATTTCCCCAAAGGTTCCACACCTTCAGTGGGAACGCGGGAAGGTTCGGCGGGCAGACTTCGACGAGTTAAAGGTGAAGTCGAATCGATTGAAGGTGTTGTTTCGAGTGGCGTCGATTCATCGCTCGGTTCTGGAAGATCCGCGTTGTTAGATTGATCTGTCGGAATCGAGTCGGGAAGCGATAATGACGGTGATGTTATTGTTTTCGCCTCGTCATCGAAGGGATTCAATTCGTCATCAGCAGTAATGCCGGCCTTCTTTTCTCGGGCCATTGCCCGTCGAGACCTTGGTATGTCTGCTTCATTGCCGAAATCGAGTGTTCGAGGGGGTATTTGCGGTTCTGTCGTGACAGGTGTTTCGTTGCCCGGCGCTGGGATGGCCGCATCAGCAAAGGGATCTTCCGTCGATTCCGGCGTCCCGTTTTCGCCTTCAATCGAAATTTCGTTGATCTGCCGAATTGACTGCCTGGTTGTTTCAGGCGTTTCTTCGGTGGGACTGTTTGAAAAATCGTCGTCCTGCAGTTTTTTCGGTTCACTGACGAACGCGTTTGAATCCTCGACTTCTGCCGCAGTATCTTCGTCGCGCAAACTGAATCTTCGGCGTCGCGGCTCTGGTTTAAGGGACTCGGGTTTTTGATCCTTCGGATCATATGACCCGACGGCCGTTTTTATGTTAGACGCTTCAGGTTCGAAATTGCTGACGAGTTCAATTCGATTCTTATCTAAAGAGCTCGACGGCCTTGGCCTTTTCGGAAGGGGGCGACCTTCGTCAAGTTCTTCCAATGAAACAACGGGCAATGCGTCACCCGACCGGTCAGATGATCGGTTGAATTCGTTCGAATTGTCGGCGTCTTCAGCATGCTCAACGTCGGAAGAGGTCGAGGTCGCTACTCGGCTCATTCCCTGCTGTGCTTGATAAACCGCGAAAAGTCCTACACCAATGACACCCACCATGACGGTGAGTTTCCAGATTCCATTCCACATGGGAATCCCTTCCCCAAAATGCCCCCCGACACTCGCGAAACCACCGCATTGCGGTTTGATTGCCGGTTTGACAGGAAAATGCAGTTTACAATGTTGAAATTCCATCCGGCGGTTTCTGCCAGACCAGCAGGGAGAGTCTCTAACAGATTTAGAATTCTCTGGAAAGAGGAATACAGAGGTCGAAATCCCTGAAGATTGTCGGCCTGCGAGAACTCAAAACCGGAATCTTCGTCACATTTTGACTTAACGGCAAAGTTTTTCCAGAAGTTAGGCAGTCGTTATAACCGATACTGGTGGTATAGCCGTTAGTGTCGGTGCGTCGAGTCCTTGACTGTAGGGATTCAGCGCACTGAAGACCCGTCGGGCTACACTTGTCAGGGAACCATCATGACCGGACGGATTCCATTTGGGTTGCTCACAATGCTGACGGCATTGGTTTGTGCACCAATCCACGCTCAGGACCGAATGGGACCGCCTTCTGGAAACGGAGTGGAACCTGCTGGTTTTCACGCGTTTCAAGAAGCGGACAGCCCAGGCCAATATCACGGCATTCCGCTGGACTATCAGCGAAAACCCGCTGGTCCGCCCGGCCCTAAGCCGACGACGATCTATGAAGAACTGCCGGATGACCAGGGCTTGGGCTTCGATGAAGGTCCACTCGGCCGGATGCTGACGGATACGTTTCGTCATGCCTGGTTCCGCGGCGAATATCTGCTGTGGAACATTTCGGCACCAGGACATGGCATTCTCGGTGCACAACCACAGAACGGAAGTGTGACTGCGGTAAACGCTTTAAACCCGTATTCGAACTATGGTGCGCCAGGTCCTCAGAATCTTGTCAATGGCGTGTTGTTCGCAAGAACTGTCAACACGGTTCAGGGTGTGGCGACCACTCCGGGACTGGATAATTTTTCGATCAATAATCTGAACGGATTCCGTGGCACGTTTGGAATGCCCGTCCCGACTGGTGCGTTGGAAATCAGCTCGTTCGTGCTTCAATCGAGTTCCGACACCTACAACGGTGGAAATATTAACGCGAACGTGTATGAGGGAAATGTTTCCCCCGGAGTTGGAACAGGCTTTATCCAGGTACAGAAGACAGCGGTGCCCGCCGTTCTAGGTACGTTCCCACTTGTTGGAAGCAATGCTCAGGAAGCTCAGTTCATCACGCAGCCCGTGCTGGTTAACGGTGTTCCGCAGGCCTTAACTGCAACCTCGCCTGGTCTCGACTATGATGTCAGCTACAAAGCTCGGCTGACCACTTTTGCGTGGGGAGCGGAAGCGAACTATGTTCCCGATACCCCAGACCCGAATTCGCTGTTTCAATTTCGCCCGGTCTTCGGTGCCCGCTACTTCAACTTCCGAGACAGCCTTGATCAGTTCGGGCAGTACAACTTTTCAAGTGGTACTCCTGCAGTGAACTCGGTTATTTCTCGAAGCATCGATTCCGCAGCAACGAACAACATATTCGGACCTCAAGTCGGTGTGCGGGCCGAGGCAATGCACTCCCGATTCCTGTTCGGTGTCGAACCAAAAATCATGCTGGGTATGAATACCTGGCAATCGACGCTCAATACCAGCAATGTACTCAGCCCGACCGACCCGGCTCAGAGCCTGGTTCAGAAGGGAACGACGTTCACCCCGTTGTTCGACGCCAAGTTCTATTCCAACGTGGCTGTGACGAAAAACTTCTCGGCTTACATTGCTTACAACTACATCTGGGCGGGCCAGGTGAATCGAAGCTACAACGATATTCAATACAACATTCTGAATGCGAACCATTCGAATTTCGGTCTGCTCAGAAACTATTCGGGAGCCACTTTGCAGGGACTTTCGTTCGGATGCGAATTCCGTTATTGACCTCAATGGGTTTCCGGCCTAGAGTCCGACACTTTGATCGTCAATCGTTGTCAACGGATGCGAAAGGAATCGCAGATGACCTACACCCTGACCATGACCGAAGATCGACCGGTGCCGTTTATCGATCTGGTGCCTCAGTTTAACGCCATGTCTGCAGAAATCATGGCGACTGTCGAAAAAGTCTTTTCCGAGCAAAAATTCATTCTCGGCGAAGAGGTTTCGGAGCTGGAACGTGAAATTGCCGAGTACTGCGATGCACGTCACGCGATCGGCTGCAACTCGGGAACTGACGCGCTGATTATTGCACTGCAAGCCCTTGGAATTGGTGAAGGTGACGAAGTCATCACGACACCGTTCTCGTTCTTCGCAACGGCGAGTTCAATCTGCCGGGCTGGCGCGACTCCGGTTTTTGTCGATATCAATCCCGAGACATTCAATCTCGATGCCAATGCTGTCGAAGACGCGATTACGCCGCGTACCAAAGCAATCATGCCAGTGCATCTCTTTGGTCAGTGCTGCGATATGGAAGCTTTGTGGCGGATTGCCCAGAAGTACGAACTGGAAATTGTCGAAGATGCCTGCCAGGCGATCGGAGCCGAATACCAGGGTCGACGAACGGGTGTCTTGGGTTCTGTCGGTTGCTTCAGCTTCTTCCCCACGAAGAATCTCGGTGGAGCAGGCGATGGTGGGATGATGACCACCGACGACCCTGAATTGGCCAAACGATTAAAATGCCTTCGAGTCCACGGTGATGTTGGCCAGTACGAACATATTGAAGTCGGAATGAACAGCCGACTTGATTCTCTGCAAGCAGCTGTCTTGCGAGTGAAGCTGAGAAAGCTTGATTCCTGGACTGAAGCTCGCCAGCAGAACGCGAATCATTATGGTGAAATGTTCCGACAGGAGGGGGTCCTCGATACGATCATTCTTCCGAAGATTGAACCGAATCGGAGACATGTCTTCAATCAGTATTGCATCCGTGTCCGTCAGGGCCACCGTGATCAACTGATGCAGCACCTGAAGGCGAAAAAAATCGGCTGTGCCGTCTATTATCCAAAGCCGTTGCATTTGCAAAAATGCTTCAAGCACCTGGGATATCGACCTGGACAGTTCCCGGAATCGGAAGCCGCTTCACGCGACATCCTTGCACTGCCGAGTTACCCCGAATTGCCGGTGAACGATCAGGCTCGGGTCGTCTCCGCTGTCAGTGATGCGTGTAAAGAACTGCGAGCAAATCGAAGTCAGCGGCGCGCAGCCTGACATTTGTCCTTTCCTGCGGCATAATCGAATTCGATTATGCCGTTTTTTTTGATCGAAAGCCCCGTACAGGCATCGCCCCCATCTCATGTTGGGGGCGAGTTCTGTCGAACGGTTGAGAAAATCGTTCATGTCCGATTTCTGCAATTCTCGCGGACTCTAGTTCATTACCGTGACCTGACCAGTCACTGTGTGTTCAACTTGGATGAACCCATTCTGTTGTACCGTCATCCCAAATCTCCCTTTTCCAGATTGGGACCGAGACTTTCAATTCATCGATCAAGAACTGGCCTGCTTCAAAGGCCTGCTTTCGGTGAGGACAACTGACGGCAATTGCGACGCTGATGTCGCCGAGTTCCAGATGGCCTAATCGATGAATGATCCCGACTTGATCAATGGGCCATCTCGATCTGGCCTGGGATTCAAGCTCAGCGAGCTTGGCCTCGGCCATTTGTGGATAGCCTTCGTATTCTAGTGCCACCGTTCGACGACCTTCGGTCATTTCCCGTACTGTTCCCAGAAACAGCACAACCGCTCCTGACTGCGACGACCGAACCGACTCGGTCAAGGCATGGTAATCAATTGGTGCATTTGTCATTTCGATCATATTCAGGCCGATTCCTCGGAAGGCTGATGGAAATTCTTGTTCCAGGACTTATGGGACCGATATTTCGCCAGGGGAGTCAAACCATTCAAGACCAGAAAGTCCTTATCCCCCGCTGACTGGAGGAAAACAGGCGACTTCGTCCCCTGGTTGAATCATAGAATCATCTGCAGCATAGTCATTATTCACGGCGACAAGCAGCCGCGAGATCATCGGTTGCAAACCGGGATGCTTTTCCACCAGAGCCCGTTTCAACTGTAAAACAGTCTGCCCCTCGGACCAGGGAATTTCCACAACCGGAGTTCCAACCACCTCGCGAGCTTTCGCAAAAAGTTTAATGTGTAACATGGCGATCTGATTTTCACCCGGTTTAAAGTATTCTTAATCCCTTTGGCAGCGAATCACCTAAGATCAGTGATTCGTCTTCCGTTTCCAGTTTGGTGACCTGAGAAACCAATTCTCGATAGTGACTCGCGACGGCGGCTCGTTCCATGGACTTCAGAATCTGGCCCCGTGTCGCTTCATCGATATCCCGGTAGCGATCACCCGTTTTTCTGGCGAGCTGCATGGCGGCAAAAGCGACAAGATGTTCGGTCAAGTCGTGTTTGGCCAAGCCCGTCAACCATCGCGATGCCAAGTCAGGTGAAACGACCGTATTCAATGGTCCGTAGACTGGACGACGTGCACCGACTCGACCGAGTGACCAATAACCGGATGGACGCAGCGCCGCGAACTTGGGCTTTTCCAGCATTTCCAGCAACAGATCACCCAGCTCTCGCTTCATCGCGATTGGCAAAAGTTCGCATGCGCCCAGCAGCCGAATCAGTTCTGCAGATTCATGTGTATTATTTCCAAATTCTACGCCCTTCCCTTTTGATCCCGGTTGTCGGACGGCTTGTCTAAGCTGGCTGATCAACGGAGCTGACAACGCTTGTTGTTGTCCGGCCGTCAGTCCTCCTGCAATCCGCCGCCAAAGGATATACCATTCCGCCCGACACGCTGTGGTCGCGAATATTAAATGAGTCTGAAGCAGTTTCCAGGTCTCGTTACAACGCCAATCATCTACTGCCAGACCATACCCGGGTCTCAATGAGTACCCAACCAGATTGAGCCATCGGGCTTCGTGCTGAGCGCTCACCCTCCGACCTGGTTCGCATTCGATCAAAGCTTCCCATAACTGACGCAGCAGCGACGTCGGCCACTCATCCCGATCAAGCGTCAAAACCTCCACCAGTTTTTTAACGACTGCCACAGGCGGTTGATGCGCTTCGCGAGAAGGGTTGGACGTCGGAAAGTCTTTCGCGCGTTGTGGGCTTTTTAAATCTTCGATGCCGACTGCTGCTTCAGCTGTCGGTATCGAAAACGCATTTGTGATGACATCCCGGGCTGATTGAATAACGTCATCGTCAAATAACCCCTGGCGTTCACCCGACGCGTCGTGTGCTGATACATCGGTCTGAGTCGCGGAGCGAACGTCGAAAAGCAGCTTCCATGAACGTTTGCCATCTACCTCGCTGCACCAGAGGTCGAGTGTCCCGATTTCTGTTAACTTGGCCTTCAGTATCACGGCCACCGAGGCGGCATCTTTCGACTTGCCGGTCTTAAGCACGGTTCGAATCGGTGGCAATGATTTGATCTGCTCGGGATCAATCGGGATCAGATCACCAGGCCGATCCGTCAAACGGGTACTGGAAACGTAAAGAGGAAACTCAATCGGTTGTGAAACCAGCAGGCGAAGTTTATGACGCGAAAGATCGATCTCTTGCCCAGGCTCAATCCCGGCAGGAATGAGACACAATGCAGAATGTTCAGGTTTTACAGAATTTGAGGGCTGGCCACTAAGTGATGCCTGCGTCGGCAGAGATTCTACATCCGACGCGGAACCCTCAACCCCAATGTAATATGACCGTGCCAGTCCGGCGTTGATGCGGACCCCGACACCGCGCCGAACCATACCGTAATAAGCAGCACCTCGTGCCACAGCGAGGTCGAGCCGTTCGTTATCAAGCACGATCGGAGACCAGTTCGGATCACTAATCCGGAACCAGCGTTCCAAAGCTCGGATCAATCGTTCTCGAAAAACCGGCGAAGCAAACACTCCCCCATTGAATAGCACTGCCGCCACCGCCGCCGCAGGCAATTCGCTCGCGGCGGACGTTGAGTTTCGAATCGCGAGATCGCTTGCGCGTTGCGGATCATCTGAAGAGCCTGACTTGTTTGACGAGCTGGTCGGTTTTGCCGAACGATTGCCCGGTGTTTGAACGGAGCCCGAGATCAATTCGTCGTTCGCGGCCACGTCAATGTGCGCTGACAGGAATGAAGCAAGATATTTTGTGATGGCCGGATCAGATGCATACGGAAGGCCAAACTCTTGAAACCCGGACTTTGATGCATCGAGCTTTGTGTCGAGTGGCACATCGGGAAAGAAACCATTGGCTAATAATGATTCGACTTCCTCGCGAGTCACCTGGATCTGGATCGAACCGCCGATCAGCTTGGAACCGCTACCCGGCATTGTCAACGTCCATTTGTCGGGGGCATTTTCCCCCATCAGGACTTCCTTCAGTAGCCGGCAACTGCGAACGAGAACGCCCCATTGCCTTGGATCGAGTTGTCCACCTGGTTTGATACGGTTTTCCAGGTGATGCGCCAGCGCGAGATCGAGGTTATCACCGCCGAGTATCAGGTGGTCACCCACGGCAACTCGATGGAATTGAACTTTGCCATCAGCACCGCTTCTCACCCGGATCAAGGTAAAGTCCGTTGTTCCTCCACCAACATCGCAAACCAGAATATTCTGGCCCGGTGAGACAAGTTGTTCCCAGGTCTCGGCATGTTTATCGATCCAGGCGTAAAATGCGGCTTGCGGTTCTTCGATCAGCACCACACGATTTAATCCCGCCTCTTTCGCTGCTTTGATCGTCAGTTCTCGAGCAACTTCGTCAAACGATGCCGGTAATGTCAGAACAAAGTCCTGATCGGCAAGCGGGTGTTCGGGAAATTGAGCATCCCAGGCGTGACGGAAATGTTCGAGATAGCGGGCGCTGACCCTGACCGGTGAAAGTCGGTCAACATCTTCAGCTCCCTGCCAGGGTAAGAGGTCTGCTGTGCGATCGACTCCATTATGACAGAGCCACGACTTTGCCGATGAAATCTGTCTTCCGGGAACAAGTGTCCCATGATCGCGAGCAAAATGTCCAACGATGTAGTTTCCGCCTGCCGTCCACGGAAGGCGTAGCGATTCGGAGGGAAATTCCCCGCTGGCCGGTTGATAATGGAACGATGGCAGGGTTTCGCGCGCTTCCACCAGACCTGGTGCAACTACCTGGGGAACCTGGAAAGTGTGAATCGGACGTTTTTTTTCGGTCGTGTCCACGAACGCCATCGCGGAGTTCGTCGTCCCGAGATCGAGTCCGACGACATATCGGCTGGGTTGAGACGGATCTGCTGCAGTCACGGAACGTCAAGCCTTCTATTTTTATTTGTCGATGAATTTTTCGAGTCAGTTGTTGTACCACAAGATCTATTCGCATTCTCTATTATCACCAGACTCATCTCGCCGCAAAGTCGCTATTTCCACTAAACTGTCGTCTTGTTCGTCAAAGTCGGATGAACACATTTGCGGCGGCAGGGATGACATGAGTTTGATCGGATCTCAAATTGAAGGCGGACGTCGACCACTGGCGGTCGGGATCTGGTCCTTTCTCGTAATGTTGATGCCGTTAACCGGGACGCACGTTTCTTCTGAATTGTCGTTCTGGGTGTTGATTCTGGTTTCGTTGTTGTGCTCAGCGGCGGTTTTGATTGTTGATGATCGCCAGGGGGACGTGGAACCGAATACGAGGTTCCGAGGACAAATTCCGGCCGCAATCTCGTTGATGATTGCTGCGTTATGGGCAATTTTTCTCAGCGAGAGAAGCCGACCGTTTGAAAGTACCGGGTCAGCCATCATGGGGCTTGTCCCGATCGTATTTGCTGCGATCTGGCGTACATCGCCTGCCGGACTTCCTGCAAAAGTCATCCCGGCGACGGACCAAGTGGCCAACAACAGTGGCCATTCCAAAACTGCTAATAAAGCAACAGCGGAACAAACTGACGCGCAAACTGGTGAAGTAGCGTCCACAGTTCCGTTTTCTCAGACCCCCTTGTCGATCCTGGACGAATTCTCTGAAACCCTACGGTGTGATTCAGCGGATTTTGCTCATTCCGACGATGTCACACACTGGTTGACTCGGTCAAAAACGAATGACGGAGAAATCATCGAAGGGGGTGTCCGAGTGGAATTCGTGGACGGTCAGCGAGATGTCACGGTTCATATTTCGTTCTGTCCCCCTTTTTCGTCCGTTCCGTCGATCGATACGGAAGATCTCGATGGCAACGGACTCGAAATTCGGGTTGCAGCCGTGTTTGCGTTCGGAGTTCGGCTGACGGTTCGACGGTCTGTTGTTTCCAAATCAGAGCTCATGCCGAATTCGTCGCGATCATGTCGAATTGGATTCGTCGCGATTGCAAATAGCGTCCGACGAGTTGCCTAGTAGTTTAATTGTGTGCCACTGGCGGTCACTGACGAGATAAAGCATCGACAGGCATCGATATACCGTCGTTGGTCGCGTGGTCTAGCGGTCGTTCTCCTCTTTTTAGCCGCATCGCGTCGACCGAATAGAGCCAGGGGGCGACTTTCGCCCTTGGAAAAGTCCATGGAAACATTCTTTAAGCCCCATTCGGGGCGACCGATCAAAGAATGTCGGGCAACGAACGCTCGTGAAAACGAGCTATGCACGTTCACGAAAATATTCACTCGTTCGCCCCGCTGGGGCTGATCGCCACCGTTAAGGGCCATAACCAGGGGCGGAAACCGCACCTGGCTCTCCTCGACCGCCACTCTGCGGCTTAAAGTCAGGCTGATTTAAACAACCTGGGATAATCTGTTCCTTGGGAATTCCTGCTGATCGCTTGATGCTTACCGTCTTTCCGCGCCTCGAATTTTTCGTGCGGAAAAAACGTTAGCCGCGTTGAGTGGCACAAGGGGATCATTCCCAATCTTACCCTAAACGCATCAACATCCACATATGCGTATGGTTGCTGGCATCCGAAAACCTGCCCGATTGCGCGGCAATTAAAGCTTATTCGAAAACCGCCCACCTTGCCTGACGGCATTCGGTTTGCATATCGTGGACATGTAAACATTGATTTGAGGCGACCGCGAACGCTCTGCGGAGATTTTTTTCGTGCATGTAATGACCCCGCGTGAAGTTTTGGCATTGTGTCGGCAGAAAGATCTGCGTGCCGTAGACCTTCGTTTTATGGACTTTCCTGGAACTCAAAAGCATTTCACGATTCCTGTGACTGTCCTCACGGAAAAGAGCTTTGAAGACGGGTTCAGTTTTGACGGTTCTTCAATCAGAGGCTGGCAGTCGATCAACGAGAGCGACATGCTTGTTGTTCCAGCAGCCTCGACGGCTTTCGTCGATCCGTTTATGGCTCAAACCTTAGTGATGACCTGCAACATTCAGGATCCGATCACGCGAGAGGATTATGCCAAAGATCCGCGCAATGTTGCCCGCAAAGCAGAAAACTATATGAAGCTGACGGGGCTGGCTGACACCGCCTTCTTTGGTCCCGAGGCGGAATTCTTCGTTTTCGACGACGTTCGCTTCGACCAGAACGAACATGAAGCCTATTATCACGTCGACAGTATTGAAGGTCAGTGGAATCGCGGGCGGAGCGAGGCAACTGGGAACAACGGCTACAAAATTCGGCACAAAGAAGGATATTTCCCTGTTCCGCCGACCGACACACTTCAAGGTGTTCGAACGGAAATGATGCTGATGCTGCAAGATTGTGGCGTCGAGGTCGAAGCGCAGCACCACGAAGTTGCGTCGGGTGGGCAGTGCGAGATCGATATGAAGTATGCGTCGCTGGTCAATACGGCCGACAACCTGCTGCTCTATAAATACATTGTGAAAAACGTCGCAGCCCGTCATGGGAAGTCGGCAACATTCATGCCCAAACCGCTTTGGAACGATAATGGATCGGGTTTGCATCTCCATTTTTCACTTTGGAAAAACGGCACAAACCTTTTTGCTGGTTCGGGATACGCTGGATTGTCAGATATCGCCATGCACGCGATCGGCGGAATTCTGAAGCATTCCGCCGCTTTGATGGCGATTTGCTGTCCGACGACGAACAGCTACAAGCGATTAATTCCGGGTTTTGAAGCGCCGATCAACCTGACCTATAGCAGCCGCAACCGATCGGCAGCGATCCGAATCCCCGTCCACACTCCCACTCCCGAAGACAAGCGATTTGAATTCCGATGTCCCGACTCATCATCGAATGGATATCTGGCGATGTCAGCGATGTTGATGGCGGCCATTGACGGGATTCAGCGACGTATCGATCCAGGCCGTCCGCTCGATAAGGATATCTATGATCTGGCCCCGGAAGAACTTAAGGATGTCCCCAAGACTCCTGCCTCCCTGGAGGAATCGCTGGCGGCGTTGCGACGGGATCACGAATTTTTACTTCGTGGTGATGTGTTCACAGAGGATGTCATCGACACCTGGATCTGGTACAAGACAGAAAAGGAAGTCGACGCCCTGAGACAACGGCCCCACCCGTTTGAGTTCGCCATGTACTACGATATTTGAGCGTTCAGCCGTGGTTTTTGTCGCGTTCGCTTTAGCGCCCCAAAGCAAACTGGACATTTATAAAGCGGATTCATGACTGGACACCAAATCCAACAAGCGACGCTCAGCAATGGGCTGACGGTTCTTGTCGAAACGATGCCTGCAGTTCAATCAGCAGCATTTTCCTTGTTAATCCCCGCCGGAAGTGCCTTTGATCCTGTTGGACAAAACGGGATTGCCAACGCGCTGGCCGACTGGATCACTCGTGGTGCGGGTTCAATGTCCAGCCGCGAACTGCTCTCGGCCTTTGACCGATTGGGAATTCAGGCGCATGAATCTTCGTCGCTTCATCACCTGGCGATTGGTGGTTCGTGCCTTGCCGGCAATCTTCCCGCTGCGTTAAAGCTTTACGGTGACGTGATCAAGCGACCGCAATTTAATGACGAAGATTTCGAAGCGGTTATGGCAGGCGTCGAACAGTCGCTGCTGGGAATTGAAGACGACCCGCGCCAGAAAGTGATGTTTGAACTGATCCGTCGCTGTTTTCCGACACCCTGGGGGCAGCCTGCCGAAGGGACGTTGGCAGACCTGGAACGGATTACTCCAGATTCCATTCGAACGCAATTTCAGCGATGCGTTCGGCCCAAGGGCGCAATTCTGGGAATCGCTGGAAATGTGACGTTGGAAGAGATTCTGCCCGTGCTGGAAGAGACCTATCACGACTGGACGGGCACAAACGAGATTAAATTGAAAACCGGTGACCGAGGTGCCCATCGCGATCACATTGATCACGAGTCGACCCAGACGCACATCGGCGTTGCCTATCCGGCAGTCGCGTACGGTGCCGAGAATTACTATCACGCGTGGGCTGCCGTCAATGTTCTGAGTGGTGGCATGAGCTGCCGTCTGTTTACGGAAGTCCGCGAAAAACGAGGACTCTGCTATTCGGTTTATGCGACATTGAATTCACTGAAAGATCAGGGACAAGTTCTCTGTTATGCCGGAACAACCACCGAACGCGCGCAAGAAACGCTCGATGTCCTGCTGAAAGAACTGACCCGTCTTGGTGATGGAATCGAAGAGGCGGAACTCAATCGCTGCAAGGCCCGAGCGAAAAGCTCGCTGATTATGGCTCAGGAATCGACCGGCGGGCGTGCCGGATCATTGGCCCGCAACTGGTTCTACTTGAACCGTATCGTCACACTGGACGAAGTCCGTTCAAAAATCGAAGCTCTGACCACCGACAGCGTGCTTGAGTATATCAAATCGCACCCGGCTCAGGATTTCACCATTCTGACGATTGGCGAAAAATCACTTGTGGGATGAACCCGCAAGTGAGATCAGATCAATGGTTGATATTTTTTTGGATGACATCACTCGGTGATTGGCTCAAAGGCGACTTTTTCGAGACGTTTCAATTCGTCGTTGATTTCAATTCCTTCGAAAAATGAAACCCAGCCGCGGACGGTTTGCGTTTCACCCGGTTCGCAGTCAGGGACCTTCGGGTCTGCATGCAGGCACGGACAAGGGGGATTGCCCCAGGCTCGGACGCAATGATCAAACCCCAGGATGACCCAGCGATTTCCGTCGAGGTTTTTACAGGCGGCAAAAGGAGCGACGAAAATCTTGTTGTCGTTGGTCTGTTCGGCAAAGCCTGTCAGTCCCTTCAGCATCCCGCACATCTGAATATCCAGTCCGGTCAGCTTTTCGGAAGTCCTGTTGGTGATCGAGAATTCCATCCGGACACCTGACTTAACCGATTTGACCTTGGTGCTAAGCGTGACCAGATTCGGCAGTTTGCGAATGACGGAAAGCTTGCCTGGTTCGTCTCGCTTCCACTCGAGCCGTTCAAGCCGCAAACCTTGTTGATCCCAGATCGTCGGGACGTGTGTATGGGCAAGGTATAAAAGCTCGCGTTTTCCGTTGCGCAAATGCCACACCGCTTCCGGGACATCGACCACCAGGTACCCGCCCTCTTTCCACGGAGCGAACACACTGACTTTCGTTTCGCGCTGAGGTTGAATGGCTCCGTCTAAAAAGCCAATTCGAGGATGCCGGCCGCCAGGGTAAGGGAGAACGACCAATGCTTGCGATTCGACGGGTTTCAACAGATCTGACACTGCCGACTGTTGAATGCGATCGACAAGCGTTTTGGTTTGAAGCGTCGAGAGCGTTAGCACGCTGCCGATTTCCTCCGTGGAACACTGATGTGCCAGCATATTGGTCAGCCAGTAGGTCAATTCCTCCGGGGCTTTCGCGGGACGTACGTCGACCGCAACTGGATCGGCCGCCAATAATGCAGGGACGACACTCAGGTAGAACACAAAAGCGAAAATCCGATTCATATTCGATCCCTTTGTTACAACGTCACGATTTATAAGACACGACTGCTTGCTGGTTTGTAGGAAGCAACGCGTGAAATTCACTGCGGCTGAATCCGGCTCGTTCAAAGATATGTTGATACTCTGCGTATGTGTAAGCATCGCCGTGTGCCGTCGTGGCCAGCATTGTCAGGGCGAATCCGGCCGTGGAAGGGGGGTGAATCCGGTCAGGTTCGGGGATGAATTCCAGTGTGATCGTTTTGCCGCCCGGTGCGGTTGCAGCGAATGCTTTAGCAGCCAGCTTGTCACAAGTTGGCTGATCAAAGTGATGCAGAAAATTGGTCAGCAGTACGACGTGATACGGACCACCCCAATCGACGTCGAAGGCACTTCCAGGAAGAACTGAGTGACGATCGCCGACGCCCGCACGAACAGCATTTTCTGTGGCGACGGACAGCACGTTCGGCCAGTCGAGTGCGGTGATCCGGGAATGAGAGTACTGCTGGGCGATCTTAATCCCGAAAATACCGTGACCGGCAGCGACGTCGAGAACTCGCAGCGGTTGCTGATGATCACCCCCCACCAGTCCAGCGAGCAATTGAGCGGGCATCTGCATCATCGGTCCCATGGCGCGGGCAAATGCGACCCAGACAGGGTTGTCGTACGACACCGTTCCCTCGTCCGAAATGGCTGTTCCACCTCGACGGACTGCCAATGTTAAATGACTGAAGCTATCACGGATTTCAGGTGTCAGCAGAAAATCCAGTGTTCCGCCGATAAAAGCTGGCGAATGGCGATTGAGGAACACGTTGGTATCGGGCGTCAGTTCGTATCGATCTTCATGTTTCGTGAGAAAGCCATTGATGGTGAGGCTGTCCGCAAGAATCCTGATGCCGCGTGGCGACGCCTGGCATCCTTCGGCGATTTCCGTTGCCGTCCGTCTTCCTTCAGCGATCTTTGTAAACAGATCCAGTTCAATCGCCGTTCGGAGCGACTCTGTTTTCTGGTAGGCATTGATCGTGTCAAAAAATAATGTCGGCGACGGTGGATGAGCGGACATGTTTTCTTCCTTCAGGAAAAAGAATGACGCAATTGATCAAATTGAGTTTTGAGGATCGTTTGGTGGATGAACGCAATTAATCAGCGGGATTTTATCAAATCCCCTCCGTGGTGTTGTTGGAACACCCGCAGATTTCGTAAAAAAGCGTGTTTCGTTTGCGAAGATCAGGCCACGATATTTCGACGTTAAGAGATTTGACATGCCATTACACCCCGAAGCCGCAGCTTTCCTCGAGCAGGTTGCTCGACAGAAAGCCCATCCCTTTGAGACGCTGCCGATCGATCTGTTACGATCTGCCGCCATCATTGGAGCGGGTGCCAGCCCGAATCGACCCGAACTGGCCGGGGTCGATAACCGTTCCATCGAACGGCCTGACGGAACATCGCTCCCAATTCGAATCTATACGCCCGTGGGTGCCGGGCCATTCGGCATCTGCATTTATTTTCATGGTGGCGGTTGGGTTCTTAATAATCTCGATACACACGACGATCTTGTCAGACGGTTGGCGGCCGAGTCGGGGTGTCTGTTTGTGAACGTCGATTACCGGCTGGCACCCGAACACAAATTTCCGGCGGCCATTGAAGATGCTTACACCGCACTCGGCTGGGTCTATGATCGAGCGGCGGAAATTGGATGCGATCGTGATCGGATCGCCGTTTCAGGTGACAGCGCGGGAGCGAATCTTGCTGCAGTTGCCTGCCTGATGACGCGCGACCGTAGCGGTCCGCCGATTGCCTTTCAGGCGTTGATTTATCCGATCACCGATTGTGACTTTGAACGCCCTTCGTACCGGGAAAACGCCGAGGGTTATTTTCTAACGCGGCGGGAAATGCTCTGGTTCTGGAACCAGTACGTCTCGTCGCCCGACCAGATGCGTGATCCGTATGCCTCGCCACTATTGGCCACGTCACTCAAGGGGCTGCCGCCAGCATCTATTCTCACGGCCGAGTTTGATCCATTACGTGACGAGGGTGAAGCTTACGCTGAAGCCCTTCGAGCAGCAGGGGTCAACGTCGCACTGAAGCGTTACGATGGGATGATTCACGCATTCGTTCGTCGAGTACAACAGTTCGAATGCGCACGGATCGCCGTACGCGAACTCGGCCAGCAGCTTCGAACAGCGATCGGGCCGAAGTAGGGCGTCAGTGATTTCTTTTCAATTTTAAAACGGTAAATCGGATTCGAGATGCATAAATACGTCATTATGGGTGCTCAGGGTTGCGGCAAAGGGACGCAGGCGAAACTGCTGAAGGAAGAATTTGACATCGTTCACATTTCCGTGGGTGATATCTTTCGCTGGCATATCCAGTCACACACGAAGCTTGGCGCGCGGATCAAGCGACTGATCGCCGATGGGCAAATGGTCAGCGACGAAACAGTCGAACAAATTATTCGCGAACGCCTGGACCAGCACGATTGGAATTTTGGATTCATTCTGGATGGATTTCCTCGAACAAAAATCCAGGCCGAATTCTTTCTCGAAAGTTACGACATCGATGCGGTAATCCACATCGTAGTTTCTGACGAAGTGGTGTTCGAACGCGTACTGGCTCGCAGGCTCTGCAGTCAATGTGGCCTGGATTACAACTTAATTCATCACCGACCAGCCGACATCGACAAGTGTGACGTCTGCGGTGGTCGACTGGTGATCCGCAGTGACGATAACGAAGAAGGGCTCCGTCAACGCCTTCGCGACTACCGTACGCAGACGGAACCCGTATTGGATATTTTCGCAAGAAAAGAACTCGTCATCCAGACGGATGGCGGCCGCGACATCGCAACCGTACAAAAAGATATTCAAACTCAACTGGGGCTGCGAAAGACAGTTGAGGCTGGAACAAAACCGAAGGGGGCTTCGAAGAAGGGATAGCGAGTTGTTTCTGCTTTAAAATCGTTTTTAGCTGAACGACGAGGTCATTAGTTTTTGCGATTCGAGCTTTAGCCACGTTGGACGGGTGAATTGCGAATGGCCTTTAAGTTCAATGGACAGGTTTTAATGTGGGTATTTGCCCCGTGGGGGCAGCCGATACCAGCCCGGGGCAAGTTCGTCATTGAGCGTCGCCCTGGGATTGAGTGTGATTAAATTCTTTTGCCCTTTAAAGGCAATGGACTTCACTAATGAGTTTTGTTGAAGGTAACCCAGCGCCGGAGAAACTTCATTTCCACCGAAAGGGATCGCTATTTTCATGCGGTTTTTTGAGGTGCTGGTTTCCTTTGCCCTTTCAGGGCGATCCTCGATTACTTGGATTAATACCCCGGGGCGGCGCTCAAAGACGAGCTTGCCCCGGGCCAATATTTGTCAGCCATTCAGGCTGAAAATTACTCCGACTTCGATACACATCGGGAATCCGCTGGATATTTCAAATTGAGAGTGATATTCGTGTTCGACCAGTGTCGTCAATTTCTTGGGGCTAATCATGAATCGAAATCGGTTGTCATTGAGGAATCTTGCACAACTGACATTGTTGATGGTCGTCGCCGTGGCGACCGCCCAGGAACCGCGGAAGGACAAGCCGGTCCCTTTGCGGGGGATGATCAGTCTCATCGTCAGAGAACCAATTCAGCGGGAATTGGGGATCGAGAACGATTCGCCCGAACTTGAGAGCATTCGAAAGCTGCTGAAACCTCTTTCCACCGTTCTCAATCAAAGGTTGAACTATCCAACGGAGGAAGACAAAGCTGAACGCCTGAACGCTCAGCAGCTTTATGGAAAGGTCGAAGCGGAATTTGTTTTGGAATTGAAAAAGTTATTAAGGCCCGAGCAATACGCACGCTTGAAACAGATCCACTGGCAGCGTTGGGGCCTGCAGGCGATCCAGGATCCTGATCTTGCGAATCAGTTAGAGATTACAGTGGATCAGTTGAACAAACTGTCTGCTGTGAATCTTGATATTGAAACGCGGCGAAAAGAAATACGTCCTCAGGGGGGAGATAATCTTGAAGCAAAGGTGCAGGAGCTCGATGCCGAACGGAACAAGAAATACACCGAGGTTCTGACGCCCGAACAATTGGCCAAGTTTGAACAGTTGAAAGGAAAACCATTTGATCTGCCGGCGCCGGCAACCTCAGCGACGCCGACCAACGTTGCTGCGGGGGGACCAATTCGAACTCGGCCGGGTGGACTGATGGCATTTGCGTTACGAGAACCAATTCTGAAGGAGCTGGGTATTGAAAATGATTCACCAGTCGTGGCCGAAATTCGCAAATTGTCCGAAGCCCATACAGCGGAATTGCGTAAAGAATTGCGGGCAATTAATCCCGTTGTTCGCGAAAGAGTCCAGGAAGCAGAGGTAAAGCTCCAGGGACAATATGATCTGGAACTAAAGAAGTTACTGACACCGGAACAGTTTGTTCGACTACGGCAAATCCATTGGCAACAACTGGGTTTGCAGGCCTTGAACGAAGCTGACGTGGCGAAGGCGCTCGCGATCACACAAGAACAAAAGGAGCAACTAGCTGCCGTGGAGTTAGCGTTTTTCAAAAATGTCAGGGAATTGCTCAACCCACGTGATGCTCGTCCCGTTGGTCCTGTATCCGCTGAAATTCAGAAGAAGATGAAACTCGCACGTGACGAACAGGAGACAAAAG
Source organism: uncultured Schlesneria sp. (assembly GCA_903858935.1). Lineage (GTDB taxonomy): Bacteria > Planctomycetota > Planctomycetia > Planctomycetales > Planctomycetaceae > Schlesneria. The sequence continues at coordinate 142,169 of CAIOKO010000040.1, read as the reverse complement.
TCAATCAGATCCTGACTCAGGTTCAGCGAAACCAATTCGCCGAATTGAAAGGGAAACCATTCGAATTGGAACTGCTGTGGGCGCCCCAGCGCCGCGATGCAAACCAGTCACCCGATCAATAGCCTCTAAAACGAAAGTCATTTCATGAAATTTGCGATATGCCAGGAATTGTTTGAGAACTGGGAATGGAAGCGGCAGTGTCAGTTCATTGCCGAAACCGGGTACACGGGGATTGAACTGGCGCCGTTCACTTTGGCGTCTCGAATCTCAGACGTTTCCGCCACACGTCGCCGCGATCTGAAGTTACAGGCCGAAGAATACGGGCTGACGATTTGCGGGTTGCATTGGCTGCTGGCAAAGACCGAGGGCTTCCATCTCACGACGAATGATCGATCGGTCCGTGAGGCGACAACGAAATACCTGATCGAGTTAGGGAACGCATGTGCGGACTTTGGTGGAACGGTGATGGTATTCGGCTCACCCGCTCAGCGAAGTTTGTTACCCGGTGTCAGCCGTGCAGAAGCCTATGACAACGCTGCTGAAGTCTTCCGCGCTGCTGTCCCAGCCTTTGCAGATCGGGGCGTAAAGATCGTCATGGAGCCACTCACGACACGCGAGACCGATTTCGTGAATACGTGCGCCGAAGCCGTAGAACTGATCGACCGGATTGGGCATCCCAACTTCGTGTTGCACCAGGACGTGAAGGCCATGCTGAGCGAGTCGACTCCGATTCCCGAGCTGATTGCCAAATACGCCAATGTGACTGAACATTTCCATGTCAATGACGATAACCTGTTGGGGCCTGGAATGGGGCGAACCGATTATCACCCGATTGTGAAGGCACTGCTTGAAACCGGCTATTCCGGTTGGGTCAGCGTCGAGGTCTTCGATTACAAACCAGGTGCCGAATTCATCGCTCGCGAAAGTATCAACTACATGCGTCGAATCATTGAAGAAGTCACTACTGCGAATAAAGCGGTAGAGCAAGGAGACAGAACGTGATCCATGGCGACGATTCCATCAGTGTGGATCTGGGTTCCCGCACATATGAGATTCCCATCGTCAGTCATCAACTGGCTCACTGCGCAAAACTGTTTGAGAAATGGTGGTACATTCGGGACGGCATGTCCTCGGCCTTTTGTACGCAGCCGCCGCCTCACGGAAGCGTCTGGGTTGCTGAGAAGCGTAATGCGGGTCGACCGTTCGCGCTGATCGTCACGGACGCAAATGTGGCGAGTTCACATGCGGCGACAGTGCGTCATTCATTGATCGCCGATGGTTGGCGGTGTGAAACCGAAATCCTTCCTGCAGGTGAGATGTCAAAGTCACCCGAAATCCTGACGAAGGTTTACGATCGTTTGATCGATCTGAATGCCGATCGACGGACACTGATCATTGCTGTCGGAGGGGGTGTCGTCGGAGATGCGGCGGGATTCGTTGCGGCGACATTCATGCGCGGCCTTCCTTTCATTCAGGTCCCAACGACGCTCTTGTCGGCTGTTGACAGTTCCGTCGGCGGGAAGACGGGCGTGAATCACCCACGTGCCAAGAACATGATTGGAGCCTTTTATCAGCCGATCGGGGTCTTGATCGACACCGCGACACTCGAAACGTTGCCTGATCGGGAATACCGCGCTGGTCTGGCCGAAGTTGTGAAATACGGTGTGATCCTTGACGCCGAATTTCTGGCGTACCTTGAGCACCATGTTGCAGAGATCAATTCAAGAACGCCTGCTGTTCTGCGTCACATCATCGCACAAAGCTGCCGTTTGAAAGCGGATGTCGTCGAGCAGGACGAGTTCGAGACGAAGGGCCTTCGAGCGGCACTCAATTATGGTCACACATTCGGGCACGCGTTCGAGGCACTGGCCGGGTATGGCGAATTGCTGCACGGCGAAGCTGTGGCGATCGGAATGGTTTACGCCAGTCGTCTGGCGGAACGACGTGGTCTCATTGATTCGAAGCTGACCAGTCGACAGATCGAATTACTGAGAACACTGCATCTGCCAACAGCTTTGCCTGAAGGTCTGCGGTTTTCCACTGATGACGTGATTTCAAGAATGCGTCTGGACAAGAAAAGTGTGTCGGGTAGCTTGCGATTCGTTCTGCCTGTCCGGGCGGGAGCGGTCAAGACGTTTTCCGACATTCCCGAGTCGGACGTGCGGGCAACGTTGGACGTCGGCGCCTGAAAAACGTCCTGCAACGATCTGCAGTGACTTGTTCAAAAGAGACGATCTTTTCACAATCGCGACCCGTCTTCGTTCTGACACCGATCCGTTACTTACCTTGAGGAGCTTGAAGAATGTCTTCGTTCATGCGTTGGTGTGTTGTTTTCGTGATTGTTTGCGGTTCAGCGTCAGCTCACGCAGAAGAGTTTTTCTTTAAGCCTGGTGATGTGGTGGTGATGATTGGCGACAGTATCACCGAACAGCACCTGTATTCAAATTATGTGGAAATGTGGACGTCGACTCGTTTTCCCAAGTGGAAGCTGACGTTCCGCAATGTTGGAATTGGTGGGGATACTTCCGGTGGTGGAAATAGTCGATTCACTCGAGATGTGCTCGTCCACAAGCCGACTGCGATGACTGTCGATTTTGGCATGAACGACGGTCGATACCGGGGATTTGAAGAGGCAACGTTCAAACCTTATATGGATGGACTGCAGGGAATGGCCAATCAAGCCAAAGCGGCCAACATCCGCACGGCATGGGTCACTCCACAGCCACTTGATACGGATCAGCAGGGACCAACCGCATTGACGGCCTATAACCAGACACTCGAAAAGTTCTCCGAAGGAGTCAAATCGATTGCGGACACGAACGGCGGATTGTTCGTCGACCAGTTTCATCCGTACCTGGCCACACTCGATCGTGCTCGTGGTAAAGGACCAAAGTATGACCGCATTACGGGCGGCGATGCCGTGCACCCTGGTCCCCCAGGCCAGGCATTGATGGCCGCTTCCATTCTGAAGGAGTTGAATTTTCCATCGATGGTCTCGTCAGTCGAGATCGATGCCTCGACAAAAAAGGTCGTCTCGCAAAAGAACTGTGTGGTTGAAGTCGCCGATCTGAATAGCGCAGGTGTCACCTTCAAACGGCTCGACGAAGCATTGCCGTTCTTTCCTGCCGATGCTGCGAGCATCCTGCCGTCGGCTCCAATTTTGGAAGAGCTGAATGATTATCGATTAAAAGTGACGGGTCTGGCTGCCGGTAAGTATGAAGTTCGCGTCGGAGGCAAAAAGATTGCGGAACTGACTTCGGAACAACTTGCTGCCGGAGCGAACCTTGCTGCCGGTGCGCTGGCTGATGGTCCTATTGCCGATCAAGTGAAAGCGGTTCGATCAGCCATTGAGAAGAAGAATTCATTTCATCACGACGCCATTTTTCGTGGCATCGTTCTAACGGGCGTTCCAGGCTGGGTGCATGAGATCATCCCGGCACCAGAACTCGAAGCGAAGAAGAAGGCGATCATTGAAAGACGACTCGCTGAACTTCCCGCACTTGACGCGGAAATCGCGAAGGCCCTCGAATTGAAGGCGAATACATTCGAAGTTATTCCCGTGAAATAGGGTTTTTAACAAGCGATTACATTTTGAAGTTTCGAGATTGGGATTCAGTGCCACTGCTTCGGAGTCTTCGGAGAAGCAGCGTTTTCTCGCAAAACCAGCCGAAGAACACTGCTGACCGAGTACGGTCAAGCAGTGGCACTCACGTTCAGAAGTTTCATAATGCGATTAGGACACAGCGCGTGATCGTTCTGGCTACTTGCTTGCTCGAGCGGCATCCCACCACCAAGGATGTTTTTCACTTCGCGTGCCATTCGTGACAGCCGTACGAGATATCTCGAGTGCTGCTGAGTCGCGTGAGGCAATTAACGCCTTGTCGAGGGCTTGCAGGGGGTTAACCGTGACTCCTCCGACGAGTCCGACAACAAGGTTTCCAGTTCGCTTATAGCTGACTAAAGAAGGGATCTTCCTGGGAGTATCAAACGTGGGATACACTAATCGACTTTGATCAAGCAGAAGTTCCTGCTTCCAGCCAAGCCGTTCTGGAATGTTTTCCTTTTGCAATAGTGCTGCGAACACCGACCAGTCGATTAAATTTTGCAACTCAGCAAATACGGGCGATTTTTCAGCCAGTTGAGGAAACTTATCAGTGAACTGCTTGGCGAAGCCGTGCGTCGATTTGCGGGTCGTCGCTGCACTTGACCGGTTTCCAGCAGCGTCGGTGACTTCATCTTCTGCCAGAAGTTGAGCGCGTTGTCCCACGAACTGAAAGGCGAGGCCATCTTGGCTGCGATAGATCGCATCATAGAATGGTACGAACCACCAGCGTTGCATGACGCTCCCGCCTGATCCAAGCATCGCCAGGTTACTTTTCAGCCCCTTGATTGCCGGATCTTCAGATCCGATTGCAATCCGTTTCATGCGATAGTCTGCTTCCACCAGCATGGTGGCGAAATGAGAGTCTGTGGGGACACCGTCAATCCTGACATCCTGCAGGTCAAGAATATCGTCCATCTGATTGAATCGAGCTTCCACTTCGTCGATCGTTGATGGTGTTCCGTCGCGGATAAACCTTTTCAGTTCGGCGATACGACTCGGGACAGGATCGATCGAGCAACCTAGTTGTTTCAACGGTGATCTGGCGACGGTCCTCAAGGCGATGGCGAGATCGTCCAGTCGCAATACTGGCCGACCCGATTCAACACCGATCATCCTTCCAACAACATCGGGTACGAAGCCTTCGGCAGGACCAGCGATGACAAGATCCTGTTCGTCAGGAAAGACAAAAACGTGCTCAATTCGCTGCAGTCCCGCAAGATAGAATAGTTCATCTGGAATCGGCTGAGCTTGCGAAAGTACCGCGACCAGTCGTTTCTCTAACTCGACAAGCGATACGAAACGCTGTTTTGTTTTTTGATTGACGTCTTGCGATAGATGTTTCTTCGCCAATGCGTCTCGACGTTTCTTGTCGAGTGTCATCGTGCCGTCGGCAGCGACGGTTAACGACACAACACCTCCGGCGTCGATCTTGATCCCTGAGCTGTTGTTTTGACCCTGGCCATTTCCTCCCCCACCGGCGCCGAAACCTCCTCCACCAAGACCACCCCCGCCGAGGCCGCCTCCGCCACCCACCTGAGCGAGAACTGTGATTGAGTGGCCCCAAACCAAGAGGATCAAACAAAGTATCCATCGGGGTTGGCACATCATGATTCTCCAGGCTAACGCAGAGAGGCATCGGTTCGATCGACTGGGAAAAACAGTCGACCGAATCATGATAACGCGTCAGAGATCAAATGACGACATTTTCAAAACACACCCAGATGGGGTTCGTGTTTTTCCGAATTGCTATGACGCCCTATTCGCCGATCAAAGCTCTGCCAAATTCTTCAATTTCCTTGTTGCCGGCACTTGCCTCAACGAGCGTTCGACACACGACATCTTTCCATGTCTGAGATTTCTGGCAATCACGAATCATCGCTGCTGGATTTGCGTCGTCGATTTTTGCGGCAGCAATCAACGAGTGTGCCCAGTCAGCATCGCATTGGCCGAGTGAAACGGCTAAACAGAGAATCGCTTCGGCAAAGTAACCAGTGTCCCCGTCATTAGGTTCACGATACTGATTGCACCAAAGCAGGAACGCTAATGCCGCCTGCGATGATTTCTTTCCGAGCTTTATGGCACTGTCGACAAATTGAATAATCGTTGAATCTTCACCTGTGAAGTATCCCTCGTTTTCGGGTTCAGACGCGGCACGAAGCAGGACCGTACAAGAGAATAAACGCATCCAATGTCCGCGCGCACCCGCCGAACCGGGCTTCCATTCTCGAACATCAGGTTCAGACCAACGAACGAGCTCAAGAACCTCTCTGGGTTCCCATGGCATCGGGACTGGTAGGTTGCCGGTTTTCACCGCGTTTAACGCCCGTAAATGAGCGTCGGCGTCCATTCCATAGTCCGCCTGGGCAATCTCGCGCAGCATGGAATCATTCACATGCTTAAACACGAGACGCATGAGCGGTTCGTCTGAGGGTTCAGGGGTTTTGAAGGACTTCGATGGCATTTGGCGGCAGACTTACGCGAGCCACATCTGAAGCAAGCATCGTTACCTGGGTCACTCGTGCAATCAGCCGACCAGCTTAGGTCCTGCCATTTTAAGATATCCCGAGATTCCGACGATGATCGCTGCCAGAATAATGATGACCAGCTGCCAGAGTTTTGCGTTCTTCCGCATTCCTTCGAACGACTTTGATCGGCCGACAAGTGCTGATGCAAGGAAGAAGATGCCAAACGCCAGCATCATCTTAGCTCCCATCAATCCATGATAGAGCCCGTCTCCTTTGTGTTTTGGAATTTGAACAACCAGATAGTTGTAGAAACCGCTCAGAAGAAAGAGTGTGATCCCCGCGTGGACGAATTTCTTCCACGTGTTCATCACCAGTTCTTTCAGTTTCTGGTGCTCGGCATCCGGCAATTGCGCTGCGGCTGGGGCGAGCACAAATCTGAGAAAACAGGTTCCGCCAACGAGAACGATTGCTGTTCCAATGTGTGTCCAGCGTGAGAGAAGCGAAATTAAGTCCATCTGTGAAAATCTTTGTCGTTTGAGTGAGGTATCAGTTATTGCGAGACCTGGACTTTACGAAACCATCAGCCTCGCTCCAAGTCACTTACAGTTAACAGCGTCGTTTGTTGATGGGTCGGTCTACGGACTCTATCGGGAGGAGCCACCAACATACTGGTCGAACCAGTCGAGATTCCGATTCATGCAGTCGAGCATCAATCGTGGTTCTTCAATGCCGTGCGGTGTTCGTGGGTAAATCACCATTTTCGTTTTGCAGCCTTGTCGCTTGAGTGCATTGTAGAGTTCCAACCCTTGCGAGAGAGGGACTCGTTCATCCCGTTCACCATGCTGGATCAGTGTTGGTGTGGTGACTACCTTGATTTGAAACATGGCCGAATGATTTCGATAGGCGTCGAACTTATCCCAATACTCCCCCTGAAAGTAATCAGGAAGGAATCCAGGGATATCGGAGGTTCCCGTGAAACTCATCAAGTTCGTGACTCCGGCCCCGACAGACGCCGCGCGAAATCGTTTTGTCTGAGTGATTGCCCAGGAAGTCATAAAGCCACCGTAGCTCCAGCCCATTACACCCAATCGATCCGGGTCAGCAATTCCTTGAGCGATCACGTGATCGACGCCGGTCATCACGTCTCGAAAATCACCGCCACCCCAGTCATTATAGTTCGCATGGCGAAACGTCTTTCCGTACCCGCTGCTTCCGCGCGGATTAGGGCGAAGAACTGCGTAGCCTTTCGATGCAAAGGCTGCAATCGGATAGGTTCCGGCAGAGCCATCAAATGTCTGCGTAAACACACCCATGGGCCCACCGTGCACAACAAGCAACAAAGGATATTTATCACCCTTTTTGTAGTCGTTCGGATAGGTCAGAAGACCTACCACATCCAAGCCGTCGGAAGACTTCCAGCGAATGACTTCCGTTTGCGGTAACGGAGGCATCGACAGATCTTTATGTACTTTGCTGACGACAACAGGATCGAAAGGTGCCACCGCACTTATGAATGCTTCGACTGGCTCCTCGAGTCTTTCCCAGCCAAACCCAAAGTGAGTTCGAGTCGAGTTCAGGGATACGCCGCCTAACGACATTCCTTCCATCGGCATGCCTGGACCACGACGGATCTCGACAGGTCCCCACTTTTTTGGCAAGGCTAGCAACTTCATGCTCGTCCCTTGTACTTCGGTGTAGAACATCTGACTTCCATCAGCCGACCAGCCGACGAGCTCGGAATATCGACCAAAACCATCGTAGGTTTCGGCTAGCTTTGTTGTGGAACCATCAGCGACAGAGATCAGGTGGACTGTTCGAATGCCGCCCCATGTCGGGGGATCGTTGCTGATCGTGCAGGCGATCTGTTTTCCATCGGGTGAAAACAGGGGCGATGTCTCCGCCGCGTTTGTGTTGAGGATTGGTTTGACCGTTCCATCGGCAACGTTGATTAACGAAAGATCTGCCGACGGCCAGTCATCCGGCCGTGGCGACGTCGTATGTGCCGCAGCAATCGTGGTTCCATCGGGCGACCAGTCGTATCCCGATCGCCCCGCTCGAGCCTCATTGACGATGCTCAGCGTTCCCGCTGTCAATTGTCGGGACAACAACGGACGGTGTGTCGGTCCAGTGAAGTTCACGACGTGAAGGCGGTTGAGTTTCACATCCTCGTCAACGACCTTGGCATCATTCTTTTGGCGAGAATCGCGTTCCTCGGTTTCGGTCGTCGGGTCGATGGCTGTAAAAGCAATTAAATCACCCTTTGGTGACCAACGGAAACTACCAATGTCTGACTTCACTTCCGTCAGTTGGAACGCTTCACCGCCGTCAACGTTTATCGCCCAAAGATTCTTCTTACCGACGCGAGACGAGACGAAAGCAATCCACTTGCCATCGGGCGACCACTGCGGGTCGTCTGATGATTTGACCCCTTGAGTCAGTTGCCGTGACTCTTTTCGTTGAACATCGGCAAGGTGGATTTGAGTCCGATATTCGCTGTCATCGCCATTCATGACCGCTTGCCGCACAGTATAAGCGACTTGTTTTCCATCTGGTGAAACGACAACGCTGCCAACCCGCTTCACCTGCATCATCAAAGCGGGAGTCCAAGCCGACGGCGAATCACCCTCTTTCGCGCTGGCCTGAAACGAGCCTTGCGATCCGATAAGAGCCAGCAGGAGAATTCCGACTGGCAAAACGCGATGTCGTTTTGAGATGAGGGCATGTTGCGGAGGTCTGTTTTTCGCCGAATTCATCATTTGGAAACCCCGATCAGGTGGGACATTGAAGCGGACTGGTTGAGGATACCGAAGCCGACGAACGAATGCGCCTCGCGGCAAGTTGCCGTTGCAAAAATCGCTGTCATACTGAGGTACCTGAGCTCGCTGAAAAGAGGTTCGTTATTACAGGTTGTCTTTCCCTTTCACCAGTAACAGAAAAGGTAATTCCATGGGTCTGACGGATGAGCTCTCTCGCCGAGAATGGCTGAAAACTTCTGCAACTTTGGCCATGTCCGGCGTGTTGATGACGCCCCCCGGTTCGGATGCAGCACAGACGAAGCCGAAGTCCGTCGCAGCAGTACTGACAGCCTATGCAAAAGGTCTGCACGCCGATGTTTTGATCGGCAAGATCCTCGAAGGTTGGAGGCAGGACGGTGGTGTCGGACCTGCCTTAACGCTGGCATCTATGTATGTCGATCAGTTCACGGATCGGGATCTCGCCCGAACGATGTCTAAAAAGCACAACGTCCCGCTCTTCGATTCCATCGAAAAGGCGATCACCGCAGGAAGTGATAAAATCCCGGTCGATGGCGTGATCAGCATCGGCGAACACGGTACTTATCCTCATAACGGGAAAGAGCAACATCTTTATCCTCGTCGCCGTTTCTTCGAAGAAATTACCGACACATTTCGCAAGTACGATCGCGTCGTCCCGGTCTTCAATGACAAGCACCTGGGGCCTGAATGGCAAGATGCGAAGTGGATGTACGATCGAGCAAAAGAGATGAAAGTTCCCTTCATGGCGGGATCGTCGCTGGCGGTGACGTTTCGTACGCCTGAGATCACGGTTCCGATGGGGAGCCCGATTGAGGCAGCGGTCGGGATTGGTTATTCAGGTCTGGATGTCTACGGTTCCCATGCGCTGGAGTGTTTTCAGACTCTTGTTGAACGGCGTCAAGGGGCCGAGACGGGGGTCGATTGGGTGCAGTTCCGACAAGGTGATGCAATCTGGAAAGCGATTGACGACGGCCTCGTTTCCAAAGCGGTATTTGACGCCGCGTTGACTTTGGTTGCGGCCGAGCCAGATCGAGTTCGACAGAGTGACAAGGCTGGACTATTCCTGTTCCAATATCGAGACGGCCTGTTGGGCTCTGTCTTCATGTTACCCGGCTTTGCTACGGGATCAGCAGTCGCGTTGAAGATCAAAGGGCAAGAGTCCCTGCTGGCAACTCGCTTCGAAGAACGAACAGAGCCGTATTACCCTCATTTCGCTTATCTGCTGAAGGGAATCGAACGAATGATTCACACGGGGAAGCCAAGCTATCCCATCGAGCGAACATTGTTGACAAGCGGCATACTGGACCGAGCCCTGACATCGCGAGTTCAAAACCAGGAAAAACTGATGACGCCTGAATTGGCGATACGGTATCAGCCTGTTGATTACCCTCATGCCCCGCAGCCTGATTTAACCTTGGACCCGACGACGATGTCGTACTAAAGTTTTGGCAATAATATACTTGACTTACTACATTTACCCGGCTGACAAATCGGCGGTCGGCTTCGACACTCACAGTTACGTCACGGATTCTTACTGTCTTGCTGTTGGATTTTCCTTTGAGTGTCTGCAAGCCGAAAAACAACTTCAAACTGATAATCTTGATTCAAGGTCAATTTCGTCTCCGGCTTGCCCGCGTTACCTGTTTGGTTTATCGACGCAACGGCACCGGCTGGCAATTCACTGGTATCAATCTGAAAAGGACCTGTATAGGTTTGAGTGCTTTGAAATTGGAATATCGTTAGCTTACGAGATGCCGGCTCGCTGCAGCCCGATACTGTCATTAACGCTGCTATGAATCCGAGGGTGAAAGCGGCGACGATGCTGCTTGATAGACGGGTCATCTGGCTTACTCCAATTCCTTATTATCGGAACGATCTACTTGGCAAATCCATGACCCACTTGGTCTTGGTGGGTCACCTGTATATTGCTAAAGTTTTTGATACCTCGCGCGTCGCCAAGGTGCTGCAACGCCTGCATCGCGACTTGCGTTATGCTTGTACGACGTCCTGCTTCAGCCCGGCAAAAGTGTTGTCCAGAAGATTGATTTGTTTGGTTTCTTTCCCCAGGCGAATGCCGATGCGCTGGGCCGCTTCGCGGGTTTCCTTAATGGTGTTCTGTCGCAGCGTGACGAGTTCAGTACCACCTTGAACATCGATGGCGACACCATCGGCGGGCCCGCTATTTTCGATGACGTTCTGTTCAATCAGATTGCGATGACCGCAAAAACCGGCCCCCCGTTCGGGTCGGAACAGAACGCCGGTCTGGCCGCTGTTTCGTACAACGTTCTTCCGCACGATGTTGTCGGTATCGCGGTGCCCGATGGAGATCCCCTGCCCTTTGATATCGAGGATCATATTCTCTTCTGCCAGTCCGTATTTCACACCCCAGCAGAAGAAGAGTCCGATTTGACATCGTTCAAGCTTGTTACGGCGCATGACGGGTCGCTGGGAACCCGATCCAGGATGCAGGCCGAGACCCGCGTGATCATGGCTGTGGCAGTCCTCAACCGTGACATCGTGACAAATTTGCCAACTGATGCCATCGCCATTGTTATGCCGGGCCGTCACGTTGCGGATCAGGACCTGATTGACATCCTGAAAGAAGATGCAGCCCCCATAGTTGCCATCCAGGTTTTCATTGTTCGCTCGATTACCATCGAGTGTCAGGCGTTCAATGACAAGATTGTCGATCTCTTCACCCGTGACCAAAGGGAACAGTGTCGAACACGTTGATTCGCCGATTGTCCAGAAGTTTTCTCTCAATGCACGGTCGAGCTTAAATCGATTGCCTGATCGAGCGACAAGCGTCCGTTTAAGAACTGTTGGGCTGCCGTTGTGAGGATTTCGCGTCCGCAAACAAACACTGTCACCAACTTCAAAACCTTTGGAATCTTCCAGGGTTATCTCCTGATCGTACCAATCCGAATCGGCAACAAGTTTGGTGCTGACAGACGCGGGTTTGGTCAGAATGGTTTCCTCGCCAGTTCCAATCAGCCGGACATTTGACCGCAGATGAATGGACCCGCGCAACAGGTACGTCCCCGGCAAAATCTGGACAGTGCCCCCTCCGAGTCGTGCGACATTGTCGACCGCCGATTGAAGGACTTTATGAGATGTTCCAATCAGATCGCCTTGTTTCTGTCCCACAGAAATCGTCAACCGCTGTTCCCAATCAGGTTCACTGATCTTATCGCCGGACGTAGCGCGTGGCTTCGTGACGCGAGGACGACCTTCAGGACCGGGTACAGGATCATCAGCCTGAAGTCGCGAAACCAGCCCCGAACTGACTGACCATCCGGTGGCAAGGCCAAGAAAACGACGTCGATTGCAAAACAAATCTTTCATCGATCACCCCATTAAATCCGGGAGGTCAGCCAGGAATATTCATCAGCCCGACGTGCAAGTGAAGGTCTAGCTTTTTTCTGCCTCGCTGACGCATCGGGCTAACGTTTTACGGTGTTCTGCACGAAATCAGTTTAACTCTTGTTTTCAAATTTGTTTGGGTCGAATAGCAGAAGACACCGAGAGCAAGTCTTCAGAAGTCTTCATCCTCTTCATCATCGTCTTCCTCATCTTCCGCATATTCGCCTCTTGCACCCGCTTCGAGAATTGCTCGACCGGCCGCAATCGTTCGTTCTTCGGGAGCACGAAGGTCCTCATTCATTTCCAGTTCCCAGCAACAATGAAGTGCATAGACATCTTCGGGGGACATCTCTGGTTTCGTTTCATCAAATAACGAGAAAGTTGCGCTGCCGTAACATCCCAGGCCGTAATCGTCGGATTCACCCGCTTCTTCAGCAATGTAACGATAACGAAATAACCAGAGTTGCCGGACGTCATTTGTCGGTGGCCAGAAAAGCTCTCTCGTATCGTACTGTTCGATTTCATCAGGCGGTCGACCAAATTCCTGAGGATGAGCAAGCCAGTCACACATATCGGCCATGGCCCGAAAATCCGGTTCATTCGCTTCATCGGGAATTGCATCGTCTCGTCCGAGTTCTTCAAGGTAAGCGCAAGCCGTTGTCGAATAACTACGGTCCAGACATGTACGAACGAGAAATTTCAATCCCGCGTCGCTGCCAAGCCGGGCAGACGCCCAGGCAGCCTCCATCTGAACAGCGGGATCGGGATGATCCATCGCTAGAGCCAATAACTGCTCGCGTTCCGGTTCATTAATAAAGGGAAGCGATGCTGCCGAACTGTGTGCAAAACTGAATTCGTCTTTCTTGCTGCTTCTCAGCCAGTGCTTTAACCGTTGAATCCCATCATGAGTATTGAATGGATGTTGAGAGAGGAAATCTTCCCGAGCCAGTCGATTGACCCAATCCAGAAATGCCACACACGCAAATCCGTCGGGCAAAGGATCACTCAGCCGATCGATCAGTTCCGGTAATACGGGATCTTGATCACCCAACTGCTCGAAAATCACGGACCAGAGATAGCCTTCCCGAAGAATCGGGTGATATGCGGCTTGTACCAGTCGATCCAGCCCTTCTTCCGGTCCATAGCGAGCAAAAATCTTGATCGCGAACAACAACTCGTTCTGTTGTTCTTCGGCACAAGAAAGTCGATCGTCATAAGCCTGAATTAACAGGGGAATGCCTCGTTTGACCAGATATTGAAACGGACTGACTGCAGTGACCGACTGAAATAACGAGACCAGCTGGTGAAATGCTGTAAAGATCCCCGGGGCTTCCATCGGTCGGTCGAGATACTGTTCCAGGGCATCCACGAGAGATTCAGCGTCTTCGAGGGTTTCGATTTCATAATTTCTTAGCTCGTTCAGAGCCTCAAATAAATCTCCGCCGTCTGCCAGACCTCGTTCCAGAGCCGCCTGCAAAGGAGTCAATTTGGCCATTACGATCCATTTCACTTCGTTTCGAGACGCTTTCAAATCTTGATTCACCAACGGGGCCAGAATCAATCAGGTTGCCGACGCATCGCCTGCCGAATTTCACGATCAGCATCGTGTTCTTTCAGCTTGTCTCGCTTATCATGTCGTTTCAGGCCTTTTCCAACCGCGATGGTAACTTTGACATTGCCGCGGACGAGGTGGACTTCAAGTGGGACAATCGACAGTCCCTTCTGACTTGCCACCTCGGCAAATTTGCGAATTTCCCGGCGATGCAGCAATAATTTCCGTTGCCGTTTGGGATCGTGATTCAGATACGTCGCCTGAGGATATTCAGCGATATCGCATCCCACCAGCCAGACCTCATGACCTTGAACTCGCACGTAGGCTTCTTCGATCGAGATTTTGTTATTTCGTACGCTTTTCACTTCGCTGCCATGCAGCATGATTCCGCATTCCAGCGATTGCGACAACTCGTACTCGTGCTTCGCTTTACGGTTGCGACAGACCACGCGGGAAAGTGAATAGTCAGGTTTCGAGTCGGCAGGTTTGGCCATATTTCGTCTCAGGGCTCTCGATAGTCATTTTCGAAAGCCGTTTTCCGCATTTCATATATGATGCTTACATTCAGAAGTACCGGCTTCCATTCTATCCATGAAACGTCCGTCTGCGAAATAGGTCGACGTGTCGCAGTGACGCGACTTCGGATTTCTATTCTTGAATGAATTCTCTGGAAATCGGATGAGAACGGTTTTCCCGCACGTGCCCAGACGTTCCTGTCGGAATAATCGTCTCAGATAGACGCATTAAAATGCGATGTTTCGCGAAAACAACGACGATGTTGCCGCAGGTTGTTTTTTCTGAACTAGGTTTGAGTCATTCGAATAAACACGATCATCACGAAAGAGAGAGGTTAACGAATGGCAACCGCAACCATGAATCCGAAAATCGAGAAACTGTTAGACGAGATCCTCAGCAAATTTATCGGACCGGAATCAGGAACTTCGCGACAGCCCTGTTCGAGACCAGCTTCGAAAACCTACGCTCGTTCAGCGGCGTCGAAATCTTCTCAGAAGAAATGAAGGCCACTCGAGTTCAGGGAATTGATCGGTGACGAAATTCCCAAGTATTTGCGGAGCCCAAAGAAAACACAGTCCCCTCGCACCAGTTCTCTCCCAAAAACTGATACGAAGGGATTTGTGTTTTTTACGATTCAACTGCAAGTGCAGTTGGGGTCATCTTGGGATCAGGCGGCGCGGCGATCAATTTGATCGTGGACGCCAGCATCAGGTACACTCGTTTGATCGGCTGGCGACCAGGCTTTAACGTTTGAGCCCGGCCCGCCGCGTGGAGGATAGCCGTATTCTCGCAGCTTGCCCGATAGAGTACGAATTCCGATTTGCAGGGCCTTTGCCGTCTTTTCTCGGTTTCCTGCGAAACGGTTGAAGGCTGCTTCAATCAGCTTTCGTTCCATTTCGGCCAGTGTCATTCCGGGCAGGGCGTCAGGACCGTCGCTGGAGCATTCCTTTGACATCCAGGGAACAAGCATGGCAGAGGTCAGTTTCGAACCCCAGTCAAGTGCACAGGCACGTTCGACCATGTTTTCAAGTTCGCGGACATTGCCAGGCCAATCGTAACTCTGCAACACATGCAGTGCATCGATCATGATGGAACGTGGCGGCTTCCCTTCGCGACCAGCAACGCGACGCAGAAAATATTCGGTTAAAGAACCAATATCTTCTTTTCGTGAACGAAGCGTTGGCAATTCAATCGCGGACTGACAGATTTCTTCGTACAAATCGCGACGGAACAGCCCGCGATCGACGAGTGTTTCCAGGTCGACATGAGAGCCGAACACGAAACGAACATCAAACCGAACCCGTTCGTGACTGGTGGGGTGCTCGAAACGTTGTTCGCGAAGCAGGTTGACAAGTTGCTTCTGGACAGGAAGTGCGATGTACTGGACCTGATCGAGTAGCAGCGTACCACCATCGGCTTGTTCGAGTCGACCTGGTTTGTGTCGGGCCATACCACCAGGTTCGTGTTCGAGTTGACCGAAAAGTTCTTCTTCCAGGGTTTCGGCAGACAAGACGCTGCAATCGACTTTTACGAATGGTCGATGGGCACGTCGGCTGGAATCGTGAATCGCCTGAGCAACAAGATCAATTCCGGTCCCTTGTTCACCTTTAAGCAGCACGCAGCCAGTTTGCTCTGCACTGTTTTGGACTTGCTGCCGTAAGACCTGCATTCCCTGACTATGTCCAACCATATCGCGTAAGTTGCGATTGCTGAGCTGTCGTTTGAGGCGGCGATTTTCGGCGTGCAATCGAGATCGCTGACTGGCTCCAGCCAGCACGCGAGAAAACGTCGTCGGCGAGTAAGGCTGCGACAGATGCTCAACACCTGTGGCACTCGAGAAAAGTTGAGGGGCATCAGCGGAGGCTTCGGTCACCACACAAACGACTTGTGTTGACCAGCCTTTTTGTTCAATCTGACTGCTTAGTCCGGAAACCGTTTCACCTGCCGCGAGAACGCCGACCAGGCAAATGTCGGCACTTTGCGTGTGAAGCGACTGCAGTGCTGCTTCAACGGACGACACTGTTCGGCAGATCATTCCAAGCGTTTGGCCATCTTCGCACAATCGCCGAGCCATGTCGGGATCAGACGAGACAACCAGCACTGATGGTGCCGGCTCCGCTGTTGGAGCGACGGGGGCCGAAATGGCTCGTTGTGGGAAGGGGATCACATCGGGATGCGAAAAGTTCATACTGGCACCGTGGTCTGGGAGGAAACCGTGCGAAGGGATGTGAGCGCACCGAAAGCGGTCAAGAAACGTGAATTTCACGCCATGAACACATTCGATACAAACGAATTTTTTGGGGGAGAAACCGAAAGTCAAACAGACATGAAGCAACGAACGAATGCTCGTGGCCGGGGTGCCAGTCATTAACAGGAACTAAACATCGCGTCACGGAAGTAACGACGAACTGTCAGTGTTCCAGTGAATGGCTGGCGGTTGAATCGAATTGTTTTTTTGGGAGTTGGAGAAAGGCGGGCGAGATGTATCGGCAAGGCCAAAGTCTGTCAACATGCTTTTTCTGTTTTTACGTAATATTTTTTCTTGACTTTCATCCACCATCGGTCAAGTATGCCGGGCTTTTTGCTGATTCAACGATTCGTCGGCATCGATCATAGGTCAATCGTTGTTAATTTATCCTGAATTCGCGACCAACGAGAATGGAACGCAACATCGATACTCCTCAAAATGTTCCACCGCATTCGAATGAAATGCCCCTCAATCATCTTGGCGCACTCGGACGGTTTCTCCGGCGGATTCCGCTGGGTGTCTATGGCCTTGTCACCGGGATTCTTGGATTGGCTCTTGCTGCGATTCCCAGCATCGCAATGGAGCGATCTTTGCCGAATCCGTTTGAAACTCCCGAACAAACGCAGCGCAGGATACATGGCCCCCCACGAAAAGAGGGCGGGGTTACATTGAGGTTCAAAGGACTGTCACTCAACTTCGGTGGAAAGGAAATCAAGAGCCCGATTCCGCCGAATAATTCTTTTACTAACGATCCACTTCGCTGGTTCATGATTGCCGCGACTCTCTTTGGTTTGATCGGTCTGGCACTTTGTTCGGTCGCACATGTCCGAGAAAAGCAAACTGCCATCACATTGACGGGTATGGGTTGTTCCATCGCAGCGATCACTTGGCAATTCCTTATTTTTGGTATCGTTCTTGGCGTCGTACTTCTCTTCGTGTTACTTTTTATGTTGAGCGTCCGGATTTAATTTTGGACCTTAGTCCAACTTAAGCGTTTTTTCATGCCGACTGATCGCTATGCCCCCGACGTTCCTTTTCCGGCTTACGCTTTCGTTCCGGGAAGGCATCCACATCCCGTAACCGATCCTCATGGCCACAGCTTCGGACATCCGCAGACTGTGCCAGAGCCGTTGGATTCCCAGTGTCCAGGCAAATCAATCGAGTTTCTTTTCGCCATTGATCTCTTCAACGCGGGCTACTACTGGGAAGCTCATGAAGCTTGGGAAGGTTTGTGGATTGCAGCCGGTCGCAAGGGTGTGATCGCTGATTTTCTGAAGAGCCTGATCAAACTGGCGGCAGCGGGGGTGAAGGCGCGCGAGGGTCAAATCAACGGAGTCCAACGCCATGCGCGGCGGGCTGAGGAGTTGCTTCGGTCGATCCAAACCGAGCGACCCACAGATAACGGCAACTTTTGCGGTTTGAATTTGGATCACCTGATTCTCGGTGTACGATCATTGGCAGAGCAACCAATCGTCGATAATACTCCCTCGACCGCTTGTCGGGTCGTGATTCCTGTTCGACTGACGATGAGCGATCTTGACCGCGCTTCAAGGTAGGCATATACCACGCATTCACATCAATAGCCTGGGGCGTCAAAATCTATCAGTTCGTCCAGATGTCATAAACAATTTCGACCATCATTGCTTAAACCCGTCTCAGTCAAATACGACAGCAATCAGAATTACAGGAGGCGGTTCGTGGTTCGCTTATATCAACCCTCCTCCAACGCAATCACTCATCGGTCGATCCCCAATCGATTGCTGAAACATGTGTTGATCGGTCACGGTATACGATTCGGCGGACGCATTCTTGTCGCGGGTTGTGGAGATGGCGAACTAATCCCATTCCTCGATGGGCTCGCATACAATGTGGATGCAATCGACGATTCCACAGACGTCATTGACGACGTGCGCCAGAGATTTCCTCAATTCGATTTTCAACTGACGCGATTCGATGAATCGTTACCAGTTTCGAACAATGAATTCGATCTGATTATCGTTCAGGATTTGTCGGTTTATCGCAATAATTTACTCGACCTGCGGACTCGAACTGCAACCGCGAATCTGCTTTCCTGCTTGAAACCCGGCGGAGATCTGGTCTTTGTCCGAAAAGAAGATGCTTCTGCGAGCCCTGACTCAGTACACGGTCCTGCTTGCTGGAAACGGCATCTCGCCTGTTTTCCAGGTCAGTTCGAAACTCTGAGCTACCGAGAATTGTTGTTTGAGCGAGCCAATTGGGATTGGCTGTTTGGTGCACGCGACCACAGTAATTACTTTACCGTGACCTTCCAATCTCCTCCTGAAAAGCTGCACCGAAATTTCTGGCGTGACTTTGGCAGACGGGGACTGATGACCGGGCAAGGGAGCTGTTGCCAGATTAATTCAGCAACAGAAGGTATTCGTCGCGCTGCGTGAACTGCAGCACGGAACTGCCAGCGGCGAGTCCTTTGTCAAACATTTCAATCAAGAAACTGTGCCACTGCTTCGGACTTCCTCCCATGGGGAAGTTGACTTTTTGAGTTAAGTGTCAGGATTTCTTCCAAAGTCGCCATCATCGCTCCGCGTGATGAGCATGCGTCGGAAACGATTCAAGCGTTGCCTCAGCATCGGGACAAAAACGTGATTTGAATTACTTTTTTGAGAACATGCGAATTGAAAATTGGCAGGTTCTCGAACAATGCTCATCATGCGGAGCGATGATGGCTACTTTGGTCTGACGCAACGCCTCTCTGGAGTCTTCCGAGAAGCAGAGTCTTCCGTTCTGCGGCTGAAAGAGCACTGTATGACCGAAGACGGTTATACAGTGGCACCCTGATTCAGAAATTCGGAAGATTGACAAAGCACGAGCCAATTCCACGGCCGGTTCATTGATCTTGTTGGCAGGCTTTGCTGAAGTCATGTGGTCAGAGCCACTGGCTGAACTATGATCAATCAGCGTTCCTTGAAGATGTTTCGAGGGCAAAGTCCGTCACCGTTTCTCAATTAATGAAGCCTGTCTATGGTTTATCTCAACTGCATCTATACCAAAACAGGTGATTCCGGCGAGACTTCGCTGGGAGACGGTCGGCGCGTTCCAAAAACAGATCAGCGAATCGTGGCTTATGGTACGGTCGATGAATTAAATTCCGTACTCGGGTGCGTACTCGCCGTCGGTCCATCGGCAGAAATCGCTCGCATGCTGACATTAATTCAGAATGACCTTTTCGATGTTGGAGCCGACCTTTGTATCCCGGAAACCGACGAGCCGCCCGTCCATACACCTTTGAGAATGACCGTGGAACAAGTGGCACTGCTGGAACGCTCGATTGATTCCGCGACCGAAAAGCTCCAACCATTGACGAGTTTTGTTCTTCCTGCAGGCTCCGTGGCCTCCGCAAATCTTCACGTCGCTCGAACCGTTTGTCGTCGAGCCGAAATCGAAGTGCTTCGACTGGCGCAGACCGAACGGATCAATCCGCAGGTTCAGATCTACCTGAATCGGCTTTCTGACCTGCTTTTCGTGCTCGCCCGATGCGCCAACGACAACGGAAAAAATGATGTTCTCTGGGTCCCAGGGGCAAATCGAAACGCGGATCCACTACCTGCAAAATAGAAAACCCCATTGACCGGCACTGGTCAGACCCGAAGAATCCAAATCTGATTGCGCCGAAAAACTTCTCGATGTCGAATGCGACAGATGGATTCTCAAATGCCTTCTCCGACTGATCACGAGTCCGATCCAACGCTGGAACAGGATGACCGGTTCCCATCTGGACCCTGGGAAGGATACTTTCTGCAGCCAGGATTGCCTGGACGTCAGACCATGGAACTTTTTTTAACGTTCCGCGAAGGGAAGATGCGCGGTGAAGGTCGAGACATCATCGGCGAATTTTTGATTTCCGGAAGCTATGAAAGAGATTCGGGAAACTGCTGGTGGTCTAAACGATACCTCGGAAGACACGATGTTTCATATCAGGGCTACAATGAGGGCCGTGGGATCTGGGGCGTCTGGGAGATCACCACGACTTTCAAAGGGGGATTCCATATCTGGCCACTCGGTCACGGAAGCGGTGAAAGCCAGGACGTTTCTGAAGAGGCAGACATCCCGGCTCTGGTTGGTGTTGGTGCTGATTCTTTCGGATCGGAAACACTCAACGATTCCGACTCGTTTTCGAATTAGAGGTTGCTGGTCATTTGGACGGGGCCGGCCATTCGACGCCGACTCACAAGCCGTCGCAGAGGCTGTTAGCCTCTGAAAATTGAATTTGCTTGCCGGCCAAAAACTGACACGCCGCGAGACTGACAATCCCTCTGTTTCAATCAATCTTGCCCCATGCTTTCAAGAGATGGGATACGAATTTTATCAAACTGGAAGTCGCCAGTTAGCGCGAACTGGTTTCGTTTGCGACAGGGCATCGATAGAATCATCTGACGGCAGAAATTCGTCCCTGTCGATTCTGGTTCCTTTCAGTCAATGCAATTCCGACGGTGCCAACATGACCGAATCGTTACGAGGTCGGTTTCTGATCGCAGCCAAACGGGTGCGTGACGATAATTTCTATAAGACAGTTGTTTTACTGCTCGAACACGGCGAACAGGGTGCGATGGGGCTCGTCATCAATCGGCCTTCGTCCATTAAGGTCGCACATGCCCTGGCTGGCCACTTTGATCTGCCTGAGACTGATGACGTCGTTTTTGGCGGCGGGCCTGTCGAGCCATCGGCGCTCGTGATCTTGCATGATGATTCGGCCTTTCAGGACAATAGTCCGTCGGTTTTGCCCGGATTGTTCGTCGGTGGAAGCCCGGACGCGTTCGAGCAGGTGATCGGTGAAGCTGCCGCCAGCGATAGCCTCAAACATTCGTTCCGTGTTTTTTCAGGATACGCCGGTTGGGGTGCGGGACAGCTGGAAGGCGAAATTGCCCGGGGTGATTGGCTGATTCATTCTGCTTGTCGGGAAATGGTATTTCACGAAGACCCGTACGCAATCTACGACACGATCTTGCAGAGATTCTACGCAACAAATCATATCCTGCCACATCGGGTTAAGGATGCGTCAGCAAACTGAACTCTAAAAAACTGTACCGTGGACTTTCGCCAATCGAGACTTATTGAAGACATGGCAGGAATCTTCCAAGGGGAGATTCTTTGTAATCCGCTTGCGCGGGCACTCTACGCCACTGACGGCAGCCTGCATCAAATCACACCTCTTGGCGTGGCTCACCCGCGCAATCGAGACGATGTCGTGACGCTCGTTCGTTACGCGGCGGAAAACCACCTTCCACTGGTACCTCGTGGGGCGGGAACCAGCGTCGCAGGCGAGGCACTTGGACCTGGAATCGTGATCGACTTTTCCCGGCACATGCATGCAGTCGAGGAAATCGGTACGCAGACGGTTCGCGTCCAGCCCGGCGTTGTTCACGGCCAGCTCAATCAAATACTGCGAAAATCGGGTCGTTATTTCCCGCCTGATCCGTCGAATTCGGCCACAACCACGGTCGGCAGCATGCTGGCTCTTGATGCCGCTGGTTCACATTCGATTCGAGTCGGTTCGACGCGAGACCATGTCGTCAGCATCGAACTTGTTACGGCGAAAGGATCTCGCTTTGAAGCGGCCATTGAAAAAGCGTTTGACCCAAAGACTCGAGGTGTCACTGAGTCGACTGCCGACGAGGCGGCGGCAGTAAAGCAATCGCTGGTAAATCGTCTTTCAATCTTACTTGGACGAAATGCAGAACTGATCAATGTAAAACAGCCCGCTCGACAGGTCCGTAATCGAGCTGGATATATGCTTCGGGATGTCCTTTCAGAATCCCAGGTCTCGCTCCCTCGCTTGCTGGTTGGTTCGGAGGGGACACTGGGCCTGTTTACGGCCGCAACGCTAAAAACATCAGCGTTACCTGCGCATCGTTCTGCGCTGATGATCGTGTTCGAATCGATTGAGTCGGCAATTCAGGCGGTGCAGACAACGGCGGCACACCATCCGAGTGCCTGTGACCTGGTCGATCGCCGATTGTTAACATTAGCTCGCGATCTGGATCCGCGGTTCAGGGTATTGATTCCGGCTGCTGCAGAAGCGGCCTTGATCGTCGAGCTGACGGGATTCAGTCAGTCGGAAACGACGCGGAGCGTTCGAGACCTGCTGCAAGCCTTAAAAGAATTGCCAGATGCCGGTCACTCGGTTTATGAAGCAACGACCTTCGACGAAGTGGAATTTCTATGGTCTTTGCCAAACCGTGTTATCCCGCTTTTGAACCGGGCACGTGGCGAAACATCGCCGGTTCCCATTGTAGAAGACATCGCGATTCCCCCGGAAATGTTGCTTGAGTACGTTTCAAAAGCACGACGTATCTGGCAGAAACATGAGGTGACGGCATCACTTTACGCCCATGCGGCGGTCGGTCAGCTCCACATGCGGCCGTTCCTGGCGTCGCCATTCGATCCGTCCCTTTTGGAGGAACTGGCGCGAGATCTCTATGACGCGGCAATTTCGGTCGGCGGGTCGATCAGTGGCGAGCATGGGCTTGGTCTCTCGCGAACGGCGTTCCTCCAATCGCAATATGGTGAACTGTATCGAGTCTTCCAGGAGGTCAAGACCCTTTTCGATCCTGATCATCTGCTCAATCCCAATAAAGTTCTCAGCCATGATCCACACCTGACGGTCAATCATCTTCGTCCACAAATTGATACGCTGGAACCACTGGTGGAACTGCAACTCAAGTGGTCGCCGCGTGAATTTTCCGCCGCTGCGATGTCGTGTCATGGTTGTGGAGCCTGCAGAACCCAGGAATCCGATTCCCGAATGTGTCCGTTCTTCCGGTCAGACCCTGCCGAAGAACGGTCCCCTCGAGCCAAGGCCAATGCCGTTCGAGCGATTGTCGATGGAAGGCTGCCGCAACACGAGTTGGCATCGGTCGAAATGCAGCAGTTGTCAGACATGTGTTTCAACTGCAAACAGTGTCAGCTCGAATGCCCGACCGAAGTTGATGTTCCTCATCTGATGCTGGAAGCCAAAGCACAGTTCGTGGCTGCAAATGGACCGAAGACACCCGAATGGTTTCTCTCGCGAGTCCATGCCTGGAGCGATTCGTTATGTCGACTCTCGTGGATAATCAATCCACTGTTAAATACCAGAAGTTTCCGCTGGATCATGGAGCGACTAGTCGGCGTCTCATGCCGCCGCAAACTCCCTCCGTTCAGTCGAAGAACCTTTCTCCATACGGCCCCACGGAAATGGTTGGCACCACCCGTCTCATTAAAAGACCCCGTGCCGGTCGTCTATTTTGTTGACCACTATGCGAACGCGCATGATCCTGAACTGGCATTCGCCTTCGGCAGAATCATCGAGCATCAAGGCCTGACATTGCATGTTCCTCCATCACAATTGAGATCGGGAATGGCCTTGATCTCGACTGGCGATCTTGAGGCGGCTCGTCAATTAGCCAATACGAACGTTCGTATCCTGGCAGAATTCGCCCGCGAAGGTTGCCCAATCGTCTGTACCGAACCCGCCGCGGCTGTTTGCCTGAAGTTCGAGTACCCTCGATTCCTCGATCATCCCGATGTTCAGCTGGTCGCCGATCATGTTGTCGAAGCGGGAGACTTTCTGGCCGGACTGCAGTCAAGAAATGAACTGCGAACCGACTTCGAGGCGTTGCCGCATGTCGCTGCCTATCACACCCCTTGTCATTTGCGAGCCTTGGGTCAAACGACTCCGTTGCTGGAAATTTGCCGGTTGATTCCGCAGTTCAAGACGTCAAATACTGACCATGGCTGTTCGGGGCTCGCAGGGACATTCGGTCTGACGAAGGAACACTTTAACGAATCGTTAGCCATTGGTCGCAAGTTGATCGAACAAATGCGTTCCGACCAGATTGAATTCGGCATCACCGAATGCAGTAGTTGCAAGCTTCAGATGGAACAACAGTCGACGACACCGACGTTACACCCACTGAAGGTTTTGGCGCTGGCCTATGGACTGATGCCGGAAATTCGCCGTCGACTCAGACCAAATTACAAAAAACGACTGACATCCTGATTCGATCAGGCGAGCCGATTTATTTGTGAAAAACCGAATCGGGGTGCTGAAGTTCGTCCAGCATCCGAATCGTCTGTTGCAATAATTGAGGCAGACCTTTGCCCGCAACGGACGAGATCCTCAACACCGGTCGACCAATCCGTTCTTCCAGCAGTTCTGCCGCCGCATCCGCGTCTTCGAGTTCACACTTTGTGATGCAGACGATTTCCGGACGTTTCGCCAGTTCCTCGTCGTACAACCGCAACTCCTCGCGAATATTGAGGTAGTTTTCGATCGGATCGGTCTGGTCGTCAGGAGCTGGTTCCACGAGGTGAATGAACATTTTTGTTCGCTCCACATGCTTCAGGAACTCATGCCCCAATCCGACTCCTGCATGAGCACCTTCGATCAAGCCGGGAATGTCCGCCATGACAAACTGACGTTCCTGCCCGACTCGGACGATGCCGAGATTCGGGTATTTTGTCGTGAAGGGATAATTCGCAATCTCAGGAGTCGCACGCGAAAGTCGACTTAATAGGGTCGATTTTCCGGCATTCGGCTTGCCGATTAAACCGACGTCCGCAATCACCTTTAATTCGAGGATGACATCGCGCCGTTCGCCAGGTTCACCTGGTCCGAATTCACGAGGAGCACGGTTCGTGGAGGACATGAACCGCGTGTTCCCTTTTCCCCCTTCGCCCGCCTTCGCAATGATCACTCGGTCGCCATGTTCGACCAGGTCTTTCAAGATAAAATCGCGGGTTGCGTCACGGATAATCGTACCGGGAGGAACCAATATTACGGTTTCCTCGCCATTTCTTCCTGTTTTAAGAGTCGGTTCACCGGGCTGACCGTTTTCGGCGTTCCAATGACGAACTCCGACAAGATGCACCAGACTGCTGACGTTTTCGTCCGCTTCGATCACTACATGACCGCCGCGACCGCCATCGCCTCCGTTGGGACCACCGCGCGGAATATGAGCCTCACGCCGAAAGCTGCACGCCCCCGGACCGCCGTCCCCCGCCTTACAAAAAATGCTGACTTGATCTACGAACATTTGTAAGAGTATAGCGAATAAAACCCGAATGAAGTAGTCACCCCATCCGGCCCGGCACATCCGGCCCGGCACATCCGGCCCGGCACATCCGGCCCGGCACAGCCGGCCCGGCACAGCCGGTTCACGCGCGTCGGATGATGGGTTCAGAATAGGGATGTCGTTCGCGCGTTGCTGCAGGCCCGGCACAGCCGGTTCATGCGCGTCGGACGATGGGTTCAGAATCGGAAAGTCATTCGCGGGTTAGAGGTGTGAGACCTTGGTTTCTAAATAATGGTCGTTTGCACGCTTCAACTTCCTCAAGCTCCGTTCAAGATTTCCGAGACGACTCGTGTTTCTTCAACGCCAGTCAGGCGAGCGTCCAGGCCCTGGAATTTGTATGACAATCGTTCGTGGTCGATCCCGAGGAGATGCAACAAAGTTGCATGAAAATCTCGAACCCGCACTTCGTCTTTGACGACGTTGTAGCCGAACGGGCACGTCTCGCCGTAGACGGTTCCTCCTTTGATTCCCCCTCCGGCCATCCACATGCTGAAGCATCGCGGGTGATGATCGCGACCATAGTCGGTTGCGGTGAGCTTACCCTGCGAGTAATTCGTTCGGCCAAACTCGCCACCCCAGATGACCAGCGTATCGTTCAATAACCCTCGTTGTTTGAGGTCAGTCAGTAATGCTGCGGCGGGCTGATCGGTCTCTCGACACTGGGTTCGAATACCGTTTGGCAGTCCACCGTGCTGATCCCAACCCTGATGATAGAGCTGAATAAATTTCACGCCTCGTTCCGCTAACCGACGTGCCAGCAGGCAGTTCGCGGCGAATGTTCCCGGCTGCTTCGCGTCCGGGCCGTAAAGGTCAAAAATGTGTGCGGGTTCGGACGAAAGATCGGTCACTTCAGGAACGCTTGACTGCATTCGGAAGGCCATTTCGTACTGAGCAATACGTGTGTTGATCTCGAGATCGCCAGAGGATTCCAGTTCCAACTGGTGAAGTTCCTGTAAACGATCCAGCATGTTACGACGGCTGGTGCGATCAATGCCAGCGGGGTTATTGAGGTATAGTACTGGTTCCTTGCCCGATCGAAATTGAACCCCCTGGTAATTCGATGGCAGGAAGCCGGTCCCCCACAGCCGTGAATAAAGTGGCTGATCCCCTTTTCCCTTGGTGATCAGCACCACGAACGCGGGTAGATTTTCGTTGTCACTTCCAAGTCCATACGAAAGCCACGCGCCAATGCTCGGTCGTCCTGACAGCTGGTTTCCGGTTTGCAGGAATGTAATTGCCGGATCGTGGTTGATTGCTTCCGTCGTCATCGAACGGATGATTGCGAGATCATCGGCACACTTGGCAGTATGTGGCAATAATTCGCTGAGCCACGCTCCTGATTGACCGTGCTGAGCAAACTTGAAGATCGACCCAGCCAATGGGAGCGACGATTGATTCCCCGACATCCCCGTTAACCTCTGCCCTTGTCGGACGGAATCGGGCAACGGTTCGCCCTGTCGTTCGTTCAGGACCGGTTTGTAATCGAAGGTTTCTAATTGTGACGGACCGCCACTTTGGAAAAGGTAAATGACCCTTTTTGCTGTCGCGGGATGATGAGTCGAAGGAAGGGCTCCGCCGACCGCCATTGCCGATCGTTGTGGACCAATCAGATCCGCCAGCGCAATACCGCCTAAACCCATTCCGACGCGAGATAACAACCCCCTTCGCGAAAGTGGGGGGAATTGTCCGCGAGACTCATGTTCGGAATTTGTGTTAACCGGCAGGAGTTTCATTTCGGGGTTCCACAAATGTTTTCAGCCATCTCCAATTGCACCATTATGCAGTTGAATTTGCGTAGCGTCGACACTCGCACGCAGAAACTTTGTTGCGACGCGTGCGCCCGCCCCACGAGACTACGTCGCGAAAGAGTTTTTGTCCGGAAAACACCAGTTCGATATCGATTTTGTGCCACAATATGTCTGTACTCGGTCGGCCAATCCTCTTTGACGATCGGTTTACGGGTCAATGCCGAAGCGTTAGGGAAGATTCCAAGTCAGTGACACACCCTGTCGTCACTGTTTTCGTAAGATGTTTCACAGCGTTGCCCTTGCGGTTTGTCCTCAGTCAGTGGTTCAATAGAGGCTGGGAACGCCGATTGCTGTCAATCGAATACGTTTTCGATGTTTTGATTTGAATTCCCGCCTTCGAATTCCCGCCTGTTCGAACTTATGACCGGAACTTTCCGATGCTTGCCGAAACCACTCCTTCCCTGGAAATCGCCCCTGCAACGACTGAGGTCGGCAGCTACTTCATTTCGAACTATCCGCCGTTTTCGCTATGGAACCGCGATGTGGTACCCGAAATTCGTGCGGCATTTGAGGCCGAGCCTGACCGCTCCGTACCGATGGGTCTTTATTTGCACATTCCGTTTTGTCGGAAGCGATGCAAGTTCTGTTACTTCCGCGTCTATACGAATCAGAACGCGAATGCCATTTCACGTTATGTGGAAGCCCTGGCAAAAGAAGTTGAACTGTTGAGCCACGAGCCAGCCGTGCCTGGCCGCGAGTTGAAGTTTGTCTATTTCGGTGGCGGGACCCCGTCGTATCTCAGTTCGAGACAACTTCATTTTCTCAGAGATGAACTCAGCCGATCCGTTTCCTGGGACCATGCCGAGGAAGTGACGTTCGAATGCGAACCGGGAACGCTTAGTCTGGAAAAGCTGCAGACATTGAAAGAAATCGGAATCACACGGATCTCACTGGGGGTCGAAAATTTCAACGATACAATTCTGGAAGAGAATGGCCGTGCCCATCTTTCACCGGAAATCTTCCGTGCCTATGACTGGATTCAGCAGGTTGGGTTTCCACAAGTGAACATCGATTTGATTGCAGGGATGGTCGGAGAAACCGATGCAAACTGGGCCAAATGCATCGAGCAGGCACGTCAGCTCAAGCCCGACAACCTGACGATCTATCAGATGGAATTGCCGTTCAATACTTTGATTTCGAAAGAGATGAAAGAATTAGGGATTTCTTCTCCCGTCGCTAATTGGACAACGAAACGTCGCTGGGTTGACGAAGCAATGACAGCGTTCGAGGCCGACGGATATCATGTCTCGAGCGGCAACGAAATGGTCAAGAATCCCACGACCGATCATTTCATTTACCGGGATAACGTCTGGCGCGGCTGTGATCTGCTTGCCGCGGGAGTTTCCTCATTCGGACATTTCCAGGGGGTGCATTATCAAAACCTGGATCAGCTTGAGGATTATCTGACCACCGTGGAATCAGGATCTTTACCGATCAATCGAGCGCTACGCCCCACGCCTCACCAGCGATTAATTCGCGAGATGATTCTGCAGATGAAAGAGGGACATATTTCCGCCGTTCCGTTCCGTCACAAATTCGGCGTCGACATTCTGGAAGAATTTGCCAAACCACTTGCTGCACAGCAAGCCAAGGGCTATCTGATGGTCAATGGCGATGAGATCACGTTAACACGTAAAGGACTTCTGCAGGCGGATACGCTGTTGCCCGAGTACTTCGAAGAACAGCATCGAGAAGTTCGCTATACATAAGAACAGATTGTGTTTTGACGGTTTCCACAGAATTTGTCGTCGAGATCGTCTCGTTTTCACGGCTTCAGCTCGACAAACGTGGCCGCCATAGACACACTGTCGTATGCGATTGCTGAGTACTTCCTTAAAGCGAGGGCGATTTTTTAATGCGTCAAGTCGGCTCTCTTTCGAACCTCGACCAAGCCGAACGATTTGCGGACTTTTTGCGCTCTGAAGGGACCGAATGTTCGATCGATAACGGAACAGACGGCTTTCGGATTTGGGTCCAGGATGACGACCGTGTGGCGTCAGCAAAGCAAGAACTGCCAAATTTTCTGGCCGACCCGAATCATCAGCGGTATCGTGACGCAGCTGAGATTGCGAAAACGCGGTTGAATGAGAGGCAGCTTCGCCGGGAAGCCGCTCGTGAAAACACAATCTACGTTTCAAATTCCTGGAGTCCTGCGGCGGCACAGCAATGTCCGGTGACATTCGGTTTGATTGCCATTTCGATTCTTGTCGGGATCTTGACCGGGCTTAGACCTGTACATAACGACCCATTTGTCAGTCGACTCTGGATTTCGACCGATGGATCAATTCAGCAGATTCTTCACGGTGAAATCTGGAGAATCATTTCACCGATTTTTCTGCACTTCAACTTGATGCATATCGTCTTTAATTTGCTTTGGACCTACCAGTTCGGCTTACAAATTGAATCCCGCCGGGGTTCTTCCCGGTTTTTGGCGATGGTTCTGGTGATTGCCGCGTTCTCAAACCTGGCTCAGTTCTGGTCCCCAAACCTGGGACAGCTCTGGTTCCATGGGCTTAACGGTCACGGACGATGGATGGGAAATCCGTGGTTTGGCGGAATGTCCGGGGTCGTTTATGGATTGTTTGGTTACATTTGGATCAAGGGAAAATTCGACCCGCGCAGCGGACTTGGGCTGCCCCAACAGACAGTGTTCATGATGCTGGGCTGGTTCGTCGCCTGTGTTTTCATCATTCCAAATGTGGCAAATTGGGCTCACGGAATTGGACTGGTGGCGGGTATGGTGATTGCCGCGGGAGGACTGATGCTTCCTTCACGCATTCGGCGAAGATGAAATCTGTTCCTTCGTCCTGACTGCGCGAAACATTCCCCTGTAAAATACCATGCTCGTGTTTGTGCCATTTGGCCAAATGATTTCCCCTCTTGAAAACGTTCGACGGTTCGATGTCTGAATCAACTAATTTCATCGTCACCATCGAGCGAGCTGCAGAGATCTTACGGCAGGGGGGGCTCGTCGCGTTACCGACGGAAACCGTTTATGGATTGGGTGCCAATGCGCTGGACCCGATCGCTGTGGCCAGGATTTTCGCCGCGAAAGAACGTCCCTTCTTTGATCCACTGATTGTCCATGTCCCTGACATCGACTGGATGCCGCGAATCGTGAGCGAATTTCCTCCAGTCGCTGTCCAGTTGGCAGAGCGGTTCTGGCCAGGCCCGCTCACGCTTGTTTTACCCAAAGTGACTGCAATTCCAGACTTGGTGACATCGGGTTTACCGAATGTTGGAGTCCGAATTCCAGATCATGATTTGACCCGTCAGGTCTTGAGACTGGCGAATGTTCCTGTTGCGGCTCCAAGTGCCAATCCGTTTGGAAGATTGAGTCCAACCACGGCGGAACATGTACACCGACAGCTCGGTCATCGAGTTGATGCAATTCTTGACGGTGGTCCATGTCGCGTCGGAATCGAATCGACGATCTTGCAGATCAATGAAGACGGGGTCACGTTGCTGCGGCCTGGTGGAATTGCTCTGGAGGAAATCGAGGCATTGATTGGTAACGTGAATCATCCGGTATCGACGGTTTCCGAATCGCCAATTGCACCGGGGATGCTGGCAAGCCACTATGCGCCCCGAACTCCGCTGACGATCGTCAATGAAATTCCTTCAACCGTCGACTCAACTCGTCTGGGGTTGCTGGCGCTTTGTCATGTTGGATTGTCACATCAATTTGCCCAGGTTGAAGTGTTGTCACCGACGGGCGACCTCGTCACTGCCGCAGCCAATTTCTTTCAAGCGCTGCATCGACTGGATGCCGCCGGGCTCGACGAAATCATTGCCGTCCGATTTCCAGAGACTGGACTGGGAAAGGCATTGAACGATCGACTCCAGAGAGCCGAACATCGCGGCGTCCACCGGCACAGTTAACGATTTACTTTGCAAAGATTCATGTGAGACTTCCTGGAAGCCCCAGGATGGAATATTGCAGTCAGATTTGTAGTGAAGCGACGATCCGACGAAACCCCACCGCCCCTCTGGCCGTGGTCACCGGGCCTTTGCACCAGCCCGATCCATCAATCACAGACACACAATATCATGTAAATTTCCAGGGAAAAGGTCCGTTAATCACCGCCTCAGGGGTGGTGGGGTAGTTGCTTTGAAAAATCCTGGAGTTGCCTTCCTGGGCACAAAAAGTCGATTGAATCGACGTCCAACAACCATCAACATGGAAAAAATCGTGATGGTACGGGTGCCACCGGATGGCTGGCTTCGGTCAGCCGGTAATGTTCATGGCTTACGATACCAGAAATCCGCGTTTCAAAATGATGATGCCGACTCACCACGTTGCCGTTCGTCACGTTGTTTAATATCAACATTTGTAAGACGATGGAAATTGTCGATCATTTTTTAGAAATGTCGCAAGCTTTGTAATGTCAACGCTTTGCGATTTTGTTCGCTGTCAAAGTTGAGCGAGATTATTTGTCGGCCCGGTGTTTGCGTTACGGAATAGACGTGCTCGAAAGGCTCTCTTTCGAGATTCATATTCGGTCAACTACACGACACGACAGGGCCATGCATGATTGCTCAGCGACGGTTTAAACGGATGCTGATCGACGTTACGAACGATTTCCTTCTTCTGCATTTAGGCGAAATGGAAATCTGGGATGGCGCCGATTTAGCCTTGCTGCGTGAAGGCCTGTTTCGCCTGATCGACCAGGAAGGCTGCGATTCGATCGCCATCGATATGCTGTATGTCAAATATATCCCCAGCGGATTTTTCGGGATGTTGTTCGACTGGCAAGAGAAATGTGGAACCCGGTTTGCCCTAACCCCGCCACAACCCAACGTCCAGAGAATGCTTTGGTTTCGTCAATTTTTCAAACTGAATAACGATGGCATGTACGAGCTCTTGCTTGAGCCTACCGAATCGCTTGTCGTTCCGGAACCAGTCTCAGAGAGTTGTCTCTCCAGCCAGTCGGTTTGAGAGGATCGTATAAGCTCGGCAAAAATTGGGGTTTTCAGACAACGTAGATCAAACTCAATCCGCCAGATTGTACAAGTTTGTGCGCCAATGCGTTGCCAAGGCTTATTGTTCGGGTTGTGTGCCACTGCATCGGAGTCTTCGGAGACGCAGTGTTTTGTCGTTTTTCGAGGCAATCGAAGAGCTTCGGTTGACCGAAGAAGGTCATCCCGTCGCACCCGAATACTGAGATTGAACAACGCGCCAGGTCTGTCAGAGAATTGAAATTCATTTCTCGCGTGGAGTCGACGATGCGTTGTCCTCGGTGCAAAACGAATGACGTCTACTTGAGTTCAAGTGGGAATTAGGGATACCTGCCGTTTCTGACCAAGGGCACAAGATGTCATCGCTGCTGCCATCTTTCCAGAGTCTTTTTCTGGGTAAGCGTTCCGGACAAGCCCACTGCGGAACTAATAGAGACTCGCGAGTTGAAACGAGCTGCCAATTGGCAAAACAAGTTGTCAGCTAAAGAGTCGCGAGCCAGTCAACGCGGGTGATTTCTTTTGGACATCCTGGTCTGCGATTTGTCATTGTTCTTTCAGAACACCAAATGCAAATCATCCCGAATTCGGACGCTGGACGCGCGACTGATCCTATTCGCTCTCGATAATCGCCGGCACGAGAAAATAGCTGCCGTCCGTACGGGGAGCGTTCGACAAGGCCTCGGGGCGCGGAAGAGATTCAATAACCGAGTCGCTTCTCAGCACATTGTGCAATTCAACGGCGTGAACCATGGGTGCCACATCGGTCGTGTCGACCTCGTTTAAAACCTGAACGTATCCGATCATAGCGCTCAAGTCGCTGACGAGAGAGTCCAATTCGTCTTCGGACACCTTCAGGCGTGCCAAGCCTGCGACTTTACGTACGACGTCACGTGAGAGTTCCATTGACGGTCTCATTCAAAGACAAAACAGGGGGTTGACTCAAAGTCAGCCCCCTCAATTTGCGACAGCGGTTTCACCACCATAAGAAACAGCGGTTTCACCGTCATAAGAAACAGCGGTTTCACCGCGATACGAGACAGCGGTTTCACCGCGATACGAGACAGCGGTTTGACCGCGATCCGATCAGCCTTCGATCGTGAATGGCTTCTTCACGACGCGCTTGACGACCAATCCGGAACGCAGACATTGAACGCAAACGCGAACTCGCTTTGAAGTTTCGCCATCCTGCATCCGCAGCGACTGAAGGTTCGGACGAAACCATCGCTTGGTGATCCCCGTCGTTTTACGACCGTTACCACCCAGGTATTTCGCCTTACCTCGCTCGACCTTCTGGTTGCCGCGAACCGGTTTCTTCGAACAAATAGCGCATTCCGAACCCATGACAACCTCAAATCGCGTGCTGAAATCTCTTGTTTTGAATGCCACTGGCTAAATGCTGCCAGTGCGGAACGCAAAAGTATAACTATTGCGTCCGGGGATGCAAGTTGAACACCGATTAACCGCGAAGATCTTCAAACAGAGCGGTTGAAAGATAGCGTTCGCCGCTGTCCGGAAGGATCGTCACAATGATTTTCCCTGCGGATTCAGGTCGAGCGGCCACTTTCAGAGCGGCTGACATGGCAGCGCCGCAACTGATGCCACACGTGATCCCTTCGAGCTTCATCAGTTTTTTCGCCGTTTCGATCGCTTCATCATCGGTCACCTGCATGATTTCATCGATGATCGACCGGTCAAGGATGTCAGGTACAAACCCCGCTCCAATCCCCTGAATCTTGTGCTTTCCAGGTGCTCCACCCGACAAAACCGGGCTGTTTGCTGGTTCGACAGCGATGGTTTTGATATTCAGGTGTTTTTCGTGCTTCAGGTACTTCGAGACCCCAGTAATTGTGCCGCCGGTCCCCACTCCCGCCACAAAAATGTCGATCTTCCCATCAGTGTCGTTGTAAATCTCAGGGCCGGTCGTCTTGAAATGGATTGCGGGATTGGCTGGGTTCTTAAATTGTTGAGGCATGAACCAGCCTTCCTGCTTCGAAAGCTCTTCCGCCTTGGAAATCGCCCCCTTCATCCCGTCGGCACCAGGAGTCAGGATCAGGTTCGCACCGAAGCTGCGCAACATCATCCGGCGTTCGACCGACATCGTTTCGGGCATCGTTAACGTCAGTGAATACCCGCGAGCGGCACAGACGTACGCAAGAGCGATACCGGTGTTACCGCTGGTTGGCTCAACGACATGCATTCCTGGCTTCAATGTCCCGTTGGCTTCTGCGTCCCAGATCATCGCCGAGCCGATACGACACTTCACGCTGTAAGCTGGGTTTCGGCCTTCAATCTTCGCAAGGACTGTTGCATTAAGGCCTTGCGTCAAGCGATTGATCTTAATTAACGGTGTGCGACCTATGGATTCAGAATTATCTTTGAAATACGCCACCAGTCGACTCCTTTTTGAATTTAATTTGCGAGAGAAGTTGTGAGCGGTTTTTTCAAACTGGAAATCTATTGAGCTTCTAGAATCCGCCCTTTGGCCTTGAAGGTAATGGGTTCTTCCTGGCCACTGACCGTTAGAAAAAACGTTTCTTCGAATACACCAGGTTTATTGGGCGGTGTGAATGTCAGCGTTAACTGATGCAAGGCTTTGATTTCATCAGTTTTTTTAACTTTAACTGAAGAATCCTGCTCAGTCCGCTCGAACTTTTCAATCTTGAATGGTTTGGCTGGAACCTTTGTTGACCGGACGATTACCTGTGCATCCTTAGGCTTACCCGGAACCAATGTTCCGAAATTTGCGTCGGTGACGACGATATCCGGCTCGATTTTCCCTTCGACTTGAACAGGAATTTGCGGATTGTTGGCATCGTCGGTGACCAGCACCATTTGATCACGAATCGGGCCGATCGGAGCCGTTTCTTTCAATTTCACGATCAAGTCATAGTTGACCAGCCCGTTTCCACGAGACTTTTCCACGATTTCCGCGGATAAATACGGACTGTTGAATTTGGCAGACGACAAGGTCCAGTTGTTGCGTCCCGCATAACTGACGGTCAATCGTTGCTCGGCCCCTTTGTTAGGTGAAACCGATCCGAAATTGACAGAACCTGGCTGCAATACAACATCCGTTCGAATGTAACCTTCGGCATAGATTGTCGCTAAACCGAACTGATTCTTGGAAGGAATGAAGAACGTGACCGTCCCGTAAGTCCCTTTTTTCTCACCGTGATGGCGGATCGTGTCCAGTCGAAGCGTCACGTTTTTCGACTGGCCTGCTGGAATGTTGATCGCCGCAGGGAGGACCAGTTGTCCGGTCGGAGCAACCCGGTTTTCATCCCAGGAGAGGCAACCGCACGACGTCGAAAGTGCGGTCACCTGAACATCATCAGCGTGAACATTATTGATGCGGATCTTGAAATTGACGTCTTGACCCTTGGCGACGCTCTTGTAGTTGATCTTCAACTGGTCCTTGTCGATCATCGCCCGCGCCCATTCGGCGTCTTGTGCGTGCAGCGTCGATACGGCTGTCAGAAGAATTCCGATCGACGCTAAACAACGGACAACGAGCGTATTCGACATTGCTCACACTTCCTGCAAACACGACAAGCGATCGTGCTGAGCAACTTACCGTTACGGTTGTGTGGCCGATGGTTGAGGAACCACTGGTTTCGCAGCCGTGACTGATTGTTCCAAGACGCGACCTTTGGCCTTAAAGGTCACCTGTTGCTCACGACCGGAGATAGTAAGAAAGAATTCCTCTTCAAACAACCCGTCTTGAACAGAAGGAGTGAAAGTCAGTGACAACATGTGGACTTGCGAGACAGCTTCAGAAGGTTTTACCTTGAATTGCTCGTCCTTTTTCGCAGACTCGACTTTTTCGATCTTAAACGGTTTCTTGCCTCTGACGACGACCATCACCGTTTTCGCCTGACCGGCAGCGACCTGACCAAACTGAACGTCTGCAACAACAATGTCCGGTTCAACTTGCGCTTCAACACTGACGGCGTATCCGGTGTCGCCGACGTCATTCGTCATGATCAGCATTTGATCCCGCAGCTTGGAAACAGGGGTGTTTCCATCCAACGTCACCACGACCTCGTAGTTGGCACTCCCACCGTTACGCCCTTTTTCGACGATTTTTGTGGTCAGATGCGGATTGTTCAGCTTGACCTGCGTCACCTTCCAGTCGGGTCGTCCCCCGGAATACGAAACGCTTAATCGATGTTCCATCGCACGGCCCTGGTCAACCTGGCCAAAATTAAGGGTATTGCTTTGCAGGATCACATCCTGACGGATACGACCTTCGACAGGAATCGAAACGGTTGCGGTCGAACCACGTGTCGGCTCAAGCAGCGTCGCAAAGGCGGTGACATGCTTGTCACCTTGATGGCGGACGGTATCGAGACGAATCGTCAATTCTTGCGATTGTCCCGATGGAATCATAATGGGCGATTTTTCCTGCCAGGAGATGCAACCGCATGAAGTTGAAAGGCTGGAGACCTGAATCGCCTCTTTAAAAATGTTCTTCACGGTGAATTTAAACGTGACATCGGAGTTTTTGGCGACAGAGCCAAACTTGATCTCGCGTTTGTCGAACATCTTTTTGCCCCAATCCTGGTCCTGAGCGGACAATGGAGCGACAGAGAGGATTGAGAAGAATACGCAGGCAGGGCGAACAAAAGCAGGGAAATACATTGTTGTCTCGCTTCTTTGAAGCTAAACCCAATCGAACGGCAAAACGCCTCAGCCGATCCGCAGCATGGGGCACGAGGACAACACACGTCAGCTCGTTTTCTAACAGTCGTCGTTCCCTCCGTGGTTTTCATTATGCGCGCTATAAAGTTCTGTCAACGGATGTTTTTTAGTCCTGAAACAAAAGATTTCCAAATTGTTTTTGCCGGTCACTTCATTTTCCTAAAGATCGCTTCGGTTTCGTGAATCGTGACATCTTACCAACGGAAAATATGCCACTGCTTGACGGTCATCCGCCAAGCAGTGCTCTTTCCCCTTTGAACGAGAAGATACCGCGTCATCGAAGAAGTCCGATGCGGTGGCAACGTCGTCTGCACTCGCCCCACCTTTTCTACGTTGTGTGTATCAGCTTCGCGGCTCAGCGGGAGCTTCGCCCTCACACGCGGAAAACCCTTTGCGGGTCGGTCGTTGGCAACGCGTTCACATTTGGATTACAAAATGATGTGATCGACGGGCAAATTTTGATCAAGTGGCGAATTGGCAAGGGCCGGCGCATCGGTTCGCAAACATCGGCTGACGGAGTGACCGTCGATTGAATATTGCTGAAGCGGATGCCGTCCGCCTCGCCAATCCGCACAAAGATAATCCGTTCGACCGTGCCGCTAAGGCTCGATAAATACCGCGTTCATTCCCGAGAGGTTCCTCACCATGTCGAACAAACAAGTCAATGTCGCAATGATCGGTTTGGGTTTCGGTGCCGAGTTCATTCCGATTTACCAGGCGCATCCCAACGCGAATGTCTATGCCATCTGCCAACGGAACAAAGAGCATCTCAATACGATCGGTGACCGGTTCAAGATTGAAAAACGCTTCACCGACTACAGTGAAGTCCTGAAAGACCCGAAAGTCGATTTCGTCCATATCAATTCGCCGATTCCCGACCATGCCAGCATGTCAATGCAGGCACTTCGAGCGGGTAAGCACGTTATGTGTACGGTCCCCATGGCCACGACCGTCGAGGACTGCCGACAGATCTGCGAACTGGTCAAGCAGACTGGCCTGAAATACATGATGGCCGAAACGGTCGTCTATTCGCGCGAGTTCCTGTTCATCAAGGACCTTTATGAAAAAGGTGAACTCGGAAAGATTCAGCACCTCGCCGCTTCGCACCCGCAAGATATGGATGGCTGGCCAGCCTACTGGGAAAAAATGATTCCCATGCACTACGCGACGCACGTCGTCAGCCCGTGCCTCGGTCTGGTCAACGGAAGAGCCGAATACGTCAGTTGCTTTGGTTCCGGGACCGTTCGCGACGACATCGCACAGAAGTCTGGCAACAAGTTCGCTGTCGAGTCCTGCCATATCAAGATTAAGGACTCGGATGTGTCAGCTCATATCTGGCGATTCCTGTATGACGTGGCCCGTCAGTATCGCGAAAGTTTCGATGTTTATGGCACGAAGAAAAGCTTTGAATGGACGCTGGTTGAAGGGGAACCACACGTCATCCACACCGCCAAGAAGCCGGAACACGAAATTGCTTCCAAGGTCGAAGTCCCTGACTTTGCTCATCGGTTGCCCGAGCCGATCCGCAAATTCACGCAGACAATCCAGGATGCCGATCACCTGTCGTTTATTCAGGGTGGTGGGCATGGGGGTTCCCATCCGCACCTGGTCCACGAAATGGTCAGCGCCCTGATCGAAAACCGCGACCCCTGGCCGAATGCCACGTTGTCGGCAAACTGGACCAGCGTCGGTATCCTGGCTCACGAATCGGCACTCAAAGGTGGCGAAGTTATTCGTCTGCCAGAATTCACCCTGACGTGAAAATTTTCTTGATCAATCAGAACGGGTGACGGACGAATTTTCGTCCGCACCTTTTTCTGAATTCAACTTTCTCAATTCATCCTTCAATTCAAGGTTTTTCCTGAAATGGCCGTCGAAAATCGCATGGACAAGATTGTCGCGCTCGCGAAGCGACGGGGTTTCGTCTTTCAGTCATCTGAAATCTACGGTGGCCTGAATGGCTTCTGGGACTATGGTCCGCTCGGCGTCGAATTAAAGCGAAATGTCCGTCAGGCCTGGTGGTCGGACATGATCACCGAACATGATGAAATCTCGCAACCGGCAGGTGCTCCCAGCAGCTTTGACATGGTCGGCGTTGAAACGTCGATCATCATGCACCCGCAGGTCTGGAAGGTGTCAGGTCACTTCGATCTGTTCGCCGACAAACTGGTCGATTGCCGTGAATGTAAAGGCCGTTTTCGAGCCGATCATATCGGGACCAGCGAATGCCCGCTCAAGCCGTCCAAGCACCCGGGCGAACACGACAAATGTCAGTTGACCGAACCTCGCGATTTCAACCTCATGTTCGAAACGCACACGGGTGCCGTTCGCTCGGATGATACCAAAGCCTTCATGCGGCCCGAGACGGCTCAGGGGATGTTCGTCAACTTCAAGAACGTCTGCGATTCCAGCCGGGTCAAGATCCCCTTCGGGATCGCTCAGATCGGCAAAAGCTTTCGTAACGAAATCACGCCGCGAAACTTCACCTTCCGTTCGCGTGAGTTCGAACAGATGGAGATGGAATTCTTCTGTCATCCGGGTCAGTCTTTACAATGGTATCAATACTGGCGAGACCGTCGTTACAACTGGTACATCAAACACGGGATCTCGACCAGTAACCTGATTCTGCGTGAACATGCGGCCGAAGAACTGGCACATTACTCCGTCGGTACTGCCGATCTCGAATACGCCTTCCCATTCCTGGAGGCGGGTTCGTATGGCGAACTGGAAGGGGTTGCGCATCGAGGTGACTTTGACCTTCGATCGCATTCGGAAGGAAAGCTTTGCAAGCAGGATGGAAAGCTGGTTGTGGAACTCGGTCCCGATGGCAAGCCGAAATATGTCGGTAGCGGCAAGGATCTCAGCTACTTTGATGACCAGTCGCGAGAACGATTCGTGCCTCACGTGATCGAACCGGCTGCAGGCTGCGACCGAGCGACACTCGCCTTCCTTTGCGAATCGTACTACGAAGACGAGCAACCGGACGAAAAGGGAGTAATGCAGTCACGCGTGATGCTGAAGCTGCATCCGAAACTGGCTCCGATCAAGGTGGCTGTCTTCCCGCTGATCAAAAAGGAAGGGATGCCAGAAAAGGCTGCCGAGATTTATCGTGCCTTCAAACTGGCCGGGATCGCTGTGCAATACGATCAGCAGGCGGCGATCGGTCGCCGTTACCGACGGATGGACGAAATCGGTACCCCCTACTGTGTGACAATCGACAGCGACACCATGTCGGCCGACACCGTCACAATCCGCGACCGTGACACGCTCGAACAGATTCGTGTTCCTGTGAAAGAAATCGTCGATCACGTCAAAGCTCGAATGAATTCGTGACGCGAAATTCATGTGCCACTGCTTGACGGTCTTCCGTCAAGCAGTGCTCTTTGAGTTTTGGGGTCGGGCGTTCAAATTTCATAATTGGCCAACCAGCGATTTCTCATCATGATGGTGACACAATGGCCAACGTGAATTTTTCGTTTAACCCGCAGCCATCGGCGCAGGCGGATCGGCGTTCAGCCGATCTCTTTGAGTTTCGCTGTGCAAGCGATTGTAATGGGCTTGGGAAAAACGACACCTCGGTTTTCGTTTCTATCGCCGTGGTGCTCGCTTCTTTTCGAGGCGCGGGTAATCGATGACCAATCCCACCCTTTGACGGTCGACCGATGCCAATCAATGCGATTGAAACAAAACCTCGACCCGCCGAACTGGTCGCTCGCCCGATGGAACTGCGCGGGGTCCGAGTTCACAACCTGAAGAATATCGACCTCGATATCCCTCTGGGGCAGTTGGTCGTTCTTTCAGGTGTCAGTGGTTCCGGAAAAAGCAGCCTGGCGTTTGATACGCTTTACGCCGAAGGTCAACGTCGATACATCGAAAGTTTTTCGATTTCAGCTCGGCAGCATCTCGAACGGATCGACCGTCCCGATGCGGACCGGATCGCTCATGTTCCCCCCGCCATTGCGATTCGCAGCGACCGAGTTCGACGGCAACGTCAAAGTGGTCGTTCCACCGTCGGAACCCTGGCCGACGTTCTGGACGGATTGCGGCTGTTGTTCTCTCGCCTGGGCCGAATTATTTGCCCGGCATGCCTGCAGGAAGTCCGATCGCAATCTGCCGCAGACGTCGTGCAGTCGATCAACACGATGCCTGCCGGAACACGGTGTCAGATTGGTTTCAATGTCGCCAATCGAAAGGAAAAAGAGCCTGCCAAAATGTGGTTGGCTCGAGGGTTCTCGCGAGCGATCTGGGGCGGTGTCACTCATGACCTGAGTGCCAATCCCGCCCCCGCCTGGCCAAAGTCGGGAGAAGTCCTGGTGATCATCGATCGCATCGTCGCCGGAAAGGTCTCGGCAGAACGACTGTTTGAGAGTGCGGAAACGGCCCTGCGTGAAGGAGAAGGTCAATGTTGTCTGTTGATTGACGCCGGCGCCTCTGCAACCGAAGCAAATACCCGATTGATCGATGGACGACCTTGGAATTTGTTGATATTTCGCCGGGATCTGACCTGTACCGGCTGCAGCCAGAAATTCTTACCCGTTGAGCCAAGGCTGTTCAGCCATCTTTCCTCGGGTGCATGCCTGATGTGTCGGGGGACCGGTCGAAACACGATCGCCGATTCAGAGGTCTTAACCTGTCTGTCCTGCGAGGGGACGCGGTTTCGCGATGAAGCTCGAGCGGTCAAAATTGCGAACAAATCGATTGCCGACCTGTTTCGTCTGAACGCTGCAGAAGTAATTTCATTTCTTGATGGGCTGACTCAGGCGTTGAGTGCTGACGAGCTTCAGCGAACCGAGTTAATCCGAAATGATATCCACCAGCGATTAAAAGCCGTGTGTGAATTGGGGCTCGACTACCTGACTTTGAACCGCTCAGCCAAGACGTTATCCGGAGGAGAAGCACGTCGATTGATGCTGGCAGCCGTGATCGGATCGCGAACCACTGGTACGCTGGTTGTCGTCGACGAACCTTCGGCAGGTCTCGAAACGTCCGAATTACCACGCGTGATCGCAGCCTTACGACGAGTGCAGGAGCTGCGAAACAGCGTGATTGCGGTTGATCATTCACCGACCGTCGTCGCGTCCGCTGATTATGTCGTTGAACTCGGTCCAGGCGCCGGGCCGGCGGGTGGCACGATCATCTATCAGGGACCACCGGTCGCTCTTGATCCGGCGGTGTCGACAGACGGAAACAGGACCGCTCAGAAAAAGCTGACATCGAAAACGTCAAAAATCCGCTTACTCAAAGTACACCACCACAACCTGCATGACTTCGCCTTCGAATTTCCGATGGGAAAGTTGTCCGTCGTCATGGGACCGAGTGGAAGTGGAAAAACATCGCTGGTGACTCATGTATTGTATCCGGCCATCTGCAAACAACTCGGTCTCCCCTGCCCGATCGGTTCGGCAGGAACCTGCGAGCTTTCCGGAGGCAAAGAACTGGTCGATGCCGTTCTGGTCGATCAATCCCCGCTGACAAAATCATCTCGCAGCAATCCTGCCACCTGGCTGGAAGTCTTCGACGAAATTCGGCAGACGTTTGCATCAACAGCCGACGCAAAGCAGCGAGGTTTCACGGCTCAACATTTCAGTTTCAATTCCGCCAGTGGTGGTCGGTGTCGAAGTTGCCTGGGGACCGGCTTATTAAAACATGCGATGCAGTTCCTGCCCGATGTGACGCTGGTCTGTCCCGAATGCAACGGCACCCGTTATCGACCAGAGCTGCTCCAGATCAAGTATCGCGGCCGTTCGATTGCTGACGTGCTGTCAATGAGTGTCTCAGACGCCGCCGCGTTCTTTCGCAGCCAGCCCCGGGTTCAGTATCGATTTCAATTACTCAAGCAGATCGGACTCGATTACCTGGTTCTCGGCCAGCCCTCAGAAACGTTGTCCGGGGGAGAAGCCCAGCGTTTAAAACTCGCCGCCCGCTTAGCTCTTCCCAGCCGAGGTCCCAGTTTGATCATCTGCGACGAACCGACCACCGGCCTGCACTCGACCGACGTCGCCAAACTGGTTTCATGCTTCCGGGAACTGATCGCGAACGGCCACACACTCGTCCTCGCCGACAACAGTCCTGAACTTCTGAACGCGGCCGATTACATCGTTGAGATGGTTCGAGAATAAACGTTCGGTAGCGGAGATTGGCAGAGAGTCACCACGAAGTACCTGGCGCGAGCTTCGCCGGCGATCCAATCACGAGAAGAATCTGAACCACGAAACACACGAAAAAACAGTCGAGGCGAGCGTCAGCCCCCGGACTCTTTTTTAGTCGAATTCGGACTGCCGGTCGTTTGACATAAACCATCCCGCGTTTGCGTGATCCATTCCGTCGTCGAACCTGACGGACGAAGAGTCCGGGGGCTAACGCACCCCGGCTCGCCTCGTTCAACGCGCAAGTGATCCCTCGTTTTCAAAATCTCACCGCTTCGTGAAAACAAAAGACGACAAAATGTTTTATAAAAATAAATTGACACGCTAAAAATACTGTAGTATAAATGGCGCAAGTGTTTTTGGATCTGTTGTGTCTGTTTGACCGGGAGGACTCGAATGAATCTGGAGAAATTGAGCGAGATCCCTGCGAAGCCGCAGGGATGGGTTTGGAAGGGGGTGATCCCTGAAGGGCAAGTTACGCTGTTGACGGGGGAGCCGGGTGTTGGGAAGAGTCTGTTTGCGATGGATGCCATCGCCAAGTTGACTCGGGGTGACCGTGGTTTTACTGTTGCGGATCAGGGGGAGCCGGGTCAGGTCATACTGTTTTCAGGCGAAGATGGGATCGCCAGCGTGGTTCGAAATCGTCTTGAAGCTGCGAAAGCGGTGCTCCCTTTGGTCAACGTCGTCGTCAATGATGCAAACGCCACGTCGGAGAAACCTGAATTCAGACGCAGCCGGCTTGATGACGATGGTGAAATTGAATCGCTCGAATTGTATCTGACGTTGCTGCGTGAGTCGGGTGAGCCTTGTGGTCTGATTGTGATTGATCCCGCCAATTGGTTTCTCGATGCGACGGGTGGCCGTGACGACGCGAAACTTCGGGCAACGATGGCGAAGCTGACTGATCTGGCAAACCGAACAGGGGTAGCGATCCTGTTGATCGCGACACCTTCCAAGGTTGAAAAAGGGAAACGTGGGAGTTGGACACCGACCTCTGCGGTTCTCACCGAGGTGGCTCGTTCGGTCTGGTCGATCGTTCGTGATCCCGACAAACCGGAGCGACGAATCCTGTTGCCTGTGAAAACCAACCTGTGTGAAACTCCTCCCGGTCTCGGCTTTACGATTGAGGATCAGCGGATCTACTGGGAAAACGAATGGGTTCGTCAGACGGCAGAACAATACGTGGCCGAAGCGAATGAAACAGAGCAGTTGCATCACGTGGCGGCGAAGAGTGAATTGTCGCGAGCGACCGAATGGCTGAAAAGACGAATGAATAGCGCACCTGTTTATACCAGTGTCCTCAAAGCGGATGCGGCTGGTCATGACATCAGTGAAAAGACGTTGATGCGCGCACTGATCCTGCTGGGTGGTATCAAAGGCAAAGAAAAGAAAACCGACGGGCGATGGTTCTGGCGCTTGCCAGATCTGCTGACGAGCCCTGTCAGCTCCGGCTCCCCCTGGCTGCAGGCAAGAATGCCCGAAGCGAAAACAATGGCAGAGATCTGTGCCGAACTTGA
This sequence comes from uncultured Schlesneria sp., assembly GCA_903858935.1. Lineage (GTDB taxonomy): Bacteria > Planctomycetota > Planctomycetia > Planctomycetales > Planctomycetaceae > Schlesneria. Next base: position 97,427 of record CAIOKO010000040.1, on the reverse strand, counting down.
CAAAGCGAAGGCTCTTAAAAACCTTACAAAACAGGGAACTTGACCAACTTGGCCAACTTTTTTTGAACTTCGATGAGACGATGGATTGGAGACAGATCGAGGTTTCTGGTGGAAGGCGACTCGCTAATCGCGAAGCAGAGCTTCGAAGAGGTGCGTTACCAGGCTGGAGCTTGGGAACGAGATAACCCTGCCAGCCAGACAAATCGAACTTTGCCAACTTTTTTTGAACTTGTGCGGGGCGATGGATTGAAGAGGGATCGAGGTTTTGGGTGGCAGGCAACATGCCATTCGCGAAGCGGAGCTTCGAAGAGGTGCGTTCCCAAGCTGGAGCTTGGGAACGAGATGATGATAATGAACCTCCGAGGCTTGAAGATTGTCCTCTGTTGGCGTGGGAGGATGGGTAGTTCAGGCGGATTTATGCTTCCGGGTTCGAGCTGCCATTGACGTTTTTTGCCGATTCCCGCATAGTTCTGCCCTCCCTAGACCCCGCCGTTTCTCAATTTTTTGCTAGAAGTTTGCTCGATGTCCGAGACGCCCGATCGTTTGGAAGCCGTTCGACTGGAAAAGCTCGCGAAAATCGAAGCGCTGGGGCTTGATCCGTGGGGACAACGCTTTGACGACCATATCGCCATCGATGCGGCCCGTCAGCAGTGTCCCACCGAAGCGGGGACCGACGGAGCGACCGTGCGGGTCGCTGGCCGTATCATGAAGTGGCCGAAAACCGGCAAGCTGAACTTTATTCATATTAAGGACTACTCCGGCAGCATCCAGTTGATGCTGTCTCAGAAGGATTCGACCCCTGAGACGTGGGCACTGCTGGAATGTCTCGATCTGGGAGACCTGATCGGAGTCGAAGGTCGGCTGCGGGTCACGAACACCGGCGAAAAGACGATTTTCGTGACTCAGTTGGTGATTCTCTGCAAGTCGCTGGCTCAACCCCCGGAAAAGTTTCACGGTCTGCAGGATAAAGAACAACTGCTGCGTCAGCGATACACCGATCTGATCTACACCGAAGGGGTGCTGGATCGGATGTTCAAGCGGTTGCGGATCATCGATTCGATCCGATCAACATTGCGCGGCGAGAACTTTTTCGAAGTCGAAACGCCCGTCCTGCATGCGATTGCCGGCGGTGCGGCGGCTCGACCCTTTGTGACTCATCATAATGCACTCGACATTCCGCTCTTTCTGCGGATTGCCTTGGAACTGCATTTGAAGCGACTCATGGTCGGCGGTATCGAACGGGTCTACGAGATCGGTCGCGTCTTCCGGAATGAAGGGGTGGATAGCACTCATAATCCGGAATTCACGATGATCGAGCTGTACCAGGCGTACGGCGACTATAACTCGATGATGGAACTGGCCGAGAAGCTGATTTCGCAGGCAGCGATTTCGGCGAACGGGACGGCGATCGTGCCGTGGGGTGAAAAGACGATCAACTTCACGCCTCCCTTCCAGCGAGCCAAGTATGGCGATCTGTTCCGCGAGCACGCCGGTTGCGACATGCACGATGTCGAAGCGGTGGCAGCCGTGGCGAAGAAGCTGCACATTGCCACAGCCGATCGGCATCCGGACGTGATCGTCAACGACGTGTTTGAAGCGACGGTGGAAGACAAGCTGATCGGACCAGTGTTCGTGATCGACTATCCCGCTTCAATGTGCCCGCTGACGAAGCGGAAGCGGAATGAGCCAGCGATTGCAGAACGGTTCGAGATGTTTGTCGATGGAATGGAAGTCGCCAACGCTTATACCGAACTGAACGATCCTCGGTTGCAGGAAGAGCTGTTCCGAACGCAGCTGGCCGGTCTGCCGGAAGAGGATTCGATGGCCAAGATGGATCACGACTTCGTCCGGGCGCTGAAGGTTGGGATGCCTCCTGCGGGCGGGATGGGGATCGGGATCGATCGACTGATCATGCTACTGACGAATACCAACAGCATCCGGGACGTGATTTTCTTCCCGCTGCTGAAGCCAGAACACTAACCGAATTTTTGCCAAAGGATTGGCCATGTACAAAATGCTTCTCTGCCAGCGATATCTGCGGACTCGTTATATCGCACTGGCAAGCATCATCAGCGTAACGCTGGGTGTGGCGACGATGATCGTCGTCAATTCCGTGATGGCGGGGTTCGGCAGCGAGATGCGGAACCGGATCCAGGGGATTCTGTCCGACATCATCGTCGAAACCCGCAGCATGAATGGCGAATTCGATCCTGAAGGCCACATGGCACGGATTCGGGAACTGGTTGGAAAGTACATTTCCGGCGTGACGGCGACGGTCGAGGTCCATGCGATTCTCAGTTACAAGTCGCTGGGTGATTACGTTCCTCATCCGGTAAACCTGGTGGCGATTGTGCCCGAGAGCAAAGCAGAGGTTGGTCCGCTGATCGACTATCTGCAGAGCTATCACAACCAGATCGAGAATGGACGTGAAGTCCCTGCAGAACGATCTCGAACCGAGCCGCTCGGCTGGGAATTGACTCCCGCCGCGATGGCTCGACGTCAGGAGAAGGCCGAATACTATCGGCAGATGGAAAAGCTGCGGCATCAGATGCGGGCTCAGCGTGAGAAGGAAGAAGGGAATCCAGGCGATCCATTTGCTGACACGTCTTCCGACGACGGGGCAGCCGCTGAAAGCGATGAAGACCCCGGACAACTGCAAAAGGGTCGGCTGTATGTCGGGGTTGGCCTGGCAACGTACCTGTCGATCGATCCCGAGACAAAGGAATCGAAGACCTACAATATGATCCGGCCGGGGGATGACGTTCGGATCACGACATATTCGGCAGGAACGCCCGCACCGAAGTATTTTGTGGCGACGGTGGTCGACACGTTCAAGACGGGGATGAGCGAATACGATTCGAACCTGGTCTATTGCAACCTCGAACAGCTTCAGGAAGTTCGAGGGATGATCCGGCATAACGAAGACGGCACAGAAACACGAGCCTTTACATCGCTGCAGATCAAACTGAAGGATTACAAAGACGCTCCGAAAGTGATTGAGATACTGCGAGCCAACTTCAATGCCGAGAACTTTAACGTCAACACGTGGGAACAGCGACAGGGGCCTTTGCTGGCGGCAGTGGATGTCGAATCATCGATTCTCAACATCCTGTTATTTCTGATTATCACGGTAGCAGGTTTCGGGATTCTGGCAATCTTCTTCATGATCGTGGTTGAGAAGACTCGCGACATCGGCATTCTGAAAGCGCTGGGAGCCAGTTCGTCGGGAGTGATGTCAATTTTCCTGACGTACGGCCTTCTGCTGGGAATGGTGGGAGCGGGAGCGGGTGTTGGAGTCGGATTGTTGTTCGTCGCGTACATTAATCAGATCGAGAAGTTTATTACGTTCGTTACAGGTCGCGAGGTGTTTCCCGAGAAGATTTACTACTTCAAGGATATCCCGACTCATGTTGATCCGTTTACCGTTTTCTGGGTGGCCTTCGGTGCTGTGATGATCGCTGTGATGGCGAGTGTTCTTCCGGCCCGACGTGCTGCTCATCTGCGTCCTGTTCAAGCATTGAGATATGAATGATCGATGTCGGATTTGTGCCACTGCTTTGGAGTCTTAATAAGTAGCCATCATCGCTCAGCGTGATGAGCCTTTCACGAATAACTTACAATCGACACTACGCTATGCATTTGTTTGAATTCAGGTTTTGTCAAAATGAAACGAGGCTGCGGCAACGATCGGCTCATTCTCGAGAGATGCTCATCACGCGGAGCGATGATGGCTACTTTGGTCTGAGGTGTAATCTTCCCCAAGTTTTTGGAGATGCCGTAACTTCGCTTTTAATAGACAGATCTGAAGAGCACTGCCTGGCCGAGGACGGTCAAGCGGTGACACGGGACCTTTAAATTGTATTTCATCTAAATTGTATTTCACCTGGAATTCGCCTTCCTTCAGTTTTGTTTTCATGGAACGGAAGCCATGTCCACCACCATTATGACCTCGGAAAACTCACTCGTACGCGAGTCAATCGCCATGCCCGTACCGCATGTCGCCGCGCTGGCCGTTCAAAAGGCTTACCGCAAAGGTGAGCACAGCGTCCCCGTTCTGCATGGAGTGGATATCTCTGTGCGGAAGGGCGAGTTTCTCTCGATCATTGGTCAGTCGGGTTCGGGGAAAAGCACGCTGATGCACTTGATCGGGCTGCTCGATACGCCAGATGTCGGTGAAGTTCAGCTGGAAGGTCAGCGGATCGACGACCTGCCGGTGCGGACTCGCGATGAGCTGCGCAATCGCGTCTTCGGATTTGTGTTTCAGTTCTATCATCTGCTCCCTGAACTGAGCCTGATGGAAAACGTGCTGACACCGCTGATGATTCGGCATTCGATCTGGAACTATTGGACCAGGCGACGTGAATTTCAGGATCGGGCGAAAGCGATGATCGACCGGGTTGGGCTGGGACATCGATTGACTCATAAGCCCTCAGAATTATCTGGTGGCGAGATGCAGCGGGCGGCGATCGCCCGGGCATTGGTGGCTCAGCCCGAGATCCTGCTGGCGGATGAGCCTACGGGAAATCTGGATGCAAAAACCGGTCGGGAGATCATTGACCTGATGGCCCGATTGAATGAGAGAGAGCAGCTGACTATCATCATGGTGACTCACGATAAGTCCATTGCTGCGGAAGCACATCGCACCGTTAGACTGTGCGAAGGACGAATCGAGACCTTGACCGATGCCGCGTGACTGTGTTTCTTTCTGATTGGGTTTATCCGAACGACATTTGAAAGAAGCCCGCCTTGTGAAAAGGCCGGGCTTCTTTTACAGGAACTGCCTCTGATGGCTCTCAAAATTTTTCTCGGTGACAAACTGGTTGATGAAGCGGATGCCAAGATCAGCGTGTTTGATCATGGTCTGCTTTACGGGGATGGCGTTTTTGAAGGGATTCGCGTCTATGGCGGACGGGTCTTCCTGCATCAGCAGCACATCGACCGGCTGTTTGAGAGTGCGAAAGCGATTCGACTGGTGATCCCCCTGTCGCCCGCCCAGGTGATTGCTGCGGTCGAACAGACAGTCAAAGCCAATAACATCACTGACGGTTATGTTCGCCTGGTCGTGACCCGGGGTGCGGGAAGTCTGGGTCTGGACATTCGCAAGACCAGCAATCCGCAAGTGATCGTGATCGCGGATACGATTTCGCTCTATCCCCCTGAGACCTATACCAAGGGGATGAACCTCGTGACCGCCAGCACGATTCGGAACCATCCGGGGGCACTCAGCTCTCGGATCAAGTCGCTGAATTACTTGAATAACATTCTTGCAAGGATTGAAGGGACTGACGCTGGTATGGTTGAAGCATTGATGCTGAACCATAAAGGTGAAGTCGCAGAATGTACCGGTGACAACATTTTCATCGTGAAGAATCGCGTTCTGATGACACCGGGGCTTGATGCCGGAATCCTGGAAGGGATCACTCGAAACGCGGTGATGCAACTGGCGGTCGAGGGTGGCTATGAAGTTCTCGAGACGTCGATGACACGTCACGATCTTTACGTGGCTGACGAAATGTTCCTGACAGGAACGGCAGCGGAAGTGGTTGCGGTCGTCAGCCTTGATGGACGTAAGATTGGTACCGGCGAACCCGGTCCCGTCACACGCGACCTGCTGGAACGGTTCCGCAAACTAACCGGCGCAGCCGGTTGACCGGCACAGCCGGTTTGTGCGCGTCGCGTGACGGGTTCAGAATAGGATGGTCTTTCGCGCGTTGAGATGAGCCCGGCACAGCCGGTTTGTGCGCGTCGGCCGGCACAGACGGTTCATGCGCGTTGGATGACGGGTTCAGAATAGGCTGGTCGTTCGCGCGTTGAGATGAGCCCGGCACAGCCGGTTTGTGCGCGTCGGCCGGCACAGACGGTTCATGCGCGTTGGATGACGGGTTCAGAATAGGCTGGTCTTTCGCGCGTTGAGATGAGCCCGGCACAGTCGGTTTGTGCGCGTCGGCCGGCACAGCCGGTTTATGCGCGTCGAATGACGGGTTCAGAATAGACTGGTCGTTCGCGCGTTGAGACGAGCCCGGCACAGCCGGTTTGTGCGCGTCGGCCGGCACAGACGGTTCATGCGCGTTGGATGACGGGTTCAGAATAGGCTGGTCGTTCGCGCGTTGGCCAGGTGAGCTGGGGTGCGTCAACCCCCGGACTCTAATTCGGCGAATACTGACTGCCGGCAGCGATACGTGGCCCCGCAAATCCTCGTGGTTCACTTCGTAACCGAACGCGCGGACGAAGAGTCCGAGGCTTACGCCTTTTCAACGCGCGATTGATAGCTCCATTTTAAACCCATCATCCGACGCGAGCAAACCGGCTTGCCGGACGACTCGCTTTCGCGCTTTTCCGCGTGCTATGTGCTGTCTACTTGAATCTGTCGCTGGAATGGGCTGATCTTCGGCAGTTCTTGCCGGTCTTACTTTCACGTGCATGGTCACGGTGACTGATCGCCAGGCGTTCTTGAGTCAACTTGTTGAGTGACTCGGAAAACAGCGAATTCGACGGAGTGACGGTGGCAGAGTTTCTCTGTTTTCCACTTCGATTGACTGGGCAATCTATTCATGTCGAACGAGCGCCGCATCAAGCAGTTTGATGTAGTTCGTCGATGCTGAAACCTACGGAGATGAAGGATCGTCCTCCGAAAGCAGCGAGGGATTGTGGCAGACGCATTGATGACCACCTATTGTCCGACCTCAGCGCCCACGAGTAGATCTTCCATGATACGACGCCTTTCCTCATGTAAGCTATGGAGTGTCTTGTGCCTGCTCGCAGGAACAACCGTGCTATCGGCAACGGAACCTGCAACGGGACGAATCACTCCTGAAGTGTTAGCGGCCAAACGAACTCTTCCCTCGGTTGGAAACATCCATACTGAGAAAGCGGCCAATACCTCTAACAGCGTGTTTGCATCAGAAAAGGCCCGGAAGATCAACGGGATGGGTACTGGTATCGTCTTTGACGAACGGGGTTACATGGTGACCAACTACCATGTGATCGCGGACGTTGACACTATTCGTGTCGAATTCGAAGACGAAAACCGGGTCCGTTCAAGCTATATCGCCCGCAAGGTTCGCTATGATCGGGAACACGACCTGGCGATCATTAAGGTCGATGCGGCCAAGCCATTCAAAGTGATGCCATCCGGAACGTCATCTGATTTGATGTACTGCGAGAAGGTCATCGCGATTGGTAACGCATTCGGCTACGACGGCACTGTCACACTCGGTTACATCAGCGCACTGGGTCGTGACGTCGAAGCAAACGATACAGTTTCGTACAAAAACCTGATCCAGACCGATGCCGCGATTAACCCCGGCAATAGCGGTGGTCCATTGATCAATATGGACGGCGAAGTGATCGGGATCAACGTCGCGATTCGAGCGGGTGCTCAGAAAATCGGATTTGCGATTCCCATCGATGATGCACGAGTGATTATCGCCAAGATGATGAGCATTGAGCATCTGGACGGCACGTTCCACGGAGCCATCACGAAGGACGTCAAGTCTGGTTCGACACGGATGCTGCGGGTCGATGGGGCTCATCCGGAAAGTCCTGCAGCAGTTGCCGGTCTTCGTTCCGGTGACGTGATCATCAAGGCTGGAAACGTCGACATCATTGACGGCGTGGATCTTGAACGAGCACTGCTGCATCGTTCCGTCGGCGACAAAGTTGAACTGACGATCAAGCGAAGCGATAAGATTGAAAAGACTGCGATCGCTTTGTCCAACTATACGGGTGGTCGATCGATCCTGGCAAACGATCTTCAAATGACGTCGCGAGCCAACAACGATGATTCCGATCGCTTCTGGTCGCAGCTTGGCGTTCGAATGACACAGTTGCCTGCGGCTGAAGTTCGTACTCAACTTTCGAAGACCAAGTACCGAGGGGGGATGCGGGTCGTCGAAGTCAAGCCTGACAGCCCTGCTTCTGCCAATGGAATGCAGAAGGGTGACGTTCTGGTCGGTCTCGATCGTTGGGAAACGATGAGTGTCGACAACATCACCTGGATCATGAACGAACTGGCAAAACAGGGACCTTCCGCCGACGGTCAGAATCAGATCAAGTTCTATCTTGTCCGAGGACAGGAAACGAAATTTGGTTACCTGCCCATGTCGTCGGCTCCACGCACGGCGTCGCTTGGCAACTGAGTTTCGGTGACAACCGTATTCTCCTGAGCGAAATTCGCTGTTCGATCCGCCCAGTTCGGACAGTCCGCCTCGAAGACCATCCGCTGTTTCGTCAGCGGATGGTTGAATCCGATACGTTGAGCGAGCAGACAAAGTTGAGGCTCGTCGATCGAAACCGTCTGTGTATCACCCACAACGTCTCCTTGTTTGTAGGTTGCGTCACCACAAATAGGGTGACCCAGGTGCCACAGATGCACGCGGATCTGATTGGTGCGTCCCGTGTAAGGGACCACTTCTAAGAGCGACGTGCCATCAGTAAAGCGTTCGAGGACCCGGAATGCCGTCTCTGCGGGCTGTCCTTGTTCAAGGTCGATCTGCCGCGAGCCAACCCGACCCGGTTCGTCACTGATCGGAAGGCTACAGCGAAACGTGTCGTTCAGTGGATGACCGTGGACCCGAGCCAGGTATCTCTTTTCGATACCGTCATTGCCGTTCAGTTCAAACTGTCGCTGAAGAATTGTCGCGAAGTGTTTTGTCCGGGCAAACAGCACGAGACCAGATGTGTTGGCGTCAAGCCGATGTGCGGGCCGTGGACTTTGCGGGGCATAGACCTGGCTTAAGAGATAGTGCAGTGTGTTTCGGTTGAATCGGCCACACGGATGGATGGGAAGTGGTGCCGGTTTGTGGACGACGATCAGTGCCTCGTCTTCGTAGACAATGCGAATATCCACGTTGACGTCGGGTTCGCTGGTGCCGGGCAGAATGTGAAGATAGCGCTCACCGGCGCGAACGATCTGGTCAGCCGCAACGGCCTGGGTTTCATTGTTTCGAGTGCGCTTTCCCCGCGTTAATCTTCTGAGCTGTGAAGCGGCCGTACGTTTTCTGATTCGGCCATCGTCGCACGCGCGTTGCCACTCGTCACGCGGAATCTGTCCCAGAATTCCGCTCAAAAAATCAATCAGCGTCCGGCCATCAAATTCTGCAGAAACATTGATTGGCCGTTCATTTTCATAGGGTTGACTTCCCGGCAATGGCGCTACAATTTGCCGGAGGGTCTCGTGACGTTGAGCGAGAACTCGTGATTGCTGCTCTTGTGATGTGACAAAGCAGTAGGGGCAGGATTGGCCTTCGACGAATCGTTCGTCCTGCTGTTCTTCCACGCTGAGTGGTGTCTGACAGACATAACACTGCGTCATTTCCGACTCATGCAGAGAGGGATCGACACCGACGCGCTGGTCGAAGACAAAGCATTCGCCGTTGTAATGCGCTGCACCACATTCCTCGAAATACTTGAGAATTCCCCCATCGAGCTGAAAAATATTGTCATATCCTTCTCGCTCCATGAACGGCCCTGCTTTTTCGCAGCGGATCCCTCCTGTACAGAACATGACAATGGGTTGGTGCTTGAGTGTTTCCGGCAGTGTGCGTACGGCGTCAGGGAATTGACGAAAGTGATCGATATCAAGCGTTAAGGCGTTTGCAAATGTTCCAAGTTGGATTTCATAATCGTTTCGAGTATCGAGCAATGTGATGGGTCGCCCCTCATCGAGCCACTTCTTGAGCTCTTGTGCGGAGAGTTTGGGGGCTGGTCGGTTGACCGGATCGATTCCTTCGACACCGAAAGCGATGATTTCTTTTTTGATTTTGACGAGCATTCGACGAAATGGTTGATCGGTACTTTCGCTCACTTTGGGCTCAAGTTCTTCCAACCCTGGAACCGAGCGTAGTTCCTTCAGCAGCAAATCAATTTCCGGTTGATCACCTGCGACGAAAAGATTGATTCCTTCCGTACTGAGCAGGATTGTCCCCTTCAACTTCCAGGTTTTACATCGATCGGCCAGCCGCTCACGAAGCGGTTTCAGTTCCGTCAGGTTGGCGAACTTGTAGGCGGCAATATTGGTGATGCTTGGCATAAGTTTGAGCTAAAAAAAGTCGGTTCAGGTTTTTGGACTAAAGTTGGCGGAATGTCAAAATGTGACGATTACGGACTCTCATCCATTTGAGCCGCCGGTGGTGGTCCGAGTGTAACGGAAGTGTCGAAGAATCAGCACGTCTCCGATCGCACGATTGAGTGAACAGGGGATACTTCGTGGCCATTGATGCCGGTCTTTCCCCAATTGACTGGATTCGATTGTCGCGAAGAGATGCCCTCTCGTGAATGAGAGGCAATAAGTTTGATTGCCTCCAACGATTGCGCTTGCTCGCGTGCCGAGGACGGTAAATTGTTGAAATGTCAGAGATTCCTGGGAGGAACCGTGCAAAACAGCAGCCGGCCGAAACTGGTCAGGACCATTCTGATCCTCGGCACGTTGACGGTATTGTTGCATACACATGAGATTTTTGCCCAGATTCAGACCACGCCAGTTGTGAAACAACAGACTTCGGCTTCCGAAATTCAAGCTGTTGCAGGTGGCGATGCGGCCGTTATTCCACAATCTGACCCGTTCACTGAATTGCTCGATCGCGCGATCGAGATCACAAGCAAACGGACGCTTACGGCGAATGCACATTCACCGTGGCAAATCTTCCATAATATTCTCGCCATGCGTCAAGACACCGTATTGAGACTCGGTGATCAAAAGGTTAACGCGATTGAATGGCTCTCAAAGACCGAGCCCCAATTCGACAAACAGCCCTGGTTGTTATTAACGAAGCATGGGGCAAAGTTTCATTCCTATACGCGCATTTATGCTTTTGAGGGACACCCCTCACAGTTCCTGGCTCTGCTTTCTCATTCGAACCTGCCAATGGATTATCCGTTTCATGTGCAGGGTAAGGTTGTCACCCTCAATGATCTGGTGAATAACTCGATGAAAGAGGTGAATACCGCGGAAGAAGTCACCTGGGTTCTGTGGGCCTTGCAACATTTTCTCAAACCGGATGCCGTCTGGGTCAACCAGCTGAATGAGACATGGAGCATTGAGCGGCTTGTCCAGATGGAGACAAGTGCCCCGGTTGTGGGGGCTCCCTGTGGTGGTAACCATCGCCTCTATGCGTTGACTCGGGCACGCGACAAATACCTGGCCAGTGGCGGTCAATTGCGCGGTGTCTGGTATCTGGCCGATCAAAAGATCAAACAGCATATTGAGATTGCTCGTTCTCTTCAAAATTCTGACGGATCATTTTCTAACGAGTTTTACAAAGGTCCTGGGCATACAACCGATGTCAACAAGCGGTTTAATACATCTGGACACACGATGGAGTTTCTGTCGGCCAGTCTGCCCAAAGAACGGTTAAACGAAACCTGGGTTCGGAATGCCGTTTGGATGCTTTCGCGCGAGTTAATCCTCAACCGTGATACCAAAATTGATTGTGGTCCATTGTTCCATTCGTTGAACGCATTGATTCTTTACCGCGACCGTATCCGGCCAAAAGCTTCGACAACCGACGAAGTTGAGCCGCCTGAATCACTCGCCCAGCAGACGCCTGTCGAGACTCAGAACCCGCCAGTGAAGCTGGAGACAGATCCAAAAGAAATCGCGATACCGATTCCGGTAACGAAATCGATTGCTCAAAAGCCCGTTGATGAAAAGCCCGGGGTTGCTGAATTGCGGGCTGTACCAAGCCCAGTTCTGGAATCGAAACCAATTGCAGTGCCCAACACGGCTCCCGTTCCGCAACCAATTCCTGAACCGATCGCCATTCCTGAATCGAAGCCCGATCAGCCCGTCCTTGAACCACCTGCACTGCCGACGCCGATGCCGATCCCGCCACAGGCATATATCCCTAAATCAAGAATGCCGAAAGCCGAACCTGGTACCAAACAAGCTTCTGTACCGAAACCTGCTTTGCCAAAAATTGATCCTACAAAGCTGGCCAATATCGGCCAACTGGCTCCCTCGGCAATAAAGTCAGAAACTCCGGTGAAGATCGCTCGTCGTAACACAACGACGGGTGCTCCATCTGAATTACTGCCCGATCTTTCTGCAACACCGCTGGCATCGTCGGAAGCTCCGATTCCCATACCGGACCTTCAGCCGGCATTGCCACTCGTTACGGCCAAGACTCGGGCCGATGAAAACAAGACTGAAGCCCCGCCCAAGAAAGGTACGCCGCTGCCGACGATTCTGCCAGATGACGTTGCAGAAAACGATCGACCGGCATCGGCGCTTGACCATGCAAACCGATGATTCATTCGGCTGATTGTCAGCTGCAATAAGAATTCTCAACGAAAGGCCGCCAGGGATCTTCCTGACGGTCTTTCGGGTTGATGCCTCATATTTGAATTAGTCCGGGAAGACGATACGAGGGTGCAGTCGATGTGCGATGGTGTCTAGTTCGCCGATTCCCAACAGCGAACCCTGGGGACCGACAAGAGCAATTCGGTGATCATCCGGCTCATTGATACAATCAATGTGAGCATCGGTTGATCGAGAGACGGCGATGCTTTGACCCCGCCGAACAGCAATGACTTCTTCGGTGGACAGGTTGCGTTGACGAAGATGTGACACAATCTTGAGAGCGGGTTGCAATACATCATTGATTGTTGCGGGGGTTATACGATCCGGCGAGATGGCGTCTGCAACATCAAATGGCCCGACGCCGAGTCTTTTGAGCTGAGTCATGATGGCACCGCAGCCCAGGCGAGATCCCAAATCGCGGCCAATCGACCTCACATAAGTACCGCTGCCGCATTCAATTTCCAATTCCAGTTCGGGAGGACTGAATTGCGTGATCCGTATCGAAAAGATCTCAACCGGTCGCGATGCTAAGTCAACGGTCTCACCACGACGAGCCAGATCGTAAGCTCGTTGTCCTTGAACATGGATCGCCGAAAACTGCGGTGGTACCTGATCAACGCAGCCGGTAAATTCCGTGAGCAAACTGGCGATGTGATCGAGAGTGACGTGTTTCCAGTCGCCCCCCTCAACGACATTCCCGGTGTTGTCATCCGTATCGCTGGTTTGACCGAGTAAGAATCGTCCGAGATATCGCTTGCGTCCTTCTTGTGCCAGGCTCACCAGTCTGGTTGCGTGTCCGACGCAAACCACAAGTACTCCCGTCGCCAGCGGATCGAGTGTACCTGCGTGGCCAACCTTGGCCGGCCGGACGATTCGTACGATTTGATTAACGACATCGCGCGATGTCAGTCCAGCAGGCTTATCGACATTGAGAACTCCGCAAAGGGTCATGGATATCTTCTACATGTGTGATCTGGCGGTTTTTCGGCAGAGCGTAACGTCGGCTGAAGAGGTTGGTCAATTTACCCTGCCGAAGGAGCGGTTCTTGCGATCCACTTCCGCATCAGAAACGTTAGTTCCTTATCGGTTCTCGCAGCGGCTGAGAAACGCCTGACAAATAAAGAAGCTTGACCAAGACCACCTTAATTTTTCCACACATCGTTCAATCGACTCGCCATGAACCTGGTGGGATGCAATACTACGCCGCTTGACACTATGCCGCTTGACGTCGTCGTCCGATGGATGCGGTTCGCGATCAGAAAGTTCTCCATGTCTGTCTCGATTGATGTTTCGATGACGTCACTCGGAAAACCGAGCGAGGGAAGCGGTACGCGATTGCCGGATCTGTTTGAATCGCAGGTCGATCTTCATCCCGATCAGATTGCGGTCGAGTGTGGTACTTCGCGAATGACGTATCGTGAACTCGATGAGGCAGCCAACCGGTTAGCGAGGCACTTATGCTTGATGGGGGTCGGCCCTGAAACATGTGTGGCCTTCTGGTTGCCTCGTTCTATTGACGTCTATGTTGCTCTGCTGGGAATTCTGAAAGCGGGAGCAGCTTACGTTCCGTTAGATGCCGAATACCCGGTCGATCGAATCGCCTATATCCTGGAAAACTCCAAAAGCCGGATTGTGATTGCGACATCCGAATTTGCGAATCGACTGGTCGGATTCGACATAACAATGATCTCGCTGGACTCGGATGCACACTCAATATCACAGCAACTTCCCACGCGATTACCGCGCGATGGTCGAGGACTGAGCTCAACGAATCTCTGCTACGTCATCTATACTTCCGGGTCGACCGGCAAACCAAAAGGAGTACAGATCGAGCATCGAAACGCGGTTCATCTGGTGCAGACAGAAGCCGCGAGATTCGGGATTCGAACCGATGACCGGGTATATCAAGGTTTTTCGATTGCGTTCGATGCGTCGGTTGAGGAACTTTGGCTGGCATGGTGCGCCGGCGCGACTCTCGTTGCCGCGACGGCTGACATGGTTCACGCGGGGCCTGACCTGCCGCGAATATTGACTGAGTTAAGGATTACCGTTCTTTCGTGCGTTCCAACGCTTCTGGCGATGATGGAAGGGGATCTGCCGACCGTTCGCATTCTGATCGTTGGAGGTGAAGCGTGTTCGCGCGATCTCGTGGCCCGATGGTGCCAGTCAGGCCGAAGGATGTTCAACACCTACGGACCGACAGAAGCGACAGTCATTGCGACGTGGACCGAATGCGATCCTGCAAAATCGGTTACGATTGGCGAGCCGTTGCCGGGTTACACCGCCTATGTCATGGACGATCAGGGACGTCCGCTGCTTCCAGGTGAGACGGGTGAATTGTATCTCGGTGGTGTGGGACTTGCGCGAGGTTACATGGGGCGGGATGACCTGACTCTTGAACGCTTTGTGATGATCAACGCGATACCCGAAGGGCCGCCAGAACGACTCTATCGGACAGGCGATCTGGCACGTTGGAGTAACGATGGCCAGTTGGAGTTTCTTGGTCGAGCGGATGGTCAGATTAAACTTCGGGGATTTCGCGTCGAACTTTCTGAAATCGAATCAGAACTGATCCGGTGCCCAGGGGTCCTTGCGGCTGCCGTCACTGTACGTGAAGACGTTCCTGGGGTACAGCAGTTGATTGCCTATCTTGTTCCCCGAACCGGTGCGGAAATTGACGAAGACGAATTGCGAGTGTTGCTGCGTCAGTCACTTCCCGTTTACATGATCCCCTCGTTGTTCGAGCCGATCGAATCGTTGCCGACGTTAACCAGCGGCAAGGTTGACCGTAAACAGTTGCCCGTTCCGCGTGCTCGATTAGCTCGACAAAAGCCATCTATAATCAATGGGACGAACAGCTGGAAACCGCAAGACGACTTCGAGGGGCAACTTGCCGTCGCCTGGAACGAGGTCTTTTCTGCTGTCGCCATTGGACCTGATGAAGATTTCTTTGTGGATCTTGGGGGGCATTCGCTGCTTGCGGCACGGATGGTGTCGTCTCTACGCAAGTTTCCTGAATTCGCTGACATTTCGATGCTCGACGTCTATCGGTATCCGACGATCACGAAACTAGCTGACGCATTGCGCGATCGGAACCGAAACTCGAACCAGGATGTGTTGAATTCAACGGTGATCAAGCATCGTGTGGTAAGACGAGTCTCCTGGTTGCAACACATGGTCTGTGGGGTGGTGCAATCAATCGGGCTCTATTTCGTCGTTGGTTTCTTTTCGCTGCAATGGCTGGCTCCCTATTTGACTTACACGTTTTTACTCGACCGGGGTCGTACTGGTCTTGAGGCCGTGGTTCTGTCGCTGATGACTTTAGTACTGCTCTATCCCGTGATGCTGGCTCTTTCCATCGCAGTGAAATGGACGGTGATTGGAAGGATTAAACCTGGACGATATCCGCTCTGGGGGATCTATTTCTGCCGCTGGTGGTTCGTGCAATCAATACGCAATATTGTGCCGACCAGCTATCTCACCGGAACACCACTGTTAACGTGCTATTATCGACTGATGGGGGCAAAAATCGGAACCAACGTTTATCTTGGAAACGATGGTTGCCAGGCCTACGACCTGCTATCGGTCGGGGACGACAGTTGTCTGGGTGCCGATTCGCACTTTACCGGGGCGACGGTGGAGGATGGCTGGTTGATCCTCGGGCGAATTGACATCGGCGAGCGCTGCTTTGTCGGAACGCGGACAGTTCTGTGTCCTGATTCACGCATGCAAGACGATGCAGAGCTTGACGATCTTTCGCTGCTCACGTCGAACGCTTGTATTCCGGCGGGCGAACGCTGGAACGGCTCGCCATCTCGTCAAATCGAACGTGACGTGGCATCGGATGAGAACCATTCTGCCGTTCGGCCTTCGTTTGGGCGCCGGTTTGGCTACGGAGTCTTGTACATCGTCGGCATCCTGATTTTTCCGCTGTTACCGATGGCGGCATTCTTCCCGGGTATGGCGGTAATGGCGCACCTGAACTACATCGATGAACACTATTCGTACCTGGTTCTATCGCCGCTTGTCGCTCTCTCGTTTGTCGTACTTATCAGTCTGGAAATTGCGGCAGTCAAATGGCTGCTACTGGGGCGGGTTCGTCCAGGCGCGTATCCATTGCATCACAGCTTTTATTACAGAAAGTGGTTCGTCGACCGCCTGATGCACCTGAGTCTCGATGTGATTGGTCCTCTCTATTCAACGCTCTATCTGGCCCCGTGGTATCGGTTGCTCGGAGCGACAATTGGACATCGGGCTGAAGTTTCAACCGCGTCGTTCGTCTCGCCTGACTGTCTGACGATTGGCGATGAAAGTTTTGTTGCTGACTCGGTCTCATTGGGAGCGGCGCGCATACGCCATGGGGTTATGTTAATCGACCACACAACGATTGGTGAGCGGACATTCATTGGGAATAGTGCTCTGATCCCGATCGGGGCAACCATACCCGATAACAGCCTGATTGGCTGCCTGTCCATTCCACCTGTGGTGCCAATGACGGATGGTTCGTCCTGGCTTGGGTCTCCATCGTTTTTTCTGCCTCAGCGGCAAACGAATACCGACTTTAGCGTAGAAGAGACATTTCGACCGACGCCATGGTTATTGACGCAACGATTATTTATCGAGTTCTTTCGGATCACATTGCCCTCAACTCTGTTTATTATTTTTACCAACATCCTGCTCTCGGCCGTTTTGTTGATGCACCTTGACGGGATACGCGTCTGGCAAATCGCGGTCTTGTTTCCGCTACTTTATATGGCGACGGGAACGACTGCTGCCCTGTTGATGGTCGGTATCAAGTGGTTGCTGATGGGAAGATACCATCCCTGTGAACGTCCGCTCTGGAGCCCCTTCGTCTGGCGGACGGAAGTGGTGACGTCGCTGCTCGATAATTTTGCCTCGCCGTTTTTTCTCGATCTTCTGGCAGGTACTCCTTACATCTGCATGTTTTTCCGTTTGCTGGGAGCAAAGATCGGGCGCCGAGTCTATCTCGATACGACCGAGCTTACGGAATTTGACCTCGTTCACATTGGTAATGATGTTGCTGTGAACCTCGATTGCACGCTGCAGACGCATCTGTTTGAAGATCGTGTAATGAAAATGGCGACAGTCAAGGTGGATGACAACTGTCATCTCGGTGCAATGTCATTGGTTTTGTATGATACGCATCTTCGTGATGGGGCATCCGTCGGAGACTTGTCGTTGGTTATGAAGGGCGAGTCGCTTCCGGCGAATTCCTCGTGGACGGGCATTCCGGGTCGGAAGCTGAGTTCTTGATCGCAGGTGAAAGCGAATGCCTCGATTTGTCATACTTGTTCATGATCACCCATACTTGCATTGGGATTTTCTATTGGAAGACGGAGATCACTGTCGTTCGTGGCGTCTCCTTGATGATCCCGGATTATCCGTACATGACTTTCCTGCCGAGGCAATTCCTGATCATCGATTGATCTATCTCGATTATGAAGGTCCGATCAGTGGTCAGCGTGGTGTCGTCACCCAATGGGACAGCGGAACGTTTCAATGGCGATTGAACCAACCAGTGGTTTGCGAAGTCATCGTTTCGGGAAAGCGATGGCATGGGCTTGTTCGAATGGAATCGACCGACACCGTTCACTGGAAAGGGTCACGAAAGCCTTCGCCTGAATGATTTGACGCGTCGAACCAGTGACGCCGTCATGCCACTTAGAGAGCGACGATGTTTGCCATCGTCATACAATCCGATGATAACGGCGAGAAGAAGTACTCATCCGTATGTCGAAAAAACTTCGCCGCCGCCAAAAAAGTGTGAGTTTCGAGCGGGACTGTATCGGGGCCTTGCGTATAAGATGCCGAATGGACATCGAATCGCATTTGATTTGATGCGACTTTCACGAGTGGATCATGCCTAAGCTTCCTGACGATTTACGAGTAATGATTGACAGGTTTTGTCAAAAAGGGGACCAGTTCGCGCAGATCGATCAGTCGGACGATGCACTCGACCAATATGAGGCCGCATGGGAATTACTGCCGAACCCCAAAAATCAGTGGCCAGCCGCGACGTGGATTCTAATGGCTGCTGGCGACGTTTATTTCGAACGTCGTGATTACGTCGCTGCGAGCGACACGCTTCGTGAAGCTCTTGGGTATCCCGACGGCGAGGGAAACCCGTTCATCTGGCTGCGCCTTGGCCAGAGTCGATTCGAGATTGGCGATTTGAATGGAGCTGCCGATGCCCTTGAAGCGGCATTTCGGATAAGCGGAGACGAATTATTCGCTGATGAAGATCCAAAATATTTCAGTTTTCTCAAGACTCAGCTCGGCGTGATACAGGTTAAAACAAACCCGAAATCGACCCGTTTCAACAAGCCTTTACAGTAGAATAGCCCAATTTTTGCCGCTTGGATCGAACTCTAAGCCCGTGGGCTGTAGAATGGTCCATTCTGCGAATGAAGTCGGTTATTGAACTTATCTAGGGTGAATTATGTCTCAAGTCGGATTCGGGATTGTTGGTTGCGGAATGATCGCCAATTTCCACGCCGAAGCGATCAAACGGATAAAAGGAACCAAGTTAGTCGCCTGCTTCGATAACATTCCCGCTTCGGCCGATGCCTTTGCCGCTGCAAATCCGGGAGTCACTGCTTACCACGATCTCGACAAAATGCTGGCTGACCCGAATCTGAGCATTGTCACGATCTGTACGCCGAGCGGTGCCCATATGGAGCCGGCTGTCAAAGCCGCTCAGGCCAAGAAACACGTCGTTGTCGAAAAGCCGATGGAGATAACACTCAAGCGTTGTGATGCCATTCTTGATGCCTGTCGGAAAAATGGTGTCATGCTTTGCCCAATCTTTCAGTCGCGGTTCAGTCCGGCCAATATCGCCTTGAAAGAGGCAATTACGGATGGGCGATTCGGCAAACTCGTACTCGGAGACACCTTCGTCAAGTGGTGGAGAACTCAGCAGTATTACGATGGCCCTCAGCCCAAAGGAACCAAAACTCCCGTGAAAACAGGTTGGCGAGGAACCTGGAATCTGGATGGCGGCGGTGCCTACATGAACCAGGCAATCCACAACGTTGACCTGTTGTACTGGTTGATGGGCGAAGTCGTCGAAGTCAACGCCGTGACGGCGACGATTGCTCACGAACGAATCGAAGTAGAAGACATCGGTGTGGCAGCGATCAAGTTCAAAAATGGAGCCGTCGGAACCATTACCGCCAGTACCGCGATCTGGCCCGGGCTGTTGAAGAAGACTGAGATTCACGGAACTACCGGGTCAGCCGTTGTCGAACAGGACGAAGTCCTGCTGTGGCAGTTCGAAAAGCCCAAACCCAAAGACCGGGCCATTGTCGATAAATTAATGAACATCGAAGAAGAGGGTTCGGGCGGAGCCGGTGATCCGAAGGCCATCAGTTATGTCGGCCATATGGAACAACTGAAGGATTTCGTTAAGGCAATTCAACTTGGTAAGAAGCCAAGAATCACTGGTGACGAGGGCCGAAAGGCTGTCGAAATTGTTTTGGCGATTTATCAGTCGGCATGGACAGGTAAGCGGGTAACACTTCCACTGGAGAAAGATCCCAAACGGCCAGCCGGGGTTTAGGGGATTAAAGTAACACTGAGGACCTCATCCGTCGGGCAAAAGTGCCGTGAGGGTCCTTATCGGTGTCGAAACAACGAGACTTGGCAAATGCGGCTGAACATTCGGGAGGGCGAGGCTTCTGCCGAGCTGCTGCGTTGGTGCGTTATGGCGGCGCAGCAGGAGCATCGCGGTCCTGATACTCACGTCCGACAATGCTGCAAAGTTGATATCCAAGTGCATTCCTGAAATATTCTTCATTCATCCAAATATTATGGAAAACGCTTCGAACATAACGAGCGACGAGATCGTTTCGAACGGACCAAGTTGGCTTTCTTGGAGTTCGATCGTCGGTGTCGTACGACCGTTTCTGGCCCTGTTGACAGTGACATTGCTGTTCTGTGTCGCGGATCAGTGGACTCATGGTAAGGAGGCTCGATTTGCGACCGAGCAAAACCTGAGAAACATCACGACCCAAACCGCGATTGTCGCCGTGGCGGCGCTGGGAATGACGGTTGTGATCATCTCCGGCGGAATTGATCTCTCAGTAGGAACAGCAATCGCGCTCTCTGCGACGATGCTGGCGTGGAGTCTCAAGGAAGATATCGCCTTGCGGCTGTTCGCCGGTGACAATGTGAACGGTGTCAATCAGAAACTGAAGGGAGCGGAAGACGATCTTCGACGAGCCAAAGATGAAACCACTGTCGCCGCAGTGAAAGAACGGATTGAAAGCCTGTCACGCCTGCGAGATCGCGTGAATGCATCGTCAGTTAGCTGCACCCCATGGACCCCATTATTCGCCTTGATCATCGGCATCGGAACCGGCTGTCTTTGCGGTCTGGTGAATGGTCTGCTGATCAGTTATCTCAAGATGGTTCCCTTCATCGTGACGCTCGGTACGATGCAGCTTTATCTGGGTTGGGCCAAGTGGGTCGCCGACAACACGACGGTCAGGCCCGATCTTGCTACTCAGGTCCCCGCCTGGTTTGCTGACCTGCTGAGTATCCGGCCGACGGCCCTCATTCAGGGGATGCCTGTTGGCGTATGGCTGACACTGGGCTTGGCGATGTTGCTTGCGGGTGTTCTGCATTTCACTGTCTTCGGGCGATACGTCTTTGCGATCGGTTCGAATGAAGCAACCGCTCGCTTATGCGGGATCAATGTCCGCTGGAACAAGATCGCGATCTATACGCTGGGGGGAGTATTCACCGGAATCGCCGGCCTGTACCAGTTCTCGCGATTGACGGTTGGAAACCCGTCATCAGGTCTTGGCCTCGAATTAAAAGTGATTGCGTCCGTAATCATCGGTGGAGGTAGTCTCAATGGAGGCCGCGCCTCGGTGCTGGGGACGTTAACTGGTGCGTTGATTATGTCCGTGATTACCAGCGGATGTACTGCCCTGGGTGTTACGAATCCGGTTCAAGACATGCTGCTCGGAATCATTATCATCATTGCTGTTGCCGTCGACCAATTTCGTCAGCAGAAAACTTGACCGGGCCGAAGCCTGTCCCCGACTCGCCTTGTTCGTCGAAAGCGCGTATCTTCTGTCATTACAATCATCTTGATTTCTATTCTTGGCGAGGAGTCTCATGAGAGCATTACGTTACCTGCTTCGAAGTTCTTTCGTGGCAGTTCTGGTCTGCCTGAGTAGTGCATATTCGTTCGGAGATGATGCAGGCGAGCGTGTAGGACTCTGGGACGGCAATGCACCACTTGGTGACGGCAGCAGTGAATCGGCCGAGACCTGGGTGACAATCCATCGTGCACCGAAACCAAACGGGACTGCAGTCGTGATTTGTCCCGGTGGTGGATATGGCGGCCTGGTTACCGGAGCTGAAGGGCATGGAATCGCCACGTGGTTGAACGGTCACGGCATCGCGGGTATTGTCCTCGAATATCGTTTACCGGCAGGCAGAACTTTCGTTCCATTACTTGACGCTCAACGTGCGATTCGTACTGTTCGCATGAATGCCAAGGCTTGGGAAATTGATCCCGCACGGATCGGGATCATGGGCTTTTCAGCCGGTGGTCATCTGGCTTCGACGGCTGCAACACACTTCGATATTGGTGACCCGAATGCCACTGACGCAATTGATCGAGTCAGTTGTCGTCCTGACTTTGCGATCCTGGTCTATCCAGTGATCACGATGAATGAAACGACTCACAGCGGATCAAGAAACAATCTGTTGGGCAAAGACCCATCGGAAAAGTTAGTCGAACTTTTCTCGAACGAGAAGCAGGTGACTGACAAAACGCCGCCAACGTTTCTTGCGCACGCCAAGGACGATAAAGCGGTCGTCATCGAAAACAGCCAGATGTTTTACGCGGCGTTAAAGAAGCACAATGTTGTTGGGGAACTGTTGGAGCTTCCCTCCGGCGGTCACGGATTGAACGGTTATAAAGGGCCGATGTGGGATGCCTGGCAGGAAAAGTCGCTAGCCTGGCTCTCTGAACTGAAGCTTGTGAAATAACTTTCCGGGACTTGAAAGACAACGGTAAGAAGGGTTTGAACACAGATCTTCATTGATTGTTGCTTATCAGAATATTGCAGATCCTAAAACCATCGCTTGCGCCATATGGCAGGTGGTGGGCTGACGACCGTGATTGGTTCCCGTGAGGTGGGGTGGGCGAAGGTCAGTGATGAGGCATGCAGTGCAATAAAACCTTCTACGGACGTTTGCGAGCCATATTTTCGATCACCGACGATGGGCCAGCCTTGCGAGGCCAGTTGCACGCGGATTTGATGACTGCGACCAGTCTGCGGCCGGATTTCCAGCAAACTGAACCGACCAAATCGTTCCAGTCGTTCAAATGACAGAATGCATTCCTGACCCAGTTCTTCGTGATGAGTCACTGAGACCATGTTCCGCTCGCGGTCTTTCACCAGACGATCTCGTAATAAGCCATGAGGTGCCGAGACGTTCCCTTCGACAAGTGCGAGGTAGACCTTTTCAACGCTGTGAACACGGAATTGTTCCGACAGCCGGCTGGCTCCTTTGCTTGTTCTGGCGAAAACGACCACGCCTGAAACAGGTCGATCGAGTCGATGGACGACTCCCACAAAGACATTACCCGGTTTTTGATATTTTTCTCGCAGATATTCTCGTACCGCATCGACAAGAGTCGGTTCGCCTGTGTGATCACCCATCGTGAGCAGTCCTGCCGGCTTGTCCATGGCAAGACAGTGGTTGTCTTCGTAGAGAACAACGGGTTCCTTGGTCACAAAGTTCGCCTGTTTTTTTAAAGTCTCGAGCCGTCATCCGGTCTATTTGTCATCGATCAAGCTAGAATACGTGGTAGACAGTACTTCGTCGATGATTTGCAGGAGAATTGAATTGGCTGAATTCAGTTATGGAACGTTTGTGTCACGTGCGCTACGACTTCGTTGTCCTCTTTGCGGCGTTGGACCACTGTTCAAAAATTTTATCACGATGCACGATCGTTGCCCCAACTGTTCACTCAAGTACGAAAGGGCGCCGGGCTACTTCCTCGGTTCGACCTACTTGAACTACGGATTCATGGCCATCACAACGACTACGGCCTATATGGCGTTACATTACGGGGCTGACATATCGAATCAGCGACTCGCCCCTTTTCTTGGAGCCTATTGTCTGTTGATGCCACTGATCCTGTTCCGCTACGCGCGGTCCTGGTGGCTGGCGATGGACTGTTATTGTGACCCGATCGGTTTTGGTCGACATGAAATTCCCGATCCGGACGGCTCGGCAAATGATAATCAGAAGCCATAGGGATTCGAGGTAAACCATACATGAACCTCTGCCCAGCGCGCGATCTTTTTATTCTGTACGTTATTTGAAACCGGCCTTCGCTCATGCGTCGGACAGGAGTGCGATAACAAGATCACGGCGTACCGGGGATCGTCGCAACGAGATCATTGACCAGTTTCGACAACTGTTCGTGTGTGACTTGCAATGGGACCGGGATTCGCCCGGGGCCTGTGCTGTCATTGCGAAACCGGCGCAATGAAAATCGACCGGAACCGTGTGACGAGAGCATCACCTCGTAGTACTTTGTCATTCCCGCAGCCGACTTGTCCGGCGGCGTAGAACGGATCAGGACCTGTTGCCCCTGAGCATCGAATTCCAACGGGCCAAGATTTTCCAGCAAGTAGGTAACTCGACGACAAAGATCATTTGCCCACTTCTTGAGCGTATCGAGCGTCGCAGCGCCGAGCGAGGGAACATCCAGACGAAGTTCCTCGCTCGAAACGCCTAACGATTCAACGGAGATCAAGTCGACCGCCAAAGTGACACCGCTTCCGTCAGAGACGGAAACGGTCTTTGGCGGAACAAAGGTCTGCCCGACCAGCGGATTGAGCGCCGCTGCCAGATCGAGACTTAATGACATTCGATCCCCTTCAATAGTCTACTTATCATCCAGCAATTCGACGGCCACGAATTTCTTGCCTTCCAGCATTTCGAGGCTCGCCCCACCACCGGTGCTGACGTGCGTCACTTTGTCGGCCAGGCCGAATTCCTGAATTGCGGCAGCACTGTCGCCGCCCCCGATGATACTCATTGCGCCGCTGGCGACAATTGCATCTGCGATGGCGCGCGTTCCGGTATCGAATGGCGGCATCTCAAACACACCCATTGGACCGTTCCAGATGACCGTTTTCGACGACTTGATGATATCGGAATATTTGGCGATCGTAGCGGGACCGATATCAAAACCTTCCCATCCCCCTTCGTTTGGGATCTGTCCAACTGGAACAACCTGCTTGTTGCATGTCCCTTTGAAGTCATCGCCACAGAAAGTATCCAGCGGCAGCACAAGCTTGTCACCACCCAGAGCAATCAATTCGTTGGCGAGATCGAGCTTGTCTTTTTCGACACGGCTGCGACCTACAGAACCACCCTTAGCCAGCGTAAACGTGTGGGCCATCGCGCCGCCGATTAAAACTTTATCGCAGATCGATAACAGGTTCTTGATGACCATGATCTTGTCCGAGACCTTCGCTCCACCCAGAATCGCCACGAACGGACGGACCGGGTTGGCAATGGCGTCTGACAAGAACGCAATCTCTTTTTCGACCAAAAATCCGCAAACCTTTGGTTTGCCGACCATTGCATTGGGCACAGCGACCATCGAACCTTCGGTCCGGTGACAGGTTCCAAAGGCGTCGTTGCAGTAGATGTCGCCCATCGCTGCTAGTACGGCAGCGTAATCCGGATCACCTTTTTTCTCACCCTTGTTGAATCGGACATTCTCCAGCAGAAGCACTTCGCCGTTTTTCAATATCTTTGATTTGGCTTTGGCTTCGTCTCCCACCGTGTCGGAAGCAAAGTGCACTGGGCAACCAAGCAATGTCTTCAATCGGGCTGCAACGGGCTTGAGGCTGAACTTCGCGTCTTCAGCAGGATCTTTCCCTTCCGGTCGACCGAGGTGACTCATCAGGATGACGCGTCCGCCTCGATCGAGGACCGATTTGATCGACGGAAGAGCTTCGGTGATACGACGATCGTCCGTGATCTGCAGTTGGTCATCCAATGGAACGTTAAAATCGCATCGCATAAGAACTGCTTTGCCCGCGACATCAACGTCAGCAACGGTCTTTTTGGCCATGATCGAAAGTGCTTTGTCCTGGGGAATCCTGTCAGAGGGAGACCTCGTCCACGCGACGAAGTGCCCCAACCTGAATTGCCACCTCATATTAGATTGCCGGACCGGCGAATCCAAGCGCGGAAGCTTTCGCGAATTCAAGTAACCGTCATGGACGGTTACGGATGCCTATTTCTCATGCTGTCCGATCGAGTAGAATCACGCGGGAGGAACCATGGGAAAACTCTACGAAGTCGAATTGAAATTCCGCATTGAACCCTCTCGCTCAATTGAAGATGAGCTTCAAAAAAGCGGAGCTGTCGACGTGGTCGTTGTGTCCCATGTCGATCGCTATTTCAACCACCCTTCACGAGATTTTCGTTCGACAGATGAAGCATTCCGGATTCGATCGATCGGCGAAGGCAATTGCGTCACCTATAAGGGACCCGTTCAAGGAACCGTCGCGAAGACACGGCGCGAGATTGAAGTCGAATTTGCAAACGGCGAAGAAGCGGCTCACCAGATCTTCCTGATGGTTCAGTTGCTCGGTTTTCGGTTTGTGCGGGAGGTTCGGAAAACACGTCGATCCTACACTCTTTCAAAGAATCAGTTTGACTATGTTCTTGCGGTCGACGACGTCCCGAGACTTGGGCGATTTCTGGAAATTGAAGTGCTCGCGGAAAACGATCGACGCGAAGCCGCAGAAGCCGCAGTCTGGGAACTGGCTCATTTCCTGAATCTGACCGTTGCCGAACCGAGATCTTATCTGGATATGTTGCTGGAATCAGATGGTTCGCTGAAATAGTTTGAAAGAAACGTCACGACTTCGTCGCATTAGCACTTTGAACGTTCCAACGGACCAGTTGTCCTCCATGACAATCGAAACTCGAAAACAGCTCGAAGAAAACCTCAGCACCATTCGCGATCGAATTGCTCAAGCGTGTCAGGTCTCGGGCCGTTCCGTCAGCGAAGTGACGCTGATCGCCGTGACGAAATATGCCGAACTCGACTGGGTTCGCGAACTGATCGACCTCGGTGTCAGAGATCTTGGTGAAGCACGGCCACAGCAACTGGTCTCGCGAGCCCGGGAATTGCCAGCAGATATTGGCTGGCATTTGATCGGACATCTTCAACGTAACAAAGCCGACGAAATCCTTCCGTTCACGCAGATGATTCATTCCGTCGATTCGGTGCGATTGTTCGAACACCTCGCCAAGTCCGCGATCAAACGACAATCCAAGCCGAAGATCCTGTTGGAAGTGAACGTCTCGAGAGAACAAAGCAAAGACGGATTTGACCCGACGGTGTTGCTAGCAGCGTGGCCCAAATTGCAAACGTGTGACTCTCTGGAAATCTCGGGCCTGATGACCATGGCACCGCTCGGGGACAGCTCCGAGATTGCACGTCCCGTGTTTCGCCGACTTCGCGAGCTTCGTGATCGATTGCGAATCGAATCTAACGGCCGCTGGCAATTGCCGGAACTTTCCATGGGAATGAGTGGCGACTTCGAAGTCGGTATCGAAGAAGGGGCCACATTGATCCGAATCGGAAGCAGTCTTTTCGAGGGATTGTCTGCGGATTAGTTGAATGTTCGGGCTTTTCACCACTGCATCGTTCTTGCGTTCCCGAACGTTCGGTGTTGACAGGGATTTCCGCTTGAATTGCTCAATACCTTGAACTATCGAGCAATAAGGAAACTCCAATGAGTCATTCAACTTTGTCGTGTCCCAAGTGCCATGTTGAGATGGTTCAGGGATTCGTGATGGACCGTTCAGGGGTTGCCGCTTTTGTAAATCAAAGGGTCGAAGCGACATCAGAATCTTTGAAAATGCTCCAATACTTTGGAGGAAGAATCAGTTTCCCGTAAGCGGTCAAATTGCCAGAGGTGACGTTGAGGATTCCCGTTGGCACATTTCGTTTCCAATCCTGTGGCTTCCTCGAATCTTACGCGCCTGATTAATTTGCGGTGAAGTGATTATTGTTGTACGCACATCGTGGGCATTTTTTGCCGTTCAGTGACTGATGCTGATAGCTTGGGAGTGGATTGCCAGTCGTGGTCAATCGTGACAGGAATCGATCGACGATGTATGGCTCGAAAACACCCATTGCAACAGCGTCGCGAAACTCAACCGTTAACTACCAGAATGCCAGGAACGTTGATGCTCACTCCCTTGACGCTGATTGGAACCGTCGGCCATTCACTTGGTGGGGTGAGAACTTCGGTACCGTCCTTGGTCACGATTACAGTATCACCCATCAGTACTGGACCGACTGAAGGGTGCCAGAAGATCGGGACGCCTGGGGACAGACGGAATTCGCTGTTTGGCATTAGGGGGACCGAACCGAATTCATATTCAACGACATCGGCCTGATCGGCTCGTTGCCATTCCGATGCGGCTCCAGTCTTTTCATAAATCCGGCGGACCCGATTCCAGACTTCGAACAGTTCCCATTCGGGTTGCGAGAAGAACATTCCCGTCGCCGCCACGAGCGCCGCTTGTTCAAAGGCCACTAACAAATCGTTGGGAGGGTCTCCGATCGAAACCGTTCTTGCAGCGCCGACGTACAATCCGTGATAACGTCCGACGACCGAAATCGTACAGTAGCGCTGCACCGTCGATTGATCGTGGTTCCAATATCGAAACCGCCGGCCTCGCCCGTCGCCGAGAATTTGAATCCGCTCGGGGGTCACTCCCCGTTTCAGCAGTCGGTGCGACAACTCGCCAGCAACCTCCGCCTCGGTCCGACCCCGTGTGAACGCTCGCGCGGTCGCTTCGATTCCGTGTGTCAGTAACCGACCTGCTTCTCGTATGTGTTCGATGTCATAGTCATTCAGCGGCAGTCGCATTCCCAGCAATCGCAGGCTGACATCATCCGTGCCGTTGACTCCGGTATCGCTGGCGACTCGACGACCACGGCATAGATCCGCGACCATGACCGCACGAGGTTCAAACCAGGGACGTTCTTTCAACTGAAATCCCAGTCCCGCGACATCCGATTCAAAAAACTGAGCCGTGTCGGCGTTGCTGCAGGCAATCAGACGGGCATCCGGGGTCACAAACACGCAACCCGAATTCCCGGTCATTCCTCCACGCTGGTTAAGGCCGCCACCCGTTAACCAGGCAAAGTTAGCTGGCTGTTGGAGTAACAACGCTGCGTAATTCTCGTGTTCGAGAAACTCGCGAATCAAGGAATGCCGACGATCAATCTCGGTCATGCGGACCATATCAAGCGTGGCAAACTCGCCTGACGAGAGCGGATCGGACAGGTCAACCGTGGAAAAGCCCATGCGGGATCTCGCATTTTGTACGAATTGGTTCCACCAACTTTCCAAGCAGAACGACTTGGACGGAAGATTGGATTCGGGATCGAGCAAAGTCGATGGTTTCGAACTTCAATGCAGGTATCATACCATTGAAACGGGCTCTTTTGGCTACTGTTCACACCATCAAAAGACATTCTGTCGACAGTCCACAGGTAAAGAGATATCGGGTATTATCGTTAAAATCGCTCGGTGACCTGAACAAACAGACTTGAGGTTTCGATCCAAAATGGCTCGTAATGAAGCTGACCGTGAAGACTTGATGGAGGAAGCGGTTTCCCTGGTCAGGCGAATTGAATTCCAATCGGAATTGTTTTCAGAGCCCCTCATGGCAGGATTCAATGTGCAGGGTTGGCTGTTCGTCTACCTCGGGAACGATCTGATGTATCGATTTGACGAACAAGGTCGATTACGCCGATCGTTTGTCGATGGTCGGCTATATCGGACACAGGGGCGAACTCTGGCGGTGATGGATCGACAGCGAGTCTTCAAATCGGGGGAACCCGTTGAATCAAATCTTGTGAGACAAGATTTGTCGGTCGAGCAATTGGAGGAGTTTCGTTTGCGAATGCACTCCAATCTGGAACTGGTAACCGAATGTCTTCGAACGGGCGTCGTGACACGCCAGCATCCCGCCGAGACATCGGGAATCGCCGACGAGGTTGAAAGTCGAATCCGACAGGTACTCAATTTGAAGGAATTTCTCGCTCCGGCGATTGTGCGAAGATAGTCGGTCACCACCTGCCGTAGCTGCGGCTTCCAGCCGCAGAAGTAAAATATGAGTGGAGTCTGGAAGACTCCACGATAAAAGCTGACAACCTGGCCGCGAAGTCGGTACACTCATTGGTTCGACAAAAACCTCGCCCTCCCATCGGGTTGCTTGCAAAGCTGCCGCTTGGACATTGAATGCTTCCACAATTACCACTCATCGATTCTTTCGGCAGGTTGCACAACAACCTGCGGATCAGCGTGACGGATCGCTGCAACATTCGTTGTTTCTACTGCATGCCCGCCGAAGACGTGCAGTTCATGGAAAAGTCGGAACTGTTGACGTTTGAAGAAATCGAACGATTTGTCCGCGTGGCCGTGCCGATGGGGATCGACAAGCTGCGACTGACCGGAGGCGAACCGCTGGTCCGCCGCGAGTTAAACACACTCGTCGCCAAACTGGCGTCGATTCCTGGCGTGAAAGATATCGGCCTGACGACGAATGGAATCATGCTCGCCGACCAGGCTCAGGGGTTGTACGACGCGGGCTTACGCAGGATCAACGTCAGCCTGGATGCGTTGACGCCCGAGAAATTCAAAAAGTTCACTCGTCGAGACGGTTTCGAGCAGGTGATCGAAGGGATTCGAGCAGCACAGCGAGCCGGTTTTGATCCCGTGAAAGTCAACGCCGTTTCCGTTCGCGGAATGACTGAGGAAGAAATCGTCCCGTTCGGTCATTTCGCCCGCGAAACGGGTGTCGAAGTCCGATTCATCGAATATATGCCTCTTGATGCTGACAATGCCTGGGAACGGGGCAAGGTGCTGTTTGCCCACGAGATCATCGAAGCCCTTACCTCGTCAATCATACCACTGAGACCGATCGAACAGGAAACTCCGAGCGGCCACGGCGGACCAGCGACGGAATTCGAATTCGACGACGGAGTTGGTCGGATCGGATTCATCGCCTCCGTCAGCCAGCCCTTTTGCATGAGTTGCAATCGAATCCGAATCACCGCCGACGGAAAACTGCGTAATTGTCTCTTCAGCCTGGAAGAGACCGACATCCGCAGCCTTCTGCGTGGTCACGCCCCCGACGATCAAATCGCAAACGCGATTCGTTCCAGCGTGGCAGCCAAAAAAGAAGGTCACGAAATCAACACCGCCCGCTTCATACAACCAGAACGACCGATGTATTCGATTGGCGGATAAAGACGGTCGTGCTTTGTCTTCGTCGTCATCCGCGACTTCGCGAACGACTTGTATGGATATGCGATGAACAAACCGTACAAAC
Organism: uncultured Schlesneria sp.; assembly: GCA_903858935.1. Taxonomy (GTDB): domain Bacteria; phylum Planctomycetota; class Planctomycetia; order Planctomycetales; family Planctomycetaceae; genus Schlesneria. The sequence continues at coordinate 66,691 of CAIOKO010000040.1, read as the reverse complement.
GCTCCGCAAGAATGCGGCGCGGCCCCTGCGTGTGAAAGGTCAACGAAAATCAGAAGCATATGAGGCAATTATGTTCGGCGTTCTTCATCCGCGTAGAGATCCAAGGCACCACAATTTGAGCATCGTAATCCCTTGATGTGATAGAAACGGTCTGACGGCTCATTGGCCAAACCTTGTTGAAACGCCGTGATTGGGTTCGCAGAAGTGGGATGACCCGGAACAATAAAGATCAATCCGGAGTGCGGACTTTCGCGTTCGGCTCCACCGACGAGCCCGATCGCGCTCGTGACACCTGCCTGCAACGCCCCGCCACACTTTCCACAGGTCTTTTTCATGACGCCTCCGAACATTAAACGTCAGCACACGGCACTCCGGTCCGCTTGGGCCGTCTGGTTTGGCACTCGCGACGTTCTCTTTGACGCGAAATAGCGATCCAATCTTGTGAGGATGAACCGGAATCCTGAATCCCAATTTCATCGAATCGTCATAGACCTATTGCTTCAGGTTGCCGGAGCCTTGGACTTTATCGCCGTTGACTGCGGTTCCCTTAAATGTGAATGAGATTTGGCCACCGGCCAGTGTGCCCGTGAATTGTTGCTGAAAAATGCCCTTTTGCTCGGTCTTGAAATTGACGGCACCCTTTGCCGTTTGCGTTGCCTTTCCGGAGATGGCGAGTTGCTGCTGTTTATTATCAATCGATTTGAAATGGATTTCCCCGGTGAACTTGCTTCCGTCACGCGTTAGCACGACGAGTTTCAAATCTTGAAATTCATTTGAAGGCTGGTAGTTGCGAGTCCCCGACCAGGCGGTTCCCGGTTGAAAGAGATCTTCGTCTTTTTCCTTAGGCAGCTTCCTTTCGCTCGCTTTCAATTCATCGAGTTGCTTCTGTAACTTTTCGATCTTCAAATTGGCTGCCTCAAGCTTTGCCGCGAGAAGTTCATTTTCTTTTTTCAAAGCAGCGATCCCTGCGCAGTCATCCGAGAAAACGAGAGCTGACGGGAGACAAATGAAGAACGCAACGAGGATTATGAACTTTCGCATTCGACATCCTTCTGACTTGTGTCGCCAAACAGATTGTTGCGCCTGGGGCCGCCTGTGCAGGCTTGTTTTTCAAGTGATTTTGTCTCTGCATCAGCGTCAAGATGGCCATCGAAAATCGAAAAGTCAAGAAACATATCCACGTCTAGCCTGGGTGATTTGAAATCAAAATCTGAAGATGGCAATTGATCTTTGACATTTTGGGAAACAAAATACCTCGACTCTTCTCGTCACTTGTATAAGGCCGCGTGCGATCCGGGAGCGATTCGTTTTGCGCAAGTCGTGAACGGTCGAGTCTTCGAGGTCCACGGTCCTGCCACTATTTTTCGTGATACTTCGAAGGTTCGGCCTGGTTGATAAGCCAGTCAGCCAGAATCAAGTTGACAAACTTCAAAACGTGTAAAAAATTTAATGAAATAAGGAAGCTGGCCAATCGTGTCGAACTTGTCCAACTGTTTTCAGGGATGCAAATCAAACGAAATCGCATTCCGGATGAAATCGGAAGCGTGAATGATGGAGAAGCCGGTTGAGCTTTTACGATCAAATTTGGTTTCGATGGGGAAATCAGGTCTTATATGACTCATAAGACCTATACGACTTATCGGTGATGTATTCAACGATCGTATTGCGCCAGACTGAAGGCAGGTTTGGAAACTTACGTCATTAACGCCTTGAACTGGCGGACGATGATTCGGGCGGAACGAAGGCCGTCGACGGCGGCGCTGACGATGCCGCCCGCATAGCCTGCTCCTTCACCGACGGGATATAGACCCGCGATATTTGGGCACTGACGTGTCTGCAGGTCGCGGTCGATTCTGACTGGTGAACTGCCGCGCATTTCGGGGCCGACCAGAATGGCGTTCTTGAGAAAGTCGCCACGTAGTTTCTTGTCCATGATCGGCAAGCTTTTACGAATTGCGTCCGTAACAACGGCTGGTAATACCAGATCGAGTTGCGCCGGCTGAACGCCGCGTTGATAAGAACAATCGAGTTTCGCGTCCGTGTGGGTTGCCTTCCCTTTCAGGAAATCCCGCGCAGTCTGTATGGGTGAGAGATAGTTCGCACGTCCCAGCCGGAACGCGACCGATTCAAAATGTTGTTGTAAGTGCATGCCGGCAAGCGGATGAGAATTCCCGAATTCGTTTGGTTCGAGCGTTACCATGATGCCACTGTTCGCGAACGGGGTGTCGTGTCGAGAGTTGCTCATGCCGTTTGAGCAGAACATCTCGGGTTCGCTGATGCTGGGCATGATAATCCCCCCCGCACACATGCAGAACGTGAAGACGTCTTTGGTCCCTCGGGCCTGTAACGTGTAATCGGCGGCGCCGAGGATGGTCTCGTACTCAGGCCGTCCGTACTTGTGGTGGTTGATCTGTGATTGAGGTTGTTCGATTCGAAGACCGAGTTGAAAGGCTTTCTGGATCATTGGGACACCGAGATCGTACAGCATCTGATAAGTATCACGAGCACTGTGGCCGATCCCGAGAATCAGTTGGCTGCAGGACATGTGGCCGGACGACGTGTGGATTCCAACAACGCGTCCATCTCGGATCTCGATTCCTTCGAACCGGCAGCCGAACCTGTATTCGCCACCCAGGGCCTCGATTTTTCGGCGATAGTTGCGGCAGATCATGGGCAGCTTGTTGCTGCCGAGATGCGGTCGATTTTCATAGACAAGCGACGGTCGTCCGCCGCAATCGACGAAACTCTTCAAAACCCAGTCGACGTCGGGTCCCTCCAGTCGACAGGTCAGTTTCCCGTCGCTGAAGCAACCTGCTCCTCCTTCGCCGAACAGGTAGTTGTTTTCGCGATCGAATTCACCCCCTCGGTCGAACTCGCGAACGGCGGAAACTCGATCTTTGACTGCTTCCCCTCGTTCAATGATCAGTGGACGATAGCCCTTGATTGCGAGGTAGTATGCCGCCAGCAGTCCGGCAGGTCCCGAGCCGACGATGATCGGCCGTTCGGATAACGGATCGTTACCGGACAACGCATCATCGAACTCGGGTGGCTCGAAGAGTTGAATGTCGCCGGTTTGCCCGAATGGGACTCTGGATCGACGTGTACAGTCTTCGGTCAACTCGATCAGCGTCGTATAGACGAACTGAAGATCCATGGATGAGCGGGCATCAAGGCTTTTTTTGAGAATTCGCCATTGCGCAAGATCGCCGACTGACACACCGAGACGTCTCGCCAGATGTTGTGGGAGATCTGCTTCGGGAGCAGCGACGGGAAGACGAAGGTTTGAAATTCGGATCGGCATGCAACTTAACCAAACACAGAAGGAAAACAGCTTGGTAGCACGGAAGTCTGACGACGACAAGCGTTCCAGAGAGATTCATCCCGGTCAAAGTGTGTTTTGTGAGGTGATCGGGGATTTCGAACGGTAGCAGAGGCTTCCAGCCTCTGAGATAAAATATCCGTGGCGGCGGGAAGCCTCCACTATTAAGTTCGGATTGAGTTGCGTTTTACCTCTCACATCCGCCAAGATCGATGTTATTCGATTGTCCGGAATCATTTGAGTCCCTGCTGGCATGTACTTGTTTCGACCTCTTCTTGCGTTCGGATTCGCCAGTCCCTTGATGTTATGGGGGCTGGCAGCGGGCAGCATTCCGATCCTGATACACTTGTTACATCGGCGTCGGTTTCAGACCGTTCAGTGGGCCGCAATGCGATTTCTGCTCGCTGCAACCAAGAAACAGTCGCGTCGAATAAAACTTGAACAGATCCTGCTGCTAGTTATCCGTACTTTGATCCTGACTTGCATCGCGCTGGCGCTATCCCGACCGACGGCGGAAACACTCGGTGAATATTTTCAATCGGCAGGTCCGAAGCACCGGATCGTAGTTGTCGATTCCACTTTCAGCATGGGTTATTCAGCGGCGGGCCGTACCCGGTTCGACCGAGCCAAAGATATGGCAAGACAAATTGTGAGTCGTGCGAAACAAGGGGACGCCATCAACCTTGTTCGGATCAGCGATTCGGTACCGCACGTCATGGTTCGGCGACCTGCGTATCAGTCCGCCGCCGTGATCGAAGAGATCGATCAACTGACGTTATTCGATGAACGAGTCGATGCGTCGATCGTGTTGAAAGAGATCGACGAACTGTTATCGCTGGCCCCCGATTTGACTCACAAGGAAGTCTATTTTATTACCGATCTGCAGTCCGCAACGTGGGCCCCCCCCGATTCCGCCGAGACACTCAAAGTGCGTGAGACGATCAAGAAAATTGCTGAACGGGCAAAGATTGTCTGGCTGGACGTTGGTGAACAGAATGCGGCCAACGTCGCGGTGTCTGGACTTAAAACCGACGAATCATTTGCATTGTCTGGTCGCCCTGTTCGAGTTTCCGCATCGATCAAAAATTTCAATTCGGTTGGAGCTACTGCGCAACTGGTTGAACTGACACTCGACGGTCAACTGGCGGATACGAAACGAGTCGACTTACCGGCTGGACAGGAAGTGACGGTCGAATTTGCTCCCAGCTTCAGCGGTGGTGAGCATCGGTTAAAAGTTCGTCTCTCACCCGACTCTTTGCCAGTGGATGACTCGCGATCACTTGTCATCCCGGTACGGGACGAACTGCAGGTCTTGCTCGTCAACGGAAAGCCGTCAGGCGAGCTGATGGGAAATGCAACCGACTTTTTGAAACTGGCACTTGCCCCCGAGCTACCCAATCGAGCGATTATCAGCTCCATCCAACCGACCGTCATTCGTGAAAGTGATTTACTGGGTACAGATCTCAGTCGGTTCGATTGCGTCTTCATTTGTAACGTCGCGATGTTCACCGAACGCGAAGCCGAAGTTTTGCGCATGTATCTTGATGCGGGAGGTGGTGTCGTCTTCTGTCTGGGCGATCAGGTTCGAGCAGACAATTACAACCAGATATTGCATCGTGATAAACAACCGATCCTGCCGGCAAAGCTGGGTGAGCGAATCGGCGATGCCAAAAAGAAAGAAGTCTCATTTGAATTCAACGCGGGGGACTTCGACCACCCGATCGTCAGTCCGTTTCAGGGAAATACCGGCGCTGGTCTCGAATTGACGAAGACGTTCGTCTACATCAAGACGGTGGTTGACGAAGACCGTTCGGCAAAAGTTGCGCTGCGCTTCAGTTCAGGCGATCCCGCCATCATTGATGCGCCCTCAGGCCGAGGCCGGGTGATCCTGTTCACAACATCGGTGGATCGGGAGTGGAGCACGTGGGCTGTTTGGGGGCATAGCTTGATTCCCCTGATTCACGAAACGGTAAATTATGCGATTTCCGATCGTTGGAAAGATCGGGAAGTGTTCGTCGGCCAGCCACTTCAATGTCACGTTGTTCTACGAGCGGCAGATACGTCGGCGACCCATCAGCTTCCTGACGGCGAGTCGAAGCCCCTTCAGCCTTCTGGAGACGGTCGCGCCCTGATCACCGAACCAACGACCACCAGCGGGTTTCACAAAATCTTACTGGGGCCACCTGCCAATCGGACTGACTGGTACGCAGTCAATGTCGATCCGATCGAGAGCGACCTGACCTCACTTCGTGCCGAAGATCTCAGGACCGAACTGATGCCGGGTATCGATTTTTCGTACTTGACCGAGTGGGAAGAATCGTCATCAGGTGACGGCGAAAAAGTGCGAGTGATTTCGACCGGGACGGGATTCTCTCGAGCCCTGCTTTTCACCGCATTAGCCTTGCTGCTTGTCGAGCAGATAATGGCTTGGAATTTCATTGCCGGGGTTGGCTTATTGTTGTCCATGATCTTAAGTACGGTGACTTGGAATGTGTGGCAATGGGACTCGTTGGCTGGAGCGATGATTGCCTTTCTGATTGCGATATGTCTATTCGCCCTGGCCATGAAATATCGAAATAGATTCGGGTCAGTGAACTGGTAACGCGTCTCATGCTTTGTCAGACTTTTAGATCACGACCTTGTGCCACTGCTTTGGGGTCTTCGGAGAAGCATTGGCTTCTCTTGTTGCGGGATAAAGAACACAGCTTGACCGAAGACGGTCAAGCTGTGGCACATCGTTTGAATGCCCGAGAACGAGCTGCAATTATTATTGTTCTACCAACTCGAGTTTAACGAATCTGATGAGTTCCCTTCGTCGACCGCTGCTCACGAATCACAATCGCTGCTGGATCTGGGGCCGCAACGTGGTGTTAGAAACGCTGCGTGCCAATCGATGGCCAGTCATGGAATTACTTCACAGCGATCGATGTGAACCATCTGCTCGGGACGAAGCTGTGGCTATCGCCGCCGACCGAGGTCTGAATGTCGTTTCCGTCCGTGATTCCGAGATCACGAAGAACTGTCGATCCGAAGATCATCAGGGACTCGCCGCACGCATGCCTCCGTTTCCCTATTGGGACGTGACAACACTTTTAAAAGCATTGCCTCCGAACCCGGCTCTGGTACTGCTTGACCGTATCCAGGATTCACATAATTTCGGGGCGATCGTCCGTTCGGCAGAAGTCCTGGGGATCGACGGTGTGATTGTTGGAATTCACGAACAAGCCTCGGTGAATAGCCAAGTTGCGCGCAGTTCGGCAGGCGCTGTGAATTACGTACCGATCGCCGAGTCGAACGATCTTGAAGCCACTGTGCGGGATTTGCGAAATTGTGGATTCCAGATCGTGGGTGCATCTGACCATGCGGAACAACCAATCTTTGAAACTGATTTCCGGCAGGCGACGCTGGTCTTGATAGGAAACGAAGGACGGGGAATCCAACCGATACTTCAGGCACTTTGTACTCAATTTGTCCAGATTCCAATGTTGGGACGTGTCAATTCCTTGAATGCCGCCGTGTCGGCTGGGATTCTGTTCTACGAAATCCTCCGGCAACGGCGACAATGAATGCTGATGCGGCTGGTCTTGTCTGCCTGACCTTTTTGACTGAGACTCTGTATGTCACTGATTTTGAAAAACCCGCACAGCGTGCTCGCGGCGCTACAGACTCGACCTGAAGACGTGGTCGATGTTCGGTTGCCTGCGGGAAAGCCATCGCCCGCGTGGGCTGATGTCATTGAACTTGCCAGGCAGCACGAGATACCTATTCGAACAACGTTTGCAGAAGAGGCCAGACGACCTGCGTCTGAGCAGAAGTTTGAACGGACGGGTGCAGCACAGGCAACGGTTCGCGAGCGAAACGGACTGTTGATAGAAGAGCTATTCGCGAATGCGGAATCCAGCCCAGGCCTTTGGCTTGCGCTCGATTGTCTGCAGGACCCTCATAACGTTGGAGCGATCTTTCGAACGGCGTCGTTCTTTGGGATCAAGGGGATTGTGATGACGCGGGATCGCTCGGCTCCGCTGACCGCGACAGTGTATGACGTGGCAGCGGGAGGATTGGAATATGTTCCGTTTGGTGAACCGACAAATCTGGCACGGGCGATGAACGTTGCCAAGACCGCCGGGATATGGCTGCTTGGTTCATCCGAACATGCGGAACAGGACGTGTCGGAAATCCCGCGAGACCGTTCATGGCTTTTGATTCTGGGCAACGAAGAACATGGGCTTCGGAGATTGTCGCTCGACAAGTGCGACCAGATCTGCAAGCTCACGTCGAAAGGGACGGTACCGTCACTTAACGTCTCCGTGGCTGCAGGTGTACTGATGGCGGACTTAACGCGCAAGGAGTGACCAGGTGAGCTTGAGAGGCGGACCGTAAACCTCGGGGTATTAATTTGGCCTCCGTCTTGATTTGCCACTGCCTCGGAGTCTTCGGAGAAGTAGTGTCTTGAAATCGAAGTAGTTGTGTCGCTCGCCACTGCTTGACCGAAGACGGTCTGGCAGTGGCACAGTCATCGGTGAAGCCGATAATGTTTTCGAAGAAAAATCCTGGCGTTAACGGCCCGTGCTTTTCGACAACTCCGAAGACACTGCGTCGGAGAAGACTCGGATGGAGTGGCAAATAATCCTGACGGTGGATGATTTAGCACGTCAGGGGCTGATCAGATTTCACTGACCAGTACGACACCGACGACGACATCATAGGTCGCGTGGGCACCAACGGTAATCCCGAAGCCCCGCAAGAAATAGAGTGCGGCAAAGAACATTCCGGCCAATGTCCGGAACGCAAAACCAAACCACAGTTCGCGGTTCGACTGAACGCGAGTGACCGCCTCAGTAATCATAGCCAATGCGTGGCCATCCGAAGTCGGTCCCAGATAGTGGGCAAGCGAAAAGATGAAGCTGGTTGTGATCACAGTACCAATGATCGCCCAACCTTTCGGAGCCATCGCCGCTCGAAAGACGGCATAGGTCAGTGGCAACAGACAAAGTCGAAACAGAAACTCCTCATAAATTCCGGCTCCCATGAAGGTGACGAGCCGGATCAGGAATCCGTGTTGCGCTGGTCCATCCACCTGCAGGTGAATCAGCGGAGCATGTCGAAATCCGTAATCGGTCAATTGACCAAGCATGATCAACACAAACGCGTAAAGCAAACTTTCGGCGGCCATTCCGCCAAGCGTATCCCAGGCCATTTTCCAAGGCTGACGAGTCGTCATATGCCAGGCCATTAAAGTGCCGACCAGCAGCACTGGTAACAGCCAGACGATCTCAATCCCCGCTTGATGTAACCAGTGCCTGATCCAGGCGTCGGCACCGTTGCGGATCGAGTCGCCACGAGAGCCGCTCGCGAACCCGACACCGGACTCATAGACAATGAGCAGCGGCAACAGGAAAATGAGATTGCAAAACGGACGACGAGTCTCCAGCCAGTATTCCGCTGGTGTTTCGTCATTCATGAACTGCATTTCAGGCGAATCGGCCAAAAGCATGGAGACATTCCAACAGACGCAGTGCGTCGTATCAGACAACTCCTGTCGTCATCGTCGGATTTGAATCGCTGGGTTCAGAAATGACCGGGTTGCCCGCAAAGTCTGACTGGTTTGGACTTGATAGAATCAGTAGAAGAGGAAGACTTTTACGATTGTTCGGGCATTTGCGACCTGGTGAGGGCGTTGATTCGTGAGGACTGTAGGATTAAGTCATTTGAGAACGAATACTCCGCCGATTCCGAACAATGATTGATTCGATGAAAAGAGATCCCCTACAATCGAGCGGTTCCTCAATCGTGTGCCGCCGCGTGTCTGCCGACGTTGAATCAGCGGTGGCAAGATGAAACGACATTCGAGTTTGCTAGTTTTCGCCGAAAGAAGGATTGGCTTATGGCCACGGATATTCGTCTCAAGGAACGTCTTCCTGAATTGACCGACCGCATCGTCGACACGTATCAGGAAATTGAGACGATCAATCACCTGGGTCATTGTCCGCTGCCAAGCGTTGAAATCGTTTTCGAGATTGCCGAAGATTTGAAAGAAATTATCTACCCCGGCTACCGCAAGCGGCAGAATCTGCATCTCGGCAATGTGACCTATCACATTGGTGACCTGATCGACAGCCTGCACGACCGGCTGACACAACAGATTGCTCGCGCCCTGCGTCACGATTTCCGCCGAAAACATCATCTCAGTTGTGGTGACCTTCAGCCCGATTTTGAGACGATAGGTCAGGAAAAGGCAATCGAGTTTCTTTCGACACTTCCCGCGATTCGTCGCATGCTGGCGACTGACGTACAGGCGGCATACGACGGTGACCCGGCTGCCGGGGGGCTGGACGAAATCATATTCTGCTATCCGGGTCTGGAAGCGGTCACGGTTTATCGACTCGCACACGAATTGTTCCGGTTACAAGTGCCGCTGATTCCGAGAATGCTTTCGGAATGGGCCCATGGTCGTACAGGAATCGACATCCATCCTGGTGCCGAGATAGGTCCATCCTTTTTCATCGACCACGGAACGGGTGTGGTGATTGGGGCGACGTGTGAGATTGCCAGCCACGTCAAACTCTATCAAGGGGTGACGCTCGGAGCACTCAGTTTCGCTCGTGACGAGCAGGGCAACCTGATTCGTAACTCCAAACGCCATCCTACGATTGAGGACCACGTGGTCGTCTATGCGAATGCGACCGTCCTTGGCGGAACGACGACAATAGGTCGCAATTCGGTCATTGGAGCGGGTGCATCGGTTTACGAGAGTATCCCAGCCAACACAGTTGTGACACTTGAAAAACCAATGCTGCGAATGCGGCATGCGTCTTGAGCAAAGTCAGGGCCTGAAGATTCTTTTCCGAATTCCAACGAAGAAGGGCGCCGGATCGTCTATTCCCGATCGGGCGCCCTTGGCTTATGCAATTCAGTGCTGGAACAGGAACTCTTTCGAGTTCAAGATCGCCCAGCCGACGTCTTCGAACGCTTGTCTGCGGTCCTGCTGAGCCGCGATGTGTTGCTTGGAGGCGTTCATTTCCTCAGGTGATGGTGTTCTTGCCAAGGCGGCGAGATACAGCGCGGTAATGATTTCTTCTTCCGGCTTGTTCTCTTTCAGCATGGTCGCGATTCGACCATTGTCGGCTCGCAGCTTGTTGTGAACTACAGGGCCATTGATCATCTGCAGCGCCTGCGAAAGATTCGATTCGCTTGAGCGTTCACACTGGCAGGCCATTTCGCGTTGAGGCTGACCGAAGACTTTCAGGAAATAGTGATCGGTTGGTGGATCTGCCAATTCACACGCTCGGGTTCCCAGTGGCATACCCGGGAATTGTTCTGGCACATTTGTTACAGCACAGATTCCATCGAGCAGTTGTTCGGCACTCAGAAGCCGTGTGTTTGCGTGTGAACAATAAATCTCATCATCCTTGTTGAACGGATTCTTGCGCGAGCTGAGCTGATATGTACGGCTGTTACAGATTGTGCGGATCGCCCAGCGCTGGCTGAAGTTGTTTGCGGCGAATTGGCGGGCCAGTTCGTCAAGCAGCTTTGCATTCGATGGGGGGTTTGAATCACGGAAATCATCGATTGGATCGACGATACCTCGTCCAAGCAGATGTCCCCAGATTCGGTTTGAAACGCTCTTGGCGAAGAACGGGTTTTCGGGAGACGTCAGCCATTGAGCGAAGACGACTCGTCGATCCTGTTCGGCAGGAACGTCGACGTCCCCCTTCAGAAGAAGGTGAACCTTCATTTGCTTGTTGGTTCGAGGCTGAGTGACTTCACCCCCCCCTTGTGAGAAGATGACTTCTTCTTCGGCATCGACCGAGTTTTTGCGACCAACGCGGACGAATGCTGCTGCGATACCGTAGTAGTTGTCCTGCGTCCATCGCTCGAACGGATGGTTGTGGCACTTGGCGCACTGGATACGGACACCCAGGAACAATTGAGCCGTCGTTTCGGTGGCATCCTGCGGGTCACGACTGGCTCGCCAGAAGTTCGCCGGTGGATTTTCGAAGACGCTGCCGTTAGCGGTCAGCAGTTCGGTTGCGAACTGGTCGAGTGGCTTGTCGTTCCGCATCGACTCATAAATCCATTGTCGGAATTTATGGACGCCAGCCGTCTTCAATTTCTTGCTGTTCGACCGGAGCACATCGCCCCACTTCAAAGCCCAGAACGCGGCATACTCGTCGCTGTCGAGCAGACGATCAACCAAAGCCATTCGTTGCGACGGGCTACGTTCGGCCAGAAACGCTTTGGCCTCGTCAGCGGTTGGTAATCGACCAGTCAGATCCAGGGTGACACGTCGTAGAAATTCATCGTCGGTACAAAGGTCAGAAGGAAGGATCTGCAGTTGCTTCAGTTTTTCGAAGACAGCCGTGTCGACAAAGTTGTTTTCAGGAGGATTGTTCCAGGCGAAACCCGGAACGTCCTCGAGGAACGTCATATAAGTCGTCGACATTTTATCGAGATAACGAGCGAGGACTGCTGTCTCACCGCGTCCGTTTTTCGTCACCAGACCTTGGGCGTTGACCGAACCGACACTTTCGTTGGACGATGTAAAGTCGGTCAGAGGCGTCAGATCGCGGATTGACCCGTCGCTGAAATGACCAAGGACCATAATTTGTTGTCGAGCGGCTGGCTGTCGCAGGATTCGCTTGGAGGGGACCGTCACAATCTTCAGAAGATCCGGTTCGGTCGCCGGATCAAGACGCATTCCTTCCGCGATCCATTGTTCCAGAGCCTTATGGGCAGGATCACCTTTTTTCAGCCGTTTCCCACCACCGTGTGCGACTTCCATGAGCGGCTTTTGCAGCAACAGGCTTTGGCCTGGTTCCATGATATTCGTTCGACGTCCGTAGAACTCTGAACGAACCGTCATGATATCGAGTGCCGAATCGTAGGCTCGTAACGACAAACGGAAACCGCCCTTCCCGGAGGGTGACCCGTGACAGGCACCCATATTGCAACCGGCCTTCGTCAATGCCATCTGCGTTTCGTTTTTGAAACTGACAGGTGCCGGAGCTTCCAGATTTTTGACGACGACAGGGACCGAGAATGTCTGACCGCTGATGGTCGCCGTGAGCGTGGCTTCACCATTTCCCACCGGCAAAGCGACAGCCCCATCGACAGTGACGATCGCAGGGTTAGACGACACAAAAGTGGCGACTGGCGTCAGATCGCGGACGTCTTCACCGGAATACACTCCCGTCACGAGCAATTGCTGCCGTGAACGTTTTCCTAAAAGCTCAAACTTTCCCGGTTCAACGACGATCGAGGTTGGCTGACCGACATCAATTGGTGTTTCCGCCAAAACGAAGCTGGGCAACAGAGCAACAACGCTCAGCGACAGCACTTGGCAAACGGCATTCATTCTCATCGTCTTCGTCTCCGTCCGGGTAATTTTCGTTTCGCGATGATGATCGAGTACTTATCAAAATTGTCTGCATCCGCAGAATTAGTCCACAGCCAGAACAACGGCTGACGATGTTGCTTCCAATTTTGCCGCTCCAGCCATGGCATCGGCTTTGGCGGTCACATTATTCACGTTGGCGGTTGCGGCATCGGCTGCTGCAGTCAGCTTGATATCAACAGCTGTCTGATCGGCGGCGATTGTCGCTGGTGCCGCTGCAATTCCCGCAGGCAGGTTCTGCAGCGTCACGTTGACCGGCCCCGTGAAAGCTGGGTTACGATCAACGATCGCTTTCACAACCAGTTCACCACCTTTGGCGATCTTTCCCGTCGCGGGATCAATCTTAATTGTCATGGGAGCCGCCAGGTTCAGCCGAATTGCCAATCCTTGAACGACCGTTTTGTCGCCCTGTTTAAGCGTACCCGTCAGCCCGGCAGTGAACTCACCGAGTGGGGCTTGATTGTTGGCCGAGATCACCAGTTCAGCTTCGGTTTGGCCTTTGTCGACATTTTTCAAGGCGATTGTCACGCCAGCAGGAAGCCCGTTCTGGGGAGGAGCGACGGCGACAACGACCCCTTCCTCAAATCCAGCGGCTCGCGTTACGATCAGTTTAATCTTTGTCGAAAGGTCTTTTCCGAAGACAACGGAACTGGGTTCAACCCGCCATGAAAATCCAGGAGCGGGGGCTGACGAGGCTGCGACAAATCGATTCAGATTGCTAGGCGACCAGCGCATGGCGTTGTTTCTTGCTTTAAGAACTCCGCCGATTTCGGCCGGTACGGTGACATCCGCCTCACCAATCTTTGCCGAGCCAACAATGTTGATTTGATAAAGTTCCCCTGCTGCAAACTCAGGCGTGGCTTGCAATGTGATGACCGCATCGTTTCGACCTGTTCCGATCACGGATTTGCTGGCTGAAACGCCAGCCGGCAGATTGGTGGCACTCAATTCGATCGCTCCTGCGTAGCCGGTTCGTACGGTTGTCACCGTCGCCATGACAGAACCACCGGCTGGAATATTGAATGTGTCGAGCGAAGCTGCGAGAGAGAACTGAGGAGGATTCATCGTGACGGAAATTCGATAAGCGTGTTCGCTTCCGCCTCGGTGATTCAAGTCTTCGACGAACAGCACGTAGTCGCTATCCGCTGGAAATTTATAACTGAGGGAGCCTTCGCTGGTGCCATTATCTTCTGCCGCAGCCAGTTGTCCGCCATCCTTATTGAGAATCTTAAAATTGAGGTCAGTGGGAGATCCCTGTTGTCGCGTGATGCCAAAGAAGCTGGCGGTCTGGTCTTTTTTTGCCGTGAAGACAAACCGATCTACGTCTCCGGGGGCTTCCAGTCGCCCGTTAATGTCTTGCCCAAGTTCGACCCGGTTTGCCTGTTCAGGACTATTATTGGGTTCTTGTTCAAGAAATTGTTGAGTCGAGACGACTTCGACCGTACTGTAACCGCTGGCACCATTGGGGCGCTTTGAACTGACATTCATCCATCCGGAGGGATAATCAGCTGCGAGGGCAACAGGGGTCGGCGCCAGTCCATCGACTCCAAAACCTGCCAAAGTCACATTGGCTGTTGTTCCACGCTGAACGGCCAATGGATAAGCAACGGTTGCCACAGGGAAATCGCCGATTCTCAGCCGGTAGTTTCCAGCCCCGTACTTGATGTCTCGTAATTCGACGATGTATTCACCGGCGTCTTTGAACGTGTAAACGAGGGACGAATCGCTGTTCAGTCCAGGCGTGTCGTCGTTGTAAGCAAGCTCACGACCTTTGATATCGAGCAGTCGAATCATGGGATCTAACGACGAGCCCATCCGTCGTGCCAGTACTTCGATCGACAAGCGTTGGCCCGCTTGAGCTGGAAATTTGAAATACTGCCAGCTTAAGCCTGCGACTGTCCCATCGATTGCTGTTGGAATTGAAACGGCTTGAGCTGTCGCCAGTTGCACGTTTGATCCGGCAGATGCGATTGAAGGAAGATCGTCGATAAACAAAAAGCGTAAGGGAGAGACGCCCTTATCCGTCACGACCCGCATCGCGTGAATACCGCACGGCGTGTTTGCAGGGACGTTAATTCGGTACGTGACTTGTCCGGGATTTTCGCCGTTCTTATCAATCCCTTCAGCGAGCACCGCCTCGGCGGGGAAACTAAGCCAGAGTTTTTTCGCGACGGATAAATTACCGCCATTGATTTGAAGTGGCAGTACGCTTCCAGGAGATACTCCCCCAGGAACGGTCCCATTGATCACCGGTTCTTGAGCCGACACAATATGTAAACTGGCCAACACAAGCGCAAACGGCAATTTCCGAGTGAAGCAAGAGACCAGCATGCAGCTCGACTCCAAGGAGGGTTAAACAGGCAGGAGGACATCAGGCGGGACAGATATCAGTTAATACTGATGGCACATCATACGGATGCGTGACAACGTGCGTCAATTTGAAAGCAGTGCGATCTGTGGCAATCTCATTTTTTGTCATCCTTGCGGATCGCAATCGAATACCCCTAAATTCGTTGCGTACAAGATTCGTTTCGTATGCTATTGCAGTTAATTTGCGCGAGACAGAGACATGACAGAATCGACGGCCCATGATCTGATGACGCTCGAACAGTTTGAAGAGCGTATTCTGGATGGCGAACGCTGGATCGAACTGGTGGAGGGTCGTTTTTTGAGACTGAATCCTCCCGACGATGCACACGGAGATGTCGTTCGAAATCTGTCGCGATCGCTGGCAGCGTTTCTCAAAAAATCCACAGATACCTGCGCGTGTTTTGAGCTTCCGCTGATTGTTAATAAGGAAGGCCCGACGGTTCGGTGTCCCGCTGTGTCCTGTTTTCGGTTTGAACCAGGAAATCGGTTTGCGGAGACAGACAAGGTGCTGACAGACACCCGTCCGGTCCTTGTCGTTGAAGTCGCCTCGACAAACGAGCGCCGCGAATCCATGTCCGATCGAGTGCAGGCGTATCTCGAGTGGGGAGTGACAGGGGTCTGGGTCATTGATTCCGTTACCCGACATGTTCATCAGTTTGATGGAAAAAGAGGCGGTCTGACATTGAAGGAACCACAAGTCGTGACTGGACAACAGTTGCTGCCCGGGTTCGCGATTCCCGTTTCGGATCTTTTTCAGCTTCCCGGCTGGTTGAAGTTGCAATCTGTCGAAAGCAATGAGCATGAGGATTAAAAGAATTCTTTCCCGAAAGGTTGAGCGCTAGCCCTCAATTCCTGGACCCGATACGATGGATTTTCACGCAATCGATTGCTGTTGAAATTCCGCTGGAGAGACGCTCGACGACATGGCCTCTTATACTCCCGACTTCGCTACTTTTCGGCAGTTGTCCGAAGGGATGAATTTCGTACCCGTTTACCGGCAACTGATCAGCGACACGCTGACCCCCGTCAGCGCGTACTGCCGGTTACAGGACGATGAGAATTCGTTCTTGTTTGAAAGCGTCGTTGGCGGTGAACGGGTCGGCCGATACAGTTTTCTCGGGGCTGGGCCGTTCCTTCAGGTGGATGCCTTCGATAAACAGATCGTGTTGACGCAGTCTGGCCAAACCAAAACCTATCAGGTTGACGACCCGCTCGAACACCTGCATACGATGCTGGAACAATACCGAGCACCACATCTCGCGGGATTGCCTCGGTTTTGTGGTGGGGCGGTTGGCTATGCGGGTTATGACACAGTTCGGTACACCGAGAATCTGCCGAATCCTCCAGCCGATGATCGCAAGCTGCCAGACATGTCGTTCGCCATGTACGACAAGATGGTGATTTTCGATCAGATTCAAAAGACGATTCAAGTTGTTGTGCATGCCTCTGTGCAAACTGCTGACCTAAAGGTTGTTTATGACGATGCTTGCCGCAGGGTCGATATGTTGTGCAAACAGCTCGACACACCGACGGAAACAATTCATCTGGCTGACGTCTCGTTAGTTGGTGATCCACAGATCCCGGTCCGTTCGAATTTTTCCCGCGAGGGTTATGAAGCAGCGGTTGAAAAATCAAAGGAATACATTCGCGCCGGGGACATTTTCCAGGTCGTGCTCAGCCAGCGTCTTGAAGTCAACACCACGGCCAGTTCGCTCGATATTTACAGAGCACTGCGAGTCGTGAATCCTAGCCCATTCATGTTTCTACTGCGAACTCCCGCTGTGAACCTGATCGGTAGCTCACCAGAAATCATGGTTCGAGTCGAGAATGGGCGAACGACGATTCGTCCATTGGCTGGCACCCGACGCCGTGGCAAAACTCAAGACGAGGACGAAGCCCTTGAGAGGGAACTTCTCGCTGATGAAAAAGAACGTGCCGAGCATGTGATGCTTGTCGATCTGGCTCGCAACGACGTCGGGCGAGTCGCCGAATATGGTTCGGTAGAGTTAAGCGACATCATGCATGTCGAACGATACAGCCATGTCATGCATATCAGCTCGACGGTAACGGGTAAGTTGGCAAAGGGCAAAACGGCGCTCGACGCACTTCGCGCGGGACTTCCCGCCGGAACGCTGTCGGGAGCTCCTAAAGTTCGTGCGATGGAGATCATCGACGAATTGGAACCTCATCGCCGAGGTCCGTATGGTGGAGCGGTGGGGTGCCTCGATTTTACGGGCCACATGGATACGTGCATTGCGCTGCGAACGATCGTCATGATCGGCCAGACTGCCTATGTTCAAGCGGGAGCTGGCATCGTGGCGGACAGCGTTGCGGCGTCTGAATACGAAGAAACTTTGAACAAAGCTCGCGGCCTGTTGAAAGCGATCGAAATTGCAGAACGGCAACTCGCATCTTCGTAACTCGCAGAAAGGGAAAAGATCATGTCAGACGTGACTCGACGCGACTTTCTTAAGACAACCGCCTTGACCACTGCTACTGTTGCCGTCGGGGCATTTGGGCTCACTAGTCCGAGTTATTCCCAGGAAAAAAAGGGAGCGGACATCCGTTACGGTCTTGTGACGTACCAGTGGGGTAAAGACTGGGACTTGCGCACGCTGCTGAAAAATTGCGAGCAAGCGAAAGTGCTTGGCGTTGAATTGAGAACGACTCATAAGCACGGTGTCGAACCGAGCCTGACGGAGGCTGAACGCAACGCCGTTCGAGCACAATTTGAATCGAGTTCGGTTCAAATGGTCGGGATTGGCAGCAACGAACGGTTTGACAGCCCTGACCCGAAGGTTCTGGAAACGTCGATCGAAGCCACGAAACAGTTTATTAAATTGAGCCACGACGTGGGTGGTTCAGGTGTCAAGGTGAAGCCCGACTCGTTTCATAAGGATGTTCCCCGCGATAAAACGATTATACAAATTGGAAAAGCGTTGAATCTGATCGCTGAATTTGCCACGGGTTTCGGACAACAAATCCGGCTGGAAGTTCACGGTCAATGTGCACAGCTTCCAACGATCAAGGCGATTCTTGACGTCGCCGATCACCCAAACGTGGCAGTCTGCTGGAATTCCAATCCGCAGGATCTTGAAGCCCCTGGATTGGAACATAATTTTAACCTGGTGAAAGATCGGTTGGGTCGGACGACGCACATTCATCGATTCGATTCCAAGAACTATCCATGGCCACAACTTCTGGATCTTTATGTGAATGCGGATTATTCGGGCTGGATGATGCTGGAAGAAGGCGAAGTTCCTGAAGACCCCGCCGCTGAACTGATCAAACAACGTGAACTTTTTGACGTAATGCTGTCAGAAGCCCGACAACGATCTGGCTGACATTTTAAAAATTTACCGTTTCCAGGGAGAACCGTGAGATGCCAACGTACGATTATCATTGTGCAACGAATCAAAAAACTGTGACTGTGCAACATGGAATGAAAGAATCGATTTCGAACTGGGGTGAACTTTGCCAGCGAAGTCAGTCCGAGCCTGGCAAGACGCCGCTCGATACACCAGTTGAACGGGTGATCTCCGGAGGAATTGCGTTGCCGATCGCGAGTCCAGTTCCTCAACTTCCGATGGCCGGCTGCTGTGGCAATCCCACCAGTTGCGGTCATGGCCACTAACGAACAACGGTTTCGATTGAGAACACAAAGACGTAAATCCCACGTTGATTTTGGTTATTTCTCGTCGCGGAAAAGAACCGAAATCAGCAGGAGTTAGAATGAATCCTGATACAGAAAAAATAAAGACGTTAATCGAGAGCTGGCTTGCAATGAGACTAGACCCGGCCGCAGCGGCCTGGGTCCGCGATCGACAGGGTGTTGTCCGCCTGGGCGACAGGAAAGGTCTTTATCTCGCCTTTGGTATGGCGCCACGGAAGGTCGGAAAATCGGACTTAGGACTTATTGACGAGGAACTTTCAGCAGCCAACCAGACGCGGCCAGGTTGGAATCCTCGCGGGTGGAGCGTCGACCAACTGACGCGGGCGTTGTTACTACTTTCTATCCCAACGATGGAATCGGCTGAGCTTGTCGCGGTCCTGGATCAATTGTTTGGAGCAGGTGAAGTTGGCGAACTTGTTGCGATGTACCAGACCTTGCCACTTCTGCCACACCCTTCAGCTCACGTATTACGTGCGGCCGAAGGGATTCGGACGAATATAAAAGCGGTATTCTGCGCAGTCGCTCACCAGAACCCCTATCCCGCCGAGCAGTTTACCGACGATCAGTGGAACCAAATGGTGCTGAAGTGCCAGTTCATTGGCGTGCCAATGTCTCCGATTGTGGGGCTTGATCAACGCGCCAACCCTCACTTGTCAGCGATGGTCGTCGACTTTGTTCACGAGAGATGGGCTGCGAAAAGACCGGTTGCGCCAGATATGTGGCGATGCGTTGGACACCACGCAGATGCTCGCGCCCTATCAGATCTCAAACAGGTACTCACATCGGGCTCAACCGTCGAACGACAGGCCGCTGCTCTGGCATTAAGTCAAAGTTCAGATCCGGTTGCCGAAAATATCCTTGAATCAGTGCCCGATCTGGTTGAGAAGATTTCCAATGGAACATTGACATGGGCAACGATTGACTCGATCAGCTCACCATAAGGCGTGCTGGAGTCAGACGGGTTCTGACTTGCTTTGGCCGTTTCAAATCGCTGGCCTTGAGAAGGTGATCAGGTGACGTCGCCCAGTTTGTTCGCGAAGTTTTGTTCTTCAAGATTTATTCGATTGAGAATGTGATGTCCTACGAAATCATTATTGGCCTCGAAATTCACGTTCAGCTTCAGACGAAGACGAAGATTTTTTGCGGATGTTCGACGGCCTTCAATCCCGATCATCCAAACGTTCAGACTTGTCCCGTTTGTCTCGGATTACCCGGGGCGTTACCTGTTTTGAACGAACACGCCTATCATCTCGGAGTAAAAACGGCCCTGGGGCTGGGGTGTCAGATCGCTCCCTTCACAAAATGGGATCGCAAACAGTACTTCTATCCAGACCTTCCCAAAGGATACCAGATCAGCCAGTTCGATCTGCCGTTCAGCCATCACGGTCAGGTCGATGTTGTCATTGGCGATTCTGCTGCAGATGGAAGCAAACAACCAACCGTTCGGCGCGTGAGAATTCTGCGGGCTCATCTTGAAGAAGATGCTGGCAAGAATATGCATGATGAATCGGGTCGAGGTCGAGACAGCAAGGTCGATCTTAACCGCGCCGGAACCCCATTGGTTGAGATTGTGACAGAACCGGATTTGCGTTCTGCAGATGAAGCTCGACGGTTTCTCGAAGAGTTGAGGCTCATGTTGACGTACCTCGAAGTCTCGGATTGTAACATGCAGGAAGGGAGCTTGCGCTGTGATGCGAATGTGAACTTGCACGTGACTCAACCAGATGGCACAAAAGTTCCAACACCCATTGTCGAGATCAAGAATCTTAACAGCTTTCGATTTACCGAGCAGGCGATTGAGTATGAAGTCGCTCGTCAATGGGAATCGTTCCAGCAGACTGGCATCCGGATGGGAGCAAAAGGGGGGCATAAGCGAACGGTCGGATTCGATCCAAATCGTGGCTCCACCTATCCTCTGCGAGAAAAAGAAGAGGCCGCCGACTATCGATACTTCCCCGACCCAGACCTGGTTCCCGTGATGACGAGCGTCGAAAAGATCAATTCGATTCGCGCCGAGATGTGTGAACTTCCTGCCACACGTCGGAAACGAATTGTCGACGAATTCCAGTTGTCACCTTATGACGCAGCCGTCATTATCGACCAGGGGCGTGTCGTTGCTGATTACTACGAAGAGGTCGCTAAAACCTGTGGTGACGGCAAGCAAGCTGCAAACTGGCTGACCCAAGACATGCAAGCCGCAATGAAAGAACGAAACGAGACGATCTCGAACTTTCCAATCCGTCCCCCCGTGCTTTCCGCACTGCTTGACCGAATTAATAAGAAGCAGATTACCATTAAGTCCGCCAGGGAAGTATTCACAGCGCTGCTTGAGGATGCCGACGGTGGTAACGCTATTTCAGCGGAGCGAATTGACGAGTTGGTAAAGTCACGTGGACTTGCGATCGTTCAAGATACAGGCGCGATTGAGACCGTCATTGCCGAAGTATTGGCACGCAACGCGAAGGCCATCGCGGACTTCAAGAGTGGGAATGAGAAGGCGATTGGCGCACTGATCGGTCAGGTCATGAAATCGGTCAAGGGTGCTGACCCTCAAACTGTCCGCGAGAAATTACTTGCGAAACTTGCTGAATAGGAAACTTTTCGGCTATTGCTCATCCGCGAGGGTGGCATTTTTCATGGACTGACTTGAGTCGGCTGTGGTCGACTTGGGTATAGATTTGTGTTGTCCGAATGCTGGCGTGTCCAAGTAGTTCTTGTAGAGCGCGAATCTCGGCTCCTCCTGCCAGCATATGTGTCGCGAAACTATGGCGAAGTGTATGTGGGCTGACCTCGCGGCTTGCTCCAATTCGAGCGGCATAGCGTTTGACCAATTTCCACACAGTGATCCTGGATAGGCGCTTGCCGCTGCGGGAGACAAGAAGAGGAGTTGTCGGCTCGTCTTTTAAAACAAGCAAAGTTCGCTCGTTTTTGAGATACGCTTCGACTGCAGCCCGTGCGACCGGATTCAGCGATACAATCCGTTCTTTGTTTCCCTTACCGACACAACGGCAATAACCTTCTTCGAGCTGGATGTCGCGCGGCGTAATTCCGCAGACTTCCGAAGCACGGCACCCGGTCGCGTACATCAGCGCCAAAAGCGCGCGATCGCGCAACGGATAACGGTCTTGTCGTAGTGGCGCTGCAATCAGTTCATCGACCTTTTCTGGACTGAGCACCTTGGGCAAATGCTGCCAGAGTTTTGGTGAGTTCACCAATTCCGCGACACTTTCGGGCAGAATCCCTTCAAGGACGAGGTATCGGAAAAACATCTTGAGGGAAACCAGGTGTCTTGCCATCGAAGTTGCGGCGTACAGATGCTGGTGAAGGTCTTCCAGATAGCGAGTGAGCAACCCTAGATCTACCAGTTGAAGTCGTGAGGGGCCGTGCTCTCGATACCAGGCATCAAATCGGGTGAGGTCCCGGCGATACGCCAGGATAGTATTTTGAGATAGACCGCATTCTGCCTTGAGATAATGGATGAAGCCAGAAAGATGCTGCGAAGGATCTGCGGGCGCTGCGGCACGTGGGGTAGCTTCCTGGACGGGTCGCTTGCGTGGTGGCATGACATCAGCCTCGATGCTTCATGGTCTAAATCATCTTCTTCATTATACACCCATCGGCCTCGACAAACCCTATGCTTTGGTCCTTCGCCAAAACATTTAAACTCGGTGCGGCAAAAAATGCCGCACTTGAATCATTTCTTATTCGAATTCCACTCAGAAGAGTCCCTACATTCGTAAAAGTAATTCAAGTCGTTCGGATCGATTCAATGGTTCTGGTCGACCTGACCGATACAGATTACGGGCACGCGCTGAAATGGGATTCGGCGGTGTCGGTGATTGCCTGGCGGGGAATGACCTCGCTTTGGGTTATTACACTCACCACGAATCGATTCGAAGGAGCTGATCATGCGACGCGGGAGTTGGATTCTCGCCATCTCGGGAATGATGGCGCTTCATCAAAGCGGCTACGCTGCTGATCCTGTCGCAGACCAGTCGGCAGGACGGTTCGCAGTCGGAACTGCGGGATCTTCGGCGAAACTCGCAGCAAAACGGCCTGCAAAGAAGCCCGACGCGGCGACCAGCGCAGGACCAAAAAACTACTACAAAGACTTGTTTGGCGAGGAAGGGTCATCTCCTGATCCCGTCGCCAAGCCAGTCGTAACCGCTTCGGCCCCTGCGAAGTCGGATGCAACGGATTGGGCCGATGAGCCATTAACTGAAAAGCCAGTAGCGGCGGCGAAGTCACCAACCAGGAAAGCCAAAGCGGACTTCGAAGAACCTTCGCTGACGGACCTTCCAACCGTGTCTGACAGCCCTGCTGCGGCCACAGGCGCGAAGGAAAAGGTCAACCCTTCGGTTTCTCAGGCGAACTATAACAAGCCGTCGGGTAAGAAGCCCCTTGTTCAGCAGATTCGAAGCGACAGCCGCCCCAAAAGCGCGCCTCCCGTGGCCGATTTTGACGAATCAACGGCGAAAGCAACTCGAAAATCCGCCACCAAACAAAAAGAACCCGTTGCTGCTCGCGAAGAGTCGTTTGATAGCGACGCAAATGCGCGAACCACCGTCATTGAAACTGCTCAAGTGAAGTCAGGGCCGCAAACGCCTCAAGTCACCTTGGAATGGTTCAAGCGCGGTGAGTTCAACGTCGGACAAGAATGTCAGGCCGACTTAGTCGTGAAAAACACAGGTTCGACACCAGTCACACAAATTGCAGTCGACGCAATTTTTCCGACCAATGTGCGATTAACGGCAGCCGAGCCGAAGCCAGCCTCCGCGACTGACCGATTGACATGGGCGATCGAAGAACTCCAGGCCGGCAGTGAGAAAAAGATCACTGTGAAGATGATTCCCAGCCGACGTGGGGATATCGGCGCCACGGCTCAAGTTCGCTTCACGGGAACCACTTCGACTGCGTTTTCGGTTCACGAACCATTGCTGAAAGTCTCTGTTAAATCGCCGACAAAAGAAGTGATGCTGGGCGATCCTGCCTCGCAAATGATCACGGTCACCAACCCCGGTACGGGGACGGTTCAGGACGTGAAAGTCGAAGCGAAATTGTCGGCGGGCCTTGAACACCCCACGCGAGAAGATCGCCTTGTGATCGATATCGGAGCGGTTGGACCTGGTGAAACTCGAAGTTATCGGCTTGGATTGACGGCCGCAAAAGGTGGACCTCAATCAGTCACCGTTGTTGCCACTTCCAGTTCGGAAGCATCAAGTACCGACTTGGTGGAATTCAACGTTATCGCTCCAAGCCTGAAAATTGCTGTCGAAGGACCTTCACTTCGCTACAAGGGACGTAACGCCAAATACACGATGACCGTCACGAACGACGGCAGTCTGGTCAACAGCAACATCCGCGTGTCACAAGTAGTCTCAGAGGGATTCAAGTTCGTTTCTGCCGATCATGCAGGCAAGTATGACCCGTCGATCAATACGATCCAATGGTTCATCAATCGCCTTGCACCGGGTGAATCAACGCAAGTTACATGTGAATTGAATTCCCTGAAGCTGGGTGACTTCACTCAAACAGTCCAGGTCGTTTCTGACTCTGGCGTTCAAGCGGATGCTCAAATCGAAACTCGCGTCGATGGAATTGCGTCTCTGACGTTAGAACTCGTTGATCTCGACGATCCGGTGGAAGTCGGTTCAGAAACCGGTTACGAAATTCGAGTGAAGAACGAAGGGTCGAAAGCTGCGACCGGTGTCGTGGTTGCCTGCGACTTGCCTAACGGCATGCAGTTCCTGTCGGCTAAGGCTCCTGTTGATCAGGTGATCGAAGGCCGCCAGTTGTTCTTCAACCCGATCGAACAGATCGCTCCGGGCAGCCAGGTAACCTTCCGGGTCCAGATGAAGGTGACCAAAGAAGGAAGCCACCGGATGAAAGCTCGACTGAGTGGCGGCGGCCTGCAAGAACCAATGCTGCTTGAAGAAGTGACCCGAGCCTATACTGATGGTTCGAACTGATTCTTCGCAACCAGTTCGATAAATACAAACGCTGGGCTGTTTTTGAAAGAAAACAGCCCAGCGTTGTTTTATTAGCTTACCGAAACCCGAGTTTCAGGAAATCAAATCGACATTACAGTCAATCGAAATACATTCAAACGATGTGAACTACTTTGAGTGCATTTGTTCGACATAAATACGAGCAATATCTTGCTCGGTAACTGTGATCTCCCGCGTAAACCCGGTATGAGACCGCGAGTACGATACTTTTGCGGCTTTCGAGGGCGAAAGATGAACCATTTTTGCCAGAAACAACTTGTCTTCTTCAGACAGATTCCCGACGGACGGATCCCAATTAGTACGGGATTCAATCACCAGCGAGTCGACGCGAGAATCGTATTTTGTGTAGTCAGCCATTTTCGCATTGAATTGAATAAAGAGACGAAAGCGGTTTCAAACAATCGAACTCACCGCGACCGCGAAATCATACTCCGATCGACAGAGACTGGCAAAGCATCGCTTCACGTGTCCAATGGACTTTTGTTGATGCCGCAGCGTGATGGCTTTGTATCACTGCAGTTCAGGTGCTACGATTTCCACCCTTCGACTGGTGAACAACGAGGAGAAATGATCGATGGACTTCATCCGCCCAGATCTGGCCGGGCCAAGAATTGCACCTTTTCAAGCTCCTCAGGGAGATCTGGCCATTATCGCTGGGAACGGAAATCCAATCCTCGCGCAGACGATTGCCAACACACTGGGTGTATCGCTGACCCCTGCTCGTGCTCATATTTTCAGCGAAGGGAACGTTTTCGTTCGAATCAAAGAAAACGTACGTGGCAAAGACGTCTTTATCGTTCAGGGTTGCCACTATCCGGTGAATGACAATTTTATGGAGCTATTGTTCTGGATCGACGCGGCTCGGCGAGCCAGTGCTCAAAATGTGACAGCCGTCATACCCTTTTTCAGTTATGCACAGGGGGACAAAAAGGACGAGCCACGCGTCTCGATCAGGGCCCGGGTCTGTGCCGACGCGATCGAAGCCGCAGGGGCTGATCGCGTGCTGACGATGGATCTTCACAGTCCGCAGATTCAGGGCTTCTTCCGAATTCCTGTTGACCACCTTTACGGTCGAATCGTACTGGTTAATCACTTTAAGACATTAAACGTTTCAGATCTGGTTGTTTGCAGTCCTGACGTCGGTTTCGCGAAAGGTGCCGCGGCTTACGCGACTTTATTGAACGCTCCGGTGGTGATTGGAAACAAGTACCGTGCTGATCATACCGAGACGGTTCAGATCGTCGAAGTGATTGGAAATGTTCAGGACAAGAACGTCTTTCTTGTCGACGATCTCACGATTACCGGTCGGTCATTGGTTGAAATGGCCAAGACACTGAAGTCACGGGGTGCAAAGGATATTTACGCGGGCGTCACGCATGGCGTTCTTTCCGAGGGGGCGGCGGCTCGCATTGCCGAAAGTGACATTAAGAAAATGTTCATCACCGATACGATCGAAAACTCGTTCGGTCCACTTCCCCATAATGTTGAAGTTGTTTCCGTCGCCCACCTGATGGCAGCAGCCATACGCTCGATTCACGACCGAACGAGCGTCAGCATGCTGTTTCCAGAAAAAGCTGACGATCTGTCGGCGAGACGGTTTTAATAAAATCAAATTTGAAACAGTCCGTGAAGGTAATCCAAAGTATCGCCCGGACGATCAACACTTTCGAAAATGAATCCTCAACGTACCAATTCAACTGGTCGCCCAATCGATTTGACGATTCAAAAACCGAAGTCTTTTGGACGCCAGAAAATGATCAATGTCCCTTCGGTCACGTCATCGAAGTGACTCCATGAGTCCAGTTCAAAATCCACCTGTGCCAATGCAGAAGTCGGCACGCTGCAGACATTGCCGGTGTGTTTATTCAAAAACTCTTCTAATCCGGGATTGTGCCCGATGATCATCAGGGATTCGATCGAGTCATCGATTGTGTTTAAAATACCTTCGATTTGAACTGGTGCCGAGTGATAAAGGTCGTTCCGGTACACTGTCGTTGGCGAAGCTTTCCATTCGCCAAAAAACAGCGCTGCAGTCTCTCTCGCTCGTTGGGCCGTTGAACACAGCACCAGGTCTGGGACAAGCTCTTTATCCCGCACTAATCGACCCATCTGGACGGCATTCCGGCAGCCGCGACCGTTTAATGGACGCTCTTGATCATCAAGCTCAGGATCCTTCCAACTTGATTTCGCATGTCGAAGCAGGAAGAGTGACTTCTTGTGATTCATTCGTTCGCCATCAGAATTTGTTGAGAAATTTCTAAATAACCACTTTTCAACGTCTCAGGCGACGATATTATTATAGACATCACGTCTTTTTCTCTGCGACACTCGTTGGAATCAAGAGGCAGATCATGTCCGCACATCAGAGGACGCGTTGGCATTTTTCCGCATTTTCATTTCTCAGTCGACACAGGTTTTCAGAAAAACGGATTTTCGACCCGAGTCGACGATCGTGGTTACCGCATCGACGAATCGTCTGCTGGGCAATTACCGTTTTAATGACAATTGGAGCCGGCGTGTATGTACGCGCCGAAATCTACCGTCGTGTCGCACGGATCGAAGACCCGTCTCCAATCAATGTCGCATTTTCAGGGGGAACATTGCTGATCGTAGGCGGGGGTCAACTCCCGGAACAAATTCGTCAGCGTTTTGTTGATCTGGCTGGCGGACGCGATGCAAAGATTGTTGTAATCCCTGCGGAATCGATCAACCAACAGTCACGTGCGCAATATCGTGAGTCGTGGTTACTTTACGACGTCAAATCCGTTGATGTCCTGCACACAGAATCTCGGACGGAGGCAGACGACCCGGAATTTTCTCGCATGCTGGAAACGGCAACTGGGGTTTGGTTGGGCGGGGGACAACAGACTTGGTTAGCCGCCTGGTACGGTCGAACACGGGTCGAATCGCGATTGAAAGAATTACTTGGCCGGAATGGTGTCATCGGAGGAACGTCAGCAGGTGCTGCGGTGATGTCTCGAGTGATGATCGCTGGAGGCCGAGACCAGCCGACCATGGGGCGGGGTTTCGATCTGATCCCCGGTGCCGTCATTGACCAGCATTTTATTAAACGAAACCGAATGAGCAGGCTTCAAACGGTCCTCGAGCAACATCCGGATCTGATTGGATTTGGAATCGATGAGGGGACGGCGTTGCAGTACGGAGTCGAAAGCGGTCGGTTTCAGGTTCTTGGTCAATCATCTGTTGTTGCCTGCGTCATTCGCAAATCTGCAGATAAAGAAAAAAACTCGAAATTGCTTTTACAGTTTCTGAATCCAGGTGATGAAAGTGACGTTGAACGGCTTCGACGGGGAGATCCTGTTCCGCCAAGGTTTACCGATTTCGAATCGATATTGCTCGGTGAATAAAAAAAACGAGTCTCCGATTAGATCGGAGACTCGCTGGCTAGGATTCTCGATTATTACAGCAGTCAAGCCAAATCAGTTACGGGTGGTCTTGGCAGGTGCCGCCGCATTTGATGTACGCGTTGGAGACGCGTTCGACTTGGACTGGGTTCCACTCGTGGGCTGAACGGCACCACCGATTGGGCCCGATGCCGCCGCATTTCGTTCCGGACGGTTAGAAGTTTGAGTCAGATAATTGTCGACAATCGTTTCCTTCTTCAATTTCTCGAAGATCTTGGCGACATCTGCTTGAATCTTCGATTCTTTCAGTTCGTCGTACAGCACGCTCTTGACTTCATCAATGTCGGTCACAACTGGCTCTGTACGGCCTTCGCATTTGAGGACGACATAC
Organism: uncultured Schlesneria sp.; assembly: GCA_903858935.1. Classification (GTDB taxonomy): domain Bacteria; phylum Planctomycetota; class Planctomycetia; order Planctomycetales; family Planctomycetaceae; genus Schlesneria. Next base: position 38,171 of record CAIOKO010000040.1, on the reverse strand, counting down.
CGACTTGGCCCGACTTCGATGACGCCCGAGATTTCGTCTTTCTTCAGGCGGAACGCAGCATTTTCCAATTGTTCATTTCCGTTGAATCTTGGAATCGGAGGAATTTGACCGCCGAGTGCCCGACTGTTCGGATCGATCGAAAGCTTGGCAGCAAGCGTTTCGAAGTCGTCTGGATTGTTCTTCAATTGATCCCAACCGGCTTGAGCACGTCGCTGGTTGTCGAACATGATCATGCGTGCTTTGACGCGTGGACCATAATTGCGAACGAATGCTTCGTTAATGTCCTTTTCCGTAACGTCAACTTCTTCACCGGCCAACTTCTTCAAGGCCAGCATCGGGAAGATCACACTTTGACGGTATTGAATCGGCGAGATGTTCCGTTCGGCCTGCAACATTTGCTGCCATTGGTTTACATCCAGATGGAATCGTTTTGCGATTCGTCCGATTTCGTCTGAAATTTCTTGTTCGCTGACATTGATCTGATTCGCTTCGCAGGCCTGCTGAATGATCAGCCGGTGGATCAGATCGTCGAGAACTTCACGACCATAGCGCTTGACGCATTCTTCGGCGACGGTGTCATAGGTGATCGAGTCTTTGTCCACGCGAGCCAGGACTTCTGGCTTCTTGCCGGGACTACCGACTCGTGCCTGTCCTGCTGGAGGATCTGTTGCGGCTTTCGACGACGGGCTGCGCACATATTGCATCAGCATTCCTGTTGCGAGGAGGGCAGCAATGGTGCCTCCAAACAACATTGTCCAGCGTCCCTTGGTCTGGCCTACGGCACCCGGTGCCGACAGGTGATTCCTTTCACCCATGATCTGTCTCCGAATCGGAAGTGAAACCGAACTGTAACTCAAGCCCGTACGGGCACCGACATCCCTAGCGGGCGGGGTTATAGGAATCGGCAAAAATTGCGTCAATAGGGGTTATTAGCCGTGATTCCTGTCAATCTGCAAAAATAAGAGCCGCAAATCAGGCCTGTTTCCGGCTTATTTTGCCAGTGTTTCCGGATTCCAGATTGTCGCAGCAACGTAGCGGTCGCTCTGCGGTTTGTCGTGAAAATAATAGATCGTGACGATTTTACCATCGGGACGTTGAATACTTGCCGGATATCCAATGTCACGTCCGCCGCCGTTTGCACGCAACGTCAATTCCCGACCCCATGTCTTTCCGTCATCCTTGCTGAGTACGGCACGAATCTCAAACGGAGACGCCCGATAACCGTAAGTAAGACAGATTCTTCCGCCGGATAAGCGTAACGTACTGGGGGGATTCCCTTCACCCAGATCTTTGACCGGTATTGTGTCGAGCTTCCAATTTTGACCTTCATCAATTGAACGATATGCTTCCAGCCAACTTTTGGCTTCATGTCGACATCTGATGATGGAAAGGAGTTCGGTTTTGCCAAGTCGTACGGATGACGGCATGATCGAATAACCTTGTGGCTCGTTGCCGATCCAGGCGACGAATTTCCAGGTCTTCGCTCCGTCTGTCGTCCGTGCGCAGAACGGCCGGCCTTCGCGACCATCCGATTTGGCTGCCGTCAGGAAGGCCAGGCAGTCATGGGGACCATTGACGATGTAATCCGTCCTTGCGGCAATTGCGATGGCATTTCCGTTTGTGTCCTGGATAGAAAGTCGGAAGGGGCCGCGCCAGGTCTTTCCACGGTCGATTGAATAGGAAAAACGCGATGGACCGCCATGGTGATCCAGCATGCGGAAGGTCATCACAAAATCTGGGTGCTTGAAGTCGATTCCCCCCGGGCATTCTTCCCAAGGCTTTTCCTTCAAACCCGGCGGCGTGATTCCATGTAAAGTTTTTCCAACAGGAATGAGTGCCCCCTGCTCGGCCGGATTTTCAATTTTCCAGCTTTCACCACCATCGAGACTGCGTGCGAGTAAGTGTTCCTCGGGTTTATCGTGGTCGATAGCATGAAACCCAGGTCCATTGTCTTTGGAATGTCCTGCGGCGAATCCGACCAGGATTTCGTTACCCCACGACCAGATCCCAAAGTTCGCCGGCCAGCCGCCGAATCGACTCGGTTCGGCATACACATTGACATGTTGGCCGGGTACGACAACAGGTGTTTTGACCGGTTGCCGGTCATCCGCATTCAAAACGAATGCCGCAAATCCCAATGAACTTACGCAAAAACTCATGGCCAACGACGAATTTCGAACTTTCTTAAAGTTCATTTACCACCGATCTTTTCAAATGAATGTCATTTCTGAAAAACCACTTGAGCCGGGTTAATTGCCTGATATTTTCCCTTATTCGCGGTGATCTCAAATGCCTGCGGTACCGACTCAATTCCTTGCAGAACATGGCGGATCGTCGGTTCGAGTCGGACTCGACCCGATGCCACCAGCTGGACGGTGTGTCCAAGATGTTCCCGCGTGCTGATGTCAGGAAACAGGTATCTCAGGCTTCGTTCTCTAAATAGATCAATGGGAAGCATCACGGGGCCACCGAACCATGAGACACCGATAATCTTCCCACCGGAACGAACAGAGTTCAAAGCGTCCAACAGTGTCTGATGACCGGCCAATCCTTGCTTCGGACTTCCACCCGCACACTCGAAGACAACGTCGGCCCCGTTTCCACCAGTCAATTCGCGGATCGTGGCCACGACATCACAGGTTTTGGCGTTCAAGGCATGATCCGCACCTGACTCGCGAGAAACCGCACAGGCTTCGTCGCGGACATCGACAGTGATGATCTGACCCGCACCGCTGATGCGTGCAATCTGCAGGCACTCCAGGCCCATACTCCCTTGTCCGAAGATGACAACGGTGTCCGCGATCTGAAGTTGAGCCGTTTCGACCGCGGCAACACTATCGCTCAGAGATTGCAGACATGCCGCGACGCTATTCGAAATTCGATCATCCACCTTCACCAGCGAAATTTCGGGGAGTAGTGCTCGTTCACTGAAGCAACCAGGTTGATCGAAGCCAATTACAGGACCACGGCGGCAAAGAGTACTCTTTTCGGCTCGACATAGCGGGCAGTCACCACAGGGAAGCTTTGCCCGGGCAGCGACGCGGTCGCCTATCTGGTAGCCAGTGACCCCCGCGCCAATCTCGACGATCTTTGCACAGAATTCATGACCGAAGAGTTGGATCGGTGCATCCTTTTCAAGTCGAGCTTTGACACGGTCGTAGGCCAATGTCGGAATGCCGAACGCCAGTTGTGCTTCGGTCACACTCGGCTGAACACACAGTGGTTCAACGACAACATGTCCCGGTCTGCAGACAGGCTCTGGAATATCATCCAGTCGCATATCGCTGAAACCGTAAAATCGCCAGGCCTTCATTCGATTGTCCCTCGTACGCGTTCGAATTTTTGCAATGTGTGATAGCGGCCCACTTCGGGAAGACGACGCGCGTTCGCCGACCAGACAACTTCGGATACGTAGAGACTCCCCTTTGAGTCTAACCAGATGTCATGCGGGGCAAAAAAATCTCCGGGGTCACAAGGACGCTGGCCACCGCCAAATCGGGCCAGTAGCTTTCCTGCCGAATCGAAGATACTGACACGTCCCCCTGTTGACTCGGGAGAGGGAGCAGTCGTTCCCGGCCACATTCCTGCTCGATAACCCAACTCGGCCACGTAGACGCGGCCCGCATCGTCGATCACCATTTCACAAGGGCGAGCGATGTCGGTCCACTCTGTCAGAAATTTCCCCTCGGGCGAGAATAGTTGCAATCGACTGTTCTCACGGTCTGCGACATAGACGGTTCCATTTGCGTCGACGGCGATTCCATGCGGAACGTGAAACTGCCCCGGGCCGCAGCCTGCTTCACCCCACGAGAATTGAAGTGTCCCATCTGGCGAAAACTTGTGGATACGAGCGTTTCCATATCCATCCGAAATATACATGTCGCCGTTCGGAGCAAGTGCCAGGTTTGTTGGAAAATGAAATGGCGGTCCGGCATATCGAATCGTTCGATAATCGATCGAGGTTGCCCCGGTGTCCGAAGGAGATCCGCTTGTTCCCAAGCTCAACAACAACCGTCCTTCAGGGGTAAATTTGTGGACCGTATGGTCAAGGTCATCAGTTAAATAAACAGAGTCGTCCGGCCCGATCCAGATACCATGCGGGCGGTTGAACAGATCCTCACCCCATGAAAACAATAATGTTCCTTCAGTATCGAAAACCGCGACAGGATGATCGCCACGATTAAAAACGAAGACTCGGTCTTTCGAGTCCGTGGCCACTGCGGTCACTTCTTCGACATTCCACCCGACCGGCCATTTGGCCCAGTCGGCGATTGGCCGATAACAGAATTCGCCGGAAGAGACCAAAAGCCTTGGTTTGGAATCGTTCATGAAAGTCCACTACGTCGGTTAATAATCACGGATTCGTCGATGACAGCGACATTGTCAGCCAGACAAAAACAACGTCAGCCCATTTCCGTTTGCGTTAACGGATTCGAACTCGAGTTCGCTGATTGAGGTATTCGACCAGATCGTCACCCAAATTGTGGCTGGTGTCCACCGAAACGCGTTCGATGGCGTTTCGGCGACAGAGTTCGTCGAAGGCGGTTTCATACCGCTGCATCGCTTCGAGATATGCCTGACGGATATCTTCGGTCTGTGTTAAGTATTCGCCGACCTCTTCCAATCCCAGAAATTTGACCATTCCTTCGAACTGAAACGATCGCTCGTGATGATGCAGGACATGGAACAGCACGATTTCATGACGATTGTACTTCATCCGCTGCAGGGCTGATTCAAGAGACTCCAGGTCCGTAAAAAAATCGCTGAAAATCATCACGATTTCGCGACGGCCCATTCGACCGGTCAAGTCGGTCAAGCACTCGGACATCTTCGTTTTCTCAACGGGTGCAATCTCGTCGAGATGAAGCGTCATCCGATGGATCTGGGCGAGTGAATTCCCGGGCGGGACGTATCCGCGAACTTTATCGTCAAAGGTCGCCAGCGAGACTTTGTCGTTCTGCCTGACGATCGAGTAACCCAGCGTCGTCGCGGCCTGGGCCGCATAAGTCAATTTCTGTTGAGCATCTTCGCCATAGCGCATCGAGGCACTGACATCCAGCAGTAGATGGCAGACAAAGTTCGTTTCCATCTCGTACTGTTTGATCGAAAGGCGATCTCGCTTGTAATACAGACGCCAGTCAATGTGTCGTGGATCGTCTCCAACGATATAGTCGCGATGCCCTGCAAACTCGACGGCAAAGCCGCTGAGCGGCGACTTATGAGCCCCCGCAAGGTTGCCAACGACCAGGCCGCGCGGCTCCAGCGGCCGATCAGCAATTCGGCTGAGAACCTCGGGATTCAAATACCTCGAAAGAACACTCGACATTTTTAATGCGCGTCCATGATGGGATTAGAATTGCATAGTCACTTGCGCGTTGTAGGATTTCCTGGCCTTGTACGACCTGTTGGGATGGGGTGACGCCTGCCGGCCCTTCTTCTACGCGGGCTGCACATACTTCTTGTCAGCAGGCGTTTTCTCCAACAGCATTCCGATTAATTTCTCGCTGTTCACATCCGCCGCTTGTGCGGCGTAGTTCGGAGCAATTCGATGTCGCAATGCTCCCTTCGCGACAGCCTGAACGTCGCCGATCGTGGCGTGGTATCGACCGTACAAAATCGCTCTCGCTTTCGCACACGTCACAAGTGTCAGTACACCGCGAGGTCCTGCTCCCCAATTGACCCACTTGTTGACGAAGTCAGGCGCTTCAATCGCGCCGGGTCGCGAGGCTCGAACCAGTGCATGAGCGTAGCCAAGTACCTGGTCACTGACGGGAACGCGATGAACCAGCTTCTGGTATCCGATAATATCGTCGCCAGAGAGTACCGCTCGAATTTCACCCATCTGACCCGACGTCACTCGTCTCGCGACTTCCCACTCGTCAGCCGCTGACGGATAGTCGACTCGAATATGCAGCAAGAAACGATCGAGCTGCGCTTCAGGAAGGGGATATGTTCCTTCTTGTTCAAGGGGGTTTTGCGTCGCGAGTACGAAGAACGGGTCCGGCAGCTTGTGAATCTTGCCACCTGCAGAAACTTGACGTTCTTGCATTGCCTCAAGCATGGCCGCTTGAGTCTTCGGCGGAGTCCGATTGATTTCATCCGCAAGAATCATATTCGCAAACAACGGGCCGGGAAGAAATTTGTATTCGCGATTGTGAGTTTCGATATTTTCTTGAATGACGTCGGTCCCTGTGACGTCACTGGGCATCAGGTCAGGAGTAAATTGAATCCGCTTGAACGAAAGATGCAGTGCCTGAGCCAGCGAACTGACCAGCAGCGTCTTGGCAAGACCGGGGACCCCTTCAAGCAAGGCATGACCCCGAGCAAAGATCGCGATCAGGACCTGTTCGATCACCTCATTCTGGCCGACAATGACTTTGGCCAGTTCGTCCTTAAGTGTGTTGTAGGCCCCTTCGCATTTTTGAACCGCAGCCACTTCGTCGGGAGCAAGATTTTCCGTTGTCATGTTCACGTTCTTGATTCTTGAGTTGAGGATAAATGAAGGACCGCTTCGTTAACCAAAACATTCAGTCCACACTTTGAAAGTAATTCTTCAGCCGTTCTTCATACGCTCGAGGTGGCTTTTGCCCGGCACCGGCCCGAATCGATTTTCGCAATTCCGGAGGAAGCTTGGCGAACCAGGCTTCTTCCTTCAGTTGTCGAACCGAGACGTTTTCTTCCTTTTCGCGGCCCTTGTTCGATGATTTGGCCATGGAGTCGGTTCCTTCCGGCAGCTTTTCGATGGCCCCATCTTTGACCTTCTGGTTCGTCGTCGCAGAACCCTCTTTCTTCGTCAATTTCGACGACTTGGCTTGCTCACCATCAATCGGTTTACCTTGATCGATGTCTGTATCTTGTGCCGTCGGCATCGTCTTGTCTTTGGACTGTTGGGAGAGCGGCAGTTGTTGACCCAGCGCCTTCTGCGCAGCTCGCTGAGCCTTCGATCCTGCCATCATTTCGGCTGTCAAATGAGGAGAATTGGGAACGAAACCGGTCCCCAGGTTTGCCGGGCTTTTAGGTGCAGAATTCCCCGTATGTGGCTGTCCTGCTGTCTTGGCATCGGGTTGTTCTGTCAGGGATTGTGCGTCACCTGATGGCTGAGCTTCCGTGGAAGCGGGCTGGCCATCGGCGGCGAGTTGACCGTCCGCTGGAATAAGCGGACCGTCCGGTGACATCGCATCTTCCAGCATACCATTGGGAAGATCGATTGCAGGAAGTTTGGACGCCAATTCCAGTGCCTCACGTAATGGCAGATTGGCAACTTCCGTCTGGCCACTTAATTCGACTGCTCCCTGACCTGTCGCTCGTTGTGAATCCGCAAACTGTTGTTGTGCGTCACTGAGTAGTTGAGCCGCTTCCTGGTCAGCATCGGTCGGTGCGTCCTTGGTTGCATTGGCCATGTTTTCAAGTTGTGCCGCTTGTTTGGCAATCATGTCTGCGGCAGTCTGCTGGCCTTGAGTGAGATTCGCGACGGATTCCGCAATCGCCTGATCACGCCTGATTTCTTGCTCCTTCGCGCCAAGATCGGCAGCAGCTTGCTCAAGTGCCAACTCGGCGGTGTTTGCTGCTTCAGCCATCTGACGGGGTGATTCCAGTGCTTCCGATCCCGCCTGCGCTGCCGTTGCAGCGGCACCAATTGCATCCGCTGCAGCGGGTTCGATTGCAGCAATTCTTTCGGCCAGCAAGGTGTTCTCTTTGGCCTGATGAACTAATGCCTTACCCTGATCGGCTGCAGCCCTCTGAATTGCCGCATCCAGTTTCTTTCCCGCCTTTTGCAATTCATCGACGGCTGTTGCCTGGTCAGCCGGCGCTTGTTCCGGATGAGTTGTTAATGCCTGTTCGGCTGCATTCGTTGCGACTGCGGCCGGATGAATGTCAGCCCCAGCTTCAGTTGATGCCTTGGTTGCCATCATTTCGGCCTCCCTGGTTGCCGCTGTTGCCTTTGCCTGGGATCGCTGATCGAGCGGAGCACTCGGTGAAGTATTCATGACAGCATTTGCTTCGGTTTTGGCCACCGTCAACGCTTGCTTCAACGCTGTTTCTGCCGTCTGGCGAGATTCTTTCGCAGCAGGCTGATCTCCGTCTAAGGTCTGTTTCGCTGCTTGCGCCGCAGCCTGTTGAGCTTCATTCAATGCTCTTGTCAGAACATCTTGTTTCCCTTGTGACTTTGCTTCCTGAGCCTGCAACCTTTTTGCAGCGGTCGCAGCGGCAACCGAAGATTTTTCAGCCACTTCTTCTTGCCTGGTCGTCGCTTTTAATTCGGAACCAAGTCCAGACTCAGCCGCCGTTGCGGCTGCCGAAGCGGCATCTTGTGCATCCAGCGAATCTGCAATTTGTTTCACGAGTTCCATCGCAAGGGCTAATTCAGGCTTTCCAGAAGCCTTAGCCTGTTCCTGCATCGCATGACCAAGTTCGTTCTTTGCCGCTTCAAGTTGCGCGACTTTGTCCTGCGATGGAAGATCGTCGATGGCCTTCTCAACCGCGGCTCTTGCATCTGCTAACTGTTCGGCCTGGGCCGTGGTTCGCGAAGCCAGATCCTTTGCCGTCGCGACAATTTCCTTTCGGATCTCTTTGGCTGCGTCCGCCAACTTTTGTGACGCTTCCATCGCAGATGAAACAGCCTGAGTCACCGCTTCCTTAATATCCGCAGGCTTCTTGTCTGCAACGGCCTGCAGCTTGTCCCTGGACTCCAGTGACTTCGTCGCTCCTTCGGTTGCGTCCCTTGACGCGGCAGGTGACGTTTGAGCGAGTGCTTCTGCAGATTTCTCGGCAATCTCTTTGACATCCTGTTGCCGGATCACCAGGTCTTTTGCTTTCTCTGATGTTTCTGCATCCGCAGCCTGATCGGCGCGAATGAGCGACGCAACCTCTTTAGCAATTGCTCGTTCTTCTGCAGCTGCACGTTCGAGTACCTCGGCCGCCCGGGCGAGTTCTCCGATCTTCACCGCAGACTCCTGACGCTGGGCATCTGCCAGCGCCGCATCAACAGTGGCCATTGCGCGATCAAGTGTATCTCGCTCTTTTTTGAGAGCCTTTTCTTCAACCGCATTCGCTTTTTCGGCTGCGGCTGATTCCAGATTTGTCGTCGCTTCGTTAGCAGCACGCGTCGTATCAGCCAATGCGTTCACGACAGCCGCCGGCAATTCAAGTTCGTCTTTCGCACGTTGAGTGATCTGCGCGACTTGTTTTGTATCGGGTGCTGCGGACTGTGCGTTCGTTTCCGCCTTCGACTCCGCAGAAGCCTGCTTATTCTGAGCCTCGGACAACATCGACTTGGCGACCTGAAGTGCTTTGACGGCGCTGGCCAGTTCATTCGCTGATTTGTCGCGCGACTGCTGTTTTGCCTGATCCTTCAATGCGAGTTCCAATGCCGCGAGATTGCCCAGTACGCGACCTTGATCGGCAGTTGCCTGTTCAAGTTTGCCATCGAGCAGATTTGTTGCCGCTTCGAGGGCTGCAGCCTCCGCCTGCTGGATATGCGAGTCGGCCTTGGTGTTGTCACGAATGACTTCAGTGAGTTTAGTAATTTCTTTCTGAAGCTCGGATTGTCGCTCAACCATTTCTGCCGAAGGAGGTTGATTATCTGCAAGTGATTTCGTTTCTTCACGAAGTTGTTTCTGCCTGTCGGTCAATGCCCGAATACGATCGATCGATGCCATGTGTTCTGAATTCAGCGCTCCCTGAGTCCGCTCGATCACTTTCAAAAGCTCTCTGAGCCCCTTGATCACCAGCTCCTGTTCTTCACAGGCGACGGTGTATTTCACGGCTTGCAGCTGACGACCTGCTCCATCGAAATGCTTCCCGACTTCGGCCGTTTTTAGAATTCGTAACCCGTCTGCAGCAGTCGCCGCTAACAAACCGCTCCAGGATTTCATGTCGACCATTGTGTCGACCAGATGCAGGAATAATTCCTTCACGTCACGCTGGTCTTCAATTGTCTTCAATGTCAGTGCTTCCTGGCGAGCCTGTGTTTCCGCAGGTAGCCCTTTGGTGGCCGTTTGCACGACCATCTGCTGCCGTATTAATCGTCGGACCTGCTCCGCCAATTCGGCAATTTTCAATCGCTTCAACAGGTTTTGCCGTTCGATCGCCAGTTGCCGAACAACCGTTCGAATTTGTTGCCGTGCCTCGACAAAAGTTGCTTCACGTCTTTCGGCAGGCAACCGCTGAGCTTCGGCCAACAGGTCAACAACCTTCGACATTTCGGTTTCGACCAGATGATTCAGATTTGATCGCATGAGCTTGATGTCGCGATAAATCTCTTGATCGGAAAGTCCGTTTTCTTCGAGCTGGCGTAATTGCACGTCGAGCACTCCACCCAGCAAGTCTCGTGTCAACGTGCGAGCGCGCTGCTGGTCTTCCTGCTTTCGTTGCAACGCTTCAGGCTCAAGTACCTGAGCGACCAGAAACTTGCTGCTGCAGAAGATTACGACCAACAGATAAATCACAACCTGCCGCAATTGGATCGATAACATTTTCGAACCCCTTCAAACTGCTGCTGACATTAGTAATCGTTTTTTGGATTCAGGGCTTGGCAAAAGTGGTTGGTTTTTAAAAAGCAGACTTATGGGGCGTATAGGACCTATGAGACTTATATTGTCTGATAGGTCTCATTAGTCCCCTAAGTCCCATTCTTCGATTTCTTTCTTCATTCACTTCTTATCCCCGCCAATCCCCATTTCGCGTCGCAAGATCTCATCCAGTTGTTTCGCCGACTTCTTGTCTTCTTCACCAGTCTGCACCAGGATGCCGTTCAAGTCCGTCACTGTAAAACTAATGGGTTCGCCCAGTCCCTTCTGGCCCGAAATGCTGCCTCGCCAGTCCGTCGCCTCGAGGACGACTTTTACTTCGTCCCCTTTAAGCAGTTCATACGTCGATAAAGGGATGGTCACCTGACCTCGAACAATCGTCTGCGGCTGGTCCTTTTCCTCGACAACCTTTGCCACAACCTCATGCCGAGACGTCCGACCATCCTCGCGAGAAATATTGATCACAGCCACAATGTTCGCGACTCCGTAGTCATCACCTGCGGCATAATCGAGTTTTGGCTGAGCGGTCGGAAGAACCTGTCGGGTGACTGCCGAGGCAACGATCCGGGGCGATCGATCGGTTTTCAGTCGAATCTCTCCGGCGATTGGCGTCTCTAATGCCAGACCATCGCGATCAGTCACCTGGATCTCGTACTTGAGAGCCTCGGTGATCGTTTCAAATGGAGAATTCGGCGGTAACCTCCACGTCGTGACTCGGTGTTGGTCATCGGTCGATGACACCAGATCGTAAGTCACTTCTCCCATCGTCAATCGGGCTGACGTCAGCGGTTTGTTAGAACAAACCAGTCTTAACGTCGCCGACGAACCTTCCAGTACGGAAAATTGTCGCGACCCCCCATCGTACTCACCTGGCTTCAACGATCCCTTTGCATAATTGGGAGGTGTGATGGTCCATGCCATATCGATCAGAGGCAACGGCACAATCGTCACTTCGGCGGCATCGGATACGGCATCGCCAAAATGAAATCGCACGCGAAATGAATCAGCGATATGTGTCATCTCACCCGCAAACGTTTTCGAACTGCCAGAGACCTTACCGAATTCTATTCGGTTCACTGAATCACTATGCAAACTGGATAAGCTGGCATACCCCGACGATGGAATTTCGCCACCACAGTTGACTTCAACTGTGATTGGCTGGCCATAAGGGATCCGAACCTGCGACATCTTAAGTGATTCAAAGACAGGTATGTCGTTGCCGTTGATCCCGATCGATTCGATTCTGGTTTTCGTCGGATAGTGTGCCGTACCGAGGAAAAAACGGTTCCAGAACGCAGACGCGTGACCGGGAAATGCGAACGCCGATCCAGCAACAAGTAAGACTGTCACGCCGAGTCCGATCGCTCGTTGAGGTAACGGCCGGTACGAAAACCCTTCAAAAACATTCAGGGAAGGACTGAATTCCGCGACATAATCCACAACCGCATCGGCAAGTCGTGATGATCCCCATTTCTTTGCTTCGGGTCGCTCGAACTGCAACGCCGCGACAAGGTCGCTGTCGATATGATTCTGTTGTTCGACGATCAGTGCGACATCTTCCGCAGTTTCTCTCACCCAAATGACTGGCCAGACAAACTTCTTGAGAGTCCAAAGCCCTCCTGAAATCCAGGCGGCCAAAAGTGCCGTGCGACGACTGATCGACAGATTGAAGGACCAGTCCGCAAGGAATGCCGCGACCAGTAACCACAACAAAAATGCGGTGAGCGCACAAAGAGCACTTGCCCAGCGCACGAATGCCCGCTTCCGCTGAAGGCGGCCGAGTTCGGAGCGAAGTATCCTCAGTTTGGTCTGCATCATTAAGCCAAATTCACCCGTTTTCTGACAAACCATTCCACGATCAAAAGCGAAATCATCAGCCCGAATGTCAGCCAGGTACTCCACAAAGGAATGATTTCTAAGCTTGTCTCCTTTTGACGGACGGGCTGAAATTCATCCGGAAACTGGTCGACATCCAGCAGGTCATACGATTTGCCACCCGTTTCCGCCGCGATGTTCTTTTGCAACATCACGTTTCGAATCGGATTGCGTCGCTCGATGGAAACATTTGCGACATTGAAGTTCATCTCAACAACCTCGTTCGCAATCGGGTCAGTGACTCGCAACAGATATTCGCCCCCGCTGAATACAGGAACTCTTGTTTCGAAGATCCCCTGTTTAAGTTGGGGGATACCAAAAGTCTGCGCACGGTTTCCCTCAGAGTCACGATCAGGACGAATCAGTTCGGCGGAGAGTCGTCGGTCGGGAATTTCTTTTTCATCCAATGGATGAAACTCTTTATCATAGGCTTCGACTGTCACCTGCACCTGATCATCCGAGCGAAATTGTGTCTTGTCTGTTCTGACGACAAAGCGCTTATGACTGCCAAGCGCATGGCTCAATCCCAGCCGGTGAATCAATTGGCCCCAGAACTGACGGTAAAAACTTTCGCCATAAAGTTTTCGTAGCCGCCACATTTCATCGAAAGCCACGTACACGACTTCGCCGCGACCGTATTGCCGTATGGCAATTAACGGCTGTGGAGTCTTGCCATCGGCGCACATATCGGTCGGATGTTCGGCTAAAACCTGAGTTCCCCTTGATTCGACTCGGCGGACTGGCTGATACCAGGGAAGTTTGCTCAGATTATTCCAGCCTTTAAGGTTTTCAGCATCAGTCAGTCCAAGTCGCATAAAATCGAATTGACCTGCGACGGGTGTCAGAGTCAGCCGAAATTCCTTGCCGTCACGCCGCTTGGAATCGGGATCGACCACGACCGGCAGCATGTCGGCTAACGGAGTCTCAGCCAGTTGACCTGGACCAAATCGAGGTCCAGCGATCACGACCAGCCCCCCACCAAACTGGCTCACAAATTCTTTCGTCATTTCACAGAAACGAGTGCTCAATGCTGAGGCGGGCATATCACCAAGGAAGATGACGTCGTTCTCGAAGAACTGACTTCGTGGAAGTGTCAGTGTTGGTAAAAACAGATCGTTGGTTTCGCGGACGACAGGATCTGCCGAACGCAGAAACGTGCGAAAGCCGCGCGCACCGACAAGTTTGTCGCGATAAAATACTTCTTTAACAAACCGCCATTCCCACGTCGGTTCGTATTCGACAAACATCAGACGCAGAAAATCGTCGATAATATTGACTTCCCGCTCCACTCGATTGTTCTGCGTGACGACTTCACCCGCAACAGGATCAACTTCGGCTGTAAATACAAACCGGCCGGTTCCATCGGGAGTATACGGAAACTCGATCTGCGAACTCCCTCCGACGATCGTAATCGTCTTTTCTCCGATCAGTACTCTGGTCGAGGAGTCGGCCTCGCCATTCCCTGGTGCATTCGAGTAAAGCCGGACGGTAACAGATGCGTTTTCAAGTTCACGTTGCCGAACCGTGACGCTAAAGGTGGAAGATTCGGCTTTTTTCATCGTTGGCGGGGCGAGTAAATCGACGCTCAAATCAACAGCAGTGAGCGATCCGACCCCCACGGTGAAAACAGGAACTCCAAGCTTCTTGGCGGCAGAAAGTGGTGGCGTGCCAGAGTTTTGGTCGAAGTCGCTGATAACAAGCACCGCTGCCAGGTTGTCCGTCGCGTGTTGACGAGCCAGATCCTCAAACGCATCACCTAACGCTGTCACGTTTCCTGTCGCCTGCCAGTATTCAACCGGCAGACGATGGTCTTTCGAGTCACTGTTGTTTAACAGCCGAACTCCCGCCGCTTCACCAAAACTGAAAAACCGAAGTCGAAAATTCGTCGACAATCGCTCGAGCAGGTTCCGATCCATCTTCAACAAAAGCGATCTTGCGTAATCGGCACGGGTCGGTCGGTCGGCTGATTCGGCCTGGCCTGGACCGGGAACCTTTTCTTGCGAGCGATTCTCGGCTTTTTGCAAAGCTCGATACCCATTCAGATCAACGGCCTTCGCCAAAGTGTTCCGATCGGACTCTGGGAATTCGTCCGGGATCGACATACTGTCGCTTCCATCCAGTAGAAGCCATAGCACAGGTTTCGGCATACTGACCAGCGACAGTTCCAGGGTCGGATCAGCTAAAATCAGCAGTAGCAACGACAGCGAGATCGCTCGCAACGCGGCCAGTAACAAACGTGTTGGACGATGTCCAAATGCCTGCCATCGCAAATAGAACCAGACCGTTAAGGCGGTCAGACCGAGACAGCCAAACAGGACTAAGGCAGGCGAGGTGTGTGCCCACGCCGAACCAAAGGAGACTCGTGCCGATTCGATCTTCGACACGTCGTCATGGCCTAGCAGTCGTCCAATCGTCCCCGTCCAATTCATTGTTGCGTCACCTGACTCTTTTTCCCCAGCATGGGCCAGGCCAGTACCATCATTTCGAACAACAGGCATCCCAAGGCACACCAGCCGCACAGCTTCCACAGATCTTGACCGCGACGGGCACCCCCCTCCAGCCGAATTGGCTCGTCGGCAGCCAGAATACGAACATCGTCGTGTCCAAGCTTTTGTTGCAGGTCGGCGATCGAGATTGCTGTCATATCCGATTCATTTTCCGATCCGTTCACCGCCAACGAAATTTCTTCCAGTCGATTCGATGCCGAACCAGGCGACGTGGTGTCAGTCTGTTCTGAAGTTACGGCATAGGTCCCCGCCAGTACGGGACGACGAATGGTGACACCAGAGACGTTTGCACCAATCACGTCCACATTCAAAGGCTCTTTGACTCCCGTTGGTCGGATTAACCAATATCTGACATCGCTTCGTCGTTCGACAGGTAAGGTCATCTTTTGGCCCGCAACGTAGTTTCTTGATGGAAGGGTTCCTTCCATCAACTGACAAAAGGCGCGATGAAACATGTACATCGCCGCTGAGCCCCGAAGCAGGTTCCAGTCGGACGTGACTCCGCTTGTAAAGAGAACAATTCGACCTGCACCGACACGACGTTCAACGACAAAGGGACCATGATCTCCATCGAATGCGGCAAGCACGCGTGGCTGACTTCGTTTTGCTGATTCCACAGGAGCCAATGAGCGATCAACGAGAGGGAGTGCCGATCGCCAGTTCCACCAGATCGGTTCAAGCCGGCGAAACGTCAGATCATCTTCGTCAAGTATGCCAGAACTGCCAGCGCGATCGTGACGTGTCGTCGTACGAGCCAGATAGTTGTCGAGGAAAGTCCTTTCGTCCGAAAATCGTCTGGTCTCTGTCGCGGCGAGATTCTCAAGAACGTTCGGACTAAGATCGGCGCGAACGGCTTTAAAAAACGGTGTTGCTTCAAACAGTGACGAGAGTACCCTGGGGTCTTCACCTTCGATCAGAAAAAAGTCATGCTGCATCGACCCGAAGAGTGCGTAGAACGGATGTAGTTGTCCCGGCGCATCATTAGGAGTGAATCCGACCGGTTTCGAATCGAGCGGGGCCGGAAGTATTCCTTGCCCTGACAGCCACGCCCGTTCTGTCCATGCCGTCGGGTCAAAATTCCCTCCGGCGAGAATCACCAGCGGGCCCCCCTGCTGAACGAAATCGCGCAGTAATCGAACTGTTGCCTCATCCGGCTTTTCTACCCCCGCAATAACGACAAGCCGCGCTGTTTCCAGTAATTCCTGCGTCACTTGATCGGGTCGTATGTGCTCGATGTGAATCAATCGTCGTTGTGATTTATCAGAACTTGACCGGGGAGCCATCAAATGACGTAAAGAATACGTCTCACCAATTTTGTTCTGTTCGAGATTTTCCTGATCTCCAAGCTGATCAATAAAAATTACCGGCAGTGATGCCACAATTGGCACGACGACCTGCTGCCGATTGTCGGCGGGAAGTTGATCTGAAGAAGCCAGTTCCGACTGCACAGCAATTGTCACAACGGCAGAACCTGGTTTCAGCGGGTCCGCAAGCAGATCGAACTGGTGCGCGAACTCGATCTCTCGTTCCTGTCCGGGCGTCAAGTCAATCACCTGACTGGCCGCTTCGGCTCCGTCGACTAACAGCTTGATCTGTACTGCAAACGATTCACTTTCTGCAGGCAGATCTGAGCCAGTTCCGATACCGCTTGCATGTAATCGAGCAAGCAATCGACAAGGGACTTCAGAACTTGTCAGTCCATCTTCAATATGCAGGCCAGTGACCCAGACATTTCTTGCGGGCATTGTCGCCACATTGACAACCTGCAGGCCCGAGAGACGTTGCAATAAATCAACGGAAACAACCGATTGCCATGCGGTCGCTTGCAAATCGGTGAGCAAAACGACCCGTTTTGAAGGTGGGTCAACTGTCTGACGGCATGCCTGTTCGGCAAGTTCCAGTCCAGCCCGGATTCCTCCCTCGGCATCGACAAGCTTCACACGATCGAGGGCTCGCCGTGCGTCGTCCTTATTGCGATAGGCATCCAACGTAAACGGGTCTTCAGAACCAGCGAGTGGAATCAGAGTGATCCGGCTTTCGGGTGGCAGAGAATCGATGAACTCTGCTCCTTTCCCTTTTGCACGATCTAGCAGCGTTCCACCGAGTGATTCCACCCCCAGGCTGCGACTGTTGTCAATCACAATGACTGCATGCACAGGCGCCCGTGCGCTGGCCATTGATTCATTCACATCAGCGGACTGTCGAGCTAATCCATACAATTGAAAACCTGATGCGAGTAGTCCTGCCAGCATTCCCGTGGCGAGCAAAACTTTGCCCCGTCCGCTTCGGCTGGTCACCCATCCGATCGCGAATCCAAACGAAACCAGCAGGCACAGCCCAAGTAACAAGGCCTGCCACATCGCGGTCGATGCTGCCCCTTTGAAAAACGGACGGGACAACACCAGGCCAAACAATAAGATCGCCAGCATTCGTAGCGCCAGCAGCAGGATATCTCGCAAGTGCAGAACTTTGCGGTTGCGCTCGATCGCTTCACGGAGAAAGTCCATCGCAGCCCAATTCACCGTTTTGAATCGTCGTCGATTCAAAAGATGAATCAGGATCGGTCCGGCCGCCGCGATGGCCCCGGCGATTGCAAATGAACTCGCATCAAAACTAAGCATGAAAACTCTTCAGGGATTAACAACCGCGACAATCACAAGCCAGATGACATCAGCGCCTGGATTTTGATTCTGTCAATCAACAGTAAAACATCTTCTGGGAACGCTGACTTACTTTGGCTTTTCTCCCCCTAACTTTTCACGCAATCCTTCAATCTTTCCCTCTTGAAGGATAGGCAGGTACCGGTTCGGAATCGCCAGGATGAAACACCCGACGGCCGTCCCATAGAGTTGTCCCTGCTTCCCATGAACCCATCGCGTGTCGCGCCACGAACCGTCTTCAGCCGGATTCTCGGGCTTACGAACTTGTGAGGCGATCAAGTGGTCGCGCAAGACCGGATAATTGGTCCGCCAACTGCTGCCACCTGATTGATATAACGCCTGGCCGACGTAATAAAGCGTATACGCATCGAATGGGACTTCGCCGTTCCCCTTCACGGGCGAAATTCGCGATAGCTCTTTCGAGATATAATCAAGGTTCTTGGCGATCCGCCAGTCGTCGTATTGACCGAATTCCTGCAAGCAGACCACGCCGCACGCCGACATCGCGACCGTGGCACGATTGCCGTCGTAAGTAAATTGTCCTGGCCCGTCTTTCGCACGATCTTCCAGTCCGCGTGCACCGTTTTCTGCCTTGTAATGATCTCGAACACTCTGGATCGCCAGCTTGATGACATCATTGCGAACCTCGAACCCGCTATCGACGGCACTTCGCAGCGCTTTGGCCTGCATGACTGACAGGCTAAGGTCATGCCCGTGCGGCTGACGTTTTGCCCGATAGTCCCAACCTCCGTCATCGCATTGTGTGTTGGCAATCAGCTTGAGCGACCTTTCGAGTGTTTTGCCAATCTGCGGATCGTCAGTCATCCCATATGCTTGACCCAGAACGAACGCGGCAAGTCCGTGGTTGTAAAGGTCTCGCTGAGCATCAGCGATGTTTAACAGGCCGGATGGCTTGGCATTCTTGACGACATATTTGAGGGCCCTGTCAACATTGTCTCCATACCTGCCCCGACCTGGCATGTGTCCTGCCGAAAGAAACGCGAGAGCCCCCAATCCGACCAGACCCAAATCGTTAGATTCCCAGTTTCCCTGTGCTCCCTGGGATTTGGCCAGCCAGGCCAACCCCCGCTCCAATGCAAGTTCGCTTTCAGGGCTGACTTCCCATTCATTCTGAGCAGATACCGGCACCGCCAGCACCGCCAAAAGAAGTGGAAGAATGAAAATCACACGAAAATGGAGTGAAAAGGTAAGCATATGATAAGTTGACGAAACTCAAAAAAGGTTACGTTTTTTGCCATCGACAGATCGAGCGACAGGACGCTCGCTGGTATTTCGTACTACTAAAGTCTTGTTTCTTCGCGCCACGAAGATTCTCCACGGGAAGGGGAAACACACGCCGAGCCGCGAAGCAGGTACACGCATCGACTTAGCGGCTCGGCAGGAGTCTCCCCCTCCCATTCAGGTTGCGAGCGTTGCCCGCGCTGGAATCACCGAGCATAACCAATTCGAACCGTTCGTGCTTAATATCCTCGACTACGTGAGTGCCACAGGATGGCCGACTTTTGATGTCCGCTGCTCGTTGACAGCAGCGAAGACTGTAAAGATTTCGCATCTCCGAAGAGATATCCGAAGTTTGAATGAACACAGGGTTTCAGAGCGCACTGGATGGCCAGGTCAACGTGATCATTTCAACTTCATGGCGTTAGCGCAATGAAGACCTTCCCTGATGTCCTGCCATCGAAGAAGTGCTTTTCGCCATTGTCAGTAATTGGCCGCTTGTTACCCGACTCAATTTGTGGAAAACGCTCTCCTCCAACCAGCCATCGACGGGTGGATTAACACTGATGATATTCGCGATACCAGCGGACGAAACGTTCAACGCCAAGCTCGATCGGCGTACTTGGTTTGAATCCAACATCCCGTGTTAAATCATCGACGTCGGCGAAAGTCGCCGGCACATCGCCCGGTTGCATTGGTAAAAAGTTTTTAACGGCTGTCGTGCCCAAAGCGAGTTCTAACGTCTCGATCAAATGCATCAATTCGACCGGCTGGTTATTCCCGATGTTATAGATCCGGTAGGGAGCGCGACTTGACGCAGGGTCGGGTTGTTTGCCTGACCAGTCGGGATTTCCCGATGGAATCCGATCGGAAACTCGAATAATGCCCTGCACAATGTCGTCGATATATGTGAAGTCTCGTCGCATCTGACCGTTGTTAAAGATGTCGATTGATTCACCCGCAAGGATCGCTTTTGTAAACAACCAAAGGGCCATGTCCGGCCGGCCCCACGGTCCGTAGACCGTAAAAAATCGCAGGCCTGTCGTTGGAAGCTGGTAGAGATGGCTGTATGTATGCGCCATCAATTCGTTCGCCTTTTTCGTCGCAGCGTACAAACTGAGTGGATGATCCACGTTGTGGTGGATTGAAAAGGGCATTTCGGTATTAGCGCCGTAAACGGAACTGGACGATGCGTAGGTCAGATGCTTCACCTCGTGATGCCGACACGCTTCCAGCACGTTGACAAATCCGACGAGGTTACTGTCGACATAGGCATGTGGATTGGTCAGCGAGTACCGGACGCCAGCCTGCGCAGCCAGATTGATGACGGCATCAAATTTCTGTTTTGCAAACAACTGGGGAAGCCGTTCACGATCAGCAAGATCCCCTTCTTCAAATTGAAAGTTTGATTTCCCGACAAGTCTGTTCAAACGGCTTTGCTTCAGTGCCACCGAATAGTAGGGATTCAAATTATCAAAACCGACAACGCAATCGCCGCGCTCAAGCAGCGACAGGCTGACGTGCATTCCGATGAATCCTGCTGCACCTGTTACGAGATACTTCATTTGCTGTTTGCTCCGCGCAATAACGACTGCGCAAATCAGGACATGTTCCCTGGACCTGGTTGTCGGACGGTGAGACGGAACTTGACAAGTCTCTCAAGCATCGTCCAGAAATTCAATTCCCTCTTGGAATTTGGGGTCACTTAGCGATGACTAACCAGCGGAATCATTGGCATCGGACTCGGTACCATCTGACTCGGTCGAGAGCATGGGGACTGCGCGGGGTTTGCGCAGCGACTCGGCCATCGGAAGCGCATCGAGGCTTCTCAATCCGAACAATTCGAGGAACTGCCTCGTCGTCTCGTAAAGAAATGGCCGACCGAGCGAATCGTCCTCGCCACCGATTCGAACGAGACCCCGGTCCATGAGATGTTTCAGCATATCTGTACAGTTCACCCGCCGAACCTTCTCGACGTCCGCTCGTGTAATCGGCTGACGATAGGCGACAATGGCCAGCGTCTCGAGTGCAGGGGGTGTCAGTCGCAATTCCGCCTGTCGCTGATGCAGCTTTCCCAGCCAGAATGAATACGCAGGTCGGGTCAGCAGACGGAAGCCGCTTGCAACCGGTTCAATACGAAACGCACAGCGATCGAGATCGTAAGCAAGATTCAATTTCTCGATCAGTTGTTTTGCTTCGCTGACATCAGCCAGCGTCGCAAGTTGTGCAAGCCGTTTCGCCGAAAGCGCCACGTCTGAAACAAGCAGCACGGCTTCAATTCGGGCCATTTTCGCTGTTCGAATGCAGCCGGAGTGGACCCCGTTCACAACGATGATTGTTGGTGCGTTCTGCGGATTTCGCGAGAAAAAGGACCAACGATGTCCATTATACGAGGTCGCTTGCCATTCTGATTTGAACGTGGCGAATGTGCGCCCTGGCCATGTTGAGGACATCATCGATTACGCCGCCATTCGATGATTTGCTCGATGACATTTTCAACGGCCTTCAACGGCTGATCCGCTGTGGCTTCGAATCGATAGGAAACGCTGGGAGTATCGGGTGAAGTATATGAGCAAATAAACAGGAACTGACCTGATCGATCACCAGGCTCGAGCCGAAAACTTCGAATGTCAAATTCATTGAGACGTTCAACCGCAGCGGCCCATGTCAAAGGTTCTGTGCCCGATGCATGGCGATTCGATCCAAGGCCTTCGCTCGAACCCCTTCGTTTCTCTCCGCTGGGGATCCGAGGTTGCTCTCGAATCCGAGTCTCTTCAGTGAACCCGGACTGAATCACAGCCTGATCAGGATCTTCGACTCTTGCCTGACGAATTTCTTCATTCGTTTTATCAACGGAGGATAATCGCCGTGGGTGTCGTGGTAGCGCTTTTTGCTGCGGAACATCGGTGGGGTCGCTGTTATTGAACAAGCGTTCCCTGTCTGCCAGATCGTCAGACATCTTTGATGAAGGTTGACGCGGATTATTTGGCCAAGTCGATCCGGTGTCACGGTCACCGGCCAAGAACTGAGCTGAACCGGAATCCGCTCGACGTAGCCCTTTTTCACGAAGGGAAGGTTTCGAAAGGTCTCGATTGCGAAGTGACGTGACGGAACCAGGCTTTACTTCTGGTTCAGAATTAAAGCCCTCGATCTCATCAAACGAATCATCTTGCGAATGCCGGGACGAATTTCCACCCCGCGATGGCCGATCGGAGTTTCGACTTTCGTCAATCGGGGAGGCAACAACAGGCGCAAACTGCGGAATGCCGAAGATCGCGAGTGCCGGTACCGTCAGCACAGGGATCATTAATAAGATCGTAGCGAGACCATTCGACTTCATGAACCACCTCCTTGTGGCATGTTTGCTCGCCTGAAACGTCCCTGTTTCCCGACAAATTATCGATGGCGACACGGGCTGATACTAGAATAAGGTCTTAAACGTGGCAATCGGAGATTGTCATTTCAACAATTCCGAAAAAGTTTGATGCCTCTTGGCCCGCCAAAGAAACAGGCATTATTGACGAACGTTCGGGAAGCCAGTGGAAGCCGCTCGTTCGCCAGGCAGAATGCGATGCGTAAGAAGTGGATCCTTGCAATACACAGATCATTCGCCTGCCAACGCATTACAGAACGCGTTTCTGTGTGCGATATTCGAAAAACATACGCACTATGTGTTGTTGTGCCTTATTGAAAAAGGCCAAAGAATCGACAGCTCCTGCGACCGACGGAATTCAGGTTCTGATCGCTGGCGAATGAGGAAAATGGGATTTCTTTGCAGAAATCAGCTATCTTTCCCAATGGTTAAGGCGTTCAAAAGCGTTAAGTATCGCGGAAGTTTTTAATCAAATTTTCTCTATTTCATACTTTAAGACTTGAAAATGCATGTTTTCAGAACGTATCATTCTTTACTTCTAATGATAAACGGTTTCCAGATTCCCGATTAAAATCGCCACCTTTCAACTGTGCGAAGGCATAAACTATGAACAAGATTTCTCGCGAATCTGATACCGCTATCATTAAAACTACCGCACAAATAATGATTAGCAGTGGTCCTGCCGAAGGGACGTCGATTCCATTGCACTCAGGGCAGATCACGACAATCGGTCGTGCGACGACTAATCGTCTGGTTATCCCTGATGAAATCTGCAGCCGAAATCATTGTGAAGTATTCTTTGATAGCGGTATCTGGAAACTTCGGGATCTGGGAAGCCGGAATGGAACCCGCGTTAACGGCGAGCCGATCTCTGGTGACATCCAATTGACCGAGGGTCGAGAATTCCAAATCGGAAACACGACGATCGTGTTTAGTTTGAATCTCAAGTCCAAAACGACTGTCGCTCCGAAGCACAGGCCGTCAACCGATTACGATCCTAGCGAAGATACCATCGCAAAAGGTGGTACTGACACGGTGCGAACCGCTCAGCCCGCGAGCTTGGAAGGTCGATCCGCAGCGGATACTCATCCCGAGATCGTTCATCTGTGTGATCGCAATCCCTTTCTTTCCGAGCCAAATCAGCAGATTCAACGTGGACGTGCAGGGCACGAAGCTCAACGTTTGGTTCAGCTCGGTTTAAAAATGGGTGAAGAAACCGATGTTCGCAGCTTGTCTGAAATCGTCCTCGATGGGCTGTTTAACGTAACATCTGCCGACATTGGTGCCGTGCTGTTGTTTAATGATCCAAATGCAAAGAACCTTAATAATCGGAATCTTGATCTCGTCGCGTTCAAATCGCTTGATTCGTCACGACAATTCGAAAGGGTTTCTGATTACGTCACCAGTATTGCGCTGGAATCACGAGCAGCCGTTGTCGCGCATGACATCAAAACTGATGGTCAGTTCAGTGCAAGCGACAGTCTGAAAGAAATGCGTGCCGAAAGTATCATTTGTGCCCCGATCCGGACGTCTGATCGGTTGCTCGGCATGATCCAGCTTTACTCCACAAACCCTGATAACCGTCTTAAAGCCGACGATGCAGAATTCACCCTGGCCGTTGCTGATCAACTGGCTGTGACGCTGGAAAACTTGAAAGAGCGTAGCCGATTGGCAGCAGGCCTGGCACGTGTCGAGGGGGAAAACAAGACACTGCGTGAGCAGCTTCTGATCGAAACGGAGCTCGTTGGCGACAGCGATTCGATTCGTCGGCTTCGAGAGCGAATTTTGCGGATCGCGCCAACGGGAGCAACCGTACTCATCCGCGGCGAGAGTGGTGTCGGTAAAGAGCTGGTAGCACGTGCTATTCACCAGCACAGCAATCGAGCGGATGGCCCGTTTGTCACAATGAACTGTGCTGCTTTAAGCGAAAGCCTGCTCGAAAGTGAGTTGTTCGGTCACGAAAAGGGTTCGTTTACTGGTGCGGTCACACGCAAAATCGGGAAATTCGAACAGGCACACACCGGGACGATTTTTCTGGATGAAGTCGGTGAAATGAGTCCCGCAATTCAGGCAAAATTCCTGCGGGTTCTGGAAGGTCATCCTTACGAGCGGGTTGGTGGTGGTGCCGAAGTGAGGGTCGACGTTCGCGTTGTGGCTGCAACCAATCGCGACCTTGAAAACTCTGTCGATCAAGGCCGCTTCCGAAAAGATCTCTACTTCCGCCTGCAAGTGATGGAACTTGTCGTTGAACCGCTTCGTGATCGGCGCACCGATATCGCGATTCTCGCCAAGCATTTCATGCAACGCTTCTCGAAAAAGTGTGGTCGCTCGGTAACCACGATTCTTCCGTCAGCCATGTCGACACTGGTGAACTATGGCTGGCCGGGTAACGTTCGTGAGTTGCAGAATACGATCGAACGAGCTGTCATTTTGTGTGCAGGTGACACATTGGCTCCGGCAGATATTCAACTGTCAGCCTTGGGGAGAAGCGATACACCATCGTCCTCGTCGTCAGCAAACAGTGGCTATCGAGCAGTTCCAATCGAATTAATCGAACAGGAGCATATTCTTGCGACTCTGGAATGGACCAAGTGGAATAAGTCGCAAGCGGCTCACATTCTCGAGATCGAACGTTCGACATTGGATCGAAAACTGAAAAAATACGAAGTCGAACGACCTGCTCCTAATCGATAGGCTTATCAACGACAGGCGTGGTGACGTGTCTCGGTCGTGTCCGAATTTCATCGGTGAACAAACATGACTCGCATGTCGGGTCATTCAAAGCCACTGGGGTCGAATACCGCGACCTCAGTGGGGCTGTTCTATCAGCGATATCTCGTATATTCCTCCCTTGCCATCTTATGGGTGGTCGGATTTTTTGTCTGGTTTCAGAGCTTTGGCTTTCCCAATAATCCGTCGGTGCAACGATGGATGCTCTGGTCCGGCATTCCGTATGATTTTCTGGATATTGTCGATCCACCGACTGTTCAGAGTGCCGCTCCTTGGAGCTGGTTGTTTTTACTTCAGCGAGTTCCGTTTTTTCTGACGGCCGTTGTTATCTGGATTGGTGCGTGGGGTCTTGGTTCACTGACACTGCGGCTGATCAAGCTCGGACTTGTCGGTTGCGAGCGCCTCTTTTTCTCCACCTGTCTCGGATTTGCAATCGTCTCATTATCGACGTTGTTGCTTGGTCTCTGTGGGTGCATGAGTCGCTGGCCACTTGGTCTATTACTCGTGGCGGGTTTCATTGGCGAATGTCTGTATCACTTTCGACGGCAGAACTTCGATCGTATTGCAGGACCGCCATTCGCCGGTCAATCGTCAGGCCTCACACGGTTGGGCTGGATCGCGGTCGCCATTCTCGTTCCGTTTGTGTCGGTCCAGCTTCTGGGAGCAATGTCGCCGCAAACAGACTTTGATGTGATCGAGTATCATCTTGGCGGACCCAAAGAGTGGTTCCTGCAGGGACAAATCACTCGACTGCCTCATAACGTTTACACAAATTTTCCATTTCTGACCGAGATGCTGATCCTCGCAGGGATGATTCTCTACGGTGACTGGCACTGGGGGGCGCTTGCTGGTCAGGTGGCGATTGCCGGATTCATTCCACTGACGGCGGTCGGCTTGTTTGCGGCAGGGCGAAGGTGGTTTTCAGCTGGCGCCGGCATCATGGCCGCTCTTGTTTATCTCACGTCACCCTGGACCTACCGAATTTCCATTATTGCCTATGCGGAAGGGGGACTCGCCTGTTACCTCTTTGCGGCATTATTTGCTGCGTTTCTCTTTCGAGAACCATTCGTTGCTGGTGGTACTTTAAGCCAAAAAAATGCAATCAAGCTGGCACTCGTCACGGGGATGATGGCCGGCAGTGCGATGGCCTGCAAATACACAGGCTTAACTTCCGTCGTCGTTCCGATTGGATGCCTGCTGGTATGGACGACGGTCCGGCATGTTCAAACTGCCCGATTGCAATGGGCGTTAATCATGTCAGTGTTTTTTTCGGTTGGGGTTCTGGTCAGTGTCGGGCCATGGTTATTAAAGAACGCCGTTGCAACGGGTAACCCGGTCTATCCGCTTGCTTACCGAATCTTCGGTGGCATTGATCGTGACGAAACGTTAGACGCCAAATGGCGTCATGGACATGCATCAAAGACATATTCGGGCTGGAACGAGCGTCTGATTGACGCGTCAGTGAAATTGACCGATGTTTCAGCCAACAATGACTGGCATAGCCCCCTGATGTTTGGGTTCGCGCCGCTGTCCCTTTTCTGGTGGTTTCGACGACGTGGTCAAAGTACGGTGATCGATTCGGAAGGATCTTCGCAGCGATCAGTGATCGGCTTGACATGGCTATATATTGGCTGGCAGTTTGCTACCTGGTTTCTTTTCACGCACCATATTGACCGGTTTTACGTCCCGATGTTTTCAGCTGTCTCGTTCATGGCAGGGGTAGGGGCATGTTGGCCTGGAATCCTTGCGTCAGGCGTGAAGCCAGTTCGAGGTTCAGGCATCTGGAACTGGTTTGCAGGAGCATTTATTCTCGCTTCGATTCTCTACAACGCCGAGGTGATGTTGTACGTCGGCGGTTTTAACGCGGGTCGGCTTGATTTGAACGCGGCCAGTGAGATTGCCGTTTCCCCACGAATTCGATGGTTAAACCAGGAATTTGAATCGGGCCATCTTCCACCAGCCACAAAAGTACTTTGCGTGGGTGGCGCAGGGATGTTTCATGCACGTTACCCCTACCTTTACAACACAGTTTTTGATCGCTCGTGGTTCGAAGAATTGTGTGCTGACCCACAGTCAGAAGGCGAGCGTTTACGCGATGTTCAGGAAATTCGTTCCCGGTTCCGCCAGTTAGGGATTACACATGTCGACGTAAACTGGTCTGAGATCCGTCGATACCGAGAACCAGGGAGTTACGGATATAGCGAATTTGTTCAACCCGAGCGATTTGAAGAACTGCAGCGACTCGGCCTGTTTGGGCCGAGCCTGTTCACATCAGGAGGTCACGAACCAGACGAAATCAACGGTCAGGTGTTTCCCGTGCTCGATTGATCAACGAGGCGGAATCGGGCGGCGTTGTCGACGTTCTTCTCTTAATCGACGCGCTTCTTCGCGGCGCTGAATCGCAGCCGGCGATGGCCCTTCTTCAAGTTTCTTTAACGCCGATTCGGGGATCAGCTGTTGCATTCCATCTGGAACAAGAGCTTTCAAAAGCAGCGGTGCCAGCTTGCGCTCCAAAGGAGGATTGGCCTTCGCCTTTTCCCTGGCTGCCTCGTCGTGATCCTTTTTCTCTGCAACAGCCGGGACCACAGCATTTTCGGCGGGGCCAAGTTGTGCTTGTTGAGCCCCGTTTGCTCTTTGTTTTCGAAAAGCGTCGAGAAGCTCGAATTCTGTGGCAGACCAATTCCGGTACAGCGACAAAAACGTCATCCCGACCAGGACAGGCGGTGCGTTTCGAGCTTCGATCAGGACCCCATCTTTCTGCCGCGTGATGACCGCTGTGGAGTCACCGAAATAGGGTGAAATTGCTGCTGCCGAAGGAAGAGAATAGGAATCCATCGACACCCCTTCTTCCTCCAGGCGGTTAAGCAACACATGGCCTGAATATGGTAGGATCGAGCCGACAAGATTGCTGGCGCGTGGTCCGTTTAAATAAGCGTATGACAAGGTGTCGCCGGCGGGAATTGCAACCTTACTACTCGCCTGCTTATCGAACCCAGGACGATTTGAGTTTAAATGACGCAATTGGGCCTTCATCGCCTGAGGATGAACAGCAAACATCAGATGTTTTTCCGATAAACAGAATGTCGGAGTGATCGAGATACGTCCCGAAAAACTTGCGCCAGAGGTATTCACATAAAAAATCGAGTGATTGAGAAACGATTGTTGACGCAATGATACTGATTCGCCGTAGTCGAATTCAGAATGTTCGCCAGACAACGATTGTTCGATCAGTTTCATCAAACGATCGAAAACCACCGCAGCTTTTTTGCCATCCCGGACTTCAAGGCTGACAACGAGGCTGGTTGCGATCAATCCCCCTGCAGATGGCGAATCGAATGCGACTAAGACATCACCAAACGCAGGCAGAACATCCTCGACGATTTTCAGCTCGAGCTCGGATTCCAATTGTTTAACCGCCTCGTCAAAAATTCGAACGGATAACGGCTGGACGCTCTGCAGCAACCGTCTCGATTCCTGAAAAATGCCTCTAAGACTGATGCTGGTCGCAAGAACGAGGTCTGCATCCGCGGGAACATGTGCAAACTGCTGGGCTTGTATTGGTGACCCGGCGGCCAACACCATGATGCCATCAGTTCGTCCACCCGTGGCAACAAAAGTCCGCTGGATCATCTCGCCATTATCGACGCCCGACACCTGAACGATGTGGTCGATCGCATCAACACCCGTCATTGTCAGGATGGGTCTGACCAGGAATCCGACCGGTCCAAGAGCTGCCGTAATGCTCGAAACAAGGCCTTTGCCATCAACCCAACCGACAGTTCCGATTCGCGGAACATTGACGCGTTCGAGTCCCTTGCGAAACGTCGGGTTCGTATCAAGCCCTGGTGGCCGACCTGACAATCCATCCGTAATTCGTGCGAGGGTGCCATCACCGAGAGCGAAGATAATCCGCGGGCCCTCACGATGGATGACAAGTGTGTAACCGGGAACGGCTATGGGAATCGATTGGGTCAATGAGCTCTCATTGAACTTGAACTCGGGAATCGATTCCAATGATTGATTAAGACTCCGCCATAAGTTTTCGGTGTCATCACCACTGCTGAGAATTAACCCGCCGTGTACCCCCGCCAGCATTCGAAGCCACGTCGGAAGATTGGCACTATTTGGCGGAGGGGGTTCAAAACCGGCAAAGAAACAACCTGGATGAGCAGAAATTAGCTTTACCAACTGCGGAAACAGTGGACGCAAACGATGGAGCGCACCCGACTCGACGTCGTCGTCAGAGCCCTGGTTGACCACTTCGACTTTTGCCAGCGCGGCGTCGAGCAATTCAAAGAACTTCCGAATTTCTGGATCGGCTGCAAAACCATCGACCCCCGCCGCCCCGGCAACACCGTTGCTGCGAGCTGCCCATTCAAAATAGACAAAGGTCTGCGGCGGAACGGATTTCAGAAGAGCGAGATCTCTTTCACCGGGTGGCAGGCCCAGCAGGCTGCTTCCCGTCAAGATCCAGATCAAAAGTTCCCACAATCCCGAACTTGCTTGTGCCTGCATAACGAAGTCTCCTTTCTGGAGCATTTTCGTGAGGAGTCACTCGAAAAGAAAGGGACTGTGCATCTGGATCGCTGTCGAATCTGCATTCAAAATGAAAACGCCCCGGTTCAATATCCAATGAACCGGGGCGTCCCGAACTCCGCGTCATGTACCGTTCCATCAGCCGTCGGCGCGGTCGGAGAGTCTTACAATTGTGTCGTGAGGAACCTGACGTTGGAAATGACGTCAAGTTCCTCGGGGGTCATGAAGCGGAGCTCCTGGCGAACCGCCTGGGGCGGATCTCAACTGCAACCGTGGCTGGTACCACAGTTGTGACAGAGATAGCAATTTCCATTGCGGACCGTGATTGCCCCGCAATTACTGCAACTTGGTGCGTCAGACTGGAACTTGGCGAATTGTTGATTTCGATTCGCCGTTGACTCCGCAGTGGCGGTTGCCGGTTGCAGTGTCTTCAGCGAAGGTGTCATTCGCTGCATCACCGCGACTGGCACCTTACCATTGGCATGTCCGTTCGCCCCATGTCCATTAGTCGTGTGACCGTTTGTTGCATGGCCGTTGGTCGCATGACCATTTGTCGCATGACCATTTCCGTTGTGGCCATTGGTCGCATGGCTGCCATTGGAGTGACCATTCGTCGCTGAGGCCGAAGTCGCAGGCATTGCCTTCGTCGAAGCGACTTCGGCCGATCGATGGCTTTCCGCGACGTCCTCGCTGTCACCAAAAACATTCGCTTCAGGTCGTTTTGGTGTGTTTGCTTCGCGAAAACCTGGCAAGAACTGAATACCAAGCCATCGGAAGATATAGTCGACAATACTTTTGGCATTCGGAATGTCTGGATTCGGTGTCCAACCACTCGGCTCAAACCGCGAATGTGAGAACTTTTCAACCAGAACTTCCAGGGGAACACCATATTGAAGGCCCATCGAAGTTTCGGTTCCGATGACATCCATCAGGCCGCCGATGGTGCTTCCTTCTTTGGCCATGCTGATGAACAGCTCGCCAGGAGTCCCATCCTCGAATAAGCCGACAGTGATATAGCCTTCGTGGCCACCCACCGAGAACTTATGTGTCAACGAATTGCGGGTTGCGGGAAGTCGACGTCGAGCTGGTCGATCGCCGGCTGCACCACCCTTCTTACGATCCCCTTCTTTGGTCGTTGACAATGGCTGGCTTTGCTTTGAACCGTCGCGATAAATCGCAAGGGCCTTCAGTCCAAGTCGCCAGCCTTCGAAGTAAGCCTTTTCAATATCGTCAACCGTGCTGTCGGATGGCATGTTGACCGTTTTTGAGATCGCACCCGAAAGGAACGGCTGGGCTGCAGCCATCATTTTCACGTGGGCTTTCCAGTGGATCGTCCGTGTTCCGTTATTGGCCTTGAAGGCACAGTCAAAAACGGCAACATGTTCGGGCTTCAAATCAGCCGCACCTTCAATCGTCTCGGTCTCTTCAATATGCTTGACGATTCGTTCGATTTCCGGCGCGTCGTAGCCCAAGGTACGCAGGGCGAGTGGGACCGTCCGGTTGACGATCTTCATCATTCCCCCACCTGCCAGCTGTTTGTACTTCACCAGCGCGATATCAGGCTCGATTCCCGTCGTATCGCAGTCCATCATGAATGCGATTGTTCCAGTCGGAGCCAGCACCGTCGCTTGAGCGTTTCGGTATCCGAATTGACGACCCGAATCAACGCACTCATCCCAGACTTTGCCTGCAGCGTTTCGCAAGTATTCAGGACATGTCGAATCAATCCGATCGACGGCGTCGCGGTGCATTCGCATGACTCTGAGCATTGGCTCGGCATTGTCTTTGTACCCGGCGAAGGGGCCAAGGTATCCGGCAATTCGGCTGGAGGTCAGATAGGCCTGGCCGGTCAGAAGTGCTGTGAGCGAGCCTGCGATTCCACGTCCAGCGTCACTGTCATAAGGAATCCCCATCGACATCAGCAAGCTGCCGAGATTGGCATAACCCAATCCAAGCGGCCGATACAGGTGGCTATTCTTGGCAATCGTCGGGGTTGGATAGCTGGCGTTATCAACCAGAATTTCCTGGGCCGTGATGAAGATCGATGCTGCGGCACGGAACCGTTCTACGTCAAAACCGCCGTCCGGTTGCTGAAACTTGCGAAGGTTCAGGCTGGACAGATTGCAGGCGGTATCGTCGAGGAACATATATTCCGAACAGGGATTAGAAGCATTGATGCGACCTGAATTAGGGCAGGTGTGCCACTTGTTGATGGTCGTATCGTACTGAACACCCGGGTCGCCACACGACCAGGCTCCTTCAGCCATCTGTCGAAGAATGAATTTGGAATCGTACTCGGGCCCATTCTTACTGGGATCGGTCACCCAGCGGGTCTTCCACTTCTTGTTTTCTTCAACGGCCCGCATGAACTCGTCGCTCAATCGGACGGAAAGATTGGCGTTCTGGAACATGATCGACGAATAAGCTTCGCCGTTAAAGTTCGCGTCGTATTCGCCGCTATCGATCAGAACACGAGCCTTTTTCTCTTCTTTCTTCTTGCATTGAATGAATTCAAGGATATCAGGGTGCCAATCCTTGAGTGATTGCATTTTCGCTGCGCGACGGGTCTTTCCACCCGATTTCACGACGGCTGCAATTTGATCGTAAACTCGCATAAACGAAAGGGGACCAGACGGTGTTCCACCACCTGACAGCTTTTCTTTCGAACCGCGAATCGTCGACAGATCGGTTCCCGTTCCCGATCCAAACTTGAACAGCATGGCTTCGCTGGTTGCGAGCCGCATGATGTCTTCCATATTGTCATCGACGGCCTGAATGAAACAGGCGGATGCCTGGGGAAGTTCGTACGAAGTCGCTGGTCGCTCAACGACTTGCGTTGCCGGGTTAAAGTGATAATTCCCCTTGGCCCCCTTCACGCCGTACTGGTGGTATAGCCCGACATTGAACCAGACTGGGGAGTTGAACGAACCGTACTGATGCAGACACATCCAGGCGAGTTCGCGATAGAAGTTTTCGCCATCTTCACGACTGGCGAAATAACCACCCTCGATACCCCAGTCGGCAATCGTACGAGCAACGCGGTGAATAACCTGTTTTACGCTCGTTTCACGCTCGGGTGTCCCATGCTCACCATAGAAATATTTTGAGACGACGACGTTCGTCGCCAGGGGGGTCCATGCAGAGGGGATTTCGCAATTGGTCTGTTCGAAAAGAACCTTGCCGTTCTCATCCTTAATTGCCGCCGTACGGTAGTCCCAATCGACCGTGGTGAACGGATCGGTATCCGCCGGGCAAAATTTTGGAGCTACGGACATCGGGCGAATCTCAGGCAACGAACGCCCAGGATGACCTGAGTTGTTCGGAGCCGTCGTTGAAGCCACGGTGGAACCGGAAGACGTCATTCCATTGGACTGGTGCATCATGCACACTCCTCGCTTATCCTGGGGTCATAAAGACTGCCACAGCCTGGCAGAAGGCGTAAATAAACATCAGATCTACGAGACAAGGGGGCTTGCTGTCAACATCTATCGACACAATAGGTAGCGGTTATGAGGTGAAATTGACGCTACATGTGGTGACGGCCGCCACGGTGCCACAATAAAAATCATGACTCGGAAAGTCAACAGCACGCTTTCCCGAAGTCAATTATTCAGCACGCCAAACTCGCCTAAGTTGATGTCGAACAGTGAGTTATTTTCTTGCGAAAAAATTATGAATTCCTTAACTCGTTGCGGCTGCCTGGTTCAAACCTTCGGTTTCCGAAACAAAACTGAATGCTTTGTGATCAGGTGAAAAAATTGCCGAATCACAACTTATCGAAAAAAGCCGATTCGATGGCATTTCGCTCTTGCAGAACGTCGAAATCTTGGAAATGATCATGTTGTGGGTCGCGGAAACGTACGCGACGGGACCCTGCAAGCCGTGAGGTGGCTGGTGCTGGCTGACCAGTCGAAGCGGGTGGCTCAATTCAAGAAAGGGAGGTGGTCTAGTGGATTCCGACAGTAAACGCCAGCGAGGTGGCAACGTCTGACAGCAGTCGACGGGCTGTCTACAGACGGCCACTGTCTCGTCCCGTGGATCCCTTTCGATCCCGACGATGACGCTTAGCGGCAGGCCTGGTCCTCGCAAGGGGACCAGGCCTGCATTTTTTGGTGAGTGGCAATTGATTGCAGAATTGGAATGGGACTTGATGGGACCCATAGGACTGATGGGACGTGCCTTGATTTTGTTGCGAGGAAAATCGGGCATTTGAGTCTTGATTGTCGTCCTGGAAGGACATCAGCAATTAGCCAGTGGCTGAGCGTTGCAACGCCACCGGTGGTGAGATTGACACGCTCGTCGATCCCAGCGGAATCGTCTCGTCCGTTTCAACGATGCCGATACACCGCCGCAACAAAGATGAATCTGGAATCCTTTCAGGATTCGAAGAATTTCGGCGCACGCCATTCCGGTGGCGTCGCTACGCTCAGCTCCGGCTAATGGCTGTAATGGCTCCGCCATAGGAAGGGAGACGCAATTTGCGATGGCACAGATCGCCGATGAAGAATCCATCAAGGCGCTGACTTATGGGGCCACCTGTGATGAACGTTTGAAAAATACAGTACTTACTTGTTCTTCTTCTTATTGTCGTCCGCCGGCGTCAGTGGGGCTTTGGCTTCTTCAGCGGTCAGTTTGCGAATCTTGATTTCTTTCAGGCCGGCCATTGTGGCATAGGTTGAAATCCCGAAGGGACGTGACGCTTCAACTTCGGCTCGAATCGAGATCTTCTTCCCCTTCGTGGCGACACCGACCACTTGTTTGTCTCCAATCCACGCCATCAGCCCGGCCTCCGTAACTCTTAACCGAATCTTGTACCATTGGCCGGGTTCAAAACTCTCATATCGTGCTGTTTCATTGTTGGCCGCATCGAGTCCATCAAGGCTCGAAATTCCCACGATGCCACCACCCCATCCGCCAATAATCAAACTGCATGGGTCGTCATTAATTTCAAACGTCATACCGCAGAAGAAGTCGTTTCCTTCGATCCGTTGTGCCATGACAGAGACTTCGTAATTCATTTTTGGCAATGCTTCACCGGTCCAGGTGATCCCCGTCATATCGGATCCCTGATTCAGGACGATCATTCCCTCTTCGACACTCACTTTCCCTTCCCCACCGAAATTGGAGGATTTCCAGTTCTTTAATGTCTTTCCATCAAACAAAGCCTTCCAGGCAGGCTCGTTGGCAGCAGGCTTTTCATCGGCCGAGATCGGTAAAAAACCAACAGCAGAGGTGACAAAAACCAGTGCCAGTAAAGCGATTCGAGGAAGCGTGGATACGCTCCGGTAGTCATTTTGTCGCAGCATGAATCGTTGCCTCGCTTAATGGGATTTGAAGCTAAAAGTCTCTAAAAAATTCCGTGGATCTAGATGTGAAATTTCACACCCGACGAAACGTAATGTTTTCCAAACCGGTTGGCGAGGAACAGTTCGAAATCCACCTGTTCCTGTCGGACAAAACCGGTATTCGGCAGTTGTCCGTTGATGTGAAGATCGAGTACTGCACAAATCGATGCGGCTGTTGTGATCTGAATAGCGCTCCAGACTTCGTCGCCATGAGTCTGGTGATAAACCTTGCGGGCATCCCACAACTGAACCATCTGACCGTCTCGCTGTCCGGTCGCCGTACAAAAGACAACGACGACGTCCTGCAGTGTTCGTGGCAAGGCGTTTTCGAGAATCTCTTTCAACAGCTCGCGTCGTTCCCGTAGTCGAAGCTCGTCAAGCAAAAACAACATCCGGTCCCGGTGACCGATATAACGGACGGTCTTGTAATTCATCTCGCGCAGATGGCCTTCATACGTTTCACAAAGCGTTCCCAATCCTCCCGAAGTCGAAAATGCTTCGTATTCGACACCATCAATCGAGAGGTGTTCCAACCCTTCCAGTGGCCAGCAGTCTTGCCTCTTTCCCTGATGAATCACGTCGCACGGATTGCAGTATTCATTGATCAGGCCATCGGTCGACCAGGTGAGGTTATACTTCAATGAATTCGTCGGAAACTCGGGCAACGCACCAACCCGCAATAACAGCGAATCGAGGGTTTCAAATTTCTTTGCCAGATGATTGGCCGCAATCCCAACGAATCCGGGTGCCAGTCCGCATTGCGGCATGAAAATTTGACCGACTTTGGCACTCGCCGCCAATTCCCGAACAGCAGCGGTCGTAGCGACATCTTCCGTCAGATCGAAATAACTGATCCCGGCAGCCAGGGCGACTTTAGCGACAGTCGGATTCAGGCTGAAGGTCAGTGCCGAAATGACCGCCTGGACGCCGGTCATCGCCGACATCAATTGAGCTTCATCGGCGGCATCCAGAACAACCGTCTCGACCCCAAATCGAGAGTGCAGTCGCCTTAAGGCTTCGGCATCAGAATCAGCGACTCGAACGACATAATCGCCCGACTGAAGCAACAGGGTCGCGATCATCCGTCCGATCGTCCCCGCTCCTAAAAGCAACACGTTCGTCATCGGCATCCCTTTAAAAAGATGTGATTCAACAGCCTCCAAGCCGCGTAACGCATCTTATGTGAGGGAAGACCGTTTCCCAAGCGAGTCAAGCAATGGTTTCAAGGTTGAGAGGGGAACATTCGGGCCATCGGATTGATACTCAATCCCAAGCGACTGCTTGGACAACAAAGCGGTGACAGGTCGAGATAACAACGGGGTCTGTCACCGCATGATCGTCCTTTGGAACATTTAATATTTTAAGCAACTCGACACAGAATCATCCTCAATCAAGCGTTAAACCGACATTGTCCAAAACATCGTGGAATGATCGCCCGACGCGCAGGCGAGGGGCCGAACAGAAACTGAAGCGGAACACAATTTCAACCGCAACATAATCAGTCTTGCCAATCATCTGGTCAGCCACCGCCTTGTCCTGACGTGAAGCTTGCTTGCGCATTGGGCTAGTGAATCATCTGGCTTTTAATACCGATTCGCCCGAAACCCCATTGCAGCAAAGACATTCGTACGCACGTGTTGACTCCCCTTAATTAAGATTCAACGACAACAAATATGCGACAAATTTATTAGAAATTTGTGGTTGACAAATTGAATTACGCATGAAAGAATTGAGCCGTGGGCGGAGTTGTGTTCCGCATTGCTGGTTTGTGTGCTGCTTTTGACAGGAGTTTTCGAATGGATCTGAAGTGTTTGTTTCACATCAAAGCCAAGCCAAGGGGTTGGGTCTGGAAAGGGGTGATTCCCGCAGGGCAGTTATCGCTGCTGATCGGTGAACAAGGCGTGGGGAAAAGTTTGTTAGCGCTTGATCTCGCGGCTCGGATGACGCAGGGGTTGGGTGGTCCTCATGATGATGACACCGGCAAGCGTGGCTCCGTGATCCTGTTTATTAGTCAAGACGATCTGGAGGGGATCGTCCGCCCACGGCTGGACGCGGCAGGTGCTGACGAAAAATGGATTCACTGCGTTGAAAGTGAGGATCTGGATAAGGAGGACGCGGAGGAACTCTGTGCTCCCCGATGGGCTTTCCGAGAGGATTGTGACGTTTACATGCTTGGGACTTACCTGGACGGACTCAGGGACATGGGCCAACCGGTCCGGCTGATTATCATCGATCCTGCCTCCGTCTTCCTGGATATTCCTGATGGTCAACGTGACATCAAATTACGTGGGATGATTGCGAAACTGCGAGATCTCGCGGCCCGTTCAGGGGCGGCGATCCTGTTCCTGGCGCAACCATCGAATTCGGGAATTGGAAAACGGAATTCGTGGCTGCCGATTCCTCGCGCGCTGGCCGAAGCGGCTCGTTCGGTCTGGATGATTGTTCGTGATATCGATGAACCTGAGCGACGGCTGTTGTTACCGGTCAGCACCAATCTTTGTGAAACCCCCGATGGGTTTGGCTTTACCATTCGGGATAATCGGATCGATTGGGAACCCGAACCGGTTTCGCTGACAGCAGAACAATTTCACGCGATGGCAACGGAGCCGAAATCTTCGTCGCTCGACGAAGAAGAGCTGAGTGAATTATCGCGTGCGGCTGAATGGCTGAAGCTTCGATTGAGTGATGGATATGTTCTTTCGACGATTGTTCGCGAGGAAGCACGTGCGAACACCATCACTGTCAGAACGCTGCGCAAGGCCTATCTGCTGCTGGGGTGCAGAAGGGGGAAGGAGACCATTGCGGAAGGTCGCTGGTTCTGGCGACTGCCCGGTCGGACGGCGATCGCCGTTCCGTCGAACTCGATCGAAGTCGATCAAACCGTGACGAACTTGATCGAACTCGAACAGGACGAAAATCGCGGCGAAACCCTATAAAACACGAGGAATGGTCGAAGTCGATCAAACTCGAACAAACTTTGACACCATTTTTCGCTGCGGGAGCATCGCCCGGATCACGACGGGAGGGCGAGGCTCCTGCCGAGCCGCTGAGTCGATGCGTGTCCCTATTTCGCGGTTTGGCGGTAGCCTCGCCCTCCCGGTCGAGTCGAAGTCGATCGAACCGTGACAAACTCGAACAAACTCAAACAGGACGAAAATCGATGAAAATTGCGGCGAAACCCTATAAAACACGAGGAATGGTCGAAGTCGATCAAACTCGAACAAACTTTGACGCCATTTTTCACTGCGGGAGCATCGCCCTCCAGCGATCCATGCTCACGCTCTCGTGGATTCGTCCGAAGAAGGGATAGCGCCCGACCCCCTCTTTGAGAGCCGTAGTCTGTTTTGCGATTCGCGAAGCGGAGCTTCGACGATGCG
>CAIOKO010000039.1 GCA_903858935.1 uncultured Schlesneria sp. | reverse complement strand
CTTTGCCCTAGGATTTTACTCCAATCGTAACTGTGAATTATGGGCCGTTGGTGCAAAGGCCCGTTAACCACCGCCACGGGGGAGGTGGGGTTTCGTTCTCATCTGCTGCTGGAAGGCAACTACCATCGGATGTTTGACGTGCGAAGTCTCAATGATTTCCGTGCGTTTCTTCTTCCTCAATGGTCGGTCTGGTTGATAGAGCGCTTCGTTCCCGCAAAATCCTGACAGCCGCCCGATAGCGAGAACTGACATTGTACTGGGGGACGAGCCCTCCGATCAAAATCAGGGCCGTGAGTGAAACGACGGCAAACTTTTCTCGCCTGCCGATCCCCAGCGAGACAAGCGAAGTATGCCGCGTTCCCGTGAAAAGTCGAAAGTAGGCATGAACCACGGCAATACCGTTCAACGCTGACGCGAAGACAATGGCAACCCCGACATACGGAAACGCTTCAACGGCTCCGTCCACAAGCATCTCGGTTCCGACAAACCCGAACGTTCCAGGAAAACCGACACTCGCGAGGCCAGTAATCATGAACAGGACCGCAAGTGCGGGCGTATGATCATATAAGCCCTGAAAATTTTGCAGCGACAAACGGCCACGGCGTGCTTCCAGGGCACGTAATGTCAGACCGAATCCTCCGAGCGAAATACTCACAGCCATCCAGACACAGAGCGCACCGGTCAGGCTGATTGGAGTCACCGCTTCCAGACCGGCAAGGACAATTGCCGAATAACTGAGGAACAAGTAGCAGAAGAACCGACGTGCGTCTTTCTGAACCAGTGCAATTCCTGCAGCATAGACAGCAGAAATCAATGACAAAAGTCCGATCGTCCGTAAGACCCAGTCAGGCGCGATGGGAAGTACCAGCCGTATCGTGGCGTAAGCGCCAACGAGTGGCATGGCGACTAGCAAGGCTGTCCCAAAGGTTGCCCGGTCGAATAGATCGCCCATCCAGCAATGGAACGGGGCGATACCCGTGCGAATGAAGACCGCGATCAATAGCGGAATGATCGCCCACAAGGAATGAACGCGCCCTTCACTTCCTTCATAATCCACAAATGACTGACCGATGATCAGCATGGCGATAAAGAGGGCCATATGTTTCACGTAAACGCCCGTGTTCTGTCCGCGTGCACGCAATTCGAGATAAGGTGGCACTGTCCCCGCAGCCAGCAGTCCAATGATCAGCCAGGGTTCTTCGCAGCAGAACGTCGCGAGCAAGATCGCTTCCGATGCCAGCGTCCAGGCAAAGCTGAACCGTCGGATCTTCGTTCTCAAAGTCGTTAGCGAGACCAGGAAATACAACAGTGCCACAAGCGACAACAATGGAGCACTCAATGGGTCCATGACGAAGACCGGTCGCCCCATCAGTTTTGTCAGCGGATTCCAGAAGTCTTGTGCTTCACTCGGCGGACGTCCGGGGGGATTGATAAATTCGTAATCGATCCACGCTCCCACGGTTGTGATCAGTACAAGCGTGTTGAAGAAAAGCGAATGGCGGCTGGCAACAAACTGATCTCGCAGCCGTCCCACCCAGATGGCCCCGATCAAGGCAATCAACACTGACATTTCCAGCCAGGGAAAATGCAATTCACTCATAGTAGTTCCTCAAGAGTTGGCGAGGCCTCTGAGGTCGGGGCTTTGGAAGGTTCGTTTCCAGCGAGCATCTTTGTCCATGCTTGTTCGAGAGCATCGCATCGTCGCAGAAAGACGAGAAACGGATTGACAATGTAGTTTTTCAAGAAGGAATCCAGATATCCTCGCTCCATCGCCAGGCGGTAATACCAGGTGCGCACCGATTCTTCGGCCCTGCTGAGCCACGCGCCGGAAAACTTAGGCAAACGTTCGCCAATCGCATCTTCCATCGTTCGATAGTCGTAAAGCAATGTTGGAGCTCTCAGAAACTGAAGAGTTCGCAGGCAGCCGTGACCCAGAATGTGAACCAGAGCAATGTACCGAAAACCGAGTCCTATTTCGGCGAAAATCAGTCCGACTTGCGACAGCGATGCAAAGGAGAGTGCACTCTTGATATCCGTCTGGACGGTCCCGGCAAAAGTTGCAAACAAGGCTGTTAACAGGCCCACAACGACGATCAGCACTTGTAAAGCAGGTGATCGTTCGATGATGGGGCTGAAGCGAAGCAAAAGAAACGCACCAAGATGGACCGAAAGAGCTCCGTAGAAGATCGCACTGGACGGCGTCGGACCTTCCATAGCCCGAGGCAACCAGCCTGAAAATGGAACCATCGCCGATTTTCCCATTGCAGCCACAAGAAGCAGCAGGCCGACAAAAAAGGCCTGATTGGGTTCGAGCGGCGTTCCGACCATGGGCCATTCGCCCGTCAGCAGTTTGTCGAAATCGCCCTCGCCCTTCATATGGTGCAGGGCGATTGACGCCAGGAGCAGCGCTGCGTCAGAAACACGATAAACGATCCAGACATGTAACCCGTTGGTTGCCGGTGCGGGACGTTCATGAAAGAACGCAACCAATAATGCAGAGGACAGACCGACCAGTTCCCATCCTGTGAATAGTGTTTCCACAGTCCCCGCCAGTGAAGTCGTCACCATCCCTACAACGAACAGCGACAACAGCACGAAAAACCGATTGAAACCCCGTTCGCGATGCAAATATCGGTTTGCGAATGCGCCGATCGTTCCGCACAAAATGAAAGTGAGTATGACAAATGGAACCGACAGCTTGTCGAACTCGAATTTAAAAACAAAATGGTAGTCTTTGACATGCACCCAGCTGCCGAACTCGATGGGAACCTGGGTATCGTTCCAGAAAAGCATCAAGCCCAGCATGGCAATTGATGCGACCAAGCCGGTGATGATTCCCGTCTGTACACATCGCGCAATGACACGTTCACTGAGAGGCCGATCGCGTAACAGCGAAGCGATACCAAGCGTTGCGAACATCATCACCGGTGCACCGACCACCAGCAACCCGAGCACTTTGAAGACCAATCCAACGTCTTCTATTTCGGTGAGCTGATGTCCGGTTCCTACTGCAAGTAGTCCGAGCAAATGAAATGCATCAAACATGGTTCTGGTTTATTCTCCGAATACAGTCTGCATTTGATGCAACATCACGACCCAATTTGAGCGAATCCCAGATGTTCGCGCCATCCGCGATACCAATCAGCCGATGTCGGTGCTTTGGGCAGGTCTGAGATCGACGGTTCATACACATGGAATTCGTCGTCGCGGTAAACAAGGATTCGATTCGAGTCAGCGTCCAGCAGAGCCAACTGGACCCATCCATTTTTGATAATATTGCTGACAACCTGACTACGGGACATGATTCGACGAATTCCGTCTGGCGTCG
Organism: uncultured Schlesneria sp.; assembly: GCA_903858935.1. GTDB lineage: Bacteria > Planctomycetota > Planctomycetia > Planctomycetales > Planctomycetaceae > Schlesneria. The sequence continues at coordinate 80,870 of CAIOKO010000039.1, read as the reverse complement.
TTTCAATGATCATGAGCAATCGAACCGGCTCGTGAATCTCAACTCCTTGCCACGGTAATCCAGGGCGCAGGTCACTGGCGGCGCCATCCATGACACCAAGTAACGACGTGATGTTATGCGGCAATTTGGTTCCACATCCCCAACCGGGCGAGTCGATATACGAAAAAAAGTATTGCAGATTGATTCCGGAACAGACGGGAACGACCGCTCCGAGAATTCGGCCGAGGATCGTGCAATCGGCATCGTCTGCATGAGGTTCGTACGAGTGAAGGAAGCATCGTCGATCGAGATACAACCCGCGCAGTCTCGCTCGGCGACCAACGAAGCAGATTGCGTTCGAAGCATTGCCGAATTCCGGTCGAGTCTGTGCCAGGTCTTCAGATCGACCTTCGACGTGCCGACGTGCTGCGGCGAACGAAAGGTCGAGAGGTGCCGATTGAAACCGTCGACACCGTTCGTGTGCATTTCTTTCACAGGCGCCTTCCAACGCCGCTTTCGCGTACTCAAGTTCCGCATGATGTGATTCTGGCAGCCGATCAACGTCGTGAAACGTGATTGAGTCGCTACACGTGTTGTGCAGTCCACCCAGGAAATGAACATCACTCGGGATATTTAAACCGCGGTTAGCGAGAATTTCACGAACTCGCGGATCATTCAGAATCGCGGCCAGTGCCCGGGCATTGGGAGACCCGGCACTTCCCGAGCAGGCTCCGCAGTCGTAACACGACTTGTGCGGGTTATTCAAACAAAATGAACCGTGGCCGAAGAAAAAGACGATTCTTGCAAATCCCGATGTCAGACCAATATCTCGCAACAATCGTTCGCCCATCGTCGCCATTTCGCTGACGCTAAAACCGATTCCGTCACCCTTGGGACCCGGTGTTTCGGACTTCCTTTCGAGATGAAGGCGCGTCATCGGTGGCGGTTCGACAAATCGACCGGCACGTCGCCGAATGTTTGCCGTCAGTCGCGGAAATAGCACACGAGCAACCAGCGGTATGGAAGCCAGAACTCCGAAGCTTGCGGTTAAGACCGCTCCCCCTGCGACGCTGCGCGTTCCCTGGTGGACGTTGTGAGACGCTGTTCCGAGTACTCTTCGAGTTTTCGCCCGTCTTCGATTCTCCGCTTCCAAGGTAGGATCGACCTCTTCGGTAATCCAATGTTGCGGTTTGATCACAATGGGACAAAGTGCCGCGTAGTGAGCGTCGGCGACACCCTTGTAATACATCGGCACGCTGAAAAACCCGGCGGCACCAAACGTTTCTGCGTCAGAAGCGACTTCTTCGAGATGGCGGCGAAACGATTCTTCTCGCGTATCAATACAGAAAACGGCTTGAAAACGCGGGGAACTGACTCGACTGGGCGTTCGAACGGTCTGGACGGAAATTGCATCGAGAGTTTGAACACGAAAATGCCGCTCGAATGCCTGATGGAAGATTCGACGTCGTTCCATACTGCTGAAAGTCTCGATCTCGTGGATCAGCTCGGACCAATCCTTAGGACTAAGATGACACAATGTCGCCGGCGACCAGCCGAGCACTTGAGCCAGTTGGAAAATCAAAAAAGCACGCTGTTCGACACTCGAATGAGACAGCGTTTCAAGACCCGATCCGGCCACTTGACGTAACTCGCTGAGCGGTCCTGTAAAATGCAGTGCTTCTTTAGCGGCATAAGCAAGAGCGAGTCGTTCGAGGATCAGCCGGACAGCGAGGAACTCGATTAAGCAGCCTGGTGTTGCCGAAATGGCCTGTCGATCCGGACGAACTTCCAATTGCCAGATTAGACCGGCCCAGCCCCGCAGAGCCAGCAGGCTTGCCGTAATGAAGTCTTCCCATTCTGTCTGGGGAACACCGAGCAACCGGAGTGACTCGATCAACGAGTCCATCGGTCCCAACTTCGCTTTCGTGATCCGAGTCAACTCCTCAGGCAATTCATCCATCCATTGTTCTGGCGGACCGCCTGTTTGAGAATATATGGCCAGAAACGATTTATAGAATCCTTCATCTCGATGCGGTAACGACCAGTTTGCGAACCCCTGGTCAGCAAATGCAGCACAGAATCGAATCAGAACTGGATGAACAAGGCTGTCGGAATCGAAATTGGAAGCCTCCAGTAATACATCTCGATGCCGAACGACGGGAATTTTGAGTTCTACATGCGGAGCCACGCCAAATATTCCGTTCCGACAAGTACGCCAAAGCGCCTGCAGAGCGAAAGCCTGCCAAGTGGCAGAACTCCATCGTTCAATCGATGACTTTCCAAACCGATCAATCAATTCAATAATCGGCAATGGATGGTCGCTGCGAAGACCCGGATCGATCGGACCGGAACTGTGTGCGACGGACGTCCGCAGGTCACGCATGACCCAATGTTTGGTTTCTGTCAAAAAACGATCGCGGATGGCCGGCGGCGAATCGGGTCGCAGCCGAGTAAGAGCATCGGTTTCTGCAACAAACCACTGCAATTCTTCCGTTGGCCCCGTTCGCACAGGATACTGGAGCATGGCCAAACGGAGTTGATGCCGTGTTGTCACCGTGGCAATCACGACATCGGCCTGCTCTTTCAGGTCGCGCTGAAGAGCCAGAGCCAGATCATCGAGATGGATTCGGTCTTGAGCAAGCTTTTCGCGGTAGATGTCTTCGGTCAGATAGGGCTGGCAGCCAAACAGCCTGCCACCTTTCTGGACTCCCTCATCAAACGGAAGATCTTCAAGTGCTTGCAGTGTATTTAGAAACACAAATGCGGTAATCGGGCCCTGTGAGGGAAGCAGTGACGCTGCTTTTTCAATCAGGCTTTTAAGTTGTGCGGCGACATCAGAATCGCTGCCCGTTGACGTCGGTGAATCTGTCTGGTTGATGGAATCTTGCACGTGAACCGCATTGCTCCTTCGTTCCACCTGGAGTCTCAAACAAAAGCTCAATATAGGCCACCACGAAATCTGCGAGAAGGAACGATAGACTTACAACCCTGACAGGTGCAATCATTACAGTGTCCTCAAGCCGCGATTTCTGTTCAGATATTTCTACTCAGTGATTTGTCAGTAGAATTCCGACTTTTTCCGTCGAGGAATTGAAAAATGCGAGTTTTAGTGATTGAAGACGATTTAGCCATCGGTAAAGCCTTATTGAAAGGTTTCACCGAAGCGGGGTATCAATGCGACTGGATGCAGGATGGCGAAGCAGGCGTGGTTGCAGCCCGTTCACAACAGGCAGACGCCATTGTCCTGGACCAGATGCTTCCCAAACTGAGCGGCCTGGAATTACTTCGTGAAATTCGTGCGGCAGGCGTCATGACCCCTGTGATTCTGCTCACGGCCATGGGCTCGGTGCAGGATCGAATCGTCGGACTGAACACCGGTGCTGACGATTACATGCCAAAACCGTTCGAGTTCGCAGAGCTTCTGGCGAGATTGAATGCGGTCGTCCGACGGTCGAGCGTCAGGCCGATACCGATGCTGACCGTCAATGACCTGACACTCGACCTGACGACTCGACGTGTTGCACGTGCAGGTGGCGACGTCGATCTGACACCCATCGAATTCAGCCTGCTGGAACTCTTGATGCGATATTCGGGGCAAGTCGTCACTCGGAAAATGCTTTGCGAACACGTCTGGGGATTCAATTGGGACGGCACAACGAATGTCATTGAGGTTCATGTGAATCGGCTTCGAGGTAAACTTGATCAAGGTCGACAGGATTCGATCATCAAAACAATTCGAGGTCGCGGATATTCCATTGCAGCAGATGACAATCCCGTCCACGAAAAGGGATGACGCACATTTTCGGGGTTCCGTCAGATTCAGCAGATTGACGCGCCATCGAATCATGAAGGCTGAAACTTCGTACCCCCCGGTTTTTAGAGCCACACTGTGAATACCAATTGGCCTCGCTTCGTCGATTTCACTCGATCTTTACGCTTCCGACTCACAGTTTGGAATACGCTTGTTGTTTTCATCACAGTGGTCGTCGCCCTGGTCGCGGTACGAGAAGGGTTGAGGTATTACCTTTTGGTTGAGACAGACGCAGTCCTCGACGACGAAGTCAAAGAGATTGTGCTGATGCTCAGAAAATTCTACCCCGATCGCGATCAGTTTATTCAAGCGTTGGAACGAAAAGACGAAGCACATCTTGACCGTGGTTGGCATATTCACTGGCTGGATGAGCATGGACAGACGATCTGGGCGAGCAAGCTTGCTCCGGAAAATCCCCTGTCAGCTCTGCTGAATTCCAGCAATGATCGAAACGTCTGGGGATCTGATGTTCATCGTGCGATTGAACGAGAAATCGAGGAACCTGGTGTCCCCAATTTTAAGATTCGCGTCGGAACGCTGATGAAGTTTATCGAAGAAGACGTTGACCGTCTGACACGAATCCTTGCTCCCGTCGGTCTGTTGATCCTGTTGCTCGCACCTCTCGGCGGACTTCTTCTGGCGAAACAGGCCATTGAGCCGCTGCAACGTTTGATTAAAACCACAGACCGACTGCGTCCAAGCCATCTTGACGAGCGATTGGAATTGCGCGGTGTTGGAGATGAACTTGACCAGTTAGCGGGAAAAATCAATACCTTCCTCGACCAGATTGCCGATCATTTACGAAAGAATCGCGAGTTCGTCGCCAACGCCGCACATGATCTTCGGTCGCCCCTTGCGGCAATTCAAAGTTCCGTTGAAGTGACGTTAGAGAAGTCTCGTTCTGTCACGGAATACGAAGAACTGCTCTATCAAATTACAGACGAAGTCCACCATCTGGGCCAACTTGTCAATCAGTTATTGCAACTGGCAGAGACCGAGGCGACGGAAACTGAAATTCCCCTGGAACCAGTTCCACTTACGGAAATCGTCACAAAGACCATCGAGATGTTTGAACCTGTCGCAGAAGAATCAGGTGTCCGTCTTTTGTTTGAACCCGCGAAAGAGATCATTGTCCAGGGGCAGCCACGACAACTACGTCAAGTCCTGACAAACCTGGTCGACAATGCGATCAAATTCACCGAAAAAGGAGGCTCGGTCACCGTTGGTCTCGATTTCGATTCGAAACTCAAACACGGCTTGCTGACAGTCAGCGATACGGGGATCGGAATCCCGCCGGATGCGGTTGATCGTGTGTTTGATCGTTTTTATCAAGTGGAAAAGTCTCGACAGCGTTTTGGCGAAAAGCGAGGCAATGGATTGGGACTCAGCATTTGCCAGTCGATCGTTCAATCCAATGGAGGGACGATCGCAGTTGCCAGCCAGCTTGGCAAAGGAACCACCTTTTCCGTTTCGCTGCCGCTTGCAAATTGTTAATGATATACCCTGCCTTGATGTGACTTACAGGACCTGTTATTCGCAGTTGCGGCATCCCCCTGTTTGTTTCACGTTTCAAATGATCCCCGGTAAACCATTTCATTGCATCACATGATCGCGAACGAAAGCACCAATCCCGTTGGATCGCCCGCTGCAGACAGTGGCTTAGCGATTGGGGATCGCCCTATTCCTTCCCGATACTTTCTTGCGCCGTTGGCGGGGTACACTCATCTGGCTTTCCGCCGCGCCATTCGCGAATTAGGTGGGCTGGGACTGGCGACGACTGATCTTGTCCATGCCACGCAACTTTGCTCGGGTCACCGCCACTCGCTGGAGCTCATCACCACTCATTCGGAAGATCTCCCGCTGAGTATTCAGATTTTTGGAAGTAATGCCGAGCAACTCGCCGCTGCCGCCAGGTGGCTTGAGAAACACGGTTATGCGGGAATCGATATCAACATGGGTTGCCCGATGGCAAAGGTCAATGGGCAAGGTGGTGGTGCCAGACTTTTGTGTGATGCGGACCAGGCATGTCGTCTGGTAGAAAAAGTGGTTGCGGCGGTGTCACTTCCCGTGACTGTGAAAATGCGACTTGGGTGGGATCGCGATTCGATCACATCGCCTTATCTCGCACGCAGATTTGAAGCAGCCGGCATACAGGGAATCACAGTCCATGGACGGACTCGGCAGCAGGGATTTCAGGGAGGCGTTGATCTGGATGGCATCACAGCGACCGTCGATGCCGTTGAGCGAATTCCCGTGATCGGCAACGGAGACGTTCGCTCGGTCGAAGACGCGATCCACATGCAACGGACAACCGGCTGCGCAGCAGTCGCGATTGGAAGAGGAGCCATGCTCGATCCCTGGATCTTCCGCAAGCTTGCGGACCATCACGAAGGAAGGATCCCTCGAGATCCAACCAGGGACGAACAGATTGATTTTCTCGTCCGTCATTTTACCCTGATGAGGGAACAGCACGCGGAACGAAGCTGCATACTGATACGGAAATTTGTCGCCTGGTATGGCGCCAGACTGGGTATTCCGGAAGACCTGGAAAACAGGCTACGTCTGTTTTCGGACGGCGCCGAATTTGAATCGATCGTTTCAGAAATCCGCCGTCGTCATGGCGAACGGCAAACGAACTTGGCAACCGCACTCATTAAGGTTCCTAACGGGCCAGTCGAGCGATGGTAATCCTGTAAAAAGAAGATCCCGGTCTTATCCACGCGAGCCGTGGATGTTAATCGCTGCAATCTTCACACCAACCCTGCAATCAGCCACGGTAAAGCTTCTCTCTTATTAGTCGCATAAGTCCTATATCTCACATAAGTTCCATGCTTATGAAGGACAGCGACAAGTCTTCGAATTCCCACCAAAATATCAAAGCCGGTAAGGCAAGGTCGTGAGACCTCGCAAAACAGTCTGCGGGTCTTACGACCAGCTCACGACAGTCGGATGAAATTGGGACAATTCATTGGCAAATAACGCTATTCACTTTCCCTGATCTCACGTGGTATGATCGGCGATTGTGTCGTAATTGGCTGTTGTAATACGGACAAATGGGATGCAAGGAGAACGCTCTGAGCAAAACATCTGCAGGACTGGCGTGTTGTATTCCTTGAGTCGTGGTAAGGGTAAATTAATTCAGTTGATTGAATTCAAAAAAAGAACGAGGATCGTTTTTTCATTTCTAATCTGATTCGACGAAATCTATTCAAATTGTCGTTCGAGCGAACCCCGACGCCAGTCACGGATGCTGGAGAGAGGAATGTGATGTTAAAACAAGTTCGTTTAATGGCAATCGCCCTGGCGGCAATTGCGTCTCTGGGACTGAATACTGCCCGGGGTGGTTTGATTACCAATGGTGGATTCGAAACGGGCGACTTTACCGGCTGGACGCTGTCCGGCAATACTTCGGACCCAACGACCTATGGAATCGATAGCAGCTTTCCGTACGCCGAAACTTACAACGCCTATTTTGGCCCGCAGGGAAGCCTTGCATTCCTTTCGCAGACGATCACGACGATTCCTGGGCAGACGTACGAACTTGATTTCTTCTTGAAGAACGAAAATGGCTCTTCGGCGAATGAATTCAGCGTCAATTTCGGTTCGACGAATTTGTACGACGCCACAAATCTTTCCGCATTTGACTACCAGCAATATCGTTACGTCGTAACCGCGACGTCAACGACATCGGTCGTGACACTCGGATTTCAAAATGATTTTAGTTACTTTGACGTTGATAACATCAGCGTATCGTCCGTACCGGAACCAAACAGCTTTATTTGCCTTGCTCTCGGCGCGATCCTTCTCGCATGTCATGGTTTGCGACATCGATTAGCAAGAGAGAATGGCACAGTGCGCACGTGATCGGTCATTCGAGTCTTTCTAAAATCGGGGGGTTGCAGAAGATGAGAAAATTCAAACGGCGAGCTTCTTTTTTCTGCCCTGGGCATGCGTGGCTGCTCGTCACGACGGTCCTTGCGGTTTTCATCTCTGGTGAGGCAAACGCGCAATATTGGGGTGGTTACGGAGCCGACCCGCAACATACCTGCCAGGCTCATGTGGCGTCACAACTTCCGCAAAAAGTTCTTTGGTCGATGCCTGTCGACCTGAACCCGCCATTCACGGGTGCCGACCTCTATATCCATTACGCAAGTCCTGTCATAACAGCCAAGAACACGGTCATCGTTACGGTTCGAGGCACGACATCCGATCCGAATGTCTTTCAATGCAAGGGGGTCAAAGGTCAAGACGGCTCGGCCGCCTGGATTAGCCCATTAACGACTGACTATGTACTTCCGCCGCATAACTGGGTGCCTGTTTGCGGTCCGACTTTGGTTTCAGGTGGCCTGCGGCTTGCTGTCCCTGGAGCGGGTGGAACGGTCTATCTGAGAGCAAACCCCGACCGTGCAACCGGGGCCGTGTCCCAGATTCCGTTCTATACCAGCCTGACCAACTACAAGGCGAATAAGGCGAACTTCGACAATAGCGTCTTCATTTGCACTCCGATCACCGCCGATGCAGACGGGAATTTATACTTCGGGTTCACCATACAGGCCTCTGCGGCCGGCGCACCTGCGAACAGTGGCTTGGCGCGAATCTCGAGCGCCGGTGTCGGGAGCTACGTCACGGCCGCCGCTGCTGCCGGAGATAATTCCATGCAAAAAGTAGTTTATAATTGTGCTCCTGCCCTGAGCGTCGATGGCACGACAGTATACGTTGCCATCAACAGTGGAAACTTCGGTGCCGGCTACCTCGTCGCTCTGGACAGCAAGACGCTCGGTACAAAGGCGAAAGTCCGATTGAAGGATGCGAAAACGGGCTACGACTCGGTGCTTCCCGATGACGGTTCTGCCACTCCGACGGTGGGTCCCGACGGTGACGTTTATTTTGGTGTGCTGGAAAACCCATTTGGGTCCCGTATCGATCGGGGTTGGTTACTTCATTTCAGCGGAGACTTATCGACGTCAAAAACACCCGGCTCTTTCGGCTGGGATAACACCGCGTCCATCGTCCCGGCGAGTGCGGTCCCTCAGTATCGGGGGGCTTCCAAGTATCTTGTCTTAACGAAATACAATAACTACGCCGATTTTGGTCCACCCGGCGACGGTCTTAACCGTATGGCGGTCCTCGACCCCAATGACACACAGGTCGATCCGCTTTCGGGTGTGTTGACGATGAAAGAAGTGATTACGGTCCTTGGCCCGACGACAGACCCCAAATTTGGTGCCCCGGCCGTTCACGAGTGGTGCGTGAATTCCGCTGCGATCGACCCGATCAACAAATGTGCCATCGTTAACTGTGAGGACGGAAACGTATACCGATGGGATTTCACAACAAATACGCTTAGCCCGGCGCTTCCCTTGGCGGCCGCGACAGGCGAGGCGTACACACCGACGGTCATCGGGCCGGATGGCGCGGTCTACGCAATCAATCGGGCTGTCCTGAACTGCTGCGTCAAGAATTAGGTAAGGTATTTTTTGTTGGAGCGGCCGTGGTCGCAGTCAAAGCTCGGATCTGCTTTCTCGCCTGGCTCGGCGTCCTCTCACCCTTATTGGCGGATGAAACTGGATTGATCCGTTCTCGCCAGAGCGGGTCTTGGTCCGCCGCGTCAACTTGGGAAAAAGGGGTCGTGCCGTCGGCCCAAGCTCGCGTACAAGTGCGGACAGACCACGTCGTGTTGTACGACCTGCAATCCGATCAAACGATCCGTTCGATCCACGTGTCAGGCACGCTCAGATTTATCGCGGACCAGAATACTCGGCTCGATGTTGGACTGATCAAAATCCAGCCCGGCGATGACGCCAGCGAGAACGGCTTCGACTGCGACGATCACCCGACATTGCCGTATCCGAATCAACCGGTTCCAACTTTGGAGGTCGGTTCTGCCGAACGGCCCATTGAGGCGGGAAAAACCGCACTAATCCGATTGGTCGCCATAAAAGGGATGAACCTCGAATCGTGCCCGGCGATCGTTTGTTGCGGGGGCCGAATGGACTTTCAAGGTGCGTCCATGAGCCGCACATGGGTCAAGCTTGGCAACGACACACAGCCCGGCGACACGGTGGTTCATCTTGCTGAAGCCGTAACGGGTTGGCGCGAAGGGGATCGCATCCTGATAACGGCGGCAACGAACCGAGTCCGCAAACAAAAAGAGACTCTTCGACCCGGAATCGGGTCACTCCCCCGCTTCACCGAAGAGAGGTTTATACGGTCAATTAATGGGACCGAGTTAACTCTCGACCGCCCTCTTGCGGAAGGCCATTCGATGCCAGAAGGGCTGAGAGGCGAGATTGCCAACCTCAGCCGAAACGTCATTATCGAATCGGCTGACACTTCTCAGGGACGCGGCCACACGATGTACCACCGTCATTCCTCCGGCTCGATCGGCTATGCCGAGTTTCGCCATTTGGGCAAGGAGGGGGTCAAAGGCCGGTACCCGATCCATTTCCATCTGGTCGGACAGACAATGCGAGGGAGTTCCGTCGTCGGCGCTTCGGTCTGGGACAGCGGAAACCGTTGGATTACGATTCACGGGACCAACGAACTTGTCGTTCGGGACTGTGTCGGTTACCAATCGGTAGGCCATGGATTTTTCCTTGAAGACGGGACTGAGACGCTTAACGTCCTGGACCGAAATCTGGCCGTTCAGGCTTACGCGGGGAAGCGTTTACCAGAACAGGCACTGGCCTTCGATGATAATTCCGGTGCTGGCTTCTGGTGGGCGAACAGTCTCAACACGCTTACACGTAACGTCGCAGTCGAATGTGATCGCTACGGCTTCCGTTACGAAGCGGTCACATCCCCCGCCGACGACCTCCGCAAACAAGTGCTTCTGACCAGCGGACATCGAGAAACGGTCGATATCCGCACGCTTCCTTTCGTACGATTTCTGGATAACGAAGCCCATGCGCAACTTTATGGTATTGACCTGGGAGAAGGTTCTCACAGTGTCGGTCCCGATCCCGATCATCTGTTCGTGCTACAGAACACGCGAATTTGGGATTGCTCATGGGCGTTCCGGACGGACGTCCCCAATCTGTTCGTTGACGGACTTTCGATCGATCGCTGCCGCTACGGTGTGTCCCACGCTTCCGACGGTTACCGTGCCTACCGCAACACGACGATCCGGCGCTGCTATCTCGCCGGAGCTGTCCCAGCCCCTGCCGCTGATGAGACGCACCAGGTGCGCGACGATTCCTCACCGATTACAGTTGTGACATTTGTCGCCTCACCCAGAAACGGCCAGCGCCTGGTCCGAGGGACTTCGGCGGACAACGGCGAGATCCGTCGAGTCTTGGTCAACGGATGCGAGGCTCGTTCCGTCGCACCCGGGTTCACGGAATGGGAAATCGCGATCGACGAACCTTCGGACGGGATCATCTCAGCCGGAGCCGAAGATATCTCAGGAAACATTGAGACCGACCCGCATCGAATTCGCGTCGGCATCCCGTCGCCAAAATAATCTCGCGGAATCGAAATAAGCGAGAATATTCCGACCTTCAATTGCAATTCGTAATCAAGGCGGAGGCGTCTTTTTCGTGAATGGCACCACACTCCGTTTCCGTCGGAGCGACGAAATCGTCGCATTGCCAGACTTATGAAGCCCCGCTCACATTGGCTTTATGATGAGTCTTCCGAAAAATCGCAGACTTTTTTCGTTGTCAGGTTCGCTAAAAGTGTAGTTTCTCGGGAACCAGACCACGGTGCTGCCGTCGCCTGGACTTCGGTGATGCCCCAAGACCAAATTCGCCATCACTGTGTTGGCGTCGTCCGCTGTTTGAAAAATTGAAAAGGCCAGCCCCCCATCGCAAGTTGAGAAAGCCGCAGCGCGGGTTAGGACTGGTGGCTTGTGGACAGAGGCCTTCCCTTGTGAAAGATCCTACAGGGCTAGCCAAGCGATGGTATGCGGCGGAGCGAAAGACTCCCAAGCTGCACACATAAAGCCATTTAACGTAATGCCTTGTGTCGCGGCTCTTCCTGGAAAACCAGACGCAAAACAACGCAAGTGGACCGTCAAACCCAGATTGACCGTCTTTCGAGCGCTGAGTACACTTCGCCCCCTTAGCCAGGACGGCTGTGGGATGCTCTGCAAGGATGCGACCCGATGAGCTCTGCTGTTGAACACATTGTTGTTCCGTTTACGCACTTGGAACAGTTGCGTGAGGCTCGCGCCATTCTGGCCCTCGAAGGGAGTGCTCTGACCGAGTTGTCACAGCGGCTGGATCTTCGATTTTGTACTGCCGTGGATTTGTTGGCGACCTGTCGCGGTTGTGTCATTGTCACCGGCGTTGGCAAAGCAGGACTGATTGGACAGAAAATAGCGGCGACCCTTTCATCAACCGGAACCCGGGCCTATTTCCTGCATCCTACGGAAGCCTTGCATGGCGATCTTGGTTGCGTTGGCTCCGAAGATGTCTGGTTAGTCTTTTCGAATAGCGGCGAAACCGAAGAACTGACACGGCTATTGCCAATTATCCGCAGTCAGCAGCAACCTCTCATTGCTGTCACGGCGAGTGATGCCAGCACATTGGGTGCGCAGGCCGATGCCACGATTTGTCTGGGACGATTGATCGAAGCGGGTGCTCACGGATTGGCTCCGTCGACCAGTACCACGGCCATGCTCGCCATTGGTGATGCCCTGGCTTTGGTTACAAGTCAGAGGAAACAATTCACGCCGCGTCAATTTGCGGCTTTCCATCCTGGAGGTAGCCTGGGCCGCCGACTGGCATCGGTCAAGGATGTGATGCGACCTGTCGAACAAGTTCGAATCGCGTTTGAAACTGCAACGATTCGGGAGGTGTTTGTCAGTCTCTCTCGTCCCGGTCGACGGACAGGAGCTGTGATGCTTGTTGATGAGCAGGGAAAACTGTCCGGTCTGTTCACCGACAGTGATCTGGCTCGACTGCTCGAACAACGACGGGATGACCAGTTCGATCGACCGATTTCCGAAGTAATGACCGTCCGTCCTTTAACAGTCGGTCCTGATGCGATTCTGGAAGAAGCGTTGCAACTGTTGAGCGCCAAGCATGTCAGCGAACTTCCCGTTGTCGATGCTGACGATGTTCCACTCGGAATGATCGATATCACCGATGTGATCGGGTTGGGCAAAGACACGAAACCAAACACGTAACGCCGAAAACACGCCTGATAGTGCGTCATTCCTATCGCGAGCCAATCATGTTTCAACGCCTGGTCTTGACCGTCGTGACCGCCATCAGCTTAACGATGCTGTATGGAATTTATTCCGTCGCGATTCGACCAGTTGTTGTAGTCCCGGCAAAGCCCGATCAATCGATCGAAAAGGATGAATACAGCGAGGCCCAGCGTCCAGCGGAAAACGTCCGTGTCGCGGCGACCTACATCCCCGCTTCGGAATGGGCGAAAAAGTCCAAGTACATGCTGCGCGCCGAACAAGCTTTCGTGTTTACCGAGCACTGGAGGCAGGAACCTGGAAATGACAAACGAATTCGCTTTGAAAAATTTGCTGTCATCTGGGTTTCAATCGATAAAGAGGGTAACGAGCAAGCCTTCTCGATCGTCGCTCATGAGGCTCTGGTGGAATTCGCATCGGCATTCGATGAAAAAACGCCGAACCCGGGTCGTGTCGTCAGGGCCGTGCTGGTTGGTGACGTCGAAATTTCAGGGCCCGACGGCTTGTCGGTCGTTGGTCAAAACTTCATTTTCGACGAAACCGAATTGAATCTCTATACGTTGAATCCCGTTCACTTCCGGTTCCAGTCGCATCGAGGGTCGGCCTCGCGAATGACAATGCGATTGATTCCTGCTGAGGGCCTGCCAGGACGAGATCGGCCTCACGTTTACGGTGTCCAATCGATGTCGCTCATCGCGAACCCGAGCCTGCCGAAGAATAATCATGTCCGATTAGAAATCCAGATGCCCCAGGGAAATGAACTGGTGCCCGTCAACGTGCAGTGTGACGGCGATTTAGATTATACGGTTGCGACAAATACCGCCGTCTTAACGGACGAAGTCATCGTTCAGACCGGTGCTAAGGACAAACTTGACCGCTTGAACTGTCACAAATTGACGCTGCAGTTCACTCCGAAGAAACGTAACGACATGAACGCCACGGTCGATGCGAAATCTGAAGATCAGAAAAAGCGGGAGAAAGAATTTCAACAGATCGAAAGCGATTTGGAATTCAGCTGGCTTGAGGCGGAGGGACGACAGGGGCAACAGGTCAAAATCATTTCGAATTCTCAAAAAGCCAAGGCCTATATGGACCGTCTGACGTATAGCGCCGAGACGGGTACTCTGTCAATGAGTTCTATCGGACCCAGGAACGTTGTCACGGTCCTGCAGAATGGCTCGCAACTGAAGGTACCGACGATCGAAGCTCAATTAGGGCAAGCTTCGGGCAACCAGATCAGTCTCGATTCGTTGATCTGCCTTGGCGCCGGAGAATTGAGTTATGTCGATGACAAAACGGGTAAGCTGGCTTTTGTCGCAACGTGGCAGACTCAACTCAGTAAAACAACGGACCCGGAAACACAACTGGATCTGGTGGAACTGCAGGACAAAGCCCACTTTGGACAACCTGAACTCGGGACGGGTTTGATTGCCGAATCGATCAGGATCTGGCTTGTTCCCTTCAAGATTTCGTCACCTGCCCCCGGGGACAGTTCAGCGAAGGAACCCCCCGCACCGGAGCCAAAGCGGCTGTTAGCCCAACGTGGTGTCGCGTTGAAAAGCCCTCAAATGCAGATCCATCGAACTAACGAGCTCGATATCCGCTTCGAAGACGACGACATCGAATCTCAAGCTCAAGCAGCCACAGGGAGACAAAAATCGCGATCCGGTTTTCGACCCGCCTCATTTGTGACTTACGAAGACCATCAGGTGGGATTTGCGAACATCCCCGTCGAACGGAATGTCAGTCGAAGCAAATCAACCGAACGTGACTCGAAAAACAGCAAACCGGGATCATCGCAAAATTCGCTGAACCCATCGGACAAACCGATCATTGTATCGGCAGACAAGATCGGTGTTCGAATGCGGCGTCTGCAAGAAAAGCAAGATCCCGAATTGATCGCCGTCCACTCAGAAGGAAAAGTCGAAATCTCGCAGGAACGGGTCCCGGGCGAAAAGCCGCTGGAACTTGAAGGAGACCAGGTCGACCTTGAAAACCAGTCTTTGAACCACGAAATCATTCATATTTTTGGATCACCCGCCAAAATTCGTGATGAGCGATTCAAACTGGAAGGGAAAGAAATTCACTTCAATCGGGGCGAGAACCGAGCGTGGGTGAATGGATCAGGCTGGATGAAATTCCCAATCCCCAATCAGGCAAAAATTCCTGGTTTGGAAGGAGCAGCCAATCGCGATCTGAATGTTCACTGGGACGAATTCATGAACTTCGATGGTCTGAAAGCGGAATTCGTGGGACGGGTCGAAGCAAAGCTTGGGCTGGCCATTATGCACTGCGAAAAAATGGAAGTTCAGTTATTGGAGCGACTCTCGTTTCAGTCAACAACACTCGAATCCAATCCCGCTCTGAAAATCATTCATTGTCATGAGAACGTCAGGTTCGAAAACTCAACCTATTTCGAGAAAAAACTGATCGACAAATATCGCGGTCGCGTCGGCGAATTCGAGTGGAATCATTCCACAGGCGATGTGATCGCGCAGGGCCCCGGTGAAGTCCAGTTATGGCGACGACAGCAAAAGGGGAGTAGTGGTTTCGCACCCAAAGATACCATTCAGGCGAATCGTCCGATCCCCGTTGAAATCGCTGAATGGGATTACACCCGAATTCAATTCGAAGGGAAGCTAACTGGACACGTTGATGGAAATTTAAGCGGCTCGTCAGAACGGCAAACGGCCACAATCGACGATCGGGTTGAGGTGATCCATGGTCCAGTCAGACTGCCCAACGAAAAGGTAGACCAGGACAACCTTCCCTCCAAAGCCGGGACGATGCGCTGTGACAAGCTTCAGTTTATGAACTACCCCAAGACTGACCGAAACCCCGTTGAATACCGCCAACTGATTGGAATCGGCAACGCCGAAGTCGAAGGTCAGGTCGATGGACGTCGATTTACGGCCTCGGCAGATGATATCAGCTTCGACGGTTCCAAGGGGCTTTATATCCTTCTGGCACATGGCAAGCGAAATGCGCGACTCACAGAAATCGGTTCCAGTAACATTGCCGGTCGGCGCATTGAGTTCAATCCACAACTCAGAAGTCTACGAGGCGACCAGGTGATCGAGGGTCAGGGTTCGCAATCGCAATAAGTGTCGAAGTCTTGATACCATTACGGCATGGAAACCGACTTCACACCACCGAACAAACCTTCCGAACAGCCTTTGTCAGAATTAGACATTCTGCTGGAGGATGGGCCGTTAATCGCCGTTAATAAGCCACCCGGATTGCTGACCCAAGGGGTTCCGCATGCTCAGCCCTCGCTGGAAGGGCGAGTGAAAGCCTATCTCAAACAGAAGCTGGCGAAGCCGGGGAACGTTTATCTGGGAGTGCCACATCGTCTGGACCGGCCCGTCTCTGGCATCGTGATCTTCGCGAAGAACTCAAAGGCTGCGGCTCGCCTGGCTGAACAGTTTCGCGAACGATCGATCCAGAAGATTTATCTCGCCGTCACCGAAACCGTTCCCATTCCGAGCGAAGGGAGACTGGTTGACTGGCTGCTGAAAGATGCTGAGGCGGCCCATGTCAGTGTCGTTTCCGAAGGGACTGATGGTGCCCGGCAGGCAGTCCTCGACTATGCCGTGATTGCCGTCAAGGAGGGCCGTGCGTTGATTCAGATCGAATTGCATACTGGCCGCATGCATCAGATTCGTGTGCAACTTGCGTCGCGTGGCTGGCCGATTATCGATGACCGTCAATACGGGGCAGCGCTGTCGTCGGAGCAAGAGGCGAGTTACGATCCTCAAAAGACACCGATCGCGCTTCACGCATGGCGATTACTCCTGAAACATCCGGTTCGGTACGATGCCGTTCGACTTGAAGCACCTGTCCCGACAGCCTGGTCGCGGTTCGGGTTCGTCTTACCGAAGGGAATGTGACTGAGGTTAGTCACACAATGGTTTCAGTGGCTCGACTTTACACATGTCATCGGATTGAATGACTGAGAATTGCCGACTTCTTGTCACGTGAATGCTTAATGAGAACCGCCGTGAATCGACTGCTGCCAAGACTGTTTTCTATCCTGATCGTTGTCGTCTCGATGCTCGGGTCGTCGGCTCTCGCATCAGAGGCCGGGGATGCGGTGCACTCCCCCGAGAAGCTGGGCGACATGATGAATGTGGCGGCGATTACACCCTTTGCACTGCTGCTGATGTGTATCGCGCTATTTCCTCTGTTGAACCCGCACTGGTGGGAGCATAACCGGAACAAGGGAATCATCGTCGCGACGCTCGGCCTCCCCGTGATCGCATATCTGCTCACGTTTGGACATCACGGCGTCGAAGCCATGGAACATTCCGGTAAGGAATATGTGTCGTTTCTACTGCTGCTAGGTTCGTTGTTCATAATCAGCGGCGGTATTTACGTCAAAGGAGCACTGCATGGTTCGCCCTTGATCAACACGTTGTTTATGGCGTTGGGGGCCTGTATTGCCAGCTTTATCGGCACCACCGGTGCCTCGATGCTGCTGATTCGACCGCTGTTACGCGCCAACGAACGACGGACTCGCGTGGCGCATGTGGTAGTCTTCTTTATCTTCGTCGTTTCGAACTGCGGCGGGTTATTAACGCCGCTTGGCGATCCGCCATTGTTTCTCGGTTTTCTGATGGGAGTTCCCTTCGAATGGACAATGCGCCTGACGCCGCAGTGGGCAGTCGTGAATGGAACGCTGCTGGTCGTATTCTTCATCTGGGACTGGTTGGCGGTCCACCGGGAAGCCTCAACCCCCGAACAGGAAGAAGAATTGGAAACACCTGTTTCGCCCGAGCCATTTGGAATCGAAGGAAAGCACAACTTTCTGGGACTCGCCGCGATCGTCGCGATCATTTATTGCTGCGGCCAGGGATACGGAAATGCGTTCTTTCAGAAGATACTTCCAGGCGGCGGTGAGACATGGCCGTTTGGTGCCCAGGAAACATTGATGGCTTTGACCGCGCTTGCCTGCTACCTGATGACGTCGAATGCGACACGGGAAAAGAATCGCTTCGGTCTTGGGCCGATCATCGAAGTGGCGGTCCTGTTCGCCGGTATCTTCATCACGATGATCCCTGCACTGGCGATCCTGAACGTCAAAGGGAAGACGCTTGGGGTCGATACACCCGCCGAGTTCTTCTGGGCATCAGGTATTCTTTCCAGCTTCCTCGATAACGCCCCAACGTATCTGACATTCGCTGTGACGGCCTGTGGCATGTACGGTGTTAATGCGGAAGAAGGGCGATATCTGCATCACTTTCTGAATCTGCCTGAAGCAGTAGAAACTGCTAAAATTCTCGCTGCCATCTCGTGCGGCTCGGTCTTTATGGGTGCCAATACATATATCGGCAACGGTCCGAATTTCATGGTGAAGGCGATCGCCGAAGAGAACAATGTCAAGATGCCGGGCTTCTTCGGTTATATGCTCTACTCAGGCGGCATCCTGATCCCGATCTTCATCATGGTGACGTTTCTGTTTTTCGTCTGAGCCTAACTGGTCTTACTTTAACAGGTGACCGTGATGTTGAATTTCATCAGGAACATTGAACGACGTCAAAAGGACTCAGTTTCAGGAGACTGCCGGAAACGAAAGTTAACTCTGCTGAGTCTCGCCGTATTGGTCATCGTATCAAGTCATCGACTCTCATATGCCGCTTCGATGATGGCGGGTGCGGCCAAAGTCGACATCACGAATGTCGAAGCAGGGCCGGTGAATGATCCGCTGTACGCGAAGGCTCTTGTCATCAAGAGCGACACGACGATGGTCGTGATCGTCACCGTCGATGCTGTTGCTGTTGGTGAAATCGGGCACATCAAAAATGATTATCTTCCCAAAGTTCGGGCAAGGCTCGAAAAGGAACTGAACGTTCCTCCAAAGCACGTTTTGATCAACGCCAGTCATTGTCACGGCGTGGTCTGTTCCGACGTGGATGATCGGACTGTTCAAGCCGTCAAACTCGCGATGCAGAAACTGGTCGCGGTCAGAACAGGCGTCGGAAGCGGCCGCGAAGACCGCATCATGGAGAACCGGCGACTGAAGCTTAAAAATGGCAACGTCGTGGATGTGCGACATGCCTACTCAATGCCCGCCGACGAAGACGTTGCCGAGGTGGGGCCGATTGATCCTGAGATCGGAATCCTTCGTCTGGACCGCATGGACGGGTCCAATCTCGCGGTCGTTTACAACTTCGCCTGTCATCCGATCCAGGGAGTTCCCAACGGTGGAAACACGGCGGATGTCACCGGCTTCGCCAGCCGCGTCATCGAAGACAACCTGAGCGATGGAGCGATCGCATTGTTCGTACAGGGGTGTGGCGGGGATATCAATCCCATTTTGTATAAGGACGTCGACCACCCTCGAAACGCCGAACCACTGGGAAACACGCTCGGCCTCAGTACGTTGAAAGCGATGAGAAAAATCTCGTGCAATGACGACAATCGTCTGGGGGTGATTAATGAGACACTCACTCTTCCCCGAGCGGATGTGGCCGAGCGAATTTCCGCGATGGAGGCCGAACAGCAGCGATTGGTTCAATCGCTGAAAGGGACGAGTCTGAATTTGAAGACATTTTTACCGCTGATCGTCAAATACAATCTCGCAGAAGAATTTCCTGCGTATTACTCACATCTTTATCTGCACGAGAAGAAGCTCGGTCGATCGGACGTAAGTAAACTCGATACCGACAACCGTCGTAACATGAAGCAGTACATCGACAACATTCAAACGATGGAACAGTTAACTCGAACGCAAACAAATCTGGCGTTACTCAAGAAACATCACGCCGAAAATGTCGCCGCCGGAAAACGAACGATCGACGTCGAGGTTGCAGGCCTTCGAATCGGTGACTTTACACTGATCACCTTTCCAGGCGAACTGACGGTACAGATCGGGCTGAATATCAAAGCCAGGTCACCTCACAAGCCAACCTTCGTCGCGGGGTACACAAACGGCTATATCTATTACGCACCGACGTCAGAACAACTTCTGAACGTCGGCAGCGCCCAAGAGGACTGCGACTGCATCCTCGCCCCCGAATGGCAAGCCTTGTTCGAAGCGAAAGCCGCCGAGATTTTGAAGCGGCTGTGATGCTCAAACACATGGCTGGTGGCTGAGGACAGACTTCGTTTCCATTGCGTTGACGAAACACGGGCGTATTCGCCGGTCACGGGCTAATCGCTTCAACAGGAAACGTGAACCGCAATTGTTTTGAATCGAACGAGTTTGTTACACTAAGTGCGATCGGAATTTCGGAACATAACTCGAATCCTTAAATTCAAGTGTGTTATCACATGCGGCGCGGATGAAAGGGTCAGGTCGATGACAGTGACCGTTCTTGTTGAAGAATCGAACGGGCAGTTCAACGCCAGCTTGTTGGGATCATCAACATTGCATGCTGTCCGCGCCTCGCGCGGCGAAGCTATCGCTGCACTTGAACGCGAATTGGCCGAAAAGATCGCTGCAGGCGAACTGATCGATCTTGAAGTTCGGCCGGGTGGCGTGGCGGCATTATCAGGCATCTTTCGCGATGATCCCGTGCTCAATGACATCTGCAACGAAATCTACAGCCAACGTGATGCCCAGCGGCTAGAATTGAGTTAACACTAACGGCATTTCGACAAATCATCGTCCTTTCATAGGCACCGGAAGCCGACCTTTTGTTTCAGCAGTGGCGAAGTCGGAATGTACGGATCGGTTCCGAAGACTTGTTCGCTTTCCCAACGCGTTCCGAATGCTTGAGAAAACCCCTGTTTTGCAGGGGTTTTCTTTTTGACTACGCTTCGACAAGACGTTGCTAAAACGCAGCTTTCGTGCATTAGTGGGGGGATTAATGGGGGGAGGGCCGAAGCATGATGTCGGCGTCGAAATCGGTCATTGGGAAGAAAAGGCACTCGCAAATTAACAACGGGACGGTCTCCGAACTTGCAAAGTTCGGAGACCGTCCCCATTGACGTCAGTTTCAGGCGGATTGTAGACGTGGCAGATTTCAGTTGACGTTCGCGCCAAGTCTGCCGACAATCGATACATGTCCACAGAATCCATCACCACCGAAGTCACGAAACAACAGGTCGATGAACTCATCGCCAAGTTGATGAGGGGCGAACCTCGTGACCCCGAAGAAATGAGGAAGTCGTGGGAGCGGATGGATTTCATGCGTGAGGAGACAAGAAAGAGGGTCGGGACGGTGGATGTCGCCGTGAAATATACGCGTGAGTTGCGTGATTGATTGGCCTCGTTGGTCAGAAAGTGATTGAAAAATGACAACTGTGACTCTCGAAGAGGCTCAGGCCAATTTGCCGGAACTGATCGATCACTTGGCATCGGGTGAGTTCCTGGTGATTGCTCGCAATCATCAGCCGATTGCCCGTTTGCAGGCCGAAGAACCACCGCTACGCAAACCCCGAAAGGCAGGGAGCGCTAAGGGTTTACTAACAATTCTCCTCGAAGACAACAACGAATAACGTTGAGTTGAAGGAACCGATCCATGAATGTTCGTGTTGCCATTTCTCTTTTCCTGATTACTTGGGTTTATGATCTGAACACTAACGCGGAAGATCAAACCGCAAAGCTACCCGACGACGGTTGGTGGATCAGATATTCATGGAATGAGAAGACGGAAGTCAATGGGGTGTTCCGAGGAGAATATACGGAAAAAATGACGTGTTCTCTCGTAGGCACCAGAACTGAAGATGGCGAGAAATGCCGATGGGTCGAACTGAACCGTGTTTGGTCACTGGAAAATAAAGAGAGAATTTCATTGTATAAGATTCTCATCCCTGAAAAGGATTTGCTCGAAAGTGAAAAGCCGCTCGGAGGTCTCAAGCGTGGCTGGTTTAAAAACGGTGACTTCGATGTGCGAGCGATAAAACTTGGGCAAGAAATCAAATCAAACAGCAACCTTCTGAGGTTTTTTCCCGGTAGGTGGCAGAAAACAGAACGTCTGGACAAAGCGCGTAATGTCGATTATCAAAAAGGACGCTTGTCGATTTCAGAGGCGCGGACAAGAACGGACAAGACGGCAATCACGACTCGCGCACAGATTGAGGAGTCCACTGCCTGGTTTGATCCAATCACTGCGCCTGTCTTTTCCTTTGCTTGTTTTCGAATCAAAAACGATGAAAACGACGACAAACTGAATTTTTCGAAGGAAATCGAGATGGTTATTGAGGACATCGGCAACGAAGCCCAGTCGAAGATGCCGGATAACAATTGAGATGGCCGAAAAAAAGGGGAATGATATACCTGACTCACCACGGCTATGTGGTCTGAAAATCTGATGTCGGCTTCACACTTCGCGGCGTGCTGAGTAGCGAATACGTCGAGAGCAGCGTCAGCGGAAGGGTCATGAACCAATGTGGAATTAACCACCAGCCTAGCCTAGTCGACTCCTGAGGTTCGGAGTCATTGAGTTGGCCGAGATCAAATCCGCTCCACCTCCATCTCCAATTGATCCCGCGAGCCATGTTTATAAATCTGGTCGGATCCTCCGTGTCGCTTGGGCCAACTGCGGTGCGACGCCATCCTGGATTGCATCTTATTTGACCGATGTTCCCCGGTCCAGATGGGTGTGTTGTTATCCGTATACAAAGCACCCCCACCGGAAATGTCCTGAAGTGATTCGCTTTACCTTGACAACAACCAGATCACGGATATTGGATTGAAAGAACTCGGCGGACTCAAAAACATCGTCATGCTTTCGTCAGGGGATACACAAACTACTGATGCGGGATAAACGAACTCCAAGAATCGCTGCCAAATCTGAAAATCAGCCGATGAGAAATCACCTTTCCATCGTTGTTAGCCAATTCCTAGGGTCACTGTGACGGGAAGCCATGTCACGAAGCCCTGACTTAAAGGCCTGAATACCCTTCATTGACATTTCTGGCCGAAGCCAAAAATCATTGGCCAATATCATATTGGGAATCCGTCAAGGCTGCCGGATTTGGGCCCAAGCGGAAGGGCCTTTGAAACAACTCTTCAGCGGCGAAGCCATCCGAATTGAGCTGAATGAACGGCGATGTCTGCCGGTTTCGATCTGCCGTCTTCGTCCGTCGCGGTTAGGGCTCGTGTGGGGTTCCCTGGCCGCGACGGACGAAGACGGTCAGACAAGCGGCCTCGTCGTGCAAGGTGCATTTGCGTGAGGGATCGCAGCGGAGATGTCTTCATCGTAGCGGAGAGCCCGACCCGCCAGGGGCACGCCCGAAGCGAGACCAGAAATGAGGGATTTTAGGAAAAGGCTAACATTATGGAAAAAATAATTAGTCCAAAAGAATGTCTGTAGGTCGCATCGAACACTTCACGATATTCCAAATAGGTCAACGTTGTCCGCATCCCTAAAGCGGCTTCTGCTCGATGTATGCCCTTGGACGGTCCACGGGAGAGCAATCGCAAGTCAACAAGGGTGCCGATTTGGTGAAGGACACCAATCGGAAGGCGAAGCGTCGAATTGAATGCCGAACGTTCCAATATAAAAAACAAGCACACACTTTAACAACACATTAAAACTACACACCGGGCCAAACCGAATAAAAAATTTCGCCGTCGAGAAAGAATCGATGGTACCCAAAAATAAAATAACCGGCCCAACCTAAAAAACTCACCCACCACTCCCCAAGTGCACCACCGAATCACGGAACGACGGCAAATCTACTGGATCAATCCAGTTAGGCAAGGGCGTCTATTGCACAAAAGGGAGTTTCTTTATGGACGATTCTACGTCCCTGGGTGCGCCACATCCGGCGAATGTCGCATCTGCGGTCACTGCTGACGACAGCAATAACCATGGAAGCGTATCGAATGCAACAAATGCAGAGGTCGCCGGGAGCCGCGGATACGCGGGCGAACCGGCGACCGTCGCATTTGATCGGGGGGCGTTATTTGTAACACGCCCCCCTAAAGTTTCAGTAGGGGGGAAGAAGGATTTAAAGGGGAAAGTTTATAGTTCAGTAGAGAGCGATCAATTAGTTCAGATAGGCGATAAGGGGACAAGAGTTCTTTTGTCGGGGGTCGATACGCTGGATGTAAACCTATACGTCGAATTCGCCGAAGATTGGCCGCGAATCGTGGCGAAGCTCGGAGAATTGAAACGGAAAGCGTCCCGAAACGGTGGTCAAGTCGCGGGTGATGGACGCTGCTAGGTGCTTGCCAGTGGGAAGCCGAATTTCCCATTCCATGTTCAGTTCCCTGACTTTCAGTTGTACCTGTCTCGCACCGGAGGGCCGATCGGCGATACTCCGAATGTGTTCGTCTCGGTGAGCGCGCAGCTTCTATGGGCGAAAGGACCGAGGGCCGCTATTGACCACGTGCGGAGCAAGTTGGCTGCACTGGCTGAAGGAGTGGTGAGAGAGGAACGCATCAACCGATGTGACCTGTGCGTCGATATGCTAATTCCCGGCGGCTTGACGGATGAGTTTCTACGGCGTCATGCAGTGTGTCGAAGTAAAGATCGGAGGATTCACCTCGGAAGCGATGATTTGCGTACGTTCTATCAAGGACAACCAGGTGCGGAGATCATGCTTCGTGTTTACGACAAGTCCGTAGAAATTGAAGCGAGCGGAAAGACATGGTTTCTTCCGCTATGGCAAATCACCGAAAATGTCGACGTGTGGCGGTGTGAGTTTCAGTTACGCCGCACAGCGTTGAAAGGATTCGGGATTAACTCCCTGAACGATTTGAGCGAGAAGCAAGGTCGAGTTTGGCGCTATCTGACCGAAGAATGGTTCTCATTGCGACAGCAGGACAACGAGAACGCGACTCGCCGCACGGTGCTTCCGATCTGGCGTATGATTCAAGAGTGTGCAGAAAGGTTCGGCATCTTTGATGAGCGAATCAGGCGTGCGGCGTCGGTGCCTGCAATGGATACATCGTTCTTGGTGAAGCGAGTTGCTGCATCTCTCATCGGATTGGCTGCACGCAACGGGATTGATGACTTTGGTGACGCCTGGCGGCAACTCGAAAACGAAATTGGCGAAGAGATGAAGGGCCGCCAGTTCAAGCAAGAAGTGCAGCGAAAGGCGATTGAACTCGGCATTCCCGCCAAGAAGGAGGCCGCATGAGTTTCTTGCTTGAAGAAAAGATAATTCGAAAGACGCGGGAAGAATTACTGGCTGAAATGCCGGAATACGTGCGGGCAAAAATGGAATTGACGCTCAAGTCACCTAACTTGCTGCGTTGGGTCGTGAACAGCATCGAAGAGGCGGGCGTTGCAGGTGAGCGATTGCTCGCTTTGACGATCTATCTCACAGGAACGTCGAGACTGTTAGACCGTCCGTTGTCGGTCATCGTTCAAGGGCCGTCCGCTTCGGGGAAATCGTATGTGATTGAACAAGTCGCAAAGTTGTTCCCGGCAGAAGCAATTTTGTCGGCCACCGAGATCACACAGAATGCACTCTATTACCTGCCAACGGGTGAGCTTGAGCACAAGTTCGTCGTCGCGGGGGAACGCCCACGACGACAAAACGATGAGACGGCCCAAACAACAAAAGCGTTGCGGGAAATGATCTCTGCCGGTGAATTAGTGAAGGTGGTAACAATCTCCGATGGCGAAGGGCCTCGGTCGGTGACAGTTCACCGGAAGGGGCCGATCGCGTATGTGGAATCGACGACGGCACCAGAAGTCTTCGAAGAGGATGCAAATCGGTGCCTGGTCCTTCACTCAGATGAGCGGCCAGAACAGACGGAGAAAATCCTGGCAGCGCACGCTAAACGATCGTCGGGTGAAATGAGTAGCGAACGCCGGGGCGAGGTGCGGGAAGAGTTCAAGTGTCTCCACCGCTGCCTCGCTCCACTTCAAGCGGTGATTCCTTTTGCTAATCGACTGGCGGCGTTGTTCCCTAAGGAACCCTTGGAAGTACGACGATCATTTGGCCACATGGCGAGCATGATCGAGACCATTGCACTCTTGCATCAATACCAGCGGGAACGTGATGAAAAGGGGTGCATCGTGGCACAGCCGGAAGATTACTTCCTAGCGCGGATTCTGCTTGATGAAGTGTTCGGCCAAAGCCTGGGCCGGAAACCGGCAGAGGCATTAAAGCGGTTTGTGGCCCGAGTCAGAACGTTCACAGGTGAGCACACCGCCAAGAAATTAGCCCAGTCAATGAACATGAGCGAACGTACGGTGCGCGAGCACCTGGCGGAACTCCTCGAACGAGGGGTGATAACGCAGTCAACACCAGCACGAGGGCCGATCCCTGCTGGTTGGATGATCCCAGCGGATCTCTCAATCCGCGAAGTCCGAGACAGTCCGCTGCCTTCTGTCCTTGACGTCTGTGGCGTAGACGAAGAGGCATTGCAGTTGCCGGAAATGCCGGCAGATTGGACATCCGCCGACTTAAACGAAGTCCCGTTTTGAGGTTAAGTGTTGTCGGCGGACAAGAGTGCAAAACGAGCCTTGGACAGGGGCGGGAATTTCAATCCAGCTTCGGAAATCATTGTTTGTTGTATGCGAAAGGAATTGCCATGCGACACCATCAAGAGACTGTCGGAACAATTTGTGAACACGAAGCGTACAGCAAGCAAGAATTTTTGCGGCGTCTGGGTGTTTCTCAGAAAGTTTGGGATAAGATGCTCGACGAGGGCTTGCCCTACATGATCGTGGGTCACACGCGTTGGGTGACTGGCAAGGATCTCATCGAGCATTTTTCGAGGAACGCAGAAAGAAAGCCAGAAACATGATTAATCCTCTGAGAATTGAAAGGACTCCTCTATGTCGAGGAAGCCCGAAATCGGCAATATTCAACTGTACCCCAATCGACCGCTCCAGGCGTCGGACAAGAATGGCTACGTGCTTAAGTTCTATTGCCCAATCCGCTGCCAGCGGGTGCGAAAGAACTGTGGGACGCGAGACCAGCGTGAGGCTCGGCGGATTCAACGGGAATGTCAGAAGCGATTGCTCAACGGTGAATACGTCGCGTCAGATGGTGCGATCGTCGAACAACCCGCATCTCTGGTTCCAAAGAAGCAAACGGACCCACATAGCGCTGACGAAAACCGTGGCAAAACGTGGGACGATGCCTATGATCGCTTTCGTCAGCATCGTGCGAGCCGCCTTCGAAAGGCATCACTCACGCACGCGTTGTCACGTTTGCAACTGGCGGAAAGGATTTTCGCTGACTACTTCCGGGAGCAAGGATGCGACGGAGGGATATTTGTTCGTGAGTGCTGCAACCTGGAGATGCTGGAGTATCTTCAAGAGCGGTTGCTCGCTGGGGACGAATGTCGTTATGACACGCGTTCACCCAACACGGTCAACAGTATGCTGGGGGCTGTGATGGCGTTCGTACGATACTGTCATGCTCACGATTGGCTCGACCGCGTTCCGCAACTTCAGAAGTTGGACGTGGACGACGTCATGAAGGGGCGTCCGATCACTGTGGAAGAATTCGAGCGGATGCTCGCAACGACTCCGCAAGTGGTAGGAGCAGGCAGCGCTCAATCATGGCAGTTCACTCTCCGCGTTCTGTGGGGGAGTGGCTTCCGTATTGGGGACGTGATGGATTTCTGTTGGGACGATGACCGACATATCTATCCAGTCTGGCCGGAACGACAGGGGCAACATCCAACTCTTGTTGTTCCGTCCACGCAGAAGAATGGCGTGCATCAGGAAATTCCTATGCTGCCGGATCTGCGAGCGCTGCTGGAGACCGTTCCCGAAGGTGAACGAACGGGCTGGGTCGTGAATCCGCGACCGGTGGAATACGAACTGCGGATGCCGGGCAACTGGCGTTCCCCAGGTATCGTCTGCCGGTCGGTCGAACGACTGACGAAAGAACATGTCAGTCGAGTGATTGCAAAGATTGGCAAGGAAGCCAAAGTTGTCGTACGACAGGCGGACGAACGGAAAAAAAGCCGGGTGAAATATGCGAGTGCCCACGATTTGCGTCGGGGCTGTGCCCTGAGGCTAATTAACGCGGGCGTTTCAGCGGAAACGCTGATGGTGGTGATGCGGCACGCAGACTTTGCGACCACGCAGAAGTTTTATGGTGCCATGCGCTCTGCACAATCTGCGGCGGCAGAGGTGCGGCAGAAACTTTCCGCCGGAGACAAACCCCCATTAGTGGGGGGATTTGTGGGGGGAACGGAACCAATCTCCCACTTGTCCGAAATTGAAGTCCAGAAGATTAACTCTTTGCTGGCTTCACTTTAAGAAATGCACCCGTGAGGACTCGAACCTCAAACCCTCGGTTCCCAAGATTTGCGAATCGCTGCAATCTGTGTTTCGCATTCGGCAAAATTGGTTTCGCGCAATCGATGTGACTTCGACAAAGTGCCGGGATTGAAAGTTGATTATTGGGGATAAAAAACGAGTCGATTCCAAACTCGCATGTCTATTCGTTCAACGAGTCCGGTTTCAGTTGGTAGGGCAAAGGCCCGTTAACCACCCCCGTAGAGGGGGTGGGGTTTCGTTGGAATTGTTGGTTTCCCAAGCTTGATTAAAATTTCGGGCGCCTGATCATGGATCTGCGTATTCACGTTTGACTCATTTCCAGGAGAGACATAGTGGCTCGATCATGGCATGAAAATGGAGTGACATTGTTATGGTTGACCGTCATTTCGATCTGCGGGATTGGATTGATTGATGTTCTTTCAGCAAATCAACCGTCGGACAAGTTCGCTTCGGAAGCTGGTGATGTAAAAACCGTTGATAAGCGCGAGGAACTACCTTCCAAGGAACAGCCGGAGGCAACGGCGACGCGTCGGTTACTCGACAAGTTAAAAGAGCAGAATGCTGGCAAAGAACGTTACAGTGAAGCTTGGTGCCGGACGCTGAAAGACATCGCCGATTTGGGATCGGACGCCGTTCCGGAATTGATTCAAGAGCTGGATTCCACCGACGATGACATGATGCTGGGATGCCTAGGCTTTGTTCTCAGAGCCATCGGTGACAAACGAGCGATCCCGTCCCTGATTCGTGCGATTCCTAAGACTTTGCTTCCACCCGGTTCTGACATGGGGCTAAGAGCAGACGATCCAGAACTTTTGAAATTCGCACAAGAAAACGATATTCGTCCAACGAATCACGCGAATGAATACGGATTTGGGCGACCGGTGCGAGAAATCTGCGGTGCACTCCACAAACTGACGGGAAAAGAATTCGAAGAAAAAGAGCTGTTTGTTGTTTTTTTCGTCGGTTCTGCGTCGCAACAGCAACGAAAGCGTGTCTGTTTTCAACGACTTGCTGAAACGTGGGCAGAGTGGTGGGAACAGAAATGGATGGATTACTTACAGGATCAAGAGTATTCGAAAGTCCATCTTCCGCAACGAGAAGACGAAGGACCAATCCTTCCACCTTCAGCCGATAGCCACTTTAAGACGGGCAACGGCCGTAGCAGCAACTGGATTCTCGAATCGTACCAGAATCCGAGCGCGAAGCTTGTTTTCTACGATTTTGATGTCGGGCGTGCGGCAGCGCTACCAGAAAAATGGCGAAACGCCATCGACATTGAATCCCATCTCGATGAAATTGTGTTTTGGGCCACGCGAGAAGGTTTTGATTTAATGGGTACGGAATTCGAGACCGCCGACGGGCGGAAGATCTTTGCGCTGCGGTCCATTGGTCTTCGCGCATGGGAACTTGGAAAAGAACGATGGAAGAGCAATTTCGCTGATGTCACTCTGAAAGACTTACAAGCCGAAGGGCGTCTCACGGAAACTTTGTTACTTCATTATGACAAAGCTGCGCAATCCGTCGCGCCATTGGAAACGGCCACGTTCCTCTTTATCACTCGACATGGAACACCCGGATTGCTTTACGTCGGTATCGAGGTCCAGGACGACAGCTTGAAGCCCGGCGGAAAAGCGATGGGTGATAGTGAATTGAAACCCGTTGCGTTCTACAAGGGACGTCGGTTTGGTTTCACATTCCTGGAAGAAATCACGCCGTGAACAAAGAATAAAATCATCATGAAATTTCATTTCTCAATACTTGTAATGGCAGCGCTGGTCTCGATCGCAGTATCTCGCGATGTCGAAGGTCAAATCCTCAACAAACAGAAGTTGCTCAGCGAGCAAACCTTCTGGGATAACCGTGACTGGAACTGGTACGCCGAACATATTCCATTCTTTGAATGCCCTGATCCTGAGATCACGACGACCTATTACTATCGCTGGGAATTGCTGACCAAGCATCTGACCTACGGCTCGCCGAACAGCGGTTATTCATTTACCGAGTTTATTGATCGACCATTCTGGTCGGGGGCTTATGGAGCGATCAGTTGTCCCGCCGGACATCAGCTTTATGAGGCTCGCTGGTTAAGGAAGCCGCAGATCGGGCGCGACTATGCGCGTTACTGGTTCCGCACGCCGGGTGCTCAACCGCGAAACTATAGTACATGGCTGGCTGATGCCATAATGGCTTTTGGTACGGTGCATCAGGACGACAAGTTTTTGATCGACCTGTTGCCGGATCTGATCAAGAACTACGAGGGCTGGGAAGAACGTCATTACGTGAAAGAGGTTGGCCTGTTCTGGCAGACTGGCCACGACGACGGGATGGAATTCAACATCAATAGCCGCCAGACACAGGACATCTTGCGAGGGGCACCGAGTTATCGTCCCTCGTTCAATGCCTACATGTGGGCTGATGCGGTCGCCATTGCTCAGATTGCACGACTCGCCGGTCAAGGTGACGTGCAGCTGCAGTTCGAGCAGAAAGCGGCGAAGCTCAAAAGCAATATGGAAAAACTGCTCTGGGACGATCGGCGGAAGTTCTTTTTCCCGGTTTACAAGAACGACGAAGAACGAGATGGCCACAAGATCAAGGCACTCTCTAAAACGTATGAGACTGGACAGTTCTCAGGCGATGTGCATGGTCGTGAGTTGATCGGATATGTCCCCTGGCAATTCAACATGCTCGATGAAAACAAAGGCTACGAAGCGGCCTGGAAACCGCTAATAGACCATGATGGCTTCTATGCCGACTTCGGACCGACGACCGTTGAACGGCACGACCCGATGTTTTTGCTACAAAAATCGTGTTGCTGGTGGAGTGGTCAGTCGTGGCCGTATGCCACCACACAAACACTGAAAGCGATGGCGAACGTCTTGCAGAGTAGCCGGCAGTCGGATCTCTCGCGGTTGGACTATGTGAAACTACTGCAGATTTATGCCCGTTCGCATCGCAAGAACGGAAAGCCGTACCTGGCTGAAGCCTTGCATCCTGATACCGGTTCATTCGAAGGTCACGATGGTTACAACCACAGCGAACACTATTTTCATTCGGGATTCTGTGACCTTGTCATCACCGGATTGGTGGGTCTGAAGCCTGTTATACCGTCAAATTACCTCAACCCTGCCGAGGCCCCGAGCTTTGAGTTAACACCACTGGTGCCGTCATCATGGGACTGGTTCGCACTGGATGACGTCATCTATCACGGACGCCGAATCAGCATCGTGTGGGATCGGCTGGGTACTCGCTATCGACGTGGGCAGGGGTTAACGATTTTTGCTGACGGAGAAAAACTGGCATCGTCGACGAACCTTGAACCGCTTACGATCAAGTTGCCGCCGTTGTCACGACCGACGCCAACCCAACGCGCAGAAGCGACCGTCAACTTTGCCGTGAACAACGATGGAACGTACTATCCGCGAATCGTCGCATCGTATTCGTCGCCGAATACGTCCATCAGTAAATTGAACGATGGCAATTTCTGGTACATGCCGCATCCGCCGAATCGGTGGACGTGTGAGGGATCTCCCAACGGTAAAGATTCCGTCGTCATCGACTTTGGTACGAAACGGCCGATTCACACGATTAAACTTTATCCATTGGATGATGCAGGCGAGAACAACTCAAAAGTACGAACTCCGCAAAAGATCGACCTGGAAGCGTGGGTTGGCAACGCTTGGCAATCGATCGTGTCAAAGACCGATGTGTATGGAAAGCCACAAAGTCATCGTGCCAATGTCGTTGAGTTCGACATGATCGAAGCAACGAAAGTGCGAGTCACGTTGCATCATCCCGATAATGGAAAGTCGGGACTGTCAGAGATCGAAGTCTGGGGAGACGTGACCCTTCCGCTTGTGCCGCAAGCGCCACCGGCGGGCAACCTCGCCTACAACCCGGGACCGAAAAACAACGGCGGTGAATTTCCCAAGGCGAGTGCATCACACACGTCCCGCTTTGACCGGATTGAGACCGCGAATGACGGGGTGACGACTTTTCTGCCGAATCCCCCCAACCGCTGGACCAGTTATGAATCAAAGTCAGCAACCGATTGGCTCGAGATTGACTTCGGTCAAGTCACAGAATTCCGTCGTGTCGAATTGGCGATTTACGACGATCGAGGTGGCGTGCAGGCACCGGCGTCTTATGTCGTTCAGTATCGGTCTGGTACCGAATGGATCGACGTTTTGAACGGCAAAAGAATCCCCGAACATCCCATCGGTGGTCAATGGAACGAAGTTCGGTTTGATGCCGTGAAATCATCGAAGGTTCGGATTGTCTTCACACATCAAGGCCAGTCTCGCAGTGGGGTTTCCGAAGTGCTGGTCTGGAATGATTGAAGAAAGAGATTTTATCCGATTTTTGTATTATGACGTTGTTGCTCTCACGAACTGCCCTCGCGCTCGGGCTGAAGCCTATGCTACGCTTACGCCTGTGGTCGGGCTGAAACAACGGCTTCCCGCATCGCTTCAAGTGCCTTGTTGACGGCATTCGCAAAGGGGGCTTGAAGGGTGGCTCCGGCGGCGAGTCGATGTCCGCCGCCAGCAAACTTTTCAGCGACGGCGGCGACGTTCAAAGCATCAAGTCGACTGCGGAAGCTGACTTTGACCTGATGGTTCTGTTGTTCGATGGCGATGAACGCCGCTTTCGTTCCCAGGACCTTCAGGCATTCATTGACCAGATCTTCGGTGTCTGCCGGGACCGCTCCGACCTCTGTAAATTCTTTCCATTCGATCGTTGTGTAAGCGAGCTCGCCGTCGCAATCGAGTTTCATTCGACCAAGTGCCCGGCCGACGAGATGCATTTTGGCCAAGGTTCCTTGTTCGTAAAGTTCCCGATAGATCGTCGGGGGTGATGCTCCACATTCCACTAAACGTCCCGCAATTCGAAACGTTTCAGCCGAAACAGCGGCGAAACGAAACCAACCTGTGTCTGTCGCGATGGCGGCGAATAGCGCGGTTGCGGCATGAGGTGTCAGTTGAACCCCCAGCGCTTCCGAAAGCTTGAAGATGAGCGACCCGGTTGCTTCGCTGGTGGTATCTTTGAACTCAACGGCTCCGAGGTCGTCCGAACTGACGTGATGGTCGATGACGACTCGTTTGGCGGACGAATCTCGCATCAGTTTGCCGACATCGGACAACTGATTCCACGAACTGGTATCGACAACGATATGGACTTCGGCCTTTGACACGTCTTCCGGCTTGGCGACGGGCCCGAGCTGCTGTGCCTGACGCGTCGGATCGAGAAAATAAAGGTTTGCAGGTGTCGCCGATGTATTGACGATCTGCACGGTTTTACCGAGTGATTGCAGAATATAGGCCAGTCCAATTTCTGAGCCGATGGCGTCGGCATCGGGCCTGACGTGGCTGGAAATGACAAACCGCTGATGTGTTTGAATGATTTGCCGCAGTGGTTCCCAGTTGATGTCCATCCCTATATGGTAAGTTTTGCGAAGTCTGCTTGGCAAGCGGACAGATGACTTCTGTCAATTCCAGTATGGCATTTTGTCACCTCTGTTTCGTATGATCTTGTACACGATCAACTCATTTCGATTATGGTCGCTGGTCGGAAGAAACTTTTCAGGACTGTCCTTCGATCAACGTCAATCCTCGTGTTGGAGCCTGTTTCTACACATGATCTGCATTTCTGTGACTCCGGAATCACGTCAACTCGCGAAGGTTGACATCTACAACGCCGCCAATCAATGCGATCTGGTAGAAGTTTGTCTTGACCGACTTCACAAGGAACCTGACGTCAAAGATATGATCTCGGGTTCCAAGAAACCGATTTTGATTTCTTGCCGACCTCCGCACGAAGGTGGCAATTTCGAAGGGACCGAAGACGAACGCATTGCTTTGTTGCGACAGGCAATCATCGCTGCTCCCGATTACATCGAACTGGACCCTGTCACTGCGATGAAGATTCCACGATTCGGGAAGACGCAGCGAGTCATCAGTTTTGCCAGTATGACACGTCCACTCATTGATGTGGAAGAGGCGTTTGAAGAAGCCACCCGATGCAAGGCCGACGTCGTCAAGTTCACCTGGCCAACCGAGACGCTGGAAACGGCATGGCCGTTATTGGCCGTTGTCAGCCAGAAACGGATGCTGCCGGTCGTCGGTCTTGGGCTTGGCCGCAGCGGACTGACGTTCTCGTTGCTCGGTCGCAAGTACGGTTCGCCATGGATTTACGCAGCGCTTGAAAAGGGGATGGAAGCATTTCCCGGTCAGCCGACTGTCGGCGAGCTGGACGATGTCTATCGCTGGCGGCAGGTCGATTCCAAGACGCGTTTTATCGGTGTCGTTGGAGAGGGTGTCGTCGAACAGGCCGTCTCCAAGATTCTTAACGCTGCGTTTGACATCAAGGGAATGAATACGCGATGTCTACCGCTTGACTTCAAGTCGCTGGATCAACTTCCCAAAATGCTGGACATTTTGAAAGTACCCGCCATCATTGCGACGTCTGACGCCGGACATCGAGTGATGGGTCTTGCCGCGACCGGTGATGACATTGCTAAAGCGTCTCAATACACAGATGTCGTGATCAAAACGCCCGAAGGCTGGCAGGCCCATAACCTTGTCTGGAAGTCAGCACTTCGATCGCTCGAAGAAAAGCTTGGTAAGCAATCAAGCGAAGATCGCCCGCTCGATAAGCGCAACACCATGATCATCGGATCGAATGGTCTGGCGATCTCGGTCGCACATGGAGTCAAACGGCGTAACGGCCTGGTCAGCATCTGCTCGGGCAACGAAGTGGAAGCTCAGAAAATCGCGGCGGCTTGTGATTTGAGGTATGTGCCAGTCGCCAAGCTGTATGACACGCTTGTTGACGTGGTTGTACTGACAACGAATACTTTGGATTACGGTTCGAAAAAGACGACGCTAAATCCTTCGTTGCTTCGACAAGGGATGACGTTCATGGACCTCAGCGAACTTCCGGGAGAATCGTTTTTTACTCAGCAAGCCCGCGAACGGGGTTGCAAGGTCGTTGAACCTGCCGAGGTCTTCGTCGGCTACATCAGCGCACTGTTTAAGTCGCTGACTGGCCACGATCTGCCACCGGATGCGATCGCGCAAGGTTTGCTGGAATAAAAACACTCACGCCAAATGGCTATTTCGCCGTCACTTGAAGTTTCACCAACCTGGTTTTTGCTCCGTCTTTCAAAAGGAGGGGAATCTTCCAATGGCTGGTGGCTACTTTACAGACCCCGCCGTTTCCGTCCCGGCAATATCCGTACGTGACGGAAAGTAACAAAGTCGCTTCGCCGGTTTTCTTTGCGGTGGGAATCGACAACTTGGTCGTTGTTCCTTCAGAAGCGGATTCTTGCTTGACTTCAAGCTGATCCGCAGGGATCAACGTCTGTACTCCGTCGGCTTTCAGCGTATACGTGACGGGCAATAGCGGATTTAACTTGTAGCCTTGTGGAAGCGAGAAATCGACTTGAACGTCGATTGCTGACGTAGCTGACAATTCTTGCAGATTGACGTCTGTTATTTTTGCATTCGAAACCGAGGGAACGGTCGGGGGGGTATCGCCGGAGCGGGGCGATGACAGTCCGGCGATGACAAGTTCATTGGCTTTCTTCGTCGCCAGATCAATGACAACAATTCGATTGTTGTTGGTGTCGGCGACATACATCTTGCCACCAGCGATCGCCACGCCCGCAGGCTCGGCGAGTTGCAGTGGTTCCAGTTCGGTTCCCGCTTTTCCCGTACCGATCCATGTGGAAACGGCACGAGTCTTGACGTCAACCTGTTTGATTTTGTGATTGTAGCTGTCGGCGATGAACAGATTCCCGTTTTGAATGGCCAGCCCCAGCGGATGTTGGAATCTTGCGTCGTCGCCGGAATCATCGACGTCACCAAATTCGAACAGGCTGCGGCCTCGTGGAAGATCGTGAGTTCCGGCGATCGTCGTCACGTCACCTTCGGGTTTGAGCAGATCATTCTTGGGGTCGGTCGAAATCTTACGAATGGCCGAGCCTTCGCTGTCGACGACGTACAGGGATTGGCCATCATTAGCCAGACCCGATGGCTGGGCAAGAGCCGCCTTATCAAGCGATCCGTTGGTAATGTCTTCACGGCCTGAACCGGCATATTGCATGATTGAATTTGACCCGAGCTTATGAGCCCAGATCTGATGAGGACCGGCCATCGCAACATAGAGCACACCATCGACGACCGTCAGGTCCCACGGACTGTTCAGGGCAGTTTCCAATAAGGATCCGCCAGGAACACGGGTGCGGTTCTGTTCCCCGATCCCGGCGAGTGTCGACACGGACTTCTTTTCGAGATCGACAGTGCGGAGTAGATGATTTTCGGTGTCCGCCACATAAAGCGTCTGACCGACAAGTGCCATCCCCTGGGGATGATCAAATTGTGCTTGCGCATAGCCACCATCATTTCGACCAATCGTTCCTGTGCCGATGACATCGATCAGTTTGCCGTCGAGAGCACAGACAACCAGACGGTTATGGTTACTGTCTGAAATAAACAACCGACCGCTCGCCTCGTCGACCAGGATCTTTCCAGGAAACTTGAGCGGCGTGTCCTTGGACTTGTTTCGTTCGAGATCGAATCGGACCGGCGTTTCGTCCAAGGTTCCTTTTGACTTGTGATAAGCGATCAACCGGCCAATGACTTTTTCCAGCAGTTCGCGGTTCCCTTCGCCCGAGACGTATCCGCAATACTGGCCTTCAGGATCGAGCACGACCAGCGATGGCCACGAATTCACGCCGAATTTGCGCCAGATAATCATGTCAGCATCGTTCACGACGGGATGCTCAATCTCATATCGCAGGATGGCCTTGCGGATGTTCCCTGTTGCTTTCTCGTTATCGAACTTGGCGGAGTGGACGCCGATCACAACCAGTTCTTTGGGGTATTTCTTTTCGAGGTAATCCAGGTCTGGAAGGACATGCATGCAGTTGATGCAGCAGAAGGTCCAGAAGTCGATCAACACGATTTTGCCACGCAGGTCTTTGACCGAGATCGGTCCCGCCGCATTCAACCATTCGACACCCCCTTCCAATTCTGGAGCAGGATGCCGATTCGGAAACGGGTTCTCGATTTCTTCCCCCTTCGGCGGTTCGGTCTTTTTTTCCACTTTTGCATCCTGACCACAGAGGAATGCCGGCGACAGGAAAATGCTCAACCCCAGCAGCGAAACCGACAATAGAAAAGAATTCAATCGTGACGGGATCAGACTCGACGGGACGAAGTTCATCCGAAGCATCTCCACTCGTGGTTTCACTCGAATCCGGACAGCAAGAAATCGTGCCGACCATGGAACGGTTTAATCGTACCAGTCGGTTCTGCGACTCGCCAATCGTTAGCGACACCTAACAGATCAGCATCTGTTCAAACGGCGGCCAGTCGGGTCCGAGTGCCTCACGCTGAAGTCGCGTCAACTGTTCAATGCCGAGGGCTGCCAGGTCGAGTTGTTTGTTCAGCAGGTCACGAGAAAATGGTTTCCCTTCGGCAGTCCCCTGGACCTCGATGAACTGACCTGTTCCGCTCATCACGACATTCAGGTCAACTTCTGCGGTACTGTCTTCGTGATAATCGAGATCCAGAACAGGAGTTCCTTCAACGACGCCGACGCTGATCGCGGCGATACTTCGCGTAATAATACAGCGGTCGGCAGGAAGTTCATGGCGGATCGAAGCAATCGCATCGCACAGCGCGATAAAGCCACCGGTGATACTGAGGGTTCGCGTACCACCGTCGGCTTCGAGGACGTCACAGTCGATCGCAATTGATCGAGCTCCCAGTGCCTGGAAATCAACAGCTGCACGCAGGCTGCGACCGATCAATCGCTGAATCTCAGTCGATCGGCCATCCATTTTGTCTCGTTCCCGCCGCTTTCGTGGCGAGGTACTTCCCGGCAACATCGAATATTCGGCACTCAACCAGCCAGTTGCCTTGGCAGGATCTGCAACCGCTTTCCACGGGGGAAGTGTGCTGTCGATACTTGCCGTACACAGTACGGTGGTCCGACCAGCCTGGATGAGCACACTTCCCGGTGCCGCACCGACAAAGTGTCTTTGAACTCGGATCGGTCTCAAATCATGCGGCTGTCGCTGGTCGTGGCGCATCGTTCTCTCGCTGTGCAGGGGAATTCAGGGATGATCGTTTGGGAGATTGAAAATCTTGTCGCGAGGTAATGTAGTTGAGACTGCGAAGAGATGTCGATGAACCACAGATTGAATCGTGCGATCAATCCCGTTAGAACACCGGCGAGTAGTTGAGAGCTTTCGCATGCATCTCACGAAAAACAGATGAATAGGGATTACCTACATGTGCGCGATCATCTCGGTTGTCTTTTTGCTGGCTGCGTCTCTTGCAGGACAGACGCGCGAGGCTGATTACCCGTACGTCACCGCCGAGCCGCAGAAGACCGGGTGGCCGCTTACTGACGAAGAGCTAACCTACGTACTGACGCCAGAGTACGAGCGTCGCCCTGGTTCCGAAGCAATGAAGCATCTGCCTGCGATGTGGCCGGTCGTTCCCTCGGCGGGATACTGGACCGGGACCGCATGGCTCGACACTCATGCAAAGTTGGCCGAGCACGTTGCGGGTCGCAAGGGTCCCGTCGACGTCCTGCTGGTCGGCGACAGTATCACTCAGCAATGGGGCAGCCCGCTTGATGGCAAGCCGCTTAACGATGCCTGGAAAAAGCACCTGGGACGGTACAGCGCCGTCAACATCGGTATCGGTGGGGATAAGACACAGAATGTGCTGTGGCGATTGGATCACGGTGGGGTGGACGGGCTGGAGCCGAAGTGCATCGTGCTGATGATTGGCAACAACAACATGTTCTTCACCCCGGAGACGGGGATCGAGCCGGCGGCCAGAGGGGTGAAGGCATGCGTCGACAATCTCCGCAGGAAGTTTCCGATGGTCCCGATCGTGGTTGCCAAGATCTTGCCGGCGCACGAGCCGGGCAATGCGTTCTACGAGGACATCAAGAAGACAAACGCCGCACTCGATCAACTGAAGCTCGGCAGTCAGCCGGGGATCACGGTGCTGGATCTCACCTCGGACTTCATAATCGCAGAGGGGCGGCTGAACAAGGAATTATTCTCGCCCGACAACGTCCATCTCTCGACTGCTGGGTATGATATCTACGCACAGCGACTCAGTCCGTTGATAGCCAAGCTGCCAACGATGAGCCGATGAGCCAATGCAATCCGCTGGTGTATGGAACGCGATACGACCGGCGATGGTTTGAATGGTACACCGAGCTCCCCACTCGCAAATTCGACGGGTGATATCACGCCCTGACTTAGGACCGCAACTCCTTACGTCAACTTGGGTTTGAAGGTACAAATCGTAAACTCCCAACGACATGCCGCGTCAACGTCAGTACCCTGACCGCTCGATCTGGAATTCTCACATCCACTCCCCTAAGGGACCAAAGTGATTATTGTTGCGGGCTCAGGCAGCGCGGCGAGATCTGCCCTTTGGCAGACCATAAAGCGTCGAACGGCCTTTCTTGCCGAGATCTTTGACCGCCCCGGTCTTTCTTAAGCAATAAGCCATTTTCTGAGCGATCCAACGAGGGATCTTTGCTTCGCGAGCGAGATCTTCCGTTGTGAATGGTGAAATCAGGCTTGCTGGCAGAAGTGACCTGAGGTCGGCAACTGTCCGCAAAGAGAACGTTGAATCGACCTGAACCAGTCGCCGATCATCGACTCGATAATCAGGGCCGAACCGGCGTCGGCGAGGCCGCGTGACTCGATGTTCTTCCTGTTCTGTCAACAGGACTTCCAGCGTCAGTCGCTTGTGAGGGAAGACATCAACAAAGTAAACGAGGTCTTCGAAAAGATGAAAGACGGATTCGCGTCGTGGACTGTACCGAGACGAAATCACTGGCCCGTTCGCTTTCGCCCGCCTGACCAGTCGCTTGCGGAGCGCAATCGGCTTCACGACAACAACCGTATGCCGCTCCAGCAAATTTCGGACTTTGTCACGGATTGCGCCGAGAGATGCCTGCTGAATTTCAAACAGTTTACCATCGACGACAGCATCGATCCGAAATCCATCGACTTGAACTTCCACGTCCCCAATCGATCCGCCGTAGAGCAATTTGAGTTCGCGGTGAAGTGTCGATTCCATGACAATTGAGGTCCAAGGGTTTGCGAGAAATACCGGCATGCCAGTAAGTCACTGCAATTCTTCCAGAACGCAGTCTGCCGAAGATCGTAGATTGAACAGTGAAACCAGTCGATGTCATTTATGGCTTCGCAGAAGTTTGTGATCGGCAAATTTACAAGGACGAGCAAGAAGAGTATTGGCCACAGATGTACGCCGACATTCACGGCGCCGACGGCGCCCGCAACCCAATTGGGACGATGATGCGGTTACACGCAGGCATAAGCCAAGCGGCGTTCAGAACCGGAAAAACGAAGAAAAGAGTGATTTGAACACTAATCTTCCCTAATCAGAAAATTCAAGCTTCTCAATCGACCGAACAATACAATCCATTTCTGAGATGGTATTGTCGTGAGATTCAAAGAATCGAAACATTAGCGAAGATTTGCAGACCCAATCAAAATGGATGACACGCCAAACATACCAGTTCCGCTCGTACCACTTCCCTCGCATGGAGCGTTATTGGGTCTGGACTTCGGCACGAAGCGAATGGGTGTTGCCGTTTCCAATTCGGACCAGACGGTGGCCGTTCCTGTTGAAACCTGGGTTGTTCGCGAGCCTGCTCAGAATGTGAAACATTTGCGCGAGTTGATCGAAGACTACCGGGCTGTGGGATTCGTACTGGGACTTCCGATTCGAACGAATGGCGAGGAAGGAACAGCGGCGGCTGTGGTTCGTGAGTTTGGTACCCTGGTCGCATCGAAGACCGGTTTGCCGCTGGTTTATGTTGATGAACGGTATTCATCGGCAGAAGCCGAATTGTTGATCTGGCGTCGAGGCGAATCGCCCTCCAATCGGAAACAACCTCTTGATAGCCTGGCCGCGCAAATCATTTTGCAATCGTACCTCGATTACCCTGATCGAATCGTGCCGGTTCCTCTTTTGAAACCAGATGTCCCCGGCAGGGACAAAAGTGATTCAGGGAATCCATAGTTGCGATGGTCGATCGTTGGGACTCGCAGTTCTTGCCA
Organism: uncultured Schlesneria sp.; assembly: GCA_903858935.1. Taxonomy (GTDB): domain Bacteria; phylum Planctomycetota; class Planctomycetia; order Planctomycetales; family Planctomycetaceae; genus Schlesneria. The sequence goes on along the minus strand of CAIOKO010000039.1, from coordinate 39,657 downwards.
GACGCCTGGCTTTCAATCGGACGTAAGGGGGGACGAATCGACCTCGATAGCCAAAGTGTTCGACGGGCGCCTTTTCGTCGGCACGCCGAGGTTCGCGAAGATCTTCGATGACAAACCCGTTTCGGCAAAGGCCGCCAATCAGATCATCCCAGCGATGCAGATATTCAACAGCACCTCGTTCGCGATAGGACGTGTCGTCCACGCGAGGAAGCGGGCCTGTGTGATAGTATTCGATCCCAACCACGAACTGGTTTCGTTCGTCGCGTCGCGAGATCTGGGCGCTGGTCGGTTGCTTGTGCTGACTGATGTAAAGCCCACCATCTCGCAGCACTCGGGAGATCTCGGCATAGACGCGAACAATGTCTGGAACGTAGCAGGTGCTGACTGGTTGATGGACGATGTCGAATGACTGGTCGTTCAACATCGACAAGTCATCCATCGAGGCCCGGATTGTTCGGACCGAAAGTCGACGACGGGCTGCCTCTTTATCGTCCAGTTCGAGCATTCCCTGGCTGATATCGACCACTGTGACACGTGCCCCGGCTGATGCATAGAGAATGGATTGCCAGCCACCTCCCGAGGCAAGACAAAGCACGTCCATTCCCACGACGCTATTAGGTAGCCAGCCTCGTCCATCAAGGGTTTTCAATGGTTCGAGGCATTCTTCGTCTGTGGCGAGGCGCGCAAACTGGCTTCCGTCCGCCAACCGATCCCACGCCGCCCGATTTTGTCGACGATATTCGTCGTCTAACATGTTTTTACTTGCATTCATCAATGGAGAATCTTTCGAACGTCGTTTCCTGAGGTTCGATCGTACCCAATTCAGCCTCATTTGCCGCTAGTACTTTGCCAATCTCCAGGATTATGGTGCTAATGTATGACCCTCTTTGGTCACAGAGTGCTCTTTGATCGGTTGTACGAGAAGCCAATGCTTTTCCGAAGACGCCAAAGCATTGGCATAAAGTCGTCATCGATCAGTTTGACAAAGCACTATGGTTGAGCGCGATATGCTCGAAACTCAAAACAAGGTTCGTCAGAATTCTGTAACGGGAATTCGCTGAGAATTCGCCCGCGAGCCAAGTCACCGCGAAGATCGCGAAAAATTCCCTGAATTGCGGCCTCGTCAAAATGCTCGCTCGGATATCGTTGCATCAGGCAGGTGAGGAGCAGAACTTCCTCAGAAGGGCGAGAGGGAGCGGCGGGAGCTTCCCCGGGTTCTGCGGGCGGTTTGTCCTCGGCATTAACGCTTAAGGACGAACCGATCAGCGCCGTGACGGCACCTGTGCTGGCGACAAGACTTTCGGCAAATCGGCGGCGGTCGATTCGATGTTGGTTTGGCATAGTGCAATCGACCTGTCGAGAATTTCAAAAGCCGAAAATTCGCTTCCAGGCTTCTCGCGAATGCGAACCTAGGACTCCTGTTCGATTGCAGATTGCCCAAAAACGAACGACCAGATCTTACCGTTCCGGACTATTAATCGTGTAAAGATAATCGGCCAGATTCGAATGCAAAGAAATCAGTTTAGACCAGGTTTCCCAGTCGCACTGAAAAGTTCGTCCACGCGTTGATTCCAGGTCTTCAACGGCATTCTTGACGACATGGCCGACTTGTTCATGGATGTGCGATAGCACATCTGAAAGCTGAACCTGTTGCAAAGCGTTCAGCCCAATCGGTAATTCGGGAGGACCGTTTGGAAAAAGCTTGTCAGGTTCTTCGATCTCATTTGGCAAGGGATCAACAAAACCATCGTCATCATCGACCATATCATCGTCATCAACCGTCCGCCCCCCTTTGAAATATGTCGTTTGCGGGGAGTTTTCCAAAGGGCTGGATGAAGTACCAGGGTTGCTGACATGTTGTTCGGACAGAAGTAACACACAACGTCCAACCGAAATAACGTCACCGGGCTGAAGAATCCGCATTTGTACCGCGTGCCCGTTCACGCGAGTTCCATTTGTGCTGTCCAAATCGGTCAGGATCACGCGGCCGGAATGGTCCTGCAATTTTGCATGGAAACGACTGATACGGTCATCGTTCAGTTGTATACTGTTTTCATCCTCGCGCCCGACAGTCACAGGGAGATGAACGCGAGAGAAGACTCGACCCTGCTCCATACCTTCAAGTACTCGAATAGTTACCGAGGTCATAACAGAATCCAAACGGTAAGAATCATGGAATTGGAAGCCGTTCGCGAAATTGCAACGTTACGTTTTCAGGCCCAAATTCCGCGAAAAACTTTGTAACAAGCTCATTCGCTGCAAGTCAAGCGGTAAACTTACAATGTGTCACTTTCAGATCAAAGCGGAACTGAACAGCCTGAGTTCCATTAAAACTCGTTAGAAACCGCCGTACGAAAGTCGAACAGTCGTTTTGATGTTATTTTGACAGCAGGCTCAATTCCCGATGTCACATCGAAAATCGAATGACGCGGCTCAAACACGACATCGGTTGGTGGAATTTGACGGAATGATCGCCTAGAGTTCCCGATCCGCTCGCGGAAAACTCAGTTCGCAAGCGAGCTTGAATAATTCGCGTGATCGACTGGCACGTTCAAATGGTGGTTTCTGGCGATGTTTCAAACGCAAAAAATTGCCGCAACCCCTAGATTTGGCAGTGGTTCCACGTCGATAAGTCTTCTGCAAGGATTCGTCTGATGTCCGAAACATTATCGTTGGTCGAGCAGTTGCGATGGAAAAAGTTCTCGGTACTCGATGACGGATTCGTCTGTCTGGTTGACGTCATGGGGAATGATTCTGCCGTCGTTCAGGCGGCTCGCGTCAGCTACGGGGCCGGCACAAAACGCGTTTCTGACGATCGCTCGTTGATTCGGTACTTGTTGCGACATCGTCATACCACCCCGTTTGAAATGGCCGAGATCAAATTTCTCGTCCGAGTTCCGATGGACTGCTGGCGACAGTGGATTCGACACCGGACAGCGAACGTCAACGAATACAGTACCCGGTATTCGGAAGCCATCGATTCGACGCAGACGACATTGCCGTCGGCCTGGCGCTCACAAGCGTCGATCAATCGCCAGGGGAGCGATGTGCCGCTGCCAACGGATATCGGCCAAAAACTGACAGAAGAAGAACATCAGCTTCAGCAGCAATCGCGACGAGTTTACGATGCTCGACTGACAGCGGGGGTCGCTCGTGAACAAGCGAGAAAGGATTTGCCGCTTTCGACGTACACCGAAGCCTATTGGAAAGTCGATTTACATAATCTACTGCACTTCCTTGCCCTGCGAATGGACTCCCATGCGCAAGAGGAAATTCGCTTGTATGCAACCGCGATCGGACAGCAGATTGTCCGCCCTCTTTTCCCGGTCGTCTGGGAAGCATTTGAAGACTACCGTCTTGGTGGATCGTCGCTCAGTCGCCTGGAAATCGAAGTCATTAAGAAATTGACGGAACACGGAGCCCGCACGAAATCAGCCCCGCCGTATAGCGAAGCGGATTTCCTTTCGCATCAAGACCCAACATGGCAAGATCTGGCACGCTGCCGCGAACGCGATGAATGTCGAGACAAGCTGATTGGATTGGGCCTGTTGCGGCGGCTGGAAACTCCTGCGAATCCAACCAGCTCGGAAAAAGAAAGTACCGAACAATGAGTCTGATCTCGCTCGAATATGGATCCAACGGACGCTGGGAAGGCGATCTGTCGAGCGAGCGTCTCCTCTTTTCGCATCCAGGCCCGGCACCGATCGTCAATCCCCTGGCGTCGGTTTTAGAAGGTGTGCAACAGCCGATTGAATTTCCGGCTCTGGAACTGGCCATGGTTCCTGGTGATCGAGTCGTTATTGTTCTCGATCGCGCGGTCCCGTCGGCGGCAGAAATCATCAGCGGAATCTGGTCGGCGTTTGTTTCGGCGGGGATTGAGCCTGGTAACGTCCTGATTCTTCAGCCGGCGTCAATGACCCCGATCAAGCTCGCTGATCCCCGTCGTCTGTTGCCAGCGGATATTCGCGAACAGATCGCATGGAAAATTCACGACCCGACACTCGTTGATGGCACGGGCTACCTGGCATCGAGCGCAGCCGGAGAACGGCTGTATCTTTCTCGCGAAGTCCTTGACGCGGACTTTGTTTTACCGATCGGGCGGTTCGGGTTTGATGCCATGCTCGGTCGTCGCGAATTAACCAGTGCGTTCTATCCAGGACTATCAAACCCCGAAGCGTTTGCGAAAACGCTTGGCCAGGGCCATCAGGAACTTGGTCCCGACGACGAACGGCCACTCCGACAACTCATTAACGAAGTGGCGTGGTTACTGGGAATTCAATTTGCCATCCAGGTCCTTCCTTCGCGAAGTCACGCGGGGATGGCTGGGGTATTAATGGGAAACACCGATCAGGTGGCCCAGCGAGGACGAAAGCTGCTCGACGACAACTGGCGAGTGACACTCGACCAGCGTGGTGAAACCGCGCTGGTCGCAATCCCCTCCAGTGGCGACGAAACCACGTGGGCCGATTTAGGTGCGGCTGTGGATGCGGCACGAAAATTGATCGTGCAAGGTGGTAAGATTATTGTCCTGTCCGACCTGGCAGCCGAACCAGGGGCCGGTGTCGACATGATTGGTAACTGTCGCTCGGCGAAATCTGCTTTACAGCCGTTGCGGAAAGCTGCCCCTCCCGATGTTCTGCCGGCATCACAAATCGCCGCCGCTGCCGATTGGGCCTCGGTCTACCTGCTCAGCCAGCTGGACAGTCAGTTCGTCGAACGTACTTATATGACCCCGATTGAACACGAACGGGAAGTCATTCGCCTGCTGCAGAATTGCGACGGTTGCGTCGTACTGGCGGGAGCTCAGCACGTTTACAGCGAAATCCAGGAATAAAGAACTGCGATTCGAGGACATGATGATTCGTAATCCAGAAGGCATTTTGTTTGGACAATCTGATGTTGCCGGTCAAGCGGCTTGCCTGGGATCACTTTTTTCAGCGAGGTCTTTACAACAACGTCATCTGATTCGATTCAAAAAGTGGTTGCTTCAATCGCGACGAAGCACTGCGCTGATCCTCTTCTTCCTCGCCGCATTGAACGCGCATGCGGATGAGGATTTTCCGCCCGAGTTGACTCAATTTGTTCCGAGCGAACGAAATCCCATTTTTACGGCAGCGGGTCCAGGCCATTGGGACGCCAAGATTCGCGAGCGAGGATGGATTCTTCGCGAAGGGGACCAATGGAAGATGTGGTACACGGGATACGATGGAACCCGACCCGGTCAGAAAATGCTCGGGTATGCGACTTCGACCGATGGCCTGGTCTGGCAGCGATTTCCAAGCAATCCCATTTATTCAGAACACTGGGTGGAAGATGTTTGTGTCATCCCTCACGACGGACTGTATTACATGTTCGCGGAAGGGGTCGAGGATCGGGCTCAACTGCTCACATCGCGCGACGGGATTAAGTGGCAACGTATTGGTCGTCTCGATGTCCGGCTGGCCAATGGCGAAGCAATTCCAGACGGGCCGTACGGAACTCCGACCGCCTGGTTTGAGAATGGCCAATGGAACTTGTTTTACGAGCGTGGGGATCGGGGAATCTGGCTCGCAAGGTCTTCAGATACGAAGATCTTTACCAACGTCCAGGACGAACCCGTTATGCTGCCCGGGCCAGAGAATTACGATTATAACCAGATTGCCATGAATCAGATTATTCGGCACAAAGGCCGTTATTACGCCGTTTATCACGGAGCAAGGCGGCCTGAAGACCCGACACAGTCCAGCCTCTGGTCCACGGGAATCGCGACATCCACTGATTTGATTCATTGGAAAAAATTCGCTGGAAACCCGTTACGGCCGATTGCGGAAAACAAGTCAAGCGGCCTTTTGATCTATGATGGTGACCGCTTTCGTCTTTATACGATGCATAACGAGGTGAATGCGTATCTGCCGAAAGTTGTCAAAACACCCTGAATCCACCACCGTTGACCAGGATCGCATGATGAATCATCCCCTTATTGAAAAGACAGAAAGTGAAATCACGGGGCTGTCGGTTCCACTACGGGCCTTATGGCATGCCGCACAGGGGCACTGGGATCAGGCACACCGATTAGTCCAGGACGATTCCTCGTCAGATTGCGCCTGGATACACGCCTACCTTCACCGGGTCGAAGGCGATATCGGCAACGCCCACTATTGGTATCGACAGGCAGGAAAGACTCCAGCAACTGGTATCTCTCTTGAACAAGAGCTTAACGAGCTGATCAGTGTGATGAGCAAATAGGCTGTCCCTCGTTCGCGAATCCTTGCTCAGGCGAGCCGGCTCTGCCAGAATCCCTTTCACCGAGTGATCTTTGGTCGCTGCGGTCATTCAGCCAGCTTGTACGTCGGGAAGGATGCCTCGTTATGGTTCGGTCTTGCTTGATTGTCGTTTCGATGTCGTTGTGCGGTTTGTGTCTCAGTGGTTGTACCAAATCAAGCCCCCCCGCTGGTGCGAATACGACAAAGCCCGGAACCGTATCATCCTCAGATTCGACAAAACCATCTCACGACAAAGTAGAGACCAAAGAAGGGTTCTGGGAAGATTATCCCGACGTTCCCAAAGTTGAAATTATGACCGAGGTCAACGGGATCAAGATTCCGCGGATGGAGGGAAAAAGCCTGACGAACTCACTGACAGGCGCGATTCCGGCCGATGTCGACAATGAGCACGCAAAGCGAAAGCCGAGTCAGCCCGTTACGGGGGATACACTGACAATCCGGTTCAACGCAGAGCCAAAAGTTTTGAATCCGATCACAGAATCGTCCGCCGTTCAGACGTATATCATGCAATACGTTAATGAAGGGTTAGCCCGCCAGAATCCCGAGAATTTTGAATTTGAACCGGGCATTGCCAAAAAATGGATTGTTGAAGACTCGATCAAGCTATCACCTGACTATCCTGGCCGGGAACGTCGGATATCACTGAAGGATGGAACCCCGCAGACGTCATTGGAAATCGACTACAAAGTTGCTCCTCCCGTGAATGGAAAGCCGGCCGAACCAAAGAAGATTGCCCTGGTGACTTCGGATAAGGACGGCAAACCTTTGGGGCATGTCTGGGTTGGTGTTTACCCCGTCGGGCGGATTTTAGGGGCATCAACGACGGGTTATCACGAATGGAGCGACAACCAAGGCCAGCTTGAAGTGAGCGGATTTCCCGCCGGGAAATATACGATCAAGATCGGTGATGAACTTTTCGGCCAGGCCGATAAGAAAGACGATGGTTCGCTGGTCGTCAGTCCGGCAACCGCAGAGAACCCGCTCAAGGAACCTCTGACGCTAAAAGCAGGCGAATGGCAAGATGTTCAAGAGAAGACATACACGACATTTTATCTCAACGAAGATGCCAAATGGTCGGATGGCGTCCCTTTCACAACGAAAGACATCGAATTCGGTTACGCTTTGCTGAACAGTCCCTATGTCGATGGGGATGCGATCCGAACTTATTACAGCGATCTGGTTGAGTGTACTTCGTTGGGTACACATGCAATCCGATTAAGATACCGTCAGCAGTATTTCAAAGCTCCTGAATTCTCGTATGGAATCGCGGCGTATACACCCCCTCGCCACTACTTCGAAGCTATCTTCCGCGAACAAGGTCGAGAACTGACATTGGACTCGCTGACACCGGAGCAGGAAGTCGCTCAGAAGGCGATTAGTGCCCGTGGTCAGGAATTTGGCAAATTCTTCAATACCGATGAACGTTACAACCGTCACCCATTGGGGACTGGCCCCTACATCGTCGATAAGTGGGAACGTGGTGATCGTGTCGAGCTAGTCCGAAATCCAAATTACTGGGACCCTGCCAAAGCGGGGCACGTTGACCGGATCATCGTGAAATTTATTATCGACCAGGTTTCGGCACTTGCCGCTTTGAAGGCAGGAGAAATCGATTTCTTCTATGACATGTCCGCCGAGCAATATTTCGAGGACTGGCCAACATTGGAAAAAGAGACGCAAGAAACGTATGTCCGAGGATCCTGGTTCTCACCCAGGTTCAGCTATCTCGGTTGGAACCAGCTCTCAACGCCGTTCAAGGATCGACGAGTTCGTATGGCGTTGACGATGTTGTTTGATCGGCAGGACTTCGTTGACAAGAAACTGCACGGTGCTGCTGCCGTTGTTTCAGGGACTCAATACATGTTTGGACCTGGATATGATCGTGAAGTCTTGCCGCTCGCTTACGATCCGGAAACGGCTCGAGAATTATTGACCGATGCGGGTTGGATTGATTCAGACAACGATGGCATTCTTGATAAAAAAGGCGAGAAGTTTCAGGTGATTCTGCGGCTGCCAAAGGGGAAACCGATGGCCGAGCAGATGTGCGAGATTTTGCAGAAGAACTTCAAAAGCGTTGGTATCGATCTGCAGATCCAAACGATGGAATGGGCCTCGTTCATCGAAAAGTTGAGAGCGAAAGAATGTGATGCCGTCACATTGAGTTGGGCGATGCCGGTCGAAAGCGATCCCTTTCAGATCTGGCACAGCTCGGAAGCGGCGCGAGAAAAACGGGGCAGTAACACCATTTCATTCAAGAGCACGCAAGCGGATGAACTGATTGAAATGCTGCGAGTCACACTCGACGAAAACAAGCGTAAACGTATTCACCAATCGTTCCATCGACTGATTGACAGCGAACAACCCTATACGTTCTTGTGGATTCCCAAGGAATTCGGGGCATATCATAAGCGGTTTCGTAACGTGAAATGGTATCGGTTGAGGCCTGGATTCGACCTGTCCGAATGGTACGTTCCGAAGGACGAACAGCTTCACAAGTAACGAGTATGCCACTCAACATGGGTAACGATATTTTGGAAACTGTGGTCTATCATTTGATTTTGTCCCGGAGGGACTTCAGTTTTTAGCCGGTGGTTGAGCGGAGCGACACCACCGGTTGGGTGGACCGAAATGCCCTGAATCCTGGAGGGATTCCAGAACAACGAGGCGGACCAATGACACGTGGACGAAAGAAGAAATGTCTGAATAATAGCTCTGGTATCCTTCTTGTATGTTGTATGTAAAGTCTAATTCCCAAACTCGAATTCGAGTGCTGTCTTGGCCACGTATCTGATCAAACGCCTGCTGCTGATGATTCCAACGTTGTTCGGAATCCTGCTGGTCTCGTTCCTGGTGATCCGGCTCGCGCCCGGCGACCCGGCGGCAGAGAAATTTGGCGGAGCAGGCCAGGCCGCCGCAGGGGTCAATGCCGAACGAGGTACCGAAGCAGCCGAAAAGCGATTTCGCGAAAGGCATGGTTTCGACAAGCCATTGCCAGCACAGTTTGTCCTGTTTCTCAATCGACTGGCGCGTGGTGATATGATCTTCTTCCAGACCGAGCAGCGGATCTGGACCGAGTTGTGGCAGGCACTCAAGATCACCATGTTGATGAATCTGATCGTGTTTACGCTGATTTACGTGGCAGCCGTTCCCTTGGGGATCATGTCTGCGGCATATCCTCGATCGACATTCGACCGTATCTCCACAATGGTCTTATTCGTTCTTTACAGCCTTCCTTCCTTCTGGGTCGCCGAACTGTTGCGCGAACTCTTCATGCAAAAATGGCTCTGGTCGTATTTCGGATTCGAATCGTCACCCTTACCGATCCTTGGCCTGAAGTCGCAAAACTTTGATTCGATGACTTCGTTTGAACAATTTGTCGATTACGGAAAACATCTTGTGTTGCCGGTCCTGTGCCTGACTTATGGAGGCCTGGCCTACGTCAGTCGGCAAATGCGAGCGGGGATGCTCGAAGTCATTCGGCAGGATTACATTCGTACGGCCGAAGCTAAAGGGTGCGGAAAGGGTCGAGTCATCCTGGTGCACGCCCTGCGAAACAGCTTGTTTCCGATCATTACGCTGCTGGCATCGTTGTTACCATTCCTGGTTGGTGGCAGCGTCATTATTGAAGTCATTTTCAATATTCACGGGATGGGGCTTTTGTCGTACGAAGGGGTCTTGCGCCGGGAATATGATCTCGTGATGACCACGCTGATGCTATCCGCCATACTGACGCTCGTGGGGATTCTTGTTTCTGATATCCTGTACGTTGTCGTGAATCCTCGAGTCAGTTTTGACGACAAATAGAACGCAGCCTGTCGATGAATCACCCCGACAAGACTCGATTGGACAACGGGCAATCAGAACCCAGCCGGGGCAACGCTTCCGTTGTGACCTGGTTTACGGCATGTGTTATCACCGTCACGGCACTTTCGATTGCTGCGGCACATGCACCTTCTCGCATCCGTCTGATCGGCCTGTTCTCAATCGCCTTTGGACTGGTAGTGGGTTGGGGCGTCATCCGCCTCGCCTCGCAACTTCAGGCGGAACCGGGACGTCGCTTCACCGTTTTCACGGCAGCACTGCTTTCGTTATGTGGATTAATTGGATCAAACTGGCAGACGTCTCGGCTGGACGAATTGCATTCCATGCAATCAGGCAAAGACGCGCTGGCCGCACGTTTAATCAAAGAGTTTGAACGACAAGACAACCAGTCAGGCATTAACAAGCCAAGTCGTTCTGAAGTGACAGAATTCCAAAAATATCTTTCGCGAAGGCTGCAAAATCTGGGAAACTGGACCAGCCCCTGGCCGGAATGTTTCTGGGTCACAGAATTGATTGCCGCAACCGCTGCGGCAGGATGGATGTCAAATCAGAGCATGCCTGCAAACGCGAGAAATGTCCCGGAAGGATCGGAAGCATGATCATTGGACTGGGAACGGATATTGTCGACGTCGAACGTATCGCCAGGATGATTGCCAATCACGGCGATCATTTTCTTGCACGCGTCTTTACGAAAGCCGAGATCGCGCATTGTCAGCCACGTCGCGACCCTGCACCTCACTATGCCGGTCGCTGGGCAGCTAAAGAAGCGGTGATGAAAGTCCTCGGCACTGGTTTCACGAACGAAGTTGGCTGGACCGATATCGAAGTCCTGGTGAAGCCCAGCGGTCAGCCATACATCGAACTGCACGGAACGACACTCGACGTCGCAACCCGGCTTGGCATCAACGAAATTCTGGTGAGTATTTCGCACACCAAAAACTACGCCACAGCAACGGCAATCGGAATGGCCACGAAAACGATCGATCCGAAATGACTCTTACAATTGATCAGGTCGAACGCCCTTGCTTGCACTTCAAGAAATATCCCTGCACTTCGGCGACGCATGAGCGGCCGTTGGGGGCGAGCGTTGTGCAGCGGGCTTCCTGGGATTGGGCTTTGAGGATGGCCGCTTTGGTGCGGACGACTGTTCCTTCCGCCACGTCGTCTTCAATGTCATCTCGTTTCAGGCCGAAGCAACTGCAAAGGGGTGCTTCGGGGTCCTTGATCGGGATCGGAACGCTGAACGAGGCTCGCGTGACAGTTCCTGAGAAGTCATCGAAGTAAACGATGTCACATTGACTGGCAGGACAGAAATAGGCCGACTCCGCGAGATTCCGGCGAAGATCTGCGGTCAATTGAGCGTTCAAGGTTTGCGGGCCAACGGGTTGGCCGATCGATTCACACCGGGGACAGCGGCTGGCCACTTCGTCCGGTTCGCGCATAAAAGCTTTATTCATATTTCATCACGTCGTAGCTGGTGTCAGCGGGTAAAGTCGAACGGTTATTTTGTTTCCAGCATATCGATGCCCCAAAGTAAGAAAGTAAATAAGACAATGATAGGCAGCTGATCTGTCTCGCTTCGGCAGCCAAGGCAACGGCCCGTTTACCACCTGAGTGGAGGGGGTGGGGTTTCGTTTAGAATGCGAACTTAAAAATCGGCAAGTCCCTGGTCTGCGACTCAGGGGGCTGGATTAGTTGTTGCTTGCTCTGATTTCAGCACGAACAGCATTCGGACGAGGCGAGGATTCCGGTTGTCATTATTCGTGTTAACCATCGCATTACGACCCATTCCACCACCGAGGCCTCCAAGTCCGCCAGGGTTTACGTTCACTATCGAATTGGCGATCAAAGAAGTCCCCTTATTCTGTGCTGGCGCCGACTGTTGATACGCGACATGAGGCTGGTTCTGACGTGAGACGCGAAAATAGCCTTGCCCCGAATTTCCAGAATTCTGGGAGTTAATTCCGTTCAATTGTTTGCCAGTGGTTGTGGCTGTGGGATTCGGAGCAGCCGAAGCCGTTTCGCGTGCTCCGAATTCTGTTTTTCGAGCCAGGTTTGACGTATTTCCGATTATAGAATTCGAAACACTGAGGGGAACGCTAGAGTTTGCGTCGTAGTAGTAGAAGTCTCCGTTGGCGTTCACCGAACTATTCCGTGCCATCAAGACACCTACCGCCATCTCTGCCTCAGCATTGACTGTGGTGGTTTCGTCGGTCATTTGACTTAGTGAATTACCCTGAGCTTTATTATTGGCATCGGCGAACACCTTATTCTCTGCGACGATCCCCTCGGTTGGCGGCTGTGATGCGACTGGAAGCTCAATCGGTGGTTGTGGAGTCCAGTTCCGAAAGATATCCGGATGATTCTTGACTAAGTCGCCGATCGTGTCTGCTAATTGATCGCCGGGTGCCCGGGCGAAAAAAACCTGGAATTCATCAGCTCGACTCGCGTCTCGTTTTTTACTCAGATCGTTTTTTGTGATTGAGGGCTGTTGGTTTACCAGACGATCTTTGGCATCAATTTCTTTTCCCAACGATACGTCGTCGCTGACTTCGACCTCTTGCAAAGAGCGCTTTTGAAACAGAACTTTCAATTCGTTCGAACCTCGCTCGATGTCGACGACGGTGAAATAGACGACGGCAACGGTGTTGCTCGGGTCGGCGACCTTGGAAACTATGACATCCCCGTTCGCGAGATACGACAGGAATTCATTCTGAATTTGAGGCTGAATCGAGTTGGAACTGGTCCCCGTGAAATCGTCATTCGCCACCATCGGCGCAGAGTTCTGTGCCAGGCTTTCCACATCTTTAAGCTTTACAGACAGTTCGGTCGTCGTTGAGTGATCATTCATCTTGCTCCGCGCCACATTTGGCTCTGAGGACAGGCTCAAATTCCGTTGCAATTGTCTGGACGGATCAGAGGGTTCTGTCTCGATGTTCGGATTGGCAAATGTGGGATGGGCTTCGGCGAGTACCTCTTGTGCAGCGGGTTTCGATTGTAATGTGACCTGCGGCAGAGGTGCATCGCCCCATGGCAACGGCGTCGGCGAATTGGTAGTGAACTGTGACTGGTTAAATGACACAAACATCATTAACGACGCGATCGTCGCCAACATTCCTGCACCGAACGCCGTCCATTCACGGCGCATGTTTCGTCGAGTTGTGGCAGAAGCGGCAGTCTGAGCCAATGCGGGTTGCGTCGCGGCATTCACCTGCTTCTGCACGTTTGCTGCGAGTTCCCTCGGAGCGGATTCACGCGGGAATGAATGGAGCAAGGCGGACAACTTCGATGTCTCATCGAGTTGCTGGCGGAGTTCGGACGAGGATTCGAGCGAACGCTCGATCTCACCCCGTTCATCGGGGGAAACTTCCCCATCGAAGTAGGCCGAGATCAGTTCTTCGGGAACCGGATGGTTCATGGTAGGGACTTCTTCCTGCTGCCGGCTCAGGCAGACTTCAAAATCATCTCAAGGAACATCATCTAAAGGACTTCGGATCTGAGCAACACCGATAATTTCTCACGCAGTTCCAGTCTCGCCCGATGAATTCGGCTGCGAACCGTTCCCAGCGGGACTTTGACGATGTCGGCGATTTCTTCGTAACTCATTCCATCCATTTCTTTTAACACTAACGCCGTACGGAATTCTTCACCGAGTTCCGACAGTGCCTGTTGAACAAGTCGTTGCCGATCGCTCACGTCCATGGCATACGACGGCTCGCTCGTCGGATTGCCGTCTGACGGTTCAAGACCGCTTGCATCTCGTCGAGCTTCCAGTGAAACCGACATTCGTCCCGACTTTCGTTTAGAACTGACGGCCGTATTGTAGGCGATTCGGAATAACCACGAATAAAACTGAGACTGCCCGCGAAAACTGCCCAGTTTTTCGAAGGCATTCACAAACGCTTCCTGCGCCGCATCTTGCGCATCCTCTGCTGAACCAAGTAAATGCAACAAAGAATGGAAAAGTCGATTCTGATACCGCTCGACAAGCTGCCCGAAGGCCTCTCGACGCCCAGCCAGACAATGGTCAATCAGCGTTTGGTCGGATATTTGGTTCACGATCAATCAGACTTGAGACGTGTTTTCGGAGGGAAAAGTTCCCTCATTAAAGCAAATGAGACTGCATTTTTCCGAAGTGTCCGACCAAAGTCGAACGTAACCCGCTGAGATACCGTTCGGCTCGTTGGCGATAAAGGCACAAACCAGCTCCCTTTCGAAATGGTCTGGACGATATTTCCTGTTTCGCATAGGTTCCCGCTCCGTCGTTCATGGCTTGAACAAATCCTGTCCAAAAAAGGAGTTTTGGATGCGTCGCTTTAGCTTTGTTTTCGTGTTGTCGTGTTGTGTGGCGAGTTTCGTTGGCTGCGGCCAATCAAATGGTCCAGCCGTTGCCACTTCCCGTGGCGGAATGGCTGTCGTCGATCTCGACAAAGTGGCCGCTGAAACCGGCCGAGATCGACAACTGGCCCAATCGCTGGAATTAGCTCAAAATTCACTGAACCAGTCTTACCAGAAGACGGTCGAAAGTGCGAAAGAGCAATTGAACGCCAAGAAAAAATCCAACGGCTCGTCTCCATCCGAAGAAGAACAGAAAGAGTTCTCACAGATGGAACGTTCGGCTGTGACCCAGTTGTCTCAAATTCAAAAGAAGGCTCTGGCCGAATTCGAGCAATACAAGCAGGTTCAAATTGCCAAGTTCCGAGCGGAACTCAAGCCAATCACTCAGGAAATCGCTGCAAAGCGTGGTCTGAGCATCGTAATTCCGAAGAACGAAGGCTTGCTGCTGTCGGTTGATCCCGGTGTCGATATCACTGACGAAGTGGTGAAGGTTCTGCGTGAAAAGCACCCGATTGCCCCGATTCCACAAGCCGCCGCCGCCGCTCCTCAACAACAGCCGGCGCCAACCCAGCCTGAATCGATTTCGACCCGAGCCAGCCGTCGAGCTGCAGCGGCAAAATCTGCCGGTGCATCCAAAGCAAACTCCGAATTCGAAGAAGAAGAATCAGCTCGCTGATGGTTCGCAGCGGATGAAAGTCAATTTGCCACTGCTTGACCGACTCAGGTCAAGCAGTGCTCTTTGACCCCAAGAAGCAGAAGCCACTTCTTGTCTGAAGACTCTGATCCAGTGGCACATAAGACCAGTAATCTCTGTCAGCACTTTCGCTCGAAACTGAAATGAAACGCAACAGCCCGGGATGCTTTACGCGTCATGGGCTGTTTCTCATCTTTGCCACGAGCTTGACGAAAATTCGTAAAATTCCGATTGCAACACAGAGGGGGCTTGGGGTTTTTCACATGTCCTTCAAACCATCGGGATTGGACTTTTGTCAAACCTGAGTCACAGACGATAACGACAGCCGAGTCTATTGATTCCCTGGTCATTTTTTGGCTGCTGATTTCATGACGACGCGTCCAACGCATCTCTCAAAACAGGCGATGCGATTCTGTCGAAACTGGCTGTTTGCCGTGTGGGCATTGTTTTGCGCACCATGGTTGGCGCTCGCACAGTCATACGACACAACCCAGTTGGATAGCGGAAGCGTTTTACCAGCTCCGGCACAATACGCTGCGCCAACGAGCGTGGTTCGCGGACCATGCGATCCCGATTATTGGATCGTCAGTACACGTTGTGGCAAGGACGCAGTCGAGGCGGGCCAGGCTTTCGATTATCAGGTCTTCCGCTTCGATGGTCCAAACCCTGGTCGCGGCAGTTCTCTGAACGAACTACTCGCCTCACTTCAGCCGGGAGTTCCCGTCTGTTTTATGGCTCACGGTAGTTTCGTAACCTGGGATTCGATGTTAGAGGATTCCGCCTTCACATACCGCTGGTTGCGCCAGGCAGCACCCTGCCAACCGTTGCACATTATTTTTTACACCTGGGCCAGCGACGACGTGGATTGTTGTATTCCGCATCTTCGAGTCAACAAACTTGGTCGCCGTGCATCGCTCAATGGCTTTTATCTGGCTGACCTGGTCACCAAGGTCAGTGCCGAACATCCTGTCTGCCTGATCGGACATAGCCACGGAACCCGAATGGTGGCGTCCGCACTGCATTCGATGGCTGGTGGCGCAGTTGAAGGACGCGTCCTGATTCATGGGCCACAACCGGCTCGCCGGATTCGGGTCGTACTGGCAGCGGCAGCGATTGATCACGACTGGCTGAATCCCGACCGACGGTACGGTCTCGCGCTGTGTCAGGCCGAAGCGGTCATTAATCTGCGAAACCACACCGACTTGCCGCTTTTGCTTTACCCCTTACGCCGACCGATTTCTGGAAAGGCACTGGCCATTTCCGGGCTGACTCGTCGCGATCGCGCAAAGCTTGGAGATGGGAATCAGAAAATCATCGATTACGACGTGAGCGATCTGGTGGGGTTCAGGCACATCTGGGAAAATTATTACAATCAACCTCAAATTGCTGATGCAATTCGGCATTACGTCTATTTCGATGAATCTCAACAGGCG
This sequence comes from uncultured Schlesneria sp., assembly GCA_903858935.1. GTDB lineage: Bacteria > Planctomycetota > Planctomycetia > Planctomycetales > Planctomycetaceae > Schlesneria. The sequence continues at coordinate 23,107 of CAIOKO010000039.1, read as the reverse complement.
GTTGAATACCCTCGTTAAACTTTGCGGGATATCGAGCGGTTATCGATCAGACTTCAGCGAATCGCATCAGGTCCTGCTTGGTCGCTCGCTCGTTCGTGAAGATTCGTGTGATTCGGCCACGGGCAAGCGTCACGATCCGGTCCGCGTGAGCCAGCACGAGTTCTGGTTCTGTTGAGGCCAGGATGACCGCCGCTCCCTGTCGCTTTTGTTCGGCGACGAGTTCCATGATTTCGGCCTTGGCATGAACATCCATGCCACGCGTCGGTTCTTCAAGCAGCAGCACGCGAATGGGACCCAGCAACCATTTGGCCAGGACAACCTTTTGCTGATTACCCCCGGAAAGTGATCCGGCTCTTAACGCCGGGTTTGGGGGACGACATCCGACTGTTTCCAGCATCGGCTGGCTGACCTGGTGCTCGCGTCGTCGAACGAGCCAGTTGCCAAGATTCTTGCGCAAATGCGCCAGAGTCATGTTATGCGCGATCGATGCACGTCGCGCGAGTGTCTGTGCTCGATCAGCGGCGACCAGTACGATCCCGTTTTGAACAGATGCGGTGACATCGCCGGTTCGCCACGGCTTGCCATCCAGCCAGACTTGACCACGTTCGACGGCCGTTGACCCCGCCAATGCGTGGACCAGATCCTGATGACCGGCTCCGACGAAACCGTATAGCCCAAGACACTCTCCCGGGTTGACGTCGAGCGTGATGTCGTCGAAGCAGCCAGCTTTTCTCAATCCCTGAATAACCAATCGAGGGCTGCCGGCAACCGCTGACGGAAGAACTGTTTCAGTACATTCTTCAGTCGTCGAATCACCTGTTTCACCAACCATCTGACGGATGATGGTCGACCGATTCAGTTCGGCTGCGGGTCGAGTCTCAAGCTTTCGTCCGTCTTTCAAGATCGTAACTCGGTCACAGATCGCCAAAACGTCTTCCAAAAAATGGCTGATAAACACAATCGCCACGCCACGCGACTGCAAGTGCTTGATCAGTTCAAACAAACGCCTGGCTTCGGGCAGACTGAGGGCACTGGTCGGCTCATCCAGGATCAGCACGCGCGCGCCGCTGTGCAATCCCCGAGCGATCTCGATCATTTGCCGAATCACTAATGGAAAATCCCGCAGCCGGTTTCGAACATCGATGTGAATGTTCAATTCTGCCAGTGATGCGGTCGCCTGACGATTCATTTCTTTCCAGTCGACCTGACCCCAGGCGCTGACCAGTTGCCGCCCCAGAAACAGGTTTTCGGCAACCGAAAGTTGCTCGATTCCCGAAAGTTCCTGGTAGACCATCGCAATTCCATGCGACAGAGCTTCACGCGGTGAACCCAGGTGAACCAGCTTTTGATCCAACCGAATCTCACCCGAATAATCCGGAACAACACCCGCAAGCACCTTCATCAGCGTGCTTTTTCCCGCCCCATTACAACCGACCAGTCCATGGACTTCACCGGGTTGAAGAGTGAAATCGACACCGCTGAGAGCAACAACACCTCCGTATCGAACGCCAATGTTGCGACAGTCTAATAACGGAACGGGTTCGGCAACCGACATTCGGAAGTGCTCTTTTGGAATAGACGATTCGGGTGTACTTGCTGGATGATGGCTGGCATTTCGGAAAGCCGCAACCCAGTGAATAGTGTAGCAGCCATTCTATTCGGTTTGTTACCCTAGCCATGAGTAAAATCGTTCTCGACCGATCATTGAAAGGACCACTGGCGATGCCAGATCTATTTGCCGGAGTCGACCTGGGCGGAACATCGATCAAGTGCGTCCTGGGGGATGAACAGGGAAACATTTTATTTCGTCAATCGATTCCGACGGAATCTCATTCAGGACCTGAACGGGTTCTACAACGGATTGGCACGGCGATTCAGGAGCTGACCAAAGAAGCAGGAAAGAAGCCCGTCGGGCTGGGAATGGGTGTGCCTGGACTGGTTGACGTCCCCAATGGAATCACTCGTTTTCTACCAAACCTGACGACACAATGGATTGATGTCCCCGCAGCTGAAATCCTGTCAGCACACGTCAATTGCCCTGTTCGCCTTTTAAATGATGTCCGCATGGCAACACTTGGCGAACTGGTATACGGGCGTGGAAAAGATGTCGACAGCATGGTCTTCATTGCGATCGGGACAGGGATCGGCGGAGGGGTTGTGATCGATGGCAAGTTGCGACTGGGGCCAGTTGGGGCCGCCGGAGAACTGGGGCACCAGACAATCGACCCACAGGGCCCTCCCTGTGGATGCGGAAATCATGGTTGCCTTGAAACATTAGCCAGCGGAACTGCTTTAGCGGCGTCAGGGATTCGATTGATGCTGATGGGCCTCGCACCACACTTACACGACATGGTTGGCGGGGACGCAAATCGCGTCACGTCGGAACTGATGGCAGATGCAGCCAAACAGGACGAACCGGTCATGGACGCGATCATGCAGGCCGCCGATTACCTGGCGATCGGAGTTGCCAATGCCATGGTTACCTTACACCCCGAGCTTGTCGTTCTGGGTGGCGGCGTCGCGAACATGGGGGACATTCTGTTCAATCGGATTCGCGCACAAGTTAAGCAGCGAGTACGCATGATCCCCCCGGAAAGTGTCCGAATTGAACCCTCCGATCTCGGCAGCAATGCGGGAGTGATGGGAGCCATCGCGCTCGCCTCACGCGATGCCTTTTAATTGCGTTTGCACACGTTTCCGAGTTGATTTGTTATTGAAAACCCAGGAATGACGAAGTGAGCGTACTTCATGAATGAAAAATACCAGAGGTCACCACTCTCGAGCGGTGAACCCTGGCATTCACATGTTTTTGCCGAAGCCTTTGATCAGAACTCGTCAGGAATCTATTTCTTTTCGACAAGCCAGATATTGCGGAACCGAACGGGATCACCGTGATCCTGAAGAAAAATCGCGCCTGGCTTTTGATCGGATCGACCACCTCCTGGCGTTGTTTTCAATTCCAGGTTCTCGTGAATGACGACTCCGTTATGCTTGATCGTCACGCGAGCGGGTGCCGTGACTTTACCGTCGGCGTCAAACTTGGCACAGGTGAAGTCGACGTCATACGTCTGCCAGCTCAATGGCGGATAGCACATGTTGACCTTTGGCTTGGAATTACTGTAGATCCCGCCACATTCATTGTCAGCCCCTTCAAGACCGAACGAATCCAGGACCTGACATTCATACTGATCGCCAAGATACATACCGCTGTTGCCCCGACCTTGACCGGTTGCATTCGGCATGAAAGGTGTCCGGAATTCGAGGTGAAGTGTGTAATTCTCGAAGACCTGTTTGGTACGGGTTCCAACACCCATCAATCCAAGATCTTCCAATTTGCCTGGTTGCCATTGATCGACATTAGTTCCGTTAAACAGGACGATCGCACCTTCGGGAGGTGACTTTGCTAATGTGGGGGATTCCCGATGAAGACGTTTTAACTCACCCTTATGATCGCCGTGTTTAACCGAGATGACACCGTTGGCGATCGTGGTTTCGTTCCCTTCACCGATGGCTTTTGTGATTCCGTCTTTGGTTTCGAAAACGAATTTTAGTTTTTCTTGCGAAACGTCCCAGCCGGCTCCGGGTAGACCACCGGGATAGGCGACGACATCAAATTTGCCGTTTCCCCTGGCGATTACTTGAGCGCCGATCGTGGTGTCACCGACTTTCCCGATGTACTCGCCCTGAATCTGAAAATCAGCTCCGGCTGATTTCGAATCGAGAAACGCAAGTTTCGGATTTGGTTTTTCCTGACCGTTGACCGACGTTGCGGCAAGCAACCCTAGAACGACAATCGATAATTTCCATGACGGATTCATGCAGCGGACTCCTTGGGAAAAAGCGTCAAAATACAGGTCTAAAGCAACAGGATGAATGGAAGAGATACGATCTCAGTCCAGGTCAATGAAGTCAAATATACGGCGTCACTGGAGAAAATGGTTTTTGACTTTTCTCTTATCGTGCGATTAACGCGGAAGAGTTGCAGAAGAGAGGGAACGCTAATCTTCGCTAATTTACACTAATAAGAAAAACCAAAAATCATTATTTTCCAGAACATTTATCTTCCTACTCTTACTCTTATTTAGTGGAGATTAGCGAAGATTAGTGTTCCAAAAACGTCTTACTTCCATTCTTTAACGCGAACGTTTCGATAGCGGACGAATTGTTGAGTGTAGTCGCCCCCACCGTGAACCTGCAGCGCGATGCTGCCGGTGTCCGGATGGCGTTTTTCAGTATCTGTGAACTCCATAAACCGAACCTTGTTGATCCACGTGGTGATCTTAGGGGGATTGCTTTCGATTTTCGCTCGCAGTTCGTTCCATTCGCCATGCTTCCAGAATTCGGGCCAATCAGCAGGTTTGATTGGACAAGGTACCAGAGCGTCCTTCGTTTTGATCTTCGTTACGGCATCCAGAAAGTCGAAGTTGCGGTGATGAATCCCACCCGACAATCCTTCGCCATAGATCCCGGCCAGATTGCCATTGTCGTGATAGTCAACCATGTACTGGTACGCCTGACCTCGTTCATTACTTCGCAGAAACAACCCGCTGTCAGGACCATAATCATTCTTCATTTCGACGATGACTTCGAAATTGCCGAATTGCCGATCGGTCAGAATGATTCCGCCGTTGGCGGGTATGTCCTGACTGCCAACGATCGCGCCATCTTCCAGTCGCCAGCGTCCTCCGCTGGTGTGCATGCTCGCGTTACTGTGGCCCGTCTGCGTACTGACGTGCCAGCCCTTAAGAGACTTACCATCGAAAATCGTCTCGAAAGTCGAATCATCGAATTTTTCGCGAGGAAAGTCAGCTGCGTTAACAGCAGCGATCATGACTGAAAGCAGAGACAAAACGCTCAATAATCGCATTGGTAAACTCTTTCAACTCGAGGTTGTCGGACTTGATTCACAGATAAATCTGGCGAGCCGGGCGGCAACAGCCCCCAGAATTATTTCCGTTTCGCCTTTGTGGAGGCCAGAATGATATCGAGATATGTGATTGCGTGCCTAGCGTTAGGGCATCAATCGCAGTCAAAGAATCCGAGAGCTGATTGAACCCGGCGCCGCGCTATGGGGGGAGTCGGCAGTTCGAATGTCAAAGCCGATTGATCCTCGTCCTCCGGTCAGAAAATGACGGGCGTGTTTTCGTTGACGAGTATTAATCGGGGAATGTCGAAGGGATTCCAACCAACCCCCACCGCTCCCGAGGCGGTGGTCAACGGGCCTTTGCACTAGTACGAATCACTTTCATCAACTCGATGCAAATTCATAATTGTGGCGATGCAACGCAGAATCCGATGAAGTAAATTGAAAATTCGTATCCCTCAATCCCTTGAGCAACAAACCGTCTGAATGGAACATTCAGCGGATATCCGCCAATACTGACCTTGATGGCAACTTCCCAATAACTGGCAGGGTTGATCACAATCGTATTCGCGGGATCAACGATGAGTTTCTGAGCCTCAGGACTTTACGACCGGTCATTGGTGATGAACCAGGGGAATGCATGCGTATCGAGCAGAAGCTTCATGACATGTAATCCTTATTTGGCCATGACCTACCTCTGTCCGCCCAAGCGAGGAATTCATCGACAGACGATTCCCGACAACCTTGTCCAGTATTCCTATCGCGTCAAACGCCCGCTGCCAAGCGTGACCGCTCTTCAAATATCGTATTTCCGAGACACTCCGGCTCGCCTGGATTTGAGAGCGAACGAAAATCGATGGAGTTTTTGTGTCAATGACTGTGTTGTCGGGTTACTCGCGGTTCGCGAAGCAGAGCTTAGAAGTGAGGCGTTACCAAGCTGGAGCTTGGTAACGAGATAACGAGAACGGATCTAATCTGTACGGCTGGGAAGGGGACCCGAATCATTGGCGCGTCGAAGCCGGAAACATTGTCGACGAAATTGAATTGTCCACCAAGGGTTCGGCCAATTAGTATTGCCGCATTAAGCATCTTTTCAACGTCTGACCTCTTTCTTTTAATATCGAGAATTCGGTGCCAGTCTCAGATTCCGTCACGTCAGCCATCAACGATCTGCAATTGAGGTCCAAATCAACGCAACGAGTTTCGATCGATGAACGGGTTCGTCTCTGTCGGGAATCTCTGGATGGACTTGCCAGAGTCATTGACGAATGGATTCAAGCCGGTGCCCGCGTCAAACAGTGTCCCAATGATGTCTCGGTACTCGCGGAAGAGCTGTTAAGTGGGCCTGCCGTCATCGCTCGCCAACTGCGATTGACGATGCAGACTCTTCGTGCGATTGAAGCCGGAACCAACCCTCGTTTGCCCGGCGCCGTTCGCCGATTGAAACATGGGCAACTCGCCGTTCCCGTTTTTCCCACATCGGGATTCTTCGACAGCCTGACGTTTTCTGGACTGCGTGGAATCGTTCGGATGCAGATGGGGGTCGCGGAGAACGAAATTCACGGCGAAAAAGTCGACATCGCTCGAAACGGCAACTTGTCGGGAATCACGGCGGTTCTGGGTGCAGGCAATGTGTCGTCCATTCCCGTTACCGACTGCCTGAACAAGATCATGTTTGAAGGGCGGCAAGTCGTTTTAAAAGTAAGTCCCGTAAACCAGCATCTGGCAGAATTGATCGCCACGGCGTTCGCTCCGATTCTTCAGGCAGGACTGCTGCGAATTATCCAGGGGGGTGCGGATGTCGGGCATGAACTGATCCATCATCCCGGAATCGAAGATGTTCACGTGACCGGTTCTGTAGCGACTCACGATTCTCTCGTCTGGGGGTCTCATCCGGAAGAACGACACCGGCGAAAACAGTCGAGTGATCCATTTCTCAAAAAGCCTGTGACAAGCGAACTGGGGAATGTCACGCCCTGGATCATTTTTCCCGGTCGCTACTCGCAACGCGAACTGGACTCGCAGGCCCGGCATCTCGTGGCGTCAATCACCAACAACGCCTCATTCAACTGCCTGACGACACGCGTGATCATTACCTGGGACCGTTGGGATCAACGATCGTTGTTTCTGGAGTTGATCGACCGTTACCTTGCGGCGACCCCTCGTCGCCCTGCCTGGTACCCCGGTGCTGCTGAGAGATATCGAAGGTTTGCCGCAAACGGGATCGAACCTGATGATACCAATCGACTGCCTTGGACATTGCTGAAGAATCAATCGATCGACGACCGTCCCGAGTTGTTTAATGAAGAATCGTTTACTTGTGTCTGTGCAGAAACTTCGCTTGGAGGCAATTCCCCCAGCGAGTTTCTCGGGCTGACGACAGATTTTCTGAACGACCGCGTGTTCGGGTCACTGTGCGCTTCAGTCAGTTTCCCAAGTCATTCGCGGCGCGAGCACGCGGCAGATGAGGATCGGTGCCTCGAGAAATTGCGTTATGGCACGGTCTGCGTGAACCAGTGGTCGGGTCTCGCCTATGGTTTGGTCAGCCCTCCGTGGGGGGCCTACCCTGGAGCGACACTTGATTGCGTGGACAGTGGAATCGGAAATGTTCACAACATCTATCTGTTGGACAAGTACGAAAAGACGGTTCTCTACGGACCCCTGATCAACTTTCCAAAACCTGTCTGGTTCGCTGGCCACAAGACGGCGCTAGACGTCGCGAAACGTCTTTTCTCTCTCTACGATCAGACGTCGATCGCCCGGTTACCCGCACTGTTTTCCGCAGCGCTCAGGGGCTGAGATCTAACGTTATTTCCCGCACAAAAATTTCGTTCTCACGATTGATGATAAAAATGCAAAGTAAAAAACGTAACGGTGGAATGATCGTTGCCTGCTGTCTGTTGATGCTCGCCCTGTTCGGACTGGTGTTGAATCGCGGCGCGGCTGATCGTACTCAAAGGAAGTCAGTCACCCGTATTTCGCCAGGCACCGATGCTCAATATCAATTGCAGTCGGCGTTAATCGATTCCGTTCCAGGTGATGTGATCGAGTTGGCTGCCGGATTCTATGAATTCGATACCGAACTGAATGTGGTGTGTGACAACTTCACGATCCGTGGCGCCGGACCTCAACAAACAATCCTCTCTTTCAAAAACCAGAATTCCGGCAGCGGAGGATTAACCGCAACCGGTAACGCGTTTGTCATGGAAGACCTGGCCATTCAGGATACGGTCGGAAATGGGATCAAAGTCCTGGGCGCTGAAGACGTGACGATCCGACGGGTTCGGGTCGAATGGACCGATGGGGCAAAGTCTTCAAACGGTGCTTATGGAATCTATCCGGTTGAATGTCGAAACGTCTTGCTCGAAGATTCGATCTCCATCGGTGCTTCGGATTCAGGGATCTACTGCGGGCAGTGTCAGGATGTTGTCGTCAGGGGTTGTACGGCTCGGGGAAATGTGACCGGGATCGAAATTGAAAACACAAAAAATGCGGACGTTTATCACAACGTCGCTACCGACAACACAGGTGGAATCCTGGTTTTCGATCTGCCCGGTTTAAATCAGACCAATGGAGGGGACGTTCGAGTGTTTCAAAACACCGTGAACGCAAACAATCACGAAAACTTCGCGCCAAAGGGAACAATGGTCGCAGATGTTCCCCCCGGAACGGGGATCATGGTATTGGCCACGGACCGAGTGGAAATCTTTGACAATGACATCACCAATAATCAAACAAGCAATATTATGGTTGTCAGCTTCATCATCATGGACCGCAAGATTGGCGATGCCAAGTACGATCCGTTTCCAGAAGCGTTTTCGATTTATGGCAATCGAATGTCCGGTGGTGGGACAAAGCCGTCAGGGCAACTCGGTATGGCGCTGGCCCCGATCGTAGGGCTTCCCTTTCCTGACATTTTTTATGATGGAATCGCTGATCCGAGAAAGCTCGTCGACGGAAAAATACCCGATCACCTGCGGTCAGAAATCCGGGATAACGGCAGTGCGACATTTGCCAATGTCCACTTCGATCAATTCTCGGTTGCGAATGTTGTGTCCGGCAAGTACCAGATCGACCGCAATCTTGACGCGTACAATTTCAATGTGCCGAGAATCACTCCCGTCATTTTGAAACCGCATGCTCCGGCGACGGCAGCTGGCAACGACGCAGTCGCCGTCTATCGAGCCGCTCCCAAGAAACTTTCGACCTGGAAGCTGTTCGAGGAAGTTAACGGAGCACTCGTTGCGGCACCTTCTTTGATTCCATACGAATTAAACACGGCTCTGTTTTCAGACTATACGTCGAAGCATCGAACGATCCGATTGCCTGCCGGTGGTCAGATTAAATGGACGTCGGAAAATGCTTTGGAATTTCCTGTCGGAACCGTGATTGCCAAAACCTTCAGTTATCCCGACGACAAGCGGGATAAGACACCCGGCGAACGACTGCTGGAAACACGAATCGAGCTGCGACAAGCCTCAGGATGGTATGGTTACTCGTACGTCTGGAACGAAGAACAAACAGATGCCGATCTTCGTCTTGGCGGTGCGACAATCGACGTCTCATGGAAGGACACAACGGGCGAGCTGAAATCGAATCACTACCAGATTCCCAATGCAAATCAGTGCATTACTTGTCACGGCCAGGACGGCAAGTTCGTGCCACTGGGACCGAGCGCCAGGAACTTAAATCGACCGCATCATCCTGGAGATCACCTTGACCAGCTGACCGATTGGGCCAAGGACGGCCGACTGGTCGGCATGCCGGCGGAAAATCATGGAAAATTGGCCGAATTCGACAACCCCGAATCTGGTCCCTTGAACGACCGGGCACGAGCATGGCTCGACGTCAATTGTGCACACTGTCACAACCCGATCGGCTCGGCCCGGACATCAGGTCTGGATCTCCGCACGACTCAACTTGATCCCGCAAAATTCGGCGTTTTTAAGACACCGGTGGCGGCGGGAAAAGGGTCTGGCGGACGACGGTACGATATTATCCCCGGCAAGCCGGACGAATCGATTTTGATGTATCGCCTCGAATCTGAAGAAGCGGGATCTCGTATGCCAAGCCTTGCACGCAACTTGTCGCATCAACAGGCGAACGAGGTGATCCGAGAATGGATTCGATCGATGCCGGCCGAGAACGTCAAAAGGAAATGACGGCACTTGCCGCTGCATCTGACTTCTACGACGCAGTGCTTTCGCGACTAAGTTTCGAGATTGAAAGACCCCGTGTGACCGAAGCGGGTCATTCAGGGTTACATGACAGGATGAAGAACTGATTAATAATCAAATTCATTGCCTTGACGTTTCTCTCGCCCGACAATCAGAATCCACGTGCAGTGTCTCACTTTCGCCGGCCTCATTCGGAGACCAGAGAGTGCTTTCCGGGTCATTCAGCCACTTCAAGTTTGTCAGGTTTTGTAAGTCGAAAATGTTGAGACACAAGCCGTAGGTCCGGCTTCCAGCCGCAGAAGTAAATAACGCAAAGAGGTTGAAGGCCCCCCCCCTACAAAAACCGACAAACTTTCAGCGATGATTCTATGATCAACATCTTTGAGGCCATCACCAAACGTCTTGTTGACGCATGGAGGACGGAAGAACCGTCGGGTCGCGGATATAAATATCGCTGCCAGTGCGGACGCCCGGTTTTCTTTCGAAACAGTCTCTGCCTCGGATGCAAATCCCCGTTGGGCTTTCAGCCGGAAGTGGCTCAGGTCTGCGCAATACAACCAGGTCCAAAAAAGGGGACTTGGGTCATGCACGGCCAGAATAAGAAAAAGGCCCCTTTGTGGCGTCGCTGTGAGAACTTTGATTCTCCGGCAGGATGTAACTGGCTGGTGTCGGCAGACGAAGTAGAGACGCTGTGCCTCTCGTGTCGTTTGAACCAGACCATTCCCAACCTGGACGATCCTGATAATTGTCGGTGGTGGCGACTGATCGAAAACGCCAAGCGGCTGCTCGTGGCACAACTGCACGGCCTGGGTCTTCCACTGAAGTCCAAAGTCAGCGAAGACACTGAGAACGGAGTCATGTTCGACTTTATGCGTTCGCCGGAAAAAGGACCCCGAATTCTCACCGGTCATGCTAATGGTTTGATCACTCTCAATGTGGAAGAGGCAGACGACTCGAAGCGCGAGAAAATGCGGCACGAACTCCACGAACCATACCGCACGCTTCTCGGTCATTTCCGCCACGAAATCGGCCACTATTATTGGGACCGACTTGTCGCGGGAACCCCCTGGCACGAAAAATTCCGGGAACTGTTTGGAGACGAACGACAAGACTACGCCGCAGCGCTGAAGCGGAACTACGAAAAGGGACCGCCGCTCGACTGGGCGGATCGACACATCACGTCATATGCCGCAGTCCATCCGTGGGAGGACTGGGCCGAGTGTTTTGCTCACTATCTTCACGTCGTCGACAGTCTCGACACCGCGTTAGGTTTTGGACTACGCGGCGAGGACGTGGAAGCCGCCGTGGAACCGTTTACTGTAAACGATCTCTACGACCCCACTGTTCCGGATGCACATCGTGTGATCCTGTTGGTGAACTCGTGGGTGCAGTTAACGATGGTCCTCAATGAACTGGCGCGCAGCATGGGCCAGCAGGACTTTTACCCATTCGTCATGTCGCGCCAAGTCCTGCGAAAACTGCATTTTATTCAATTGATCGTAAAAGAAACCCGAGGCGGGTATTCGATTATGTGATGTCACACCGAACAACTCGGTTGCCCGTTGCTGACTCTAGATCGACGACTGATGGACGCTGCCCGACTCAGCGGGATCAGCGTCGTGGTTGATTTAGCCCCTTTGTTTCGTCGCCAGGGCATTGTCCGGCGAATCTGGATTCGAAGCCTCACCAGCAACTTTTGGTTTCACGACCGGCGGATTAAAAAGCAGCAGAAATGCCGAGATCAGCGTTAATGGAATCACGGCAGCCAAAAAGGGAATCGCCCAGATTTGACAAGGCTGGTTGGCCGCGGTGTGGCCTGCGCCGAATTGGAATCCACGCCATTTAAAACCAAACCCCAGTTCTCCGTCGACTTCAGCGACAGGACCCCAGGGGCCGGTTTCGGCTTCATAGAACCAAAACGGCGAATTTGGCAATCCAGGACCATCCGTCCGAGCCCACATGAGACTCTGATATCCTGAACAGAAAATGTGTTGATTGCGAATGACGATGTAGTCGAAAGTGGTGAAAGTTCTCGACCACAGGCCCATCAAAAGACACGCCAATATCAGCGTCACGCACCCCATTTGTCTTCGCCAGCCATGGAAGAACTCGCCGATGATCAGGCTCCCTATCGAGGACAGGTTTGAAGACATTGACTCTGGAATTACGATGCATTCTGTTGTAGTGAGTTTGCCAGATTGATGCGTGCTTGCTGTTCCAACAGGCCCCGAAAGTGCGGGGTACTGTAGAGATGTGCCCGAGTGACAAACGACCGCAGAATGTCACCGCGCATCTCACGAAAGTCGTTCTCTGGGACAAATGAATACTCCACTCGGATTTGACGTTCGTACTCCGCAAAACGGGATGGCGAGGCTCCGAGGATCGCGAGATCAATGTCGACGAGCAACTGCTCGTCAGGCGCCAGTGGCAGAGCGTTGTGTTTGGTAAGAAGGATCAGTTCGGCGATGCGAGAACAAACATCACTTGTGACACCAGAAGCCGACAGTACCTGCCTCGCAAGCTGAGCGCTGGCACCTTCGTTGTCAGGCTGATGCAATTCATAGACGGCATCATGAAACCACAGGGCCGCTTCGACCTCGGCTGCACGAACTGCAAGATGTGCGACGGAATCGAATAACGTGAGACACTCCTGCAAGTGCTGAAGCGTGTGGTATTTCCGCCACGGTTCAGAGTATCGCGTGATCAATTGGTCATAGATGGCGATTTCGTCGCCTGTTGCGTCAAGGCCTTTCCACACGCGTCCCCATGAGTTGTTCAGAAGGATTTTCATTTGCAGCCTATTGTTCGCGGTGAACCGGCCCTGACGGCCTGCAGCAGCCGGAGCACCACTTGGCGACGGATCAGGCAGCGCCGTGAGACGCTGATTAAGTTTGATTTCTACTGACCAACTGGCGGTTGCCACAGTTCAAGTTTGTTTCCGTCGGGGTCGATGACCCAGCCAAACTTGCCGTACTCGGACTCTTCGACTTTCTCTTCAACTTGCACTCCTTCTGCTCGCAATTGGGCAAGCAGCGCATGCAAGTCTTCGACGCGGTAGTTGATCATGAACGACGCCGAACTTGGTGCAAAGTAGCCTGTGTCTGCTGCGAAAGGACTCCATACGGTCGAGCCGCCACCTTCCGGGTTGTGGGGGCCTTTCCATTGAAATGACGCGCCACCCCATTCCTGGACGTCGATACCAAGGTGCATCTTGTACCACGCAGCGAGAGCTTTCGGGTCCTTGGATTTGAAGAAAATACCACCAATGCCGGTGACACGTTTCATGGATGCTCCAGTAATGGAAGGAAGCTTGTAATTGTTCGCGATTGATCGCGGATGACCGAAAATATCAGGATCAACCGCGATAGCAAGAAATTTTTCAGACTTGGGGTTATCAGTTTGTCAGGCAACATGAAAGGAAAGTCGTCAATCAGCCGTCCCATGAGATACGAGCCGGCCGAAAGGCAGAGAGTAGTTATGTTTGAGTGGAAAATAGATAAAACAAGGAATTGTTTTTCTTGGTCTTGTCTACATTCCACATTCCACTTACTACGAATCAACTTTCTGCCGCTTCGCCTGGTGGGCCTCGAAGACTCGACCCACCCTGCGGAAGAACGTTGGCAATTGTGGACTTGATGCACAGTTCTGTCGGTTTATGCTAGGGTGAGTGTGTTCCCACTTGGAGATTCCGATGGCCCGATCGTTTCGTTTTCTGTTGCTGTTGTTGCCACCGCTCATTGCGTGGCATGTTTCTGCTTTGCTTGCCGATGAAAAAGCAGACAAAAAGTCGGAGCCGTCGCCGTTGGCCTCGAAAGAGACCGATAGCTTTAAACCACTCAACAAGACCGGCACCGTTCTGCTGGATGCCAAAGGAAAAAGGCTGCTGCTGAAGTCTGAGGTTGTCTTGCGAGAGGGATTGCTTGAGTTATTGGTTTGTCTCAAAGGATCGAAAGAACACGAATCGATTCTTTCGGTGGATACGCAGGCTCAGATTGTTCATGCCGGTTTGCTAGCTCTGGGTGCGAAGGTGGGCAAACCCGTTCACTGGCAACCGGAATTTCAGCCGGCGACTGGACAGCCGATTGACATCTTTTTTACCTGGAATGACGATGACGGCAAACTGCACCGCGATGTAGCTCAGTCCTGGGTGCGACATGCAACTCGACGGTACTTCGTCGAGAAACTTGATCCGCCGCCGGCGGGCTTTAAGCTCCCCGCCAACACCGATCTGAAATGGGATGAGAGAAATCGTGAACTGCTCTGGTATGGTCACATGTCGGAAGCTCAACGGGACGAAGTCCTGAAGATTTCTAAAGACCTGAAGTTTCAAAAGGCGATTCAGTCCTTCTTCAAGAATACTCAGATCCGCCAGATGGACGCGAACTGGGTCTTTGCGGGGAGTTATTTTCAGACAGATGAAAAGACAGGCGAGAAATTTTATCAGGCAGAATCGGGTGACCTGATCTGTGTCGCCAACTTTGCTTCGGCCACACTCGATATTTCCGCGACCAGCAGTGCGACGAACGATGATTTGATGTTTGAAGCATTCACCGAACGAATTCCGCCGGCAGGAACCAAAGTCACGATCGAGCTTGTCCCCAATTTTAAACCACAAGAAACAAGCAAGAAGAAATAATGAAGTCGGGGAGAGAAGGAGAAAACGAACTAGCCACAGATGCACACAGAATCACACAGATAGGAATTTGGCTTGGAAGCGTTTTTGTCCTTCCAGGACACTAAAACGGCAAAACGCGTCAGATTTCGTTTGGAGCGATCATTTTTAATATCGGCTTATTCGCGAGTTCGTATACCATGATCAGGATGTGGTAAAGCAATTAAGATGTTTTCAGAGTTCTACAATTTGCTTTCAGGGTGGTTTGAGCTCGACACGTGGATTGTGATCACGGCAGCGCTGGCCGCAATGTCCTGTGCACTTCCGGGTGCGTGGCTACTACTTCGCCGACAAAGCCTGCTGGGTGATGCACTCAGCCATTCCGTGTTGCCGGGGATCGTACTGGCTTATCTGGCCATGCACTGGATGGAGGAACATCATTGGCTTTCAGCCGATTCGGGGATTCGTCATCTGGTGCTCTTTCTGGGAGCCGCCGTGTCGGGGGTCCTTTCCGCGATGGCGACTGAATTGATTCAGCGATGGGGAAGACTTGATCGTGGCGCTGCCATGGGAGTCGTCTTCACGTCAATGTTTGCTATGGGACTGCTCTTGATTCGAATGTTTGCCGACAAGACTCATGTTGATCCTGGTTGCGTACTTTACGGAAGCCTTGAAACGTCAGCGATGATCCCTTTGTCGAGTTCCATCCAGGTTCCGCGTGCTGTGGTGATCAACGGAGCGATGCTGCTGATCAACGGCATTCTGGTGATTGCGTTCTTCAAGGAATTGAGGCTCAGTACGTTTGATCCGGGATTGGCCGCGGCACTGGGTCTGCGAGCCGATTGGATTCAACTTGCGCTCATGGCGATGACGGCAGCTACGCTGGTGGCTGCGTTTGAAAGTGTCGGGGCGATCCTGGTGATTGCAATGCTGATCGTCCCGGCTGCGACCGCGCGGCTGCTGACAGATCGATTAAGCACGATGTTGGTACTCAGTCTGCTGATTGCGGCATTCAGTGCCGTGCTGGGTCACGTCGGTGCACTGACTTTGCCGTCGATGGTCTTCTCACGACTCGGTTACCCTGATGTTCGCGACGCCAGTACTGCCGGAATGATGGCCGTGGCGGCGGGGGGTCTTTTTGTGGTGTCGATACTTGCGAGCCCTCGACATGGGGCGATTCGTCGAGTGGTCGATCGGATTCGCCTGCAGGTGCGGATTGCCAGTGAAGACATCCTCGGAAAGCTGTATCGACGCGATGAAGCTGAGCCTGTGCAAGATTTAACCCATGCGACAATCGTTGCGCCACTTCCTTTAAGGACTTGGATTGAATGGCTGGCACGACGCAGACTGGAGCGACGAGGGTTCATCACGGTGACATCGACGATGAATCATTTGACCGACAAAGGCCGGGAAATGGCCCAAAGCCTGGTTCGTTCGCATCGGCTTTGGGAGGCCTACATGGCTCGTCACTTTGAGCTTCCCGGCGATCATCTGCATGCCACGGCAGAACAGGTTGAACATTTCCTCTGTGCCGAGCTTCAAACAGATCTGGCGAGGGAGTTGGATCAGCCAACCGTCGACCCGCACGGCAAAACGATTCCTGGTTCCTCAACGCAGTGACTGACTATCCGGTTCGAAAACCATTCAGTCGTCCTGACCTGCTGCTCGAAGCGGTTCAAAGGTCGATAGTGCGGCACGTGAGGCGTCGTCGATTGCTTCACCCATTCGTCGATAAAGGACTTCCTGGCTTCGGACAGCTTCCGCGCCATCCACTGCGCGTATCGGTTCGTAACGACCGCTTGGAAGCAGTTTGCGGGCTTTCACGTTGTCGGCCAGGGTTGTTTTCAAAATCGCAATCAGATTCCGTCGACAGGCACTGTCTTCGACGGGGACAAGCAGTTCGACGCGTCGGCCGAGATTACGAGGCATCCAGTCGGCGCTGGAAATGAACAACCGCTCGTCACCGCCGTGGTAGAAGTAAAGGATGCGAGCGTGTTCCAGGAACCGGTCGATGACGCCTGTCACGGTGATATTTTCCGAGAGGCCTGGAACACCAGGTCGAAGGCAGCAGACACCGCGGATACTCAATCGGATCCGAACGCCCGCCTGTGAAGCAGCATAAAGGGCTTCGATCATCTGTTCGTCAACGAGCGAATTCAATTTGACGATGATCATCGCCTTCTGATTATGACGCTTATGGTCAATTTCGGCTTCGATCATTTCGAGCAGTTTTTCCCGCAATCCGATGGGAGCCATTTCAATTTGACGAAACCGCTGCGGCTGAGAATAACCCGTGATTGCGTTAAAGAAGGCCGTTGCATCGGCACCAAGGTCATCACTGCAGCTCATCAGGCTGGCGTCAACGTAGATTTTTGATGTGATCTCGTTGTAGTTGCCGGTCCCAAAGTGTACGTATCGCTGAATTCCCTGCGGTTCGCGCCTGACGATCAGGCAGATTTTTGCATGGGTCTTCAGACCTTTGACACCATACACGACTTGAACATCCGCACGTTCGAGATCACGTGCCCATTCGATGTTACGCTGTTCGTCGAATCGTGCTTTAAGCTCGACAACGGCAGTGACGTATTTTCCCTTTTGGGCCGCCCGTTTCAGTGCGGCCACGATCGGGCTTTTTGCACTGGTTCGATAAAGCGTCTGTTTGATGGCCAGCACGTCGGGGTCATCGGCCGCTTCGTCAAGCAGACGAACCACCGCATCGAAGCTTTCGTAGGGGTGGTACAGCAAGATGTCCTGTCGCGCGATGGCGGTAAATAAACTTTCGGATGGGGAGACCTGAGGCGATGGTTTCGATGGCCAGGCCTCGTACCTGAGTGCGTCAAACCCTTGTGAATCGGTCAAGCGAAAGAATGCAGCCAGGTCGAGCGGGCCTGGTGCGGCGAAGACCCATTGATCCGGGACATCCACGGCGGATTGCAGGAATTGTCGCAACAGCGTGCTGGCATGATCGGCCAGCTCCAGACGAACGCAGTCACTCTGACGTCTGGCATTAACGATCTCTTGCATCTTGGACAACAGGTCGGACGCCTGATCTTCCTGCAATTCCAGGTCGGCATTTCGTGTGATTCGAAAGGCAACGCTTTCTTCGATGGTTTCACCGGGAAAGAACCTTGCCAGGAACATGCTGACAACGTCTTCGAGCAGGATGTAACTGAAGCCGCTGTCGGCCGGGACCGTGATGAACCTCTGTCGGTTTCGACCAAACGGCAGGATGGCAAATCGAGGTTCTGTCGTTCCCGCTGACGGCGCCAGTCTCACACACAGACTGATCGACTGATTGATCAACGGCGGGAAGGCTGGAATATCCCCCTGGGGAGCAATGACGACAGATTGCCGAGGGACATCAGCCTGTTTTGCCGCGACGGATTTCTTTTTGGTCTTTGACTTGCCAGCTGGAACATCGGGAACCGACGTGTCACTCGCTTCGCCTGTTGAAGCCGGAGGTAATTCGACCGCCAGCGGCGTGAGAATCGGAAAGACTTCCTGTTCAAAATACATCTGGACGTGCTGCACCTGCCGATCGTTCAGTTTGGTAGAACGAAGCCGACGCATCCCCGCATTGGCCAATGCGGGTTCAAGATCCGACAAAAGGCAGCGATATTGCTCGGTCAGAAACGCCTGCATCCGTTCGCCGATGGCCTTCAACTGTTGCGTTGTGGTCAGCCCCAGTGGATCGGGCCTCATGTCCCCTTCGGCCTCGAGCAACCGCAAGCTTCCGACTCGCACCATCGTGAATTCATCAAGGTTTGAGGCCGTGATGGCCAGAAACTTCAGCCGTTCGAGCAGCGGAATTGCGGCATCACTCGCCTCATCCAGCACTCGCTGATTGAATTCCAGCCAGCTTAATTCGCGATTGAAGAAACGAGGCTCAACAGACATGCCGGGATAGTCTCTCTGGTTAGGTCAGTCGTCCAGGCGGCTGCCTGGTCTGGTTGAAATTCAGCAAAATGTAAGGAAACAATCGGGTTAGTTAAGGGGCCTTGCCCGAAAAATGGGTCAGACCCCTCATGGGTGGTATCAGGTTTGTCAGGGCAAACGACAGGTAGGGGGTCAGACCCATTTTTCGTGCAAACCTTGGTTAAGGACGCAGTTTTCGTAACAGGACGGGCATTCCGAACGTCGACTCGAACAAAGTCCCCGACTGTTTCAAAGCCAGTTGTTCGAGACTCAGATCTTCGATCTGTGGTATTGCAATGACAAGTCGTCCTCCTTCGCGTGAAAATTTCAGTTCGTGAAGGCGTTGCCCGTGCGATGCTTCCAATGCGTCGGCAACGCGTAGCATCGCCGCCATTTTAACGACAGCGA
The DNA here is from genome assembly GCA_903858935.1 of uncultured Schlesneria sp. Lineage (GTDB taxonomy): Bacteria > Planctomycetota > Planctomycetia > Planctomycetales > Planctomycetaceae > Schlesneria. Next base: position 4,131 of record CAIOKO010000039.1, on the reverse strand, counting down.
TCCGTTGATCGCGATTGAGTGTCGTAAAGACAGTGTGCGTTGGTTTTGGTGCCGAGCGGCGATGGTAACGAGCGGTCAATGCAACGAGTTGAACGTCAGACCGGCTAAGGCCGAACAGTTCGCTATGCTGGATCAGATACATCGAATGTTTGTGGTACGAGCCGGTGTTGATGTACAGACCAACCTCATGCAGCAGCGCGGCCACGCGAAGCAGTAGTTCATAACGGGGGTCGAGCTGATGTTCTTCACGCAGACCTTGAAACAGGATTCCGCAAAGTTTTGCCACCTGCCTTGCGTGCAATTCGTCGAATTCGAATTTGCGTCCCAGGTCGAAGGCTGATCGGATAACCTGGTTGCTGAAGTCTTCGTTCCAGCCTCCTCGCGAGGCCATTTCGTTCAATAATCCGTCACGCAGATTGATGTTGGCGACGATGACCTGCTTCAGACTAAAGGCCTTCGCCATCATCGTGTAGGCTAAAAGTGCCGGGCCAATCGTCCCGGCCTCGGGAAATGTGATGTGGTACTTATGGACCAGTTTATCTTCGTTGAGAGACAGAACCGTGTCGGTCAACTCCGACAGGTCTTTAACGGGGATGCGAGTTAACTTGTCGGGGTCCCAGTCGGAAACGAGTTGCCTTGCGGCGAATCGCATATCGCCACCCAAAGCGACCATTTCCTGAGTCGATTCGGCGGGGATCTGCTGCTGAATCTGGTCGAGGATTCGCTGAATCTGTGTTTCCATCAGCCGTCGAGTCGATCCATGTGACGCATGGTAGGCTTCCAGCGTCTGGTGAATTCGTAGCGACCCCAGTCGATAGGTGTGGGCGAACAGAACGTCCGCGTTTTTGACCTGCAACAGTTCGGTGCTTCCGCCCCCGACTTCGGTGACAATCGTCCGGGCATCGGCCAGTTCCGGGTCCAATCTCAAGAGAGGTTGGATACCGAGATAGGTGATTCGATTGACCTCGGCTTCGTCGATCGGGACGACCTGGAATCCCGTGGCCGTATAAACCCGGTCGAGAAACGCCAGTTTGTTGCTCGCTTCGCGGACGGCGCTGGTTGCGACGACACGGACCTTGTTGGTTGCTTCGATACCATATTCGGCGAGAACCCGGCGATAGCTTTTCAGCACTCGCACGCATTCTTCAATCGTGCTCTTTTCCAATGATCCGCGAGTAAACGTATCTTTCCCCAGACTGACCGCTTGAGAAAGCGCGGACAAATGACGAACGCCCCCCGCATCATCAATTTCGGCAATCGCCATGCGGATCGACGTCGTACCGACATCAATGACTGCCGACGGTTTTGCGTTCTTGCCGCGAGGTGGACTTGATATGGAGTCAGTAGGGAGCATTTCAAACCGAATCGTCTGTCGTGTCGGGCTGGTGGATCGAAAAAATCCGTTTGATGGTGATCGGACCTCCGAAGACCTGGGCAGGCAAATCACTCGAACTCAAGCTTACATGATCGGTTTTCCAGTTTCAGTAGTGCTCATGAATTTTTCGTGAAAGTCTCAAACATTCGACGTCAACGGTCGCCTCGTCGATGTCCCTTGTGTGAAGATCACGATCCGGTTCAACTTGCCGGACATGATCGTGGGATCATAACATATTCTTTCAGAGGCGACCGTCATTCATCTCGAAGGGCAACGGCGACAAGTCCATGCATTTCGTGTTGATCCTTCGAAGGGCCGTTTGTTCATGCACGCTGATAAAATGCAGTTCAAGATCGCGGGGATGGACTGCGCCGAGGAAGTTTCGGTCCTGAAGAAGGAACTTGGCCCGATTGTCGGTGGCGACGGAAATCTCACGTTTGACGTGCTTAACGAAATCCTGACGGTTTCGTGTTGTTCGAGCGAAGTCCCACCGGAAACGATTCAATCGGCAGTGGCTCGAACGGGGATGGCGGCTGTTGTCTGGCGGAATGTCCCCCAACCGATTCAGAAGCAGTCATTTTTCCAGCAATGGGGCCGTACGCTGCTGACCGTCATCAGCGGTTTGTTGACGTTGGCGGGATTTGTCACGCACCTCGTCATGTCACAAAGTGTTCAGGAGGCAATCGGCTCGGAAGGGATGGGTGTGACCCATCAGACTCCGTTGCCAGCCCGGATTTTGTACGGCTTGGGTATTTTGACGGGAGCATGGTTTGTACTGCCGCGGGCGTTTTTGGCATTGCGACGAATTCAACCCGATATGAATTTGTTGATGACGATTTCGGTTGTTGGGGCTGCCGCCATCGGTGACTGGTTCGAAGCATCGACCGTTGCCTTCTTGTTTTCCGTTTCCTTGCTGCTGGAAAAATGGAGTGTCGGGCATGCTCGTCGTGCTGTTGAGACGCTGCTTGATCTGACACCGCCGATGGCTCGAATTTTGGATTCGCATGGTCATCAGAAGGAAGTAGTTCCTGATCAGGTTGCTGTCGGTTCAACGCTGCTCGTGAAGCCTGGCGAACGGTTCCCATTGGATGGGCGAGTGACCCAGGGGAACAGTTACGTTAATCAGGCGCCAATGACCGGTGAAAGCTTGCCGATCGCGAAATCTGTTGGCGATGTTGTGTTCGCCGGGACGATCAACGGTGATGGTGCGTTGGAAATTCAAAGCACAAAAACGGCGGGGACGACAACGCTGGCACATTTGATCCAGATGGTCAGCGAAGCCCAATCCCGGCGTTCGCATTCAGAGCAGTGGGTCGAGAAGTTTGCCAGGATCTATACGCCCGTTGTTCTCGCACTCGCGTTAGCAATCTTTGTCATTCCGCCGATCCTGTTTGGCGGGAGCTGGCACGACTGGTTTTATCGTTCGCTGGTCCTGCTGGTGATTGCCTGTCCGTGTGCACTGGTGATCTCGACACCCGTCAGCATTGTTGCCGCCATCGCTGCCGCCGCTCGGCAAGGGGTATTGATCAAGGGTGGGGCATTTATCGAACTGCCTGGGCGTTTAAAAGCGATCGCATTCGACAAGACCGGGACGCTGACGCATGGTCAACCGAGCGTTGTGGCGGTTGTCCCGTTGAATGGACATTCTGAAGAAGAACTGCTGGAACGAGTCTCAAGTCTTGAGTCCAGAAGTGAGCATCCGCTAGGTAAGTCAATTCTGACCCACGCTCAGGCAAAAAACGTCCAGGTCCGTGCCGTGGAAGACTATCAAGTCGTGCCGGGGAAGGGTGCGACGGCAAGACTTGATGGCAAAACATTCTGGCTCGGTTCCCGTCGCTATCTCGAAGAGCGTGGACAGGCCACCGAAGAACTTCTGGTGAACCTGGATTCACTTTCTGAGCAAGGTGTCACGTTCGTCATCGTAGGAAACGAACATCATGTGTGTGGCTACGTCGCGCTGGCAGATACCGTTCGACCTGACGCTATGAGCTCAGTTCAGGCATTACGAGATTTGGGGATCAAGCCGATTGTGATGCTGACCGGCGACAACCTCTCGACGGCAAAAGTCATCGCAAAGACGGTCGGAGTGGATGAAGTCAAAGCCGACTTGCTTCCCGCCGAAAAAGTCACCGCCATCGAAAGTCTTGTTGCCGAGTATGGTTCAGTGGCGATGGTGGGGGATGGAGTGAACGATGCACCTGCAATGGCCCGTTCGTCGCTGGGAATCGCGATGGGTGCAGCCGGGAGCGACACCGCGCTGGAAACATCTGACATCGCCTTGATGTCGGATGACCTGTCCCGCCTTCCTTGGCTGGTACGTCATTCCCGACGGACCCTGAATATTATCCGTGCGAATATTATTTTCGCGCTGGCGATCAAGATTCTGTTCGTGGCGTTAACCCTGTTCGGCTTCGCATCCTTGTGGGCCGCGATCGCAGCGGATATGGGGGCATCGCTACTGGTGATCTTCAACGGCTTGAGACTGCTTAACCCGATGATTGATGGACAAAAACGAGCAATTATCGAAACACGCTGAGTTTTCCGAATACTGGAAATCCAGCATGATTTTCCGGGGGACATGGGGGACATAAGGGGACAGGTCCATATAAAACTGCACCTGTCCCCTGGTAAGTGGTTCTTGAAACCATAAATCTAAAAAATTTGCTTCCTCTGCTTTTGTGGGAAATGTTTGAACAACGTTTCTCTTTAGAAAGGCAGAGAAGATGACTACAAAAGTTGAAATCGGAAAAAAGCGT
>CAIOKO010000038.1 GCA_903858935.1 uncultured Schlesneria sp. | reverse complement strand
TTGAGTATGGAGCCACGCCGCGACGGGCCTGGCCGACCGTTTGAAGAATTTTATACTCAGACTCCGACACATTTGTGGCAGTATGATCTTGAGTCTGGGTCGCTCGACGAAATCTGTACGAAGGACCGTATTGCCCCCTTCACAACCCCTGCACTGCTGATCTCTGATGATCGACTGCTGATTCAGGTTGTCAAAAACAAGATCGGGCAGATCTATAGCGTTCGTCTGGATGGAAGCGATGCTCGGGAATTCACAAAAGCGGGTGAAGGGCTGCCATATGGACTAAGCCTCAGTCCTGATGGAAAACGAGTTGCCTTTCATCTGGCCAGCCCGCAGGGGTATCAGGTCTGGACCAGCGATATCGACGGATCGAACCGGATTCGCGTCGCGGCACAACCGGGTCACCTTTATTTTGGAACTCAGTGGTCACCCGATGGACAATGGGTTTTGTATGTTGATTGCCTGCACCAGCAGGACCCTGGCCACGATTGGGCCGATGTCTGTATCGGACGCCCTGACGGATCGGAACATCGAGTGCTGACGACAGGCCAATCGATGTGGTTTGCCGCGACTTACGGAGATCAGAAGACTCGGGGAGGTGGTTCCAATGTCCCCGCATGGACACTGGATGGAAAAATCCTGTTTCCGCGCAGGACCAGAGACGCCAGGGTTCCATGGGAATATCGAGTTAATCAGCCCGATCTCGATCACTTCAATCGTGATTTCAAACCCGAAAAGGCTCGTGGTGGAACGCAGATCTGTCGGCTCGATCCAACAACAGGGTCGATAACTTTGCTGACACCCGAAAAAGAGAACGTCTGGGACTTCCGTGCCAGTCAATCACCTGACGGCAAGCAGATCGTATTTTGCCGAGCGGCGACGGGCGAAGCCCCCGCGATCTGGATGATGGAGAGCGATGGAAAAAATCCTCGCCTGATCACACGCGGCATTGGCGATCTTGGTGCCGATCATCCACGTTGGATCCCGTCGGCGATCAAGTGATAAAAAGCTGAAATTGAAACCAGATTTAGAGCGTCTATGCACCGGCCGAGTAGAGCCAGAGAGTTCTACTTCAGACCAAAGTAGCTATCATCGCTCCGCGTGATGAGCATTGTTCGCGTACCTATCAAATTCCAAGCCGCACGTTCTCAAATCAGAAATTCAAGCGGAATATCTTTCCCGATGCGATGGCAACGTTTGAATCGTTGCCGACGAATGCTCTTCACGCGGAGCGATGATGACTACTTTGAAAGAAATCGGAAGAGATCCTGAAACTTGACTCGTTGAATCGTGTTTCAAACTTGAAGACGTTTGATGCCGTGGCATACGACCCGAGTTTTACGTTTTGACGATGGGCTAGGGCAAAGGCCCGTTGACCACCGCCGCGGGGGTGGTGGGGTTTCGTTTCTTCCGGTCAAATTGATTTCGGGGGTTGCTTGTGTCGCTTCACTGAAAATGCCTACAAATCCTAAAGGGGAATTGCGAGCAATGCCTCTTCAGCCGGGTCATGACAATTCGAAACTGCCCTCAAAAACAACGCCATGAATTCCACTCAACTTGAAACAATCTTGAAACAGTCCATCAAACGCGGCCGGGTACTCACCTCGCCGGCTCAACTGGCGGGATACGATGCTGATGGACTTGGTTATAAAACGTTTCGGCCTGATGCTGTTGTGATTCCAGCCAATGCCGACGAAATGGTTGGCGTGATGGCCGATGCCAAACGGCTCGGTGTACCGGTTTGTATTCGGGGTGCTGGGACGTCTTTGTCTGGTGGACCCGTTGCGGCGCAAGGGGGAGTCGTTGTTCACACATCGGCGCTCAGAAGCGTGCGGAAGATTTGTCGTGAGGGCTTCTGGTGCGAGGTCGAATGTGGTGTCACGCTGAATCAACTCGATGAAGCATTGAAACCGTTTGGTCTGTTTTATCCACCCGACCCTTCCAGCGGTCCCGTCTGCACGCTGGGTGGCAACGTCGCGATGAATGCGGGTGGTGCCCACTGCTTTCGTTATGGCGTGACCAGCAACTACGTTTCAGGCGTTGAAGCGATTCTGCTGGATGGGAGTGTGCATCGGTTCGGCGGTCCAGCCGGTGGTCGTGGTCCCTGGCGTGAAGACTGGAAACGGTGCATGGTCGGCTCAGAAGGGACGCTGGGGGCGTTCACTCGATTCTGGCTGCGGCTGCTTCCTCGACCCGATAAAGTCTGGACGTTTCGCGCCACGTATGCCGACCTGATTACCGCCGAAAAAGCGATTCATGCGTTGGTTGCTCATTCGTCATTTCCCGTGGCCATCGAACTGATGGACCCCCGTTGTGTGGCCATGGTCGAGAACAGTCCGATGGCGGTCGGTCTGCCGAAAGACTCGTTCATGCTGCTGACCGAAATCGATGGTCCGCCGGAACTGGTCGATGCTCGTGTCCAAGCGGTCGCCGAGATCCTGAGAACGGCCGGATCGAAAGACGTCGTCTTCAGCGATGACGAAGAGCAGCGCAAGAAACTCTGGAAGGCGCGAAAAGCTGCGGGTGGATTGATGGGACAGTTGAGTGCGGACTTTGTGGTCCAGGACGCTGTGATTCCCAAACGGGCACTCGCGGAGTTGCTGCAGCTTGTCTACGACGAAGCGGATGCCGCAGGTGTCCGGGCCGTGAACGTATTCCATGCGGGTGACGGGAACCTGCATCCGAACTTTCTGTTTGATTCGCGTAAGCCGGGCGAATTAGAAAAAGTCGAACTGATTGGCAAGCACCTGATGCAACGGGTCGTTGATGTTGGGGGGACACTTTCCGGTGAACACGGTATCGGAAACGATAAGACGGCCTACATGCCGCTGGTCTTCGGGCCGGAAATGACGCGGATTCAGCAGTCGATTCCGGGAATTTTTAATGCACGACACCAGTTGAATCCATTAAAGGTGTTTGCGGATCGACGATTTGAGGGAAGAAATGGGGATGGAAGAAATGGGACTGATGGGACGCATGGGACCAATGGGACGAAGACTGATGAGTTGAAGCCGAAGAGTGATGGTGTTGTGAATGCGACGGGGTCGCGGTGTTTTGTTCCGTTTCTTGACCCGATTGACGGGGTGGTTTGTTTGTCTGCTGAATCGACGGGGGCGGATATTTACGCGCAGGCTGCGCAGCATAAGCTTCGCTTTCCGTTGCTGATCGACAGGACGGCAACGTTGCGCGATCAGGTGAATTCCACCGGGTATACACCCGCTTCGTCACGGTTCGGGCCTTACTGCGATAATATTGTCGGAATGAACTGGAAACTGCCGAACGGTCACATTGTCCGGCTGGGTGAACGTGTCGTGAAGACGACGACCGGATATGACTTGTTTCGCTTTCTACTCTCGACAGGAAATCGATTTGGCGAACCGATCGATTATGTCTTGCGACTGCGACCCGATTGCGGTGTGACCAGCCTCTATGTTTTGTCGGGTCCGATCGAGTCAGTTTCTCAGGCGGTTCCGCAATTGCTGAAGAATTGCTGGATGCACTGGTTTGACGCGATCGACTTCATCGTTGAACCGGGGAATGAAACTGGCCGACTACGACTGGTTGTCAATTGTCCGGCGGAAGAATGCTCGCTGGTGGAGTCATTTGTGTCCGGGTTTGCTGGCTCTCAGTCACTGGACTTGGACATGGAAAAGGATGTTTCGATCCCCACTGACGGTTGTCCTGATTTTGTGTTGAAGACCGCGCCGGAGAATGCAATTGAATTGGCGCGAGAGATCACCAGGTCGGGCGAATTCCGTTGCGTCACGATCTGTTATCACGGCGTGATCCATGGCTATTTCAGTCAAGGTTCAGGGAATGCAGATCAGGTCAGGAAATTAGTCTCGAAGAAGGCTGAAGGGTTGCAGGCCGTTGGTGGCGACTGGCATTCACGTCATCTTCTCGCTGCGAAACCAAGCGAATTGGAAGCGGGCTGGATATCGATCTTTGAACGGGAAATAAATTAATCGTGACCGCTTCAAACCCTCATACGACAGCCAAAGGCGAATGCGTGTCACCTGACCAGGATCTTCTGGCGAGTTGCGTTCATTGCGGATTTTGCCTGGAAGTCTGCCCGACCTATAAGTTGACGGGTGATGAGAACAATTCACCGCGAGGTCGATTGCGCCTGTGGCGTGAGGAAGCGGAGGGGCGACTGGCTTACGATTCCTGGACTGATTTTTACACGTCCGAATGCGTGGGCTGCCTTGCGTGCGAATCGGCCTGTCCGGCCAATGTGCCTTACGGCGAAATTTTCGAGAAGGTCAAGCACGAACATGTCGCGACAAATCGGTCAAAGCCTGGTTTCTTGTTGAGAATGGCAGCCGCACTGGCAGCACGGCCGACGTTGTTTAACGCGACGATGCTCCCCGCGCGTCTGTTGCGAACATTGGGATTATTGAAGCATCGGTTTCTGTTTCAAGGTCGTCCTGCGGCATTACAGTCTACCGCAAATTATGCACAGCGACTGATGAGCCTGCATCAGCCAAACGGTCCTCGGGTGGCGTTCCTGACCGGGTGCCTGATGGAATCGCTATTCCGCGAAATCAACTTTGCCACGATTCGCGTTTTGATTGAAAACAACATTCAGGTCGTCATTCCGCCAGACCAGGGCTGTTGTGGCGCGTTCCAGGAACATACCGGAATCGATGGTGTCGATGAACTGCAACAGCGGAGCCGTCAGGCGTTTGGGACGCTGAATGTCGATGCCATCGTCAGTAATTCATCCGGTTGCGGTCTCGCCCTGGGCAAAGCATTAAAAGGGGTTGCTCCCGTTCGTGATGTCCTCAGTTTTCTTGGAGAGATCGGTCCTGTTTCGCGGCCACTTCGTCACGATGACGCACGTGTATACGTCGATCTGCCGTGCCATTTGATCCACGGCCAGAAGGTGGCGGGGATTCCCAAGAGCGTCCTGGATGCGACAGGTTATCAATGGGAATTAGCACCACAAGCTCGTGACTGTTGCGGCTCGGGTGGCGTCTACAACATTCAGAAGCCGGAAAACTCACGCGAGATTCTGGCCCGTAAATCGGAGTTTCTCAATCAGGCCGCAGGTGATCCGGTCATCCTGGCGACGTCGAATCATGTCTGCATGATGCAATGGAATTCGGCTCGTTCCGGCGGTCTGGTGAATAGGCCGTTCGAAGTCCGTCACGTCATCCAGTTGCTTGATCCGGGCGAGAAATTCGAAGTTCAGCGACGTTCGTGATCTGTCTATTTCCCGATGCAGAACAGGTCCGGCCCTGACACGGATGGCAAAAACGTCTTGTTTTTGCAGGGTTTTTCGATGGGGGAGACGTTCCAAGGCGTGTCAATCTTGCCATTTTTGCCGTCCTTGAACGACGTACCGTGCAGATGCCGTGCGTGCTGTTCCTGCCGAATAGCGGTGTTCATTTCCGAATACTGGAATAGAGACGAATTCATCAAACACAGGCTCGATGTTCGACCGAAATGGTCGCAGCCAGTAGAGAGATCTGCCGGGTAGTGAGGAGTCATCAGAACGCCTAGTTTGCGCCCGTTTGAGAGCGGATTCATTTCGACGATGACACCCGAATCAACACGCAGCCGTGGCGTGGGATGTGCGTCGTAAAACCATCTTCTTGAACGCCAATATCTTGCTGACGCCATAAGTCACGCACTCGCTGTGGACCTTTCAGTTTCAGTTCGTTCCAGGTTGTGGAAACAGGCACCGCTTCATCGCCAAGATTGAACAACCCTACGGCCAACGATCCGTCCGACATGGCCTTAGCCCAAACCTGAGTTTCGCCGCGAGTGGCAATGCGTCCAGCCATGCGTCCTAGAGGGTCTTGATTGACTTCGATCACTTCATCGTTGCCGAGCAGATTCAGCGTGAAATCGTCAACATGGGTGAGATCGCAGCCGAGTAACAGCGGCGCAGACAGCAGACTCCAAAGGCTGACGTGGGTATATTGCTCGTCGTCGCTGAGATTGGTGAACCTCCCCCAAACCCAACCCGCGATCATCATATCGGGGTCGTTCCAGCATCCCGGTTTTACGAATGGTTCGTGTCCTGCCTGAGAGAAGCCGATCTTGGACATGCTGTCCCAGGAATCGCCGATGTCGTGCGTGGTGCGCCAAGTGTTGCCGCCCACTTCGTCACCCCACTCCCAAACCTTAGCCATACCGTATTGGCACAGGCTGTAAACGATGTCGCGTTTCTGGTGGCGAAGATGCTCGCCCATCACCATGTACGGTTTCTTTGCATAGGCTTTATCCTCGTAGTTGCCCGATACGACTTGGTTGTAGCTGCACCAGTCATATTTGAGATAATCAAAGCCCCATTCTGCGAAACGCTCCGCATCCTGTTTCTCGTGCCGCCAACTGGAGATGCAACCTCCACAAGTTTTAGGGCCGGGCGAAGAATAGATTCCAGCCTTGAGTCCGAGCTTGTGAATGGAAGCTGTCAGGCCGGGCATGTCGGGGAAGCGGGCGTTGCTGTTGATGCGGCCGTTGGCATCACGTTCGGGGCCGTGCAAGGTGGGATCTATGTCTTCATTTTTGGGCATCCAGAAATCATCAATGTTGATGTAGGCATATCCGTGATCGCGTAAGCCGTTGGTCGCCATCGAATTGGCCTGTCGCAGGATGTCGTCCCGTGTCACCTTGGAGGCGAAGCAATTCCAACTGTTCCAACCCATCGGTGGTGTCAACGCAAGGGTGTCGCCAGCGACGATGCGTAGTTCGCGGGTGGCGCTGCCGCGAGCATTAGTCGCAGTCAGCTTCACATCATAAGTGCCTGCGGCGAGAGTCGTGCCAGTGATGATGCCGCTCGATTCATCAAGGCTCAAGCCCTTTGGCAAACCACCGACTGTCACCTTCAAAGGCCGTTCCCCGGTGACGGGGACATAGAACAGGAAGGGATTTCCAGGACGCGTGCCGATAACAACCGGCCCATTGATGCGAGGCGTTGGTGGGGTCGGGGGTGTGAGTATCTTTCGAGGTTCAGCGCTGGCCAATGTCGCTGGAGCTTTACCGTCGAAGATGATTGTGGCATCGGCCCAATTGGCGTGGTCATCGGCTTGGCCCCCGCCTTCGCCATTCCACGCGAGAAGAACCAATTGCTTAATTCCGGTCAGATCAACATCCACCGGCAGCGGGTCATCGCCCGGACGCATTACCGGACTCATAAGAAGTTTCTTTCCGTCTCCTTCGATCCGAAAAATCACAGAGGCATACTGTTTGTTTGCGACATCATCCACGCCCACCTTGGCAGTAAAGCGTTTCGCTGTCCCATGACAGTCAATCAGCAGACGGAACTTTGTGTGACTGCCAAGTCCGTTGGGGAAGACCTTGCCACCGAGCAAAATTGGTTTGCCGCTGGTCGAAAGATTGGCCCGTGCTGGCCAGCCACTGGAGTTCGCGGCCAGAGAGAGATCGAGACTGGACACAGCGATCTCGCCAGCTTGCAAAGCGGCTATGGGCAGAAGTAACAGGGCGAAGAGTCTGAGAACAATGATTTTCACGGGATGGGGATCTCCAAAAAGCTCAGTAACAGCACGGCAAATGTGTCAGGTGTGCATGCCGTGCAGAATTCCGTGCAAGCAATGACAGCCGTCGCCTGTCGAATGGATCGCCTTCATTCCGTAAGCATAACAAGGGCAATAGTTAGCGACAAAGTGGCCCTCGCTTCTTTTCCCTATTCCGAAACCTATTTTCCGATGCAGAACTTACTGAAGACACGGTCAAGAATATCGTCGGTGTAGATCACTCCGAGAATGACTCCGAGATGATCCAGTGCTTCTCGCAGGTCAACGGCAATCAGTTCGTCACCGACTGAAGGGGCTCGTGCTGCTCGTTCGCATCGCTCAAGTGCGTTCGCCAGCGAGTCCAGGGTTTCACGACAGCGTGCGGAAGTCATTCCAAGCCATTGGCTGCTGCGCCCATGACCGTTGCTTAAGTGTCGACGCAACGCCACTTCGAACTCTGCAAGACCCGCTTCGGAGAGGGCACTGATGCGGACGGTATCACAATGTACTGTGGTCGACTCTTTCGTCTCGCAGGCCGTCGAGGGGACAAGGTCCGACTTTGTGATCAAGCGGATTGTCGAGGATGTTTTGTCTTGTTGGTTCGTCAACAATTCATCATCAAACGCTCGTTCCACGTCGCTGAGTGACGCTGATGTGCACCAGATGACAAGATTGGCCCTGCTCAATTGCGAGATTCGCTTTTGTTGAGCGTCGGCAGCGATGCCTTGAGCGTCGGCTTCCCACCCTGCTGTATCAATCAGGTCGAATGACAATCCATTCCAGTTCACTGCGCGGGTGAGAAAATCACGCGTCGTTCCGCGCTCTGGGGAAACAAGAGCCAGATTCGAACCGGCGAGTTTATTGAACAGCGTACTTTTGCCGGCGTTCGGCAAGCCGGCGAGCACGACCTGGGGTCGCACGCGGGATTGCATCCGCTCGACCGTTTGCCGCACCAGGCCATCGACGAACTGTCGAGATTGACTTAATCGATCAATCACATCCTGTCGGCTGACAAACTCGATGTCCTCTTCGATGAAATCGAGTCCTGCTTCCAGGTCGGCAAGAAGTTCCAATAAGTCTCGACGAAGGTTGCTGAGCTTTGTCGAGATTCCCCCAGCCAATTGCGAGAGCGCCGTTTCCAGTTCTGCCTGATCATTGGCATCGATCACGCCGAGTACAGCTTCTGCCTGAAGCAGATCGAGTTTTCCGGCAAGAAACGCACGTAGCGTAAATTCTCCAGGTCGGGCCGGCCGCGCACCGTGGCGGTACACTTCATTCAGTACCGCTTCCAGCAGGCAGGGGGAACCGGGCATATGGATTTCGATCACCGGTTGACCGGTGTAACTGCGGCGGTTGGGCCACAGCAGGACCTGAACCGGTATTTCCATCGGCCGGGTTTCGCCCTTCATGCGGATGATCCCCGCATGCGACCTGGCCGACTTAGCAGAATTCCATGCATCAATGTCTTGAGGTTCGAACCAACCTGCCAGAACGTTCCGGATGTTGTTCCCGGAAACCCGCACGATTCCGCGAGCGGAACCGCCAGGAGGGGATGCCAGCGCGGCGATTGGTTGATCGACAGAAAGGTCGATAGCGTTCACGGATCAGGGTGCCCTTACGACATCATCTGGTGTTACGAAGTCTTCCTGTCGTCTTTACTTGTTTTGTGTCCCTCAGGGACAAAGACAAACACAATAGTCAACCTACGACAAATACCAGACTCGACCTACCTTCGAAAATCGTCACCGGCGCTGGGGGGCACTCGCTATCGTCGCGATCAGTTCCAAAATCGAATTGTCCCCAGCAGCTTAAACTTCCGTCCTGATTCGTTTCATCAAGCGAGTTTCCCCGCGAGGGGGATGCTCGCGCAGGCCGTGTCCCGCACTATTTGTCTCGCTTCTTTTTCCGCTTGTCGTCCCGGTTGGAGTTACTTTCAAGCTGCTTCGTCGCCGTGATCTGATTGTCTGCGGATTTCTGTAGTCGATCCCAAATTCCGCCTATGACGGATGGTTTTTCTTCTTCTTTCTTGCCGGGGGCATTCGGTTGAGTTGCCAGGCTTGTGACAGGGCCAACTTCAATCACAGGCTTATTCTTCTTGAGGTGCTCAAACAACCACCGCTCGGTCATCGACCAGATATTCGTGGCAATGAAGTAGAGACACAGTCCCGACGGCACACGGAAGAACATGGCGCCCATGAAGATCATCATGAAGCTCATCATTTTCTGTTGCTGAGCTTGTTCTTCGTTTGTTGGTGGGGGCATCGTCAGCTTTTGATGGATGAACATCAGCCCGGTCGAAATACAGGGCAATAGATTGAAGTCAGTCCATCCCAGCCATGGAAGAGGGGTGGGGAAATGGAAAAGTGCATCCGGCGAGGCGAGGTTTTCAAACCAGAGAAATGGTTCCATGCGTAGTTCGATGGAACTGCCGATGGCCCGATAGAGTGCGATGAAGATTGGCAACTGCAAGAAGACGGGCAGACAGCCACTCATCATCAGGCCGAGCTGTTCTTTGCTCAATTCCTGAGCGGCCTTCATGTACTCTTCGGTCCCCTTGCCGTGCTTCGCTTCCAGTTCTTTCTGTTTGGCCTGCATCTTTGGCTGCAGCTCTTTCATCTTTGCTGCATTGGCGGCCTGGTGCTTGGAAATGGGCATCAGCAATGTCCGAACCAGGGCGGTCAGGCAGATAATGGCGATGCCGTAGCTCAAGCCGAGATGATGGAACATGTTTAACAACCAGACCATCCCCCGACAGATGGCATCGAACCAGCCATAGTCCATAACGGCCATGGCTGGAATCTGACTCATCAGTTCCTTTCGCTTTGGTCCGGCAAACAACTTGTATTTGTGAGAAATTTCGCTGTTACCGGCGACCTTCACATCGGACTTCAGTTCGACAGATATGTCGCTATATTCACTTTTCAAGGCGTTTTCGTTGGCGACAACGGCTTTCGAAGCGGTGACCTGATCTGCGTCTGGCATTACCAGCGCGGCAAAGTAAAGGACGTCGACGCCTATGTACTTCAACTTTCGCGTCCAGACCTCGGTCTTGTCCGCTTTCGCTTTTTTGACGGTCTCGATGGCGGAAAGCTTGTTTTCATCGAGTGTCGTGCCGTCATCACGAAGGAAACCCATTCGAACATCACGATGCTTATACGAGTTTTCAGCATCTTCAAGCGGGACGCCGACAGGTCCTTGAAGGGCGTAGCTGAACTTCTGATCCTGATCGGTCAGGTTCTTTGCCGTGATCGTCAGAGCGAGTTCGTAACCTTCCACAAACGTCTTCTCGATGTCATCCCGCTTCAGATCGTCGTGAGTCAGTTGTTTGAGCTCGAAGTGCTTGGTGAGTTCCCAGCGGCCGTCCGGTGTTTTGAACCGGAATGTCGCGGCACGTGCTGCAGCTTCGGGAGTGGTTTCGGGAATGAATTCCCACGCGACTGTCGCGAGGGACGATTTTCCTAAAAGCTTGTCAATTTGAGGAGATCGCAAAGCGAACGTTTTTAACGTTGTTTCTTTTCCCGATCGTTTTTCAGCGTCCGTGTTACCAATCACACGAACTCGGTTACCCCGGTGTCCGAATGCGGGATAGCGTTTCTTATTCGTCAGCTCGATGAAATCGACTGCTGCCCCTTCGCTGTTCAGACTGGTTGCCAGAAAGAATTCATCAACCTGCTGATTGAGAACACCGTCAGGTTCTTTATCTGGATCGACCGGCCCAAGCTGCAGATTCAATGATGCGTGCTTTGGTGATTCAAGAGCTGCGGCATTCAGGGGGGCTGCGTCAGGGTCTCGCTGAAGATTGGCCTCAGGCGACTTATCCGAAGTCGCGCCGCCATCGGCATCGACGTTCCTGTCTTCAAGTTCACCATCAACTTTGACGATTGGCTTGGCAACAGGCTTGTTTAATTCCGGAAAGAATCGGGGAACGACGAAGTTAATCCACGTCATCCAGACAGCCATCGAGATCAGAAAAAATGTAAAAAAACGCCGCTGTTCCATTCCGGATACCAGTTTGCCAGAGTAGACCTGCCCTGCTGTCGCGAACGACGATGCGGGGCTTAAAACGTCAACAATGTTTCGTGGGAACGATCCCTACGATTCTGTCGACCAAACAACAACGTACGAATGCCGATCGCGGTTCACGCCTATTCAGCGCCCGTCCGCGAGACGCTCGCCAAGAAAATTATCGAGATCAGGGATATCGAAAATTTTCTTCGCCGTCTTCGCTAGATCGTACTCGACTCGCTTGAAATAAACAGTATTGCCGTCCAAAACGACGTAAGAAGATCGGCTGTCACCATTTCGGGGCTGACCGACCGAGCCGACGTTGATCAAGACCTTCTTCGCACCAAGTTCGTATTTGAAGTCAATTTCTTCCGGGGCCAGAAAATTCAGGTCTTCTGTAAATACGCCTGGAATATGAGTGTGTCCCTGAAAGCAGTATTTCTCGACCAGTGAAAAAATTCGCTCCATTTTTCGCTGGTTGTAGATGTCTTCCGGGAAGACGTATTCATTGAGCGGGTTTCTCGCTGAACCATGTACGAATAAAAGGTTTGGCTCGCGAATGACGCGAGGAAGCTCGCCGAGAAAATCCCAGCGTTTGTCGGCTAGTGCACCAGAACCCGATTCAAGCGTCTTGCGTGTCCAGAAAACTGCGCGTTCGGCACTGGCATTGAACCCTTCGGGGTCAAACAACGCGGCCTGATCGTGGTTTCCCAAAAGGCAAAAATTACACGCGCCCATGACCCGATCGATACATTCGCACGGATTAGGACCGTAGCCGATGATGTCGCCCAGGCAATAGATTTCGGAGATACTCTGTTGGCGAATGTCGGCCAGCACGGCTTCCAGCGCTTCGAGGTTTGCGTGAATATCGCTAATGATGGCGCGCAACACAAATTCCTTGTCGGAAATGCCCGGGCAGAAAATCTGCCCTCAGAGTCTCAGGTCGTTAATCATAAATCTGGCAGAGGTTTGCGGCAAGCATTGATTTGATAAACAATCTTAAAATCAACTTAGCCACCACCACGCCAGCCAGCACAAAAGCGGGAAGATGACAAAGACGATTGTAAACCCGAGAAGATTAGATCTGAAATTATCGGGCCATCTTGCCATGACCGGCCTTCATTCTGTGAAGAAATTCACATGATACCGAGGTTTTTGAGAAAATCGCCATCAAACGGAGGAAGTTCAGAATCTGACTCCAAACCGCGCCATGATACCATTGTTGACGTCAAAACCTGGTTGATTACCGGAAAAAATATTCTGCCGGCCGAAAACATAGCCGATTTCGATGTACTTATCGTACCAGGAATGATCGCTTCTCAAGCCGACACCGAGTCGCCAGTCGGTCAACTGGATCTCTTCGCGGCCCGAAACGCCCGGCATCGAAATCTGATACGATTCAACGTGGTATTCGCCCGTGGCGTAAAGCCAGTGTGAGCCATTTCCAAAGTTACCCACGAAGTAACTGATCCGGGACTTGGGGAACAGCAGGCGTAATTCCAGACGTTCATTGGGATTCCAAACAACACCCCCATAGGGAAAGATGATGTTGTTCACACGGTCCCAGTATTGCACTCCCAGCACGTACATCCATTTCGGAGAAGTGCGATAGAACAGGGCTCCGTAGGCATCCAGTTGCAACGATTCTCGACCGAGTGAACTGCTGAAATCCGAATTGATCGATGGGTTGAAATCCAGCTGAGCACTCCATTTTCCCATTTGTGGCGAATTGAGGAGGAAGTCCCAGCCCAATCGGTAAACAGAACCCGGCAGGTTCGGGGAGTTTGGCCCGCTCCAGATCCGGGCACCGAGCTGGGCGGTATTCGTAAAGACCCAATCAGGTCCGAGCATTGAGACATGCCTCAATGCCGCGTCATACTGTTGAATCGAGAAATTGCCGTTACCCGGTGATTTCGCTCCAGAAGGAGCGATTAAAACTCCATCGAATATTGGAGTGAATCCAAAACGCTGAGGTTGCGGGCCGTTGATCCCGGAAATGACTGTCTGGCCAGGATCATTCAGAAATGGCAAAACCGGATCAGGTCCCGCTTGAATCTGGAAGGGATCGTAGGGCTGGTATGGTGTTGCAAGTGGTGCCGTCATTGGGGGTGATTCATAGGTTGAATCGGGCCCCTGTCCTCGGATGACTGGTTCGTCATGACGAGAAATCTGCAGCCAGCGGGGTCTTGGCAGAACTGACGCAATCGCCGGTTCGTCGTCACGGAAAATTGCCGAAAGCACAATATCCCGATCCGGACGGATCGCACCAGTGTCAGGCACACCACCGAAAAAGAGGGCAAAAACGCTCAGCAGGACATTGCACACCAGGGCTGCCTCACTGGAAATTAGGTCAGGGCCGCACCAGCGACCATCAAGTTCCGGCACGTTTTTCCAGAAATGACAATCCTCGTCAACATCAAGTCCGGCAGAAAGTGCCAGACGAATTTCTCGGTTCACCGAAGGACTGACAGCAAACGACGATCGATTTCAGGAGAGGAACTGATAAACACGAGAAATACGGATTGTGCTGGAAGCCATTCCGATCGATCATGCGCGGGCAGATTCACCTCGCATCTGCGGCCGTCGCTGATGAAAACTTGAACTCCTGACGCGCGGGCTTAAATCTTGTTTTCCGACCGCATGAACTCGCGGCTGATATTGATTGCAGGAGGAAAAAATCATGATGAGATCGACCGAATTGCATTTTCGAGGTTTATTTCTCGGGATGTTGTTGTTTCAAGGAGTGGTGGGTTTCTCGTCTGATGCGTTTGCCAGTGATGCAATTATCCTCCGAACAGGATTGTCGCGAATTGATGCTGACGACTTGAAGCGTCACGTGACAACTCTTGCCAGTGATTCCCTTGAGGGACGAGAAGCGGGAGCCCGCGGTGGAAAGGCCGCTGTCGCGTACTTGAGATCCGTTCTCAAAACCACGCGAGAAACAAGCCGTACTTTACCGGTCGAATCGACACAAGAGTTCGGACGTGACTATCAAAACTTACTTGTCTTTCTCCCCGGTTCAGACGCGACCCTCAGGCACGAGGTCGTCGTGGTTGGGGCTCATTATGATCATGTCGGATTCGGAAAAGCGTCGAACAGCCGTGGTCCGATCGGGCATATCCACAACGGAGCAGACGACAACGCGAGCGGTACCGCTGCGTTACTGGAATTGATCGAGGCCTTTGCCTCGCTGGAAACAGCGCCTGCTCGTTCCATGCTGTTTGCGTTCTGGGATGCCGAAGAAGCAGGACTGCTCGGGTCAAAGCATTGGGTGGCCAATCCCACGATACCGATTCAGGAATTACGATTTGTCCTGAATATCGACATGCTGGGACGCCTCAGGGACGGTCGCGTGATTACCGTGGGATGGCGTTCGGCTCCTGGACTTCGTCCGTTTCTCGCGTCACACAATATCACAAACGACCTGCTGCTCGCGTATCAACCTCAAGTGATCGCGGACAGTGATCATTACCCATTTTATGCCGCTGGGGTTCCTGCGATCCATCTTGATACGGACAAGCACGATGACTATCACCGTCCCTCCGATGATCCCGACAAAATCAATTGGGATGGGTTACGGCGGATGACGGAATATTCGTATCGATTAGCCTTGGATGCTGCGAATCGCCCTGACTTTCCTCGATTTCGACGGGAAGCGCTTTCGGAACCAGCGCCATCATGGTTTAACCCCAAAGATGCCGCCAGCCCTCCTGTTCGACTCGGTGTCAACTGGGATCTGGAGCAATTGCGGCAAAACGTCGTCGTGGTTTCTCAGGTGACTCCCGGTTCCCCCGCAGCGATTGCCGGACTTCGAGCAGCAGACCGAATTGTGAGGCTGGGGGCGTGGAAAATGGGGACCGCTGACGAATTGAAAATGGTTATTCAAACTGCCAGAAATCCCGTTCCGATTCGTGTCGAAAGACCCGGAATCGATGCACCCATTGAAATGAGCGCCAATCTTCTGGGAAACCCCGTTCGACTCGGCGCGAGTTGGCGTGACGACACAGCACTTCCCAATTGCGCGGTGATTACCCACGTGATTGCCGATTCCCCTGCTGACCGGGCGGGGATCGCGGCGGGAGATGTCATTCTCGACATGAGTGGTCGTTCGTTCGCATCGTCAGAAGAGATGCGCCAGCGAGTGTTGTCCGAAAAACAACCATTTCACTTCCGCATTGAACGGAATGGCCGAGTTCGTGAGGTGATCGTGGAATTGATTGAAGATGCTCCGTAATGAACATTATTCGCAAAGTCTTCATCATCGTTGACACTTAGTGGGCTATAACAGAGAACCCACAGGTAAGCAGGGCCTGCTGCCATTGGGTTTTCCGTCCGTTAGGTAATGGAGTTTCGTTGTGTCGAAGTACATCCTGTTGAACGTTGCATTCTTTGCTTTGATGATTTTTTCAGCAGGGTGCAATTCGTCATCTCATGCGATTGATGTGGTCGAAGGGCCCGACGGACGGCAGCCAGTCAAGGTTGCAGATGCCGAAGCCTACAAGCCGACTTTACTTCCCGATCGAATTATTCTGACATGGACCGGTGACCCTTCACGAACACAAGCGGTCACCTGGCGTACCAGCACGGCCGTTGCAAAGGGACTGGCCGAGATCGCGGTCGCGACAGACAATTCTGGTTTCGCGAGAACGGCCCGACAATTGGCCGCGAAAACGACTCTACTCGAGGCAGATCTCTCGAAGTCTCACTACCACACCGTCGAGTTCAACGCCCTGTCACCTCGCACTAAGTATGCGTACCGGGTGGGTGACGGAGTGAACTGGAGTGAATGGTTTCACTTTACGACAGCCAGTGATCGGACTGAGCCGTTTACATTTGTCTATTTCGGCGATGCCCAGAATGACGTCAAGCCAATGTGGTCACGAGTGATTCGCGAAGCGTTTACCGACGCACCGAAAGCCAGTTTTCTACTGCATGCCGGAGACCTGATTAACAAACCGAACAGCGACGGCGAATGGGGTGAATGGCACATGGCCGGCGGTTGGATTAATGCGATGACGCCGAGCATTTCAACTCCCGGCAACCACGAATATGAAAGCGTGGGAGTGACGCGGACGTTGACACTTTCCAAGCATTGGAAGCCTCAGTTCGCCCAGCCCGAAAATGGTCCTGCAGACCTGCTGGAAACCGCGTTTTACCTGGATTACCAGGGGACTCGAATCATTTCTTTAGATTCGAACGTCAAGATTGTCGAACAAGTCCCCTGGCTGGAAAAGGTTCTCGCCTCACGCGACGCATCAATTGGATGGACTGTTGTTACGTTTCATCATCCGATTTACTCAAGTGCCAAAAATCGAGACAATAAAGAGGTACGCGAAAACTGGCAGCCCATTTTCGACAAATATAAAGTCGATCTGGTTTTGCAGGGACACGATCACACATATGCGCGATCAAAACTGGTTAATGGCACGACGGGTGTCGCAGCCAAGGGTGAATCGGGCACGATTTACGTCGTCTCTGTCAGCGGACCGAAAATGTACGATATCGGCAAGCCGCCTCGCCCAGAATTTCAGCGCGTTGCCGAAGATACGCAATTGTTCCAGATCATTACGATCGACGGCGACGAACTTCGATACCAGGCCCGCACAGCCACTGGTCAACCCTACGACGGTTTCACGCTGAAGAAGCGATCCGGTCAACCCAACGAACTAATCGAACAAGTCCCTGAAACGCCAGATCGATTACGGGGACTAAAGTAGCCGATATCGATGCGCGAGCCTGATCGTAATCGTTTAACCGCGCCTCGAAGAGAAGCGGGAGCGGAGCGGCGGAATTGACATCAGGCGAGATGTCATCGCCCGTTTTGCCATTGCGTTCCTCTTACTTCAGTGATCGCAATCAAGCTCGGCAAGGCTCGAAGAAATCGGCTGAACGCCGATCCGCCTGCGCCGATGGCTGCGGGTTAAACTAAGAATTCATTGCCATCGTTTAACCGCGCCTCGCAGAGAAGCGGGAGTGGAGCGGCGGAATTGACATCATCCGAGGTGTCATTTCTCGTTGAGGCTTTGCAAACAGGCTGGTCCGTGGCGACGTCCGAAGAAATCGGCTGAACGCCGATCCGCCTGCGCCGATGGCTGCGGGTTAAACAAGTAATACACGACCCCGTTTTTTCGCCAACTGAGCGAAGTCGGTGGCGCATAACAAAAACAAGGCGAGCACGGGGAATCAATCCCCGGCTCGCCTCGTTTGTTTTCATGCTGTCAATAAAGTCAGATCACAGATTCCAACCGCAATTGTCGCGGACTTTAATCATCGTTCCCAGAATCGTATTCCACGTCTTCATTTCTTCCAGAGTTGAGTTCGGGAACATACAACCGTCCCAGCAGATGTGTTTAATGCCGCGATCTGCCGCACCCTTCAGCCAATAAGCCGCAGTGGCGACGATATCGAGTTTCCCTTTCGGGTCATCGGCGAGACAATGTCGGCCCGTCTTGTCGTGAGTACCAGTGCCATGCACCGTTCCGTCGTTCTGCGCGACATGGAAGTCGATTGTCCAAGGACGCAGTGCGTCTGTCATCTTCGTGTATGCGGCGTCAAACTCAGCTTGAGTGTAGCCCTCTTTCAGTAGCGCGTGCTCTGGGGCATTGTACCCCATCAGGTAAAGATAGGTATGAGCCTGATCGGCCTGGAACCCAACGGTACCCGGCATGTCAACCTGTTCAAGCAGATCGACCATGTTCTTCCACGAGTGCATTCCACCCCAGCAGATTTCCCCTTCAGCGGCCAGTCGTTCGCCGTGGGCGGCAGCAACAATACCCGCTTCGCGGAATGTAGACGCGATCTTTTTCGTGTTGCCAACCGGGTTTTCCAACCACTGAGATGGGCCTGCGGCAGCATCGATTCGGATCACTCCGTACTTTCGCACGCCGTGCCGATTGAAGATGTCTGCAATGCGACAGGCTTTCTTCACCGCGAGCACGAACTTGGCGCGCTGCTCGGGTCCCCCCATCGAACTATCGCCCACCGTTCCCGGCCAGACAGGTGCGACAAGTGAACCGACCGCGAGGCCTTCGTGAGCAATCTTGTCGGCGATCCGCTTCACGTCATCGTCTGACAGGTCAATGTTGACGTGCGGATCAAACAGAAACAGATCGACTCCATCAAACTTCTGTCCGTTGACGGTCGCATTTTTTGTAAAACCGAGCATGTGATCGAGCGAAATGAAGGGTTCTGCACCAGGCGAACCCTTCCCGACCAGACCGGGCCACATTGCATTATGAAGTCGTGGGAATTTGTTACTCATCGAAGTTCTTTCAGAGCGACATTGAAAATAGATGGAGTGGAAAAATGAAACTTACTGACGTTTGTGATCACCGACATTCGGAGCGCCTGGCTGAGCATTCGGACCGAAGTACCTCAATGAGACCAATGGTTCGGAACCTGTGTTCTCAACAACAACCCCTTCTGCTGCGGTCTTGGCCGTGACAAAGACTTCGTCCTCGGTTAACTGACCGAAACGGATCATGGCTGGCGTCTGCAACCGCAAGCCGTTGATCTTCCCTTCGCCTTGAACCGTGACCCATCCGTAGGCACCGCCATCCTTGAGTGTCAGTTTCGCACCAGGGTTGACCGTCAGTTCTTTCGCGGTGAAGAGCTGTTCGCCGTCGACTTTGCCGTAAACGATCCAGCGATCGACGTATCCTTCCTTTTCCGTGTGAGCGACAGGAATCGGTTCAAGGTAGTTGTTGTCCTTGAAGTTTGGATCGACGTTCTTTTCCCAGTCGAGAGCATCAACCAGATATTGCAGATCGTCGTGCTTTTCTTTTGGGAAGTCCTTCGTCAGTAGCGAGCGAGGAACAGCACGTCCTTCGACCATTGACTGATACATTCCAAACACGTCGCTGCCCCACTGAGGTTCGTAGGTCAGCAGGCTGCCTGGTGCATGCAGGACGCAGGGAGGAATCAACCATCCGGTTCCCGGCTTCAATCGATAGGCCTTTGACAGATCCAGAATTCCGTTGTCACCATGGTTCCAGCGAGCCAGGCTGTCGATCACGTCCTGTTTCGTCGTCCCAGGCTCGAGTCCCATGAACGTGTAAGGGAAATTGTTTCCCGTGGGGTTGAGCTGTGGCGGGAAGTAGTACGATTCGGGCTTTCCTTCCTGGCCAACCAGCTTCGCTTGTGCGGTATTTAAGTGCATGTGATGCGGGATTGGGCCCATGTTATCGAAGAACTTCGAATAAACGGGCCATCGCTTGTACTTATTCCAGATGTGATCGCCGATTGCTTCAGAGCCGAGTTCGGCAATGGCGTCCCTCAGTGTGAACTTCTGGCCGGCATGAACACAGTACGACAACCCTTCGTCCGGTGGCGCACCTTCATTGGTCGTCACGGTTGTTGACGCGAACCATCGTTCATCAATCCCACCACGATGAGTTCCCAAGGCATAGTAATCGGCTGGATGGAGTTTCAGACGACGGCCCGGCTGGAGAAATGAGCGAGGAACCCAGGTCGGAGCCAGTCGGAAAACACCCTTGCCTTCAGTCAGTGCGGCAGATGCAAGTTGTTTCACGTTGGCCATGATCTTGGAAATCTTCTTTTTGCGAATTTCAGTGAGAGACACCGACGGGCGGAATTGTCGTCCGTTATGAAATAGAAAAAATATTACGGGGAGCGAGATTTTTGACGTTTTACCCGCAGAAATGCAATCGTGCAGCGTGTCCGTCGCCCGATTTGCAGGTCCATTTCATACAAACATCGAAATTTCTTGTTTCTCGATGATGATAAAAACGGTTCCGGTTCTTGTCCCTGGCTGCTGTTCAGTGATAATACGGATAACCACAAGTATTGAGGTTGGATGCCTCGCCCCGCAGGCAAGGTTGCCTCGCCACTCTTTCCTGAAAGTGTTCACAGATGCAAAAGTTGTTTTCAGTGACAGCTGCATGTGCAGCGTTCGCCCTGATGGGTACTGGATTCTGTAGTTCGGCCAACGCCCAGTGGGGAGATCTTAAAGGGCAAGTTCTGCTCGATGGAGACATCCCGAAGATTGAACTTCTGGTCAAGCAGGGCAATGCGGCCACAAAGGATGCTGCGGTTTGTGCCGCTCAAGATGTTCCGGATGAGAAGCTGGTTGTGAATCCCGACAACAAAGGGATTGCCAACGTCGTGATCTACCTGGCCAAGAAACCTGCAAAAATTGCCCCTACTGTCGAAAAGAGTTCGGTTCCAGAAGTCACCTTCGACCAGAGAGGTTGCCGTTTCCTGCCGCACGTTCTGCTCGTTCGAACCGATCAAACCGTTCGCGTGCTGTCTGACGACGAAGCGGCTCATAACACGCACACCTATCCGATCAAAAATCGCCAGGACAATTTCGTCGTCGCTCCAAAGGATCGAGCCGGTGTTGCCGTGAAACCACTCACGCTGACCGAAAAACTTCCCTCCAAGGTCGGTTGCGATATTCACCCGTGGATGGTGGCCTACTGGGTGATCCTCGACCACCCTTACGCTGCAATCACAGATGAAAACGGTAATTTCGAGATCAAAGATCTGCCTGTTGGAACCCACGAATTCAACGTCTGGCAGGAATCCGCCGGGTATCTCGACAAAAAATACACAGTCAATATCAAGGCCGGAGCCAATCAGGAAAAACCGCTGAAATTCACGGCGAAACAGATTCTGAAGTAAACGAACCCAGAATTCTGAAGTGATTTGAGTCTAGAGACGCCCGGCAAAAATTCCATTTTGCCGGGCGTTTTTTCGTAGATCGTTTTTAGTGCAGAATATCGTGCTTAATCGAGCATTCACGAAAAGTTCTGTGTTTTGCCCGAATGTATTTAAACCCTGATAAGGCGGAGCCTCAGTCAAAGTTTCTGCAAAGTCCGATATGGGACTGACGACCCGAGTTGTGAACACGCTCAGACTGCGAGGCGTCAGCAATTCTTGCATTGTTCAAAAATGGTCACGATCAAATTTCTGAGTTCATCGAACTGTTCGTAACGATGCCGAATCAGCGAAGCTTTACCCTTCGCTGTGATTACGTCGAAGACTTCTGTTCCGTCGAGTTCCGAGTCTTTTACTTTTTGAATTTCGTCAAATCCAACTGTGATTTTTTGATCTGGCCATAGAGTGAGAAATCTATTGGGGAGCATCACGTCTTCAAGTGAATGACGTTGTTGCCGAAATCGTTTGTTGCGGCTTGTGCGTAATCAACAATAAAAAACAAAATCCTAGTAAAATTCGTCGGGGCGGGACGACCCTTGGTGACAAATCTCTGTTGGCCTGGTTAGGGAAGAGTGTCACGCGACATTGGCAATTCCTTCAGAACACGAACAAGACCGTGGGGAGAAGAAATCCAAAAAGAGCGACGACCGGGCGTTGCCAGCAGGTCCAGGCGTTCGCAGATTGGTGATCTTCGCGATATTTCAGTGAGTCCCGAACTTGAATTGCCAGCCAGTTAACGAATGCCACGGGAACCAAATAAATCAGATAACCCCACGGAGGTGCAAGAAATACTTTGTCGCGAACAACCGCTCCGACGCAAATTGCCGAAAAAGCCCCTTTTGCGATATCGCCTCGCACGTTTGCGAATCCGGTGATGACGAACGTCACCCTATTGAAGGAATCGACCAGATGTGAACTTGCGTTTAGTGGTTGATGGTGTCTAAGTCAGCATCGAATTTCAAGAGTCATCAACGCTGAGATCACGGCTCGGAGAGTCTCTTTTTTGGAAGCGGCTAACCTGAGTCGTCCAAATCAGGAGAGTGTAAAAAGGGCGAGCCGCCCAAAGACAAAGTCTTTGGGCGGCTCGGCGAATCATTAAGCTATTGGCTTCAGTAGCTTAGAACGTCCAGACAACGTCGGTGACCAACAAGCCCTGATGGTTTTTCTGACCATTGTCATACGGCTTTTGGTTGTTTGCACCTGATACGGCATTTTGTGTCGTATTGTTGATATTCCCTTCGAACCAGTCGAAGCGGAAGTTAGGACGAATGAACAAGTTCGGTTTGCCGGTTGGGTACCAACGTGGTCCGAACGTCACTTGATAGAAGTTACCCATGTAACCGCCTGGCAGATTGTTTACGCCGTTTGGATTACCGGTAATACCGCTGGCTGCAGCGCCTGGCAGGAACTGTTGAACTCGGTAGCCTTCTTCGTCACGCCACCATTCGAAGTTCGCACCCCATGTCCACTTGTCGCTGGTTTTGTAGTAAACGTACTGGTTGATACCGTACCAGTTGGCTCGCTGACCAGTAACCGTCGCATCACGTTGAGTACCGAAGTCAGTCTGGCCTACATAGGTCAGGTTGTCGTTGAAAGGCTTCGTGTAGACCAACGACTGATAGTATCGTTGAGTAAACTGGTTGTTGAAATTCGGTTCTTGAGTCAAGAACACGACTTGTGCCAGATTGGACTTGTCTTTGAACGTGTAACCCCATGTTCCCATATATCCCAGGTGTGGGTTATGGCCGTCGAAGTTATCCCAGCCCTTAACGAAGCCGCTGCTGGCAACAAAGTTGTCGGTGAACTGGTAAGTGGCCAGTGCGCCGGTATGGGTGAAAGGCTCACCCCATTGATAGGTGTAAGGGATGGTGTTGAAGAAGTTCTGGCTGGTGTCGACCGTGTAGTAACCGACCGGCGAAATGAAGTGGCCAGCCTTGATCTTCAACTTCTTATAAGCCACTTCCCCGTAGAATTGAGGAATTGCCAAACCGTAGATTCCCGGGCCGTTCAGGTGTGGTGTTTCCAAGCCTGTTTCGGTCGTCAACCGGGCGTTTGTACCGTACAGCAAGTCGACGCGACCACCGATGTCGAAGTCTTTCTTGGAGGTATCGGTCGCTTTTTCAGCGAACAGCCAGAACTGGTTCAGCTGGTATTCGTTCGAACGGTCAGGCCATGTCACAGGACCGTTCCAGCGATTGCTGGGGTTCTGGAAGTTCCAGGCATAGCTTTGAACCAGGCTACCGCCCAGTTTATAGCCATTGTCTTTGAAATGGTTTCCACCATTGCCATCATCGAAAATATCGGTCAAACCCCACGGGGCCGAACTGTCTCCACCACCAGCAGCACCACAGCCACCGGCCGTCGAACCACAGGCTGGATCTGAAACCGCAGCACAAGCTGGGGCGGGTGTCGCAGGGGCGGCACACGTGTCACAGTTCAAACCTGCGTAAAGGCCGTTGATTCGGGCAGCGGCGTCAGCAAAGACCTGATCACAGCACGCAGGCTGGGCCTGGGTGCAACTCATTGTTGTTGTACATTGCGGTTCAGCGGCGGAAAGGGCTCCCGCGACTAGCATGCCCGCTGTGCCGAGCATCATGGACAATCCTGTCCCGATGTCGACAAATCGAAGTTTCCGAAGACCCAACATTTGTCACTCCTTGAGATTCTATTGCTACTGAACCCAGCGTCGCCTCGTTGTTCGTCAATCGACGACCGCCGAGTTTGCGGCTGCCAAACATTTGCGCGTGGCAACAACAGTCGCGTTCGTTACGACACCGACTTGAAATCCGTTCCCCCTACACGAGCGCGTAAAGGAGTTCAGGTCTTTCGTGGCTATCGGATCGATTGATCACGCTGTCCGAGTGAGAAATTCTGCCGGCGAGTTTCCGGCGTAATACTCACAAGCAACCAAGTCCGCAAATCCTTACAAAATAAGAGTTTGCGATGTTTTTGATCGGCGGATTGTGCCGATGCAGGAATACTTTGGTGACGATCTTTCCCATTTCCTGTGACTGTCAGTCGATTTGTTCAAGCATGTCGATTTCGCTGATCTCCAGCAAAATCTGCGAGCAAATTGTCAGTAAAAATCAAGTCGCTTTTTTTGCGGCTTTCGAAACTGACAGGTTGGGTTTAGAAAGTCGGTGGCGTGGTCCTTTACTCACCACTATCCTTTTGACCTTCCTTGAAGTTTGGGGGCGATACGAATGGGCCGTGAGCCCGCCCAAGCGAAGGACACGGATGGTATTGAGAACCGATGGTTCGGCCCAGGAGGTTGGTATGCGACAATTGCGATTGATGAGTGCTCTGACGAGCAGCCTGGTGGCAATCGCCTTAGGGGTGATTCCTGCTGAGGCTCAGGATTACGGAGGAGTTGAAAAAGCTCCGTCGATTGACTGGAGGCCTTCTTACCGACGTGCGGTGGACGAAGCAACTCGTGAAGGAAAGCCACTATTAGTGAGCGTGACCGCGACCTGGTGTGGTCCGTGCCGTCAATTGAAACAGCTCACGTTCACCGACTCTCGTGTGATCGACATGGTTCAATCAAGCTTTGTGCCATACCTGATTGATGCCGATGAGCATCCAGAACTCGTTACCGGTTTTGGTGTTGAGGCGTTTCCAACGACGATGGTGATTGCTCCGGATCTGACGATTCTCAAGCGAATGTCGGGTTTTCAATCGGCTGGGGACCTGATTGCAAACATGGCACCGCTAGCGACGACTTCGATTCGTAATCAACACGATTCGAACGAACCGGTTTCTGCC
The DNA here is from genome assembly GCA_903858935.1 of uncultured Schlesneria sp. Classification (GTDB taxonomy): domain Bacteria; phylum Planctomycetota; class Planctomycetia; order Planctomycetales; family Planctomycetaceae; genus Schlesneria. The sequence continues at coordinate 29,774 of CAIOKO010000038.1, read as the reverse complement.
CTGCAACCAGCAAATGCCATCACATTTGGGTTTGATGGATATTGTCTGGTCAGCATTCTGGAAGAGAGCCGAGTTCGTAGAGGGGCAGCGGAATACTCGGCGGAACATCGTGGTCAGACGATCTGCTTCCAGTCTGAGGAACATCGACAGAAATTTCTGGCTGATCCCGAAAAGTACTGGCCCGTGGCAAACGGCCAGTGTCTGGTCAGTTCTCGAGAAGGCGCGTCTGCGGGGAAGGGTGACCCTCGGCTGGCGGTGACTTGGAAGGGGAGAATCTGGCTGTTCAGTGATCGTGAACGCCAACAGCGTTTTATTCAGTCACCTTTCTATTACCTGAATGATCTTTGATCCGTAGACGATTTGTCACTCGAATGCGGTAGTTGGGCTGGGGACTGCGAAGCCTCTGGCCTCGGTTGCTCGAAAGTGGGTTGAGCAGCCGAGGCACATTTTTCATGGCTTTTCGCGTAACGACGGGCTGGTCGTAACGCCTTGAAGCGAAAATCTCTCTTTTGCGATCATGATTCCAGTTTGCCTTCGGGAATCGGGAAATTGCAAACAAATCGCTCTGACCGGTTTTCTTCGGTCGTCAACGGCGGTACATTCGTGGCTTATGTCCAACGGATCAGCACGCCACGACGTACGCATCGCGACCGAGTCTGATCCGTCGAAACTCAGATTTGGAACAGAATTGGTGTTTTTTCGTTATCGCGAGGTTGTTCATGCTCCCGTCGACACTTTTTCCATCCTTGCTGCTTGCCGTGGAAGACCTTTCACCACAAGGGGCAGTGAATTGGATCCCGTCAATTCTGGTCTGCCTGATTCTGCTGTTGGCGCTGATTGCTTTTAACTACACGACGAAAGCTGGAATTATTGCACGGGCCACGACGAAAGAGGCTGTCCGGCAACCTGTTTTCCTACTTTGCATGGCGCTGGCCATTGTGATTCTCTTTCTGAACTATCTCCTGCCGTTCTTTTCGCTCGGCGAAGATGTCAAAATGGTTAAAGATTGCGGTTTGGCAACGATGCTGATCACTGGACTGCTTATCGCCGTATGGACGGCCAGCACAAGCGTCGCCGAAGAAATCGAAGGGAAGACCGCGATGACGCTGTTATCCAAACCAATCAATCGTCGGCAATTTGTACTTGGGAAGTACATTGGGATTCTTCAAGCGATCCTCTGGTACATGCTTCCTGTCGTAATCGTTTTCCTGGTATTGATTTACTTCAAGGTGAGCTATGATGCCAGGGAAGGTTCGAAGGATGCTCCTCCACACGCCGAACGAATCCATGAGGTTTATCAGGTTCTTCCGGGTATTGGTTTGCTTCTAATGGAAATTGCCGTCATGACTGCGGTCAGCGTTGCGATTTCCACGCGACTTCCGATGGTCGTCAATCTGACGAGTTGCTTTGCAATCTTCGTCGTAGGACATCTGACAGGGTTGATGGTTCAGGCCGGCGTCCTGAAGCTGGAATTCGTTCAGTTTATGGCTCGATTAATCGCGACAGTTTTGCCGTCCTTAGATCTTTTCAATATCACCGCCGCAGTGGCGACTGGGGATATTGTACCTCCGATCTATCTCGGATATTCAGCTATTTATTGTGCGTGCTACTGCTCTGCAGCGATCTTAATGGCGTTCATTCTGTTTGAAGACCGCGACTTGGCTTAAGTCTGAACGCAGTTTTCTCGTCGGTTCAGTATCATTTCGACAGAAATTGCGTGATGATGCTGGCCGTGACAAGACTGCAGTGGTGCGGTCATATCTACGCAGGGAGGGGGAGGTCTGTTTCTCTCGCGGATTGACATCAATCATGGACGTTTCTCCTCCAAGCTCGCTTGAACGAATCCTGTCCCGACGCACCATGTTGCGCGGCCATGCACCGATTGCGACAATCTGGTCGTTTGTCGCGATGGTTTCCCTGATGCTGTTGTTGTTCGACTTCAGCTTGCTCGTGGGACTTCTGGTTGATCGAGGACATGTCGATCTTACTCTTTCGTCAAAGGACGTGGTTCCCTTTGAAGAACTGACTGGATTAAAAGTCACTGGTGTGACTGACACAACGGACATGAAACCGGATGAAACATCAATAGCGGACGTATCTGATTCGATCCATGTCTTTTACGATGAACATGGAATTCTTCCCGCGGTATGGCAGACACGAGACTCTTGGTGGGGGGGGGCTGTCGCCATCCTTTACCGCAAGGTCAGTTGGTTACAGACGAACATTCTTGCGTTGATATGGATTTTATTGGTCGGTGTATTGCTGGTCGTCCTTCGATCAATTTGCCTCGCGCGAATCAGATACCATAGTCATCGTGCCTCCCTTGATGGTATCACCGCTGTCAGAAGGCAACTTCACCGTCAAATCATCAGAATCAGCCCAGAAGATCTCGACGGTACAGGGCCTGAATTGGCGAGCCAACTGTTTGTTAATGACGTGGAAACCCTGAGAAATGGACTGTTTCACTCATTTGAGACGATGAGCCGATATTCCCTGGAATTGCTGGGATTGTCAGTTGTATTGCTCAGTTTGAACTGGCAACTTTCGATGCAGTGGATCGCTGCTTTGGTGCTTGGCACGCTATTACTGAATGGCGTTCGCCGTGCGGCATCGCAGAAAAGTCGGCTTGCTGAAGATCGCGGCCGGGACGAACAACAGATTTTATTATCGACGTTTAAAAACGCGAGGCTTACTCGTGGGTTAGGCATCGAGCGCGACGAACACGAACAGTTTCAAAAGCATTTGAATCGCTATCATAGTCGGTTGAATGATTTTCTCTTCGCGTCCGACGCCGTCGATCATCCGGGCCCTTTTGTTGTGTTCGCATATGCCGGGTTGATGGCGTTTCTGGTTTTTCTTGTTTGCAGCAATGTTTTAGCGTCAAAAGTTGCATCGTCATTGGATCGGTTGACTGTCGCTGAAGGGTTTACGTTTTTTGCTGCGGTCGCTTTGTCGATCCCCAGTCTTATTGCATTGAAATTGCTACCGACCTTCAATCGTGAACTGAGTCTCGCGGCTGAGAAAATCCAACGTTTCCTCAATCGAGTTCCGACCGTCAGCCAGGCCATTGGAGCCAAATTTCTGCAGCCAATGGGGAAAACTCTTCACTTTGAGAACGTCAAATACGTGTCGCAGAGTGGACAGAAAATCCTGGACGGTGTCGATTTCAAACTTGAAGTCGATAAGTGCTATGCAATCGTCTCGGCCGACCCGCTGGAGGCTAAGGCTGTGGCCTTAATGTTGCCGCGATTTATTGAACCGCGAGAAGGTCGCGTAATGATCGACGGTGAGGATATCGCGTGGGTGACGTTGGAATCGCTGCGCGCAGAGACCGTTTTTGTCGCTGCCGATGATCCTCCGTTTGAAGGAACCGTTTTCGAAAACATTTGTGGAGGACAGACGGATCTCACGTTGCACCAGGTGACTGAGGCCGCGAAAATCTCGCACGCGCATAATTTCATTATCAAGCTTTTCAACGGCTATGAAACGGTCCTGACTGGTGACGGTGATTCGCTGGATATCGGCCAGAGATTTCGACTTGGGCTGGCCCGCGCAATCGTTCGTAATCCGGCGCTGCTGATCATTGAAGAACCTTGGACCCCCTTGGACGATGATACGAAGGCCTTGCTCGCGGATGCATACGATCGTATTTGCCGCGAGCGGACGGTCATTTTCCTTCCGGCTCGTATGTCGACGGTTCGTCGAACAGACCAGATATTGGTCCTGCACGAGGGAAAAGTTGCAGCGTTCGGGCCACACACAAAACTGGTAGCCCAGTCACCGATCTACCGACATTGGGAATACCTGCACTTTAACGAATTCCGTCGTGAAACGCCGTTCCCCGTTGGTTGACATTTTCCGTTGGACCCGCGCTACTGTCCCAAGGGAGTGATTTGAAAATCAATTCCTTGTGACGTTATCCAGGAGTTTGGCGGAATGGGAAGAATTTTTACGGCGTTTCGAGCATTTTTCGGAACTCTGTTTAACGGGGAAACTGCATCAAAGGTGAGGGATGCGCTCAGCGTCCCAGGTCTCGTTTTGGAACCGCCTCGTCCTCAAACGGTACCGAAGCCCGTTGAAGTGTCGCGGCCAATCGAAGCTAAGCCCCAGCAAAGTGAAGCGATTACGCTGCTGGCGACCCTTCAGCGGGAAGCCCGTCTCGTTGATTTCCTCAAAGAAGATTTAAGCAATTATTCGGATGAACAGGTTGGCGCGGCAGTTCGTGAGATTCATCGTGACAGCAAGAGCGTACTCGACCGCTTCTTTGCGATTAAATCCATTCGTGACGATGAAGAAGGAGCGTCTGTTGAAATACCAGCAGGATTCGATGCAGGCAGGTATCGACTCACTGGAAAGTTAACGGGTGCGGCGCCATTTCGAGGAATCTTGCGACATCACGGATGGGAAGCAACTCGTTGCGAACTTCCTGCTTTTACGGGAAGTGAGTCGGCTGCAAAAGCGATTGCACCTGCTGAAGTCGAGGTCCAATAGGATTCAAAACCACCTTGAATCAATGATTGAAAGAAAACTGCCACAGGGGACCAATTTACTTGCGGGGAGCGGATACTGACGAATTGCTGTTCGGCCACTGACTCGTTGAAGAACCGGAAGATGGCATGGCCGACGGACTGTCAGTCGTCCAGAGCGACGACATTTCGTGAGTCTGGTTGGACGTCGCAGCATTCAAGTTGTTGAAGCCCCCATTTCCATTGCGGCTTTGCGAACTGAGACTCGATGCTTCGAGCACTTCTGACATCCCCCCTTTTAACGTGGCGTTCAAGTTTTGTTTTGCAGAAGGGCTCGTCGAATTTGGCCATGTCCCGTCGTATGGTCGTGAACCGCCGTCTGCTCTTCCTTTTTCGATTTTAGCGTTACCCGCGAATTCTGATCGTTCATTTCTGGTTGAATCGAAATTCATTCCTATGGGTACAATTTTATCGTTATCCGGCCGTTTAGACGTGAAGCCGGACAAAATCGGAAACATGTTATACGGTCCTGCACTGAGTGCCAGTTGGGTTGCTAACTGTCGCGACTGTTCCGATTTATTGGTTTGTTGATTTGTATCGGTTGGCATTCCATTCACTTGCCCGAAGGCCGATTGAACTAGCGAGTCTGAATCTCGTGGGTTGTTCTGGTGATTAACAGAACTCTGGGGGGCCGTCGAATCCATTGTTGCCGAGACGCCGGTCACCTCATCCTGATCCCAGGATGACTGTAAGCCATTTAGAGATCGTACGTTGACCGCTGAAACGCGTGATTGAGACCGGTCCAATTGACCTCGTTCGGCGTTTGAAGGGAGGCTCTGAATCTGATTTTGAATTTGTCGTCGGACGGCGACATCGTTTTTTCGCCGATCCAGCTCTGCTTCAAGGTCTTCAATGCTCAATGTGCTGATGCTGGCATTATTTTCAGGTGGCATTGATCTGGTTGACCGGTTTGAAGGGCCCCGTTCTGCTGACGCAACCTGTTCGTCCCCCGAACGGTCGTTTGGGAAAAGCTGCGCAAGGTAACGCTGCGTTTCTTCTTCCGTCGCGCCCGCTCGGAACATGGCCAACGCGTCTGAATAGCGATTTTGATGAGCGTACAGTGCTCCGAGATTCGCCATCGCACCCTTGTGCTTTGGGTCAATTCGCAGCGCCTTTTTCAAGGTCTCCTCAGCTTGCTCATCATTTCCTCGCAACGAATACGAATACCCATGATCGCTTAGTAAATTGGGATCTTGCGGACGTGCTTTCGTTGCTGCTTGATAATGATAGTCGGCAGCTGAAAACAGGCGTTGTTTGTCCGCAATAATTGCCAGGCGATGATTGACGACCGGACTCTCTGGTGAAAGTAGCAAGGCTTTGTGATAGACGACGCGGGCATCTTCGTACTGTTTATTCTTTCTGAGAAGATCTCCCTCTTTGACAAGCTCGTCAACTTGAGATGTCTTCTTCGTTGATTCGGCAGCCAGCTTTTCCTTGCCAGGGCCGGTCGTGGGAATCACTTTTCTGCCAGCTTTTCTGTCTTTGTCGCTACGGTCTAATCCGTCATCGGTTCCAGCAAGATCCTGGATCCGTGTCTTTGATTTGGACCCATCGTTTGGCGTTGATACCAACCTGCTACCTGGCGAAAGGCAACCGGAAATCACGAACGCGACAAATGTTGCCGCTCCGAGAAAATTCAGACGCGAATTGTTGCTAAACATTCAACCGTCCCTGGTTGAAAGAGGAATTGATCAAGTTATTTGGCAAGACATTTCGACAGTGGAATTATCTGTTATAGATGTGTACAGATGATTTGTTTCAAATGAGATAGACCGACATTTTCCCCATAGACAGAGGGTCTAAAAAAAAGTCTAAAGGTTTGGCAGATTTCTGTCGAGACGAGGTTGGTCTGGGCCAGATCTCCCAAACCTCCCAGGCTTCTTAGCCGAGAAGAAAACTTACTTAGCGTCACTGAAATGAAATCTATTTCTGATACCTAAGCCGCCAATTCTTTCGCTACGGGTAAAAGTCGTGACCGGGAATGTAAATGAATCGTAATTCCTGTTGGGCGCGACGCGATGAATCCCATCCGCCATCGAAGTGCCTCTATTCGCCCGAAGTTCAGGCAGATTCAATGTGACATGCCGATTGAAGGGTTCACGCCTACAATCGTTTCTGGAATTTACCAATCGATACCCGGCACCCGCATTGCGGGCCAGGCGCGGATATTTTCGGGTTCATTCAGCGATCACGACTCTTCTGAGGATGGTTTAGATGTTGAAACTCGTGTTCTCGGCGTGTTGGCTTTTTCTCCCAGCCTCGTTAATGGCCAATGATTTTCCGCAGTTTCGAGGTTCCAATGGGATCGGCGTGGCTGAAGAAACAGCAATTCCCCTTAGGTGGTCCATGACAGATCACCTGGCGTGGAAGATTGAAGTTTCAGGGTCTGGCTGGTCACAACCAGTTTTGGTTGGCGAAAAGCTTTTTCTCACGACGGCTGTATCAGAAAAAAACCTGAAGCCGAAAGACTTTTCCGACGGAGTCAAGATGCCGCAGAGTATGGGGCTTGGAGGACTAACGAGAGCCCCGAACGTCGTCATCCAATGGCAGGTTCACTGTTACGATGCGAAGACAGGCGAGCGTGCCTGGGTTGAAACCATTTCTGAAGGAAAGCCAAAATATCCCGTCCACCCGTCGAATACATACGCGACTGAATCGCCTGTCGCTGATGCGAACGGCGTCTATGTTTTTTTTGGAGCAACGGGGACCGTCGCCGGCGTAAGTCACCAGGGCCAGATTCTTTGGAAAAAGGAACTTGGTGCCTTTTCAACGAGCAACGGGTTCGGCACCGGCAGCTCAATGGCGATCCACAACGGAAAAGTCTTCGTCCAACACTTTACCGCTGGAAGCGGGGTTCTGGCCTGTTTCGACACCAAAACGGGAGAAGAGTTGTGGCGTTCTGATCGTAAAAAGAATGAGAGTTCATGGAGTTCGCCAATCATTTGGCAAAATAATCTTCGGATCGAACTTTTGTCATCAGGTAACGATTTGATTTGCAGTTACGACCCGGAAACTGGTCGCGAACTGTGGCGATTGGGAAACGTCAAATCTCCGACCGCTTGCTCGATCGCAGCAGACCATCGGCAGGTCTATTTTGGGGGATCAGATCCCTTCTCGACGGGGCCATTGTTTGCCATGCAGGCTGGTGCGTCGGGAGATATTTCACCAAAAAAGAAAAATGAATCATTCGAAACTTGCCGCTGGATTGAAGCCAAAGGTGGTCCTGGGATGCCCTCCCCGGTTTCAACGGGTGCCTATGTCTACGTCGTCGATAAAAATATTTTAAAGTGTTACGACGCAGAGTCGGGAAACCGACTTTACCAGAATCGCCTTCCGTCCGCGCCGATGGTCGCCGCATCACCGATCGTGATTGGAAACAAGCTGCTGCTGATCGACGAAGCGGGCAATTCGACGCTGATTAAGGTCGGCTCAGAATTTGAAGTCATCGGGGGGGGCAAACTCGATGATATTTTCTGGTCCACTCCTGCCGTCGGAGATGGTACGATCTATTTTCGTGGTGTTGATGCGTTGTATTGCATTCGAAAGTAATCCCGACCCCTTGTCTGCGATTCTTCGCGTTTGTCACATTTTTTCGTTATGGTCAACAACCGCCGTTGAGATCGTGTCTCGAAGTCCGAACGTGCAGGACGGCGACTTGCTAGAGAATCAGGAGCATTACCATGGTGTGCCAGCATCTGAGTGAACTTTACCAACTCTGCGAAAAGAATCAGCTGCGATTGGGCAGTGCAGACTTGATTCGCATCGTTTGCAAACAGTGTGACCATGAAGAGACATGCCCGTCAGTCCTGATGGACGAGTATGATTCTAATTATCATGAGCCGCACAGTGAACCAGTTTCTCGAGAAGAAGCGGCGAATTTCGAGATATCTGGAAATCAAATCAAGGATTTGTAAATCAAACTGTCTGAATCCGTTTCCGAAGGATACCTTTGTCACTTCGTGATCTTTTACTTTATTTCAACGTCTTAACGGCAGTTTGCGTTGAAGCTGATGGATGCGCATTTTTTAACGCGTTTTCAGCTTTGCGTTTGGCTACGGCCTCTTCACGTTTTCGAGTCTCTTTTTCGAATCGAGCACGACGAGCCAATTTGGACATTTCCTGAGATTTCTGTTCTGCCGCAGCCTGGTACGCCATAGCACGCTGGTTCTCAACATACATCGCCGTTTGTCGATAAGCATTTTGCTGGATACGCTGATGGAGTCTTTCTTGGGCGTTGCCTCCGCTGCACAATAAATCGTCGTCCAGACAAAGGTCATCATTCGCGCTGAGTGCGCTTGAAATCGATAACGTGACCACGATCGATACGATTTGCCTGGACCAGCGTAGCATGACAATTTCCCTGGTAAATCCCATAAGTCTCGTCGGGGTCGCTGCTCTAAATGAACAGCACCGAGATTGTCCTGTCGCCATTTGGATGCGAGATCGTTGTTCAAGGTTACAAGGTCTTCATCGTCGTCAGCTGGCCAGCGGGGTACGCCGCCAAATTGAGCTGAGTTCTCAGCATCAGGTCTCATCGTAAAATCGCGTCTTCTTCGTCCGTGTCCCGACCCCCTTATTCACCCAGACGCCATTTTCCAATTACTACTGTTGAATAAACCGGTCGCTTAAGTAGATCGTCGATGTTCTGTTCATCCAGATTCGGTCCAGGGTCTGCATAAATCTCGGAGCCATGACTGATCCCTCGCCAGCCCGTGATTAAACCATCCCGCGACGGCATACAGTCGGCAGCGCTGACTTGAGCGTCGGTGAATCGTATCCCGTGTGTCTCGAGGCAGTGGATTTGAGGTGTCGGGATATGGTTCGCGTTGTAGGCACAGACGTCGCCGATCCCTGGATCGTCGGCCAAAAGGACGACCACGTCAGGCTTGCGCTGGCTGCCGTTGTTACTTCGGGCCGAAACCGTGCTTGCTGAAAGAGGAAGTTGTAACACGATCAGAATTGCAACGAGTGGTCGTTTTCTCATCCTAGTCCGTTGTTCGTCGTACTGAGGGATTTGAGGAGTCGTGGACAGGATCGTTTTCCGCAGAACGGTTGTCAGATTCTCCCATAAGGCTCACTGCCCGCATGCATTATTTGCTTCAGCGGCAGGAAGCCGCAGCCACGGCTTGTGGCTCGCAAGTTTCAATTTTCTGGAATTGGCAGTTTCAAAACGTAATCCTACTTAAGCTCCCGATTTGCAGTCTAAAGCCAACGACCGGCATCGATGGCCCGGTGAACGCTTGACCGCAACCGCCTGCACATGTCACCGTAAACAACCGGTGACGGATTGTGGCGATAACTCCATGGGGAAACTTGACATGGCTGGGGTTGGAACGCGGAAAGTTTTCGAAGACGACAGGGTTGTTGTCTGGCATCTGGATCTTAAGCCTGGTGAGCAAGGTGAACGACATACGCACGTATTGGACTATGTCGTGAAGGTCGTGTCCGGATCGACCCTCGAAGTCTCGGGACCGAACGGAGAATTTCTGGATACCGTTGAACTGGAATCTGGCGGCGCGGTCGCCTTTCGAGTTGAGGGAGATCAGATCCTTTCGGATCGCCCCGGTTACCCTGCCGTGCCGGTGACCCATAGTGCAAAAAATATTGGGCCAGGTACATTCAGAGAAGTTCTCATCGAATTCAAGAAAGCAGATTCTGTCTGAATTCCGAGTAACAGATGGCGCATGTCTAATTTCACGAAGTGTCGAAGCGAGAAACGCAGAACCACGATTGTGTTGGGAGACTGATCCCCATTTGCGAGTTTGCCCGTGCTCAACGTTGACTGGCGTTTTCAAACAGGGTGCCTTCGCGGTCTTTCAGTGTAAGGAGATACTGATGGCAAAAATCTTTTACAGTATGGCTGGCGAGGGTCGCGGGCATGCGGTTCGAGTACTGACCCTCGTCGAACATCTGCGACTCGAACATGAATTAGTGCTGTTTGCTTCGGGCGATGCCTATGACTTTCTTGTGAAGACATACGGTACAACACAAGTCGAAAACGTTCGTCTGTTGCGGGTTTCCGGGTTGCAGTTTCGCTATACCGGTGGCAAGCTCGACCTGTTCAAGTCAACCGCCGGGGCAATGACTTTCGCCCGACGCGAGTTGCCCGCGCTTGTCGACGCACTTCTTCGTCGGATCGATGCTGAACAGCCCGATCTTGCTATTTCAGATTTTGAACCAACCCTCCCTCGTGCTGCTCGAATGAGTGGCCTGCCGTGGATGAGTATCGATCATCAGCATGTTTTGATGGCTTACGATCTCAGCAGCCTTCCGTTCTTATTAAGGCGATACGCCTGGTGGATGAGCTGGGCGGTCCGCTGGTACTACGGATGGGGTGAATACACCGCCGTTGCTTCGTCATTTTATACGCCGCCGCTGAAGCGGGGCTTCGAAAATGTCCGTCAGGTTGGGCCGATGCTGAGGCCCGAAATCATCTTGACTGAACCGAGTACAAACAAATTTCTCTTATCCTATTTGCGGTCAAACACACCTCCAGAAGTCATAAATGTCCTGGCCAATTGTGGTTGGCCAGTCCGCATTTACGGTTTGGGCGAGAAACCCTCCGTCGGGCAACTGTCGTTCCATGCCATTGATGAACACCGGTTCGTCGAAGATCTCGCGGCCTGCGCCGGCCTTTTCAGCGCCGCAGGGAATCAATTACTTGGCGAGGCGCTTTATTACGGGAAGCCGGTCTTTGCGATCCCCGAAGAGATGCACCACGAGCAGCAGATTAACGCTTGTTTTCTGCGTCAAATGGGTGCCGGTGACTGGGTGACTGCTGAAAAATTCCGTTCACAGCATTTCTATCAATTTCTTTCGCGCCTTGAGGAGTTTCGAGAGAACCTGTTACCTGTTAAAGGAAACTTGAATGGGACTCCTAACGCCCTGGCAGCCATCGAAGAGGCGCTCCACCCCAACCAATCGCAACCCGTTTCCGTTTGACTCGCCGAAACGAAAACGCGATCAAGCACCCAACCTTTTTGCCAGCGATGCAACGAGTTCGTACAGCAAGTCCAGTGAGTGCTTCGCCTCGTCCATTGTGATCGTCAGTGGCGGACTGACTCGTAAAACCTTGCCCGCCAGGGCACCCAACAGGTGAATGCCAACATTGTCGCGCCCGAGGTAGCATGTTTCGACAATCTTCGCGGCAACTTCACTCGCGGTCAGCTTACCTACGGCAGCACACTCGAATCCGAAGACAAGCCCTTCTCCGCGAACATGGTTGACGAGCCCCGTCGATTTCAATCGTTCAAGGCCCTTCTGAAAGACCGGAGTCAAGCTGCGCGTATGGCTCAAGACGTCCGTTGATTCGAACTCGTCCAGCGTTGCTAACACGGCCGCACACGAGAGAGGGTTTGCACTCCAGGTGTCAGAAGCGTCGCCGTATTTCATCGCGGCAAATACGTCGTGGCGCGAGGCGACAGCCGCTACCGGTACGCCGTTGCCCAGTCCTTTACCCAGCACAACCATATCGGGTTCAACGCCATATGCTTCGAATGCGTACATGGTTCCAGTACGACCAAAGTTGGCCTGAACTTCGTCGAAAATCAGCAACATGTCGTGTTCACGACAGAATTGCTGAAGCATCTGATGGTACGCAGCGGAAGGATGAAAGCTCCCTCCACCACCGAGATAGGGCTCAGTGATCAGGCACGCCAGTTTGCGACCAAACTGGCGCCATAAATCGTCCAGCTCTTGTCGATACTTTGCCAGATTAATTGACTGAGGGTCATATCCGGCGTCGATGATTTCTTCCATGGGAAAGCTGATGAATTTGACGCGAGGATCACGTTCCGGATCTTTTTCAGAACCGGTGACCGCGTTTGCCAGTCCCTTCTTACCGTGGAATCCGAATCGAGTCGCCAGAATCATCTCACGAGTCCGGTCCCAACCGAGACAGGCCCAAAGTGCCTTCTGGATCGCTTCCGATCCGGATGCGGCCCAGACAATCGTATTCAGGCGATCGCTCCCTTTACATTGTCGCAGGTTGGCAAGCAGTCGTTCGACCGCCAGGGTTTCTATTTCCGTGATCCCGTTATAAGCGGTCATTGTCACTGCTGGGACGTAATCGTCGGCACGAGCGACTGGCCCCGCAAAAATCTCTGCGGACCACCCCATGTACTTGCCAAAATGCTGCAGCCATCGCTTCGGATTGTGCCCCAGATTGGCCACCAGAACACCCGAGGAATAGTCGTAAAGCGTTCGTCCTTCGGGGGTCCAGTGGAAAACACCGGCCGACTTGGAAAACACCGCCTGTGAAGGCGTAAAAGTCCTTAACGCCGCAGGTTCGGACTGAGCTATTATCTGTCGGACGGCGTTCGAACGTGGCTCGCCAGCAAATACAATCGGATGAGTCATCGCCTGGATATTCCTCAACTAACAGAAGACCTGCTTTAAGATCATGATGAGTATTTCAAAATCAGGGAGGACGATAAAGAGCGCCGCCTCATGAATCGAAAATCATTTGCCCTTTTTTCGGGAAACGTCAGTCAATAATTCGCCTTTGCATCGTCGCGCTGTGGCGACACGACGACAAACGTTGATTTCTGGCAACATCGACTGTTCCAGAACTTTGACTTTCAACTGGCATTTACGACGTGTCGTGACGGTTAAGCACGAGAATTGACTGCCGGCGAATCGTGGCATCCGGTTTGCAATCCAGTCAACTGTCTTGATCTGGTTGATTGTCAATACGTGCCAAGCTTTACGGGGTCAGAATGTCTTCTCAGCGCTTTGGGCTTTCCGCCAAATCACTTGCGGAACTCGCACTCGTTGTCTCTCAATCCGCTCCTGGTATTCTCGACGGAACCAAGACTCTTCCCTCGGAATCAGTACGTGGGTTCTGGCAAAGCAATCGATTGCTTCAAAAGCGCTGGATGAATGACTTGGATGCCGGAACAAGTGCACGATCGGGCGAAATCGAGTCGCTTGAACGGTTGGCACCTCGCGTCTTCGCGAGTGAGATTCTCGTACGAACATTCAGCACTCTTCTTGCGGCGTTCGATCATCGTTTGGGGACAGACGATTTAACTCGTGTTGCTCGTAATGTTGTCAGCGGCCTGCTTCAGATTCGCATGAAGACACTTTCCCAGCTTCTGGTCGTTCCTGAAATTGATCATGATCGCGTATTGAAAATTGATCGACTGCGCCGTCGCTGTGATCGGTGGACTGATCTTTTGATTGGTACAATTGCATCCACGGACAATTGTTTTGAATTTGCGATCGATCCGGATCGAGCACGAGATTTCGGCGAAGAATCGGTTTTTGCTGAAACGGAATACGGACCCAGGCCCTTTGAGAATCTTGTCTCTGCAGGGTTGCGTGGTACCTTCCTGCAGCACCTTTCGAACCAGTGCTTTGATGAACCCGAGTTTCTGATCCTGACAAAGTCGATTCTGGCTTGTGTCCCTCGTCAGGCGTTACACCGTGACGGTTCATTTCGCACGTTACTCGAACGACGAATTTATGCATCCGGTCGTTGATCACAAGCGATTATGTTGCGCCGCGTCGATAACAGATCACAGCCAGAACAGTGCAGACTCCAATCGCCAGGTAGACAAACCATCCGTCAACAGGACGAATTGGTTCGATCGAATCAGTCCTTTCGGGGCGATTGGGTTCGTCGTCATTTGAAGACTCGTCGATATGCCTTGGTATCTCCGTGTCGACTGCGTCGATTTCAGGCAACGGACCGGTTCCTTCGTCTGGTTCAAACATCGACCTGGATGTATCAGATGAAACCGCGAACGAAACCGTCCGGTCGGACCGTAAGCGAGAGACTTCGAGGCCTGTTGCCCTTGAATCCGAGGAAGGTGAGTTGTCGTCGACCGATCTGTTTTGATCATCGGAATCGGCGGAAACTGTGATCGACGTTTCGCTGACAGGTTCGGCGGCTTCTAGAGAAACGCTGCGATTGGCCATCACGACGGCGTCATGAGAGGCTGTCCTGTTCGACCGACTGGCTGACCGAAAACCGTCTCGTACGACGGCTGGCGGCCCTAGCGTAACTGTTTCAACAGGACGTGTTCCGGAGTCAGTCATCGTAGCGGAAGATTTTTTCTCGCGACGAAAAAACGCGGACCAGTTGCGATTCTTTGGCGTCAATACATTCAGTTCTTTTTCCGGCGAATTCGAAGGGGTAGTAATGTCGGGTGGTGCAGGAACTTCGGGGGCCGTGACGACCTGTTCCGGCTCAAGATTCCCCTCTGAACCCGTTTGATCGGCGAGTCGAATCTCTTCCAGTTGGCCATCGATTCGTCGGATCAGATCGATCGGTCGATCTTCGTCGGGAGAATAATCGAGTTGAGCAGCGTCACCAACTTCTTGTGCCAGCATCGCCGATTCCCGGGCTTGTTGAAGTTGACCAATTTCGATCAACCGATTGGCACGCGAAAGTAGCGTGTCAACCCGAAATCGCTCTTCCAGCATCGTTACGCTACGTTGAGGAAGTGACTGTGCTTGAAGGGCATCGTCCGAAAGCGCTGCATTCAATCGTTCCAATGGCGAATCCGCTCGTTCCGCTTCATTGTCGAAGGGACTGGATTTCGGTTCTGGTATGTCGGCCGTCTCGAACGCTGGCGTCGCTTCGTTGGGCCTGCTGTCGGGTCGAATAAAGCGGGGTGATAACCGAGAATGTTGTGGTTTTGTCTTGATGTCTGTGATGGCCCAACCTTCGGCAGATTCTGCCTGAGCGGTATTGTCACTCTTAATCGCGACATTGGCAGCAACTGCGGGTTCAGCGATTTTATCTTGCTTCGTTGTGACAGATTGAGAATCTTTGTTCGACCAACGAACGGGCGGCACCTGTTGCCAGAGCGACTTCATCGATGGTCTTGCCGACGAGCAGCCAATTTCACTGACAAGCACGAAGTACAGGACCAGGATGATTACCGCTCGACACCGATGAAATACGGGGGCATTGATGAAGGTCGATTGATCTGCCAAAGCAACTCGTCCGAAGGAGCTGACGCGAACGAAGGATCAATGATTAATATCGACCACAGCGACTTTTTGGTTGAAAGAAAAATGAATCAAGAAATTGTCACTCATCGCGAATTGGCAACTTTTGCCGAATCCGCGACGATTCGACAATTTGCGAGAGGCACGCGTGACGCCGCTGGAAGGGTCGACTAAACTTCTTTGCCGCGCAAGAATCTCTGCCGGACGCATCACTGATGCGTGTGCTTCCTTCCCTTGAAAATCGCAATTATTCATGACGTCACGTGATGCGATCCTGGCGGCTGTCCGTCGACAATTGCCGCAATCATCCCCCTTGCCTGATCTCGATGGTCATTGGATTTCCTATTCAGATCCGGTGGCTCAATTTTCGTCTGTCCTCGAAATGATTGGCGGCCGGTGTATTCGTGTCGCTTCGGAAGCGGAGATTTCAGGCCAACTGGCGGCTCTTCCCCAGTTCGCCTCCGCAACACAAGTGATGTCACTTGTTCCGTCCGCGTTGACCGGTACCGTGACGATGGACCAGATTAATGATCCACATCAGTTATTTGACGTTGATTTTGCCGTCTTACCGGGTGGCGTCGCCGTCGCCGAGAACGCCGCGATCTGGGTGAGCGATGAACAGGTCAAACACCGCGTGATTTACTTTCTTTGCCAGCATCTGGCATTGGTCGTTCAATTGAGTGATCTGGTTCACAATATGTATCAGGCGTACGAGAGATTGAACGTGACCGCATCACCTTACGGTGGTTTCATTGCCGGACCATCGAAAACGGCCGACATCGAACAATCGCTGGTGATCGGGGCACATGGGCCTCGTTCAATGACGGTTTTCATCGTCGGGTAATCCCGCGACTGTATCGCTTAAAGGAATTTCATTGACTGCTCACACCACGAACGACCATGACGAAAGCGGACCACTGACGCTGTGGGATGCCGTCAGCCTGGTGATTGGGATTGTCATTGGCAGTACGATCTATAAGACTCCGGGGACAATTTGCAGCAATGTGTCCGGTCCGGGATCTGTCATTGCATTATGGGTCCTGTGCGGTGGTCTCTCGTTCGTCGGCGCGCTTTGTTACGCTGAACTGGCGACGACTTATTCTCGATCCGGCGGTGAGTACAACTATTTGACCCGAGCGTTCGGATCATGGGCCGGGTTTCTGTTTGGCTGGTCACAATTGGCTATCATCCAGACGGGCAGCATTGGTGCCCTGTCGTATGTTTTTGCCGAATACGCAGCCGAAGTCGTGCAGGCTCCAAAATCGTCGGTCGTCTGGTTCGCCCTGGGGGCCGTTACACTTCTGACGCTGCTCAATATGCTCGGGATTCATGCGGGAAGGCATACCCAAAAGGCCTTGGTGATTGCCAAGTTATTGGGATTGCTGCTGCTGATCGTGGCGGGACTGACATCGAAATCGGTTGTTTCGAAGGAAGCAACAACACCGATCAGTGGTCCCGGCTGGTCGCTGGCGATGATTCTGGTCTTGTATGCCTACGGAGGATGGAATGACGCGGCGTTTGTCACGGCAGAAGTTCGCAATCGGTCGCGGAATATCCCGCTTGCGCTTCTCTATGGGCTAGGTCTGATCGTGATAATTTACGTGCTCGTGAATCTTGCCTATTTGCGTGCCTTGGGCTTTGAAGGACTGAGGAATTCGCAGCGGCCAGCGGCTGATGCGCTTGCGATAGCGCTGGGCGAACATGCGGGGCGCGCCATGAGCCTTCTTGTCATGATCTCGGCCTTGGGTGGACTGAACGGTCTGATTCTCGCCGTTTCACGAGTTCACGCCACAGTCGGTGCCGATCACGCGTTGTTCTCACTCCTTGGCCGCTGGTCAGAACGGACAAAGACCCCGGTCTGGTCGCTGCTCGCTCAAGGGGTGATTACCGTCCTGATGATTCTTGGCGTTGGTACGGAATCAGGTCGATCGATGATCGATGCGGCACTGATTCGATCGTCGCTTCGTGCGATCCCCTGGGAACGTTACTACGGAGGCTTTGATACCCTGTTCGCCGCTTCCGCACCGATCTTCTGGTTATTCTTTTTGAGTACCGGAATCGCGTACTTCGTCCTGCGAATTGTCGATCGCCATCGACCTCGACCATTTACAGCGCCCTGGTTTCCGCTCTGTCCGCTTCTGTTTTGCGGGATGTGCGGATTTGGTCTCTACTCAGCCGTGAATTATGCCGGCCCGCTGCTGCCGTTAATCGCGATTCCTTTTGGGCTGGGTCTGCCATTGTATTTTATCAGCGGATGGCTTGGACGGTTGTCGTCGAATCCGGCAAAGTCGTAAGCGGTTACTTCAACTGCTGCTTTAACCACTCGTATGCTTCTTTGCGCTGGATTTCCGGAAAGTCATGAAGCGCATCCGGTGTCGCAAGTTTCAAATGCGACTCGGCACCGTAAAGCGAAAAAACCGCCTCAGCCTTTTTGAAGGCTTTGCGGACTCCTTCGACTTCAAAGTTGCTGTCGCTGATCGGCGAATTGGAATAGCAGCTTCGTGGTGCCAGTCCGGCCAGAATCTCATAAAAATCGAACGGAACTTTGTCCGGATCGTTCTGATAGGTCTCTCGGATAAGCGGCATATACCGATCACTCGTCCATCCTTTTAACTGACCCTTATAATAGTCGTGAAACGGTGTGAACCCACAACTCGTGATCACCGCCTTAAGTCGATTATCAAAAAACGCTGTAAACAGTGCGTTATGTCCTCCCAGAGAATGGCCGATCACACCGATTCGAGTCTTGTCGACCTGCGGAAGTGTTTCGAGCAGATCTACCGCTCGAATGTTATTCCAAATCGCTTTCATCGATCCACTGGAGTAGTGTGCTCCCTGCTTTTTGAAGTCGTAACGATATTCGCCGAACGAAGGGTAGTCGGGTGCGATACAGACGTAACCCAGTTCCGCCAACTCGTGCGCATATCGCAAGGCAGGTAAGCCACCCAGCCCTGCGGGTTCGTCTTTTCCAACATTGTTTGTCTGGTGAAGACAAAGCACGGCGGGGACAAGGGTCGTTTGGGTGATGTGTCGAGGAATTAAGATCCATGCCGGGACACGGTCGTCTGGCTCAGGTGTAAATCTCACCTTTCGCCGAATGTATTTGTCCGTCGTTTCCTCAGAAACAATTTCGATCTCCAGTGGGACCCTCCGCTTTTCATCAGGAAGTGGTCCCATCACCAGTTCCATGTTGGCCCGAATATGCTTCAGACGCGCGGCCCAGTCAGCCTTCGATGTGATCGGTCGCTCGCGTCCGTCGGCATCTCGAAGGACCAGCAAATTCGAATGGTCCGGATAATAGACCGCACCGTCTTTAGGCAGATCGGCTCGAATGCTGGTCGGCTGGACGATCAGGAGGGGAATCAATAACAGCCAATAAGTTCTTTGCATTGTAAACTTCGAAATGAGGTTTCCAGGCTAAATTGAACAAGTTTAAACGGTGCGGCGGGCGGTTCGAGGGTGCTGCCGTTTCATCGTTCTGAAAATCATATACCACATGCGACGAAAAAGTGGTGACACAATTCGTCGTTGATCAGACCCCGGGTGTTGACGTTCTTCCACTTGACCTAAGCGTTTTTGATCATCTGCTCCAGCCATTCTTGCCGATTCGGGATTGACAGGGTTGGTGTTTTGGTTGAGATTCCGCCCGATTATTAACCCGTTAAATGTGTATTGGCCCCGTTGTTTTCAGAGACCCGCATGAGTGCAACCTGTTCGGTGCCCACCGCTTCGACGACAAATCGGCCCGTGACACTGTCACGGACCAGCGGGGCGATGGCGCTGGCAATCCGTATCGCAGGAGCGGGTGGAATGTTTCTCAGCCACATCGTTCTTGCACGCAGTCTGGGCGTGGTTGGATTTGGCGAATATTCGCTGGCGATCGCCTGGCTTCAGGTTTTGACCGTCGCAGGTAAGCTCGGCCTGGACAACACTTCGCTACGATATGTTGCTGAGTATGTCACGAAGAACGAAAACGCCAGGCTGCGTGGATTTATCAAAGCGTCGACCCGCGCTACGTTGCTCGCCAGTGCGTCAGTCGCCGCCATAGTAATCGCCACAGTCTTCGTTTTACGGGATTCGATTGGTGAAGGATTGTCAAATTGCCTGTTTGTCGCGGCAATCATGATTCCGCTGATTTCGCTTCGTCAAATCCAAGAGGCAAGCCTGCGCGGCGTTGGACGGCTTTTCGAAAGCCAGATCAGTACCGTGGTCTGGCCAGTTCTCTTGTCTCTCCTGGCCGCTATCGCATGGCAAACATCTTCCTCCGGAATTTCTTCGCTAACAGCGATCCTTTTGCATCTGATCGCAATCGCGACTGCGTCAATGATGGTCTTTCAATTTCAACGACAATTGGCTGTCAGTGACGACCAGATTTCGCCAGGTGATTCGTGTCGACAACAGTGGAAGCATACGGCGATCGCCTTTCTATTTGCTGAAGCTTTGATCGCGCTGAAAAGTCGTGCCTGCGTTGCGCTGGCGGGAATGTTGTTAGACCGGGAATCGGTCGGGCTTTACGGTGCGATGGAGAAATTCGCTGACGTCTCCGTGCTGGCAAGTCAGTCTCTCGGCCTGATTATCGCACCACAATTCGCCGCTCTCTATGCCGCGGGCCGTTATCCAGAAATGCGTCGCCTGATGAAACAGGGTCAGTTTCTTGGACTGGCATTTACGCTTCCAGTCGCTCTGGCGGTCGCATTTTTGGGCGACTATGTTTTCCTGCTGCTCGGTCCCGGTTATCGAGCCGGTTGGAGCGTGCTGATGGCGTTGCTCGGTTCGGCCTGCATCGCGGCCTTTTCAGGCCCGGCTGCTTATGTCCTGCAGATGACCGGTCGCGAACGAACCATGCTTGTAATCACCGCCGCCAGCGCCGCAACAAATATTCTGCTGAGTCTTCTTCTGATGCCTGTCTATGGAATTATGGGTTTGGGAATCGCTCAAATGGCGACGAGCCTTGTCTGGACGGTCGGAGTTCGTTCGAGTCTTGCCTGGCACCCTGCCTGGCAAAATACGCCAATTCCCTTGCATGCGATTCAGAACGAGGTGTCCAGATGAGACTGATTTGGCTCTGGTTTCTTGCTGGCGTTATCATCTGGCCGATCCACTCCACAGTCGCTACGGTGGGTGACAAGCCGATCGATATGATGTTTTCGGATGCATTGATTTTCCTGATCCCGATTTCGTATCTCTTTATCCGGACGACACCAACGCGCGAGCAGTGTCAATCCGCCAGGGGACCGATTCTCTGGTACAGTTTGACGCCGACACTGGCGCTGATCTGTGTTGTGTACATGACAGCCGTCGCAGGAATTGGACTCGGGTTGTCTGGCGAAACGGTTCGAATCTTTTCCGCCTTCAAATTGGCAAAGCCTGTCGGATTTGTCTTGCTGGGCCTGATGCTCGGTTCGTGGACCGACCCGATGGAATTCATCGATATCTTCAGTCGAGCCTTTGGTGTGCTGACAGGATTGACGTTCTTCTTCACGCTGACCGAGCCAAGTTTTCCGCTGGGTGAATGGGGAAAATATATTTTTGAGTATGAACTGAGCGGTTATCCGAATTCACCGATGAGCTTCTACGCAGTACTCGTCCCTCTGCTGATCGCGGCGGCCGATACAACGAAGAATCGCATACTGCAGTTGACCGGATGGGGACTGTCAGTCGCTACCGCACTGATCATTCTGGGTTCCATGTCTCGTTCCTCAGCGCTCGCGTTTTTTTTCGGAACGGTCTTATACCTGGCAATGACGGGTCGTCAGGCATTTCTTGCAGGAAGTTTTGTCGCCGTCACCGTATTCAGCATCGTGGGATTTGGCCTGTTTTCCGCCTTGAAAGAAACCGACGTCGTTTCTGTTCTGACTCAGCGAGTTCAGGATCGAGTGAATCGAAGTACAGAATCAGAAGACCCTTCGTCAGGTCGATTTGACATCTGGGAATTTGCATTGGAATTGTCGGCAGAAAAGCCAATCTTTGGCTACATGTTCGAATCGTTTTCCCGTTACACGGGCGACGTCGATACACCACACCAGCAGTACCTGGAAGTCTTGTACAAGTGCGGTGGACTGGGCCTCTTGTTTTACGGATCGGTGCTTGGCAGCTGTTTGATGGTTACGAAAAGACTGTTGCGATTGACCACATTTCGTTCTCCGGCGTGGTACCGATTGCACGCAATGATGGCCATGCTTGGTGCCGTCTTGCTGGGAAACCTCACTCAGCCGAATCTGACGTATTCGCTGACGGGAAACATGCTGTTCCTGATGTTTGGCACTCTGTGCAGTTCGCGAGCGGTCGTATCGGTGTCGTTACCCGGCCTGACGACACACTCGATGCCTGCACGCCCCGCTCCGGTACCTCTACAACGAATTGCGGCCTGATTTTTTGAAGATGAAGAATGGAATCGACATTGAACCAAACTATTGCTACCGCTGAAGATGCTCAAGCAACGCGTCCTTTACCGTTCGCGGAACACATCCGTAACCAGTTTGAAAGCTTACGCCGTCAGCCGGAACTGGCGTCTGACATGACCTGCTTTCGACCTGGTGAAGTCTTGTCATCCATTCGCTATATCGCACACCCGCACGGTCTGCACGTTGCGCGATGGCTGAAAGTTCTCTCCCACACGAAGACCCGCGTCGCCATTGATACTGCGAATCCGATTCCCAAGTTTTCCAATGACTACGTCGCGGCGAATCCGCTGCTTCCCAAATGGATTCGACTTCCGATGTCGATCCGATATTTCCTCAGCGGGCTGGTACTCCGCTTCTGGGAGTCGCGTCCGTCAAATGAATTGATTCATGCCCACTGCGCTTCAGGAAACGGACTGTTGGCCTGGATGAGTGGTCATCGATACGTCCTGGGGACTTACGGTTCCGAAATCTACGGCGCAAAGCAGCGAGGCAAAATCTATTGCTGGATGCTCAAAAACATCCTGCAGAAAGCTGAACGTATTTCCGTTGGATCTCTGGAGAGCATTAAAATACTCGTCGAAGAGTATGACATCCCGGCAGATCGGATCTATTTCTTTCACCTGGGGTATGACGATACCAGTTTCCGCCCCCTGCCCCATTCACAGCGGATGCAACTGCGCGAAGAACGACAACTGCCGACGGACGAACCGATCTGGGTTGTGAATCGCAGGACCGATCCGCACTACCGAACGATGGAAGTCGTCAAAGGCTTTCTTCAGTACTGCCAGGACAATACGCGCGGGCGACTGATTCTTTTGTGTGGTGACCATCAGCCGGAATATACAAAGGCAATTCGCGACGTGATTCAGTCCCATCCCTCGGGGCACCGCGTCGTCGTCGTGGAACGGATGCTTTCGGCCAAAGAACTCGCGTCGTGGCTTCAGTTGGGTGATTTCAGTCTGTCGGTCCCGAAGACAGATAATTTTTCGATCTCAACTTTGGAATCGATGGGTTGTGGAACAGTGCCGATTCTGGCGAATCTTGAGGGTTACAGCATGTTACGAGTCTGCCCTGCCGTTCGCTGGATGAACCGGTTCGATCCAGCTGACTTTGCAGACACGTTTAACGAAACGGCCATGTCATGGCCGTCACCACTTGATGTTCAAAGAAAAGAATGTGTTCAATTCGTCCAGGACGGCTACTCGACAGAAGGGGCAATCCGCGACATCGCCGCGTTCTACCTGGGAAACCGACAACGTCAAGCCGCAATTCTGAAACGAGCCGCGTAAAAATTATAGGTCCGATAAGTCCCATAGTTCCTATACGTCCCATTCCTTTCCTTCATGGGACTTGTGGGACGAATGGGACCTATGGGACAAGAAGAATACTGACATCCGATCTTGCCTGGAGTCGTCTCGAATGATCGATGATATTGTTGGGGGGGCTGCTGTTGATCGCGGTCAGTCGATCGCGATCCCGTCGCGAGAACCTGTAACCTCTCTTTTTGCGGGGCCGGTGGACGCGTTTCTGCTGGCTGCTGAATGGTCGTTTCGACAGGTCTATTGGCGTAGTTCCCGACTTCGCGGATGGATCAAGCGTGCGAAATCGAAAAAAACTCCCGTCGCTCAAGCGGTGGATAAACAGGCATTAACTGATCATTTGCAGTCGATTGGTGTCACAACTGGTTCGTTGGTGATGGCTCACACGTCCGTTTCGGGGTTATCATTGACTGAAGGCGATTCAGTGACAGGCAAACCCGCGAATTCGATGCAGGTTGCCCAGGATTTGGTTTCTCTGTTGACCGCAATGGTTGGCGAGACCGGGACGCTTGTCATGCCGACGCATCCTGTCTATTTACCCCGTTCCGCTTCGGCGGGAGCGACAGATCACTCTGCGGTGCCGGTTTTTAATCCGTTATCCACACCTTGCGGGGTGGGACTGGCAAACGAATTATTCTGGCGCAAAAAAGGAACATTACGCAGTCTTTTTCCGCATAACACGCTGGCTGCACGTGGCCCTTTGGCGGTGGAACTGCTCCACGACAATCTTAACGAATCCAAACCGCTGGCTCACGGCGTTCATTCGGGTTACTACCGTTTCTGTTGCCGAAACGGGTTGCTGATCAGTGTTGGAGTCCCACTCGCCAGTTGCTTTACACTGGTCCATGCCGCCGAAGAATCCCGCGATCAACAATGGTCGGTCAAAGATTTCTTCGAGGAACGTGATTACACCGTTCGTCATCAGGGTGTCGATCAGACCGTGACGATCCGCAAGACACGGACCGAATTCATGATGTTCAGTCTCTGTATTCGAAAGCTGCGTCGAGATCTCGTCCGGGCTGGAATCCTGCACGAAGGTCGCGTCGGTACGGTGCGAGTTGACTGGGCCCGCTCCGGGGAGATTTATCAGTTCATCTCACAACGAAATCGGACATCGACATATCCTTACTTTGGTACGTCACTGGTCCCGAGGAAGGAGCTAAGCCGTGGCTCATCCAGTCATTGATCGTCAGGAAATTCATAGCCATAGCGCAGGAAATGAAGAGGGAGGCAGCACGCTTCTTCGACAAATCCTGAATTGTCAAAAGCCCGTGACAACGACATCAGGCCGGGCACTGTTTTCGGCCGCGAATGGCGATCTTTACATCGGACGGGGTTGCCAGATCTACCGTTCGCAAGACAGGGGACTGACGTGGCACCGGGATTGCTTTGTCCCGTCATTTGGCTGGAAACATCACTGTTCGCGAGTGAGGATTCTGGCGCGTTTGCTGCGCTGGTACATCGCGGCGCTGCACGTTCTTCCAGACGGCAGCCGATTGGCGGTGGCCCGAGACGGCATTTATCGGGCGGCGGCGGGTGAACAGGCGATGACCCGAGTCTTTGCCATTCAACGTGGCTCGCGACCGCTCAATTTCTCTGTTGATGGCTCGCGTGTGCTGTTCGGCGAATACGGCAGCGGGCTTGAAGAGTCAGAAGTCCTGATCTACGTTTCTGAAGACTGCGGTAAGTCATTTCACGAGGGGTTTCGTTTTCCTAAGGGCGATATCCGGCACGTACATCACGTGATGGTTGATCCGCACGATGGCCATTACTGGGTTCTTGTCGGTGACTTTGGACGACAGACCGGGGTTGGTGTATTGAGTCGCGACTTGAAACACCTCGAATGGCTGGGACGCGGGACCCAGCGATATCGTGCCGTCTCGGCTTTGATCGAACCTGACTGCCTGGTGTATGGCACCGATTCAGACCGCGACCACAATTTCATCGTCCGGCTGGATAAGCAAAGTGGCCGAATCGAAGAACTGAAAGAAGTCGAAGGAAGCTCGCTCTTCTCTGCTCGGTTTGGAGATTTGCGAGTGATTTCCACCGCCGTCGAACCGAATCCCTTTTGCCGTTCCCGAGAATGCTCTTTGTATGGAAGTCAAAATGGGGGGCCGTGGCTGAAATTAGCAACCCATCGCAAAGACTTTCTGAATCCTGTGTACTTTCAATTTGGAGCTCTGGTACTCCCTTACACACAGGGATCGTCGTCGACGTTCATGTATAGTGGACAGGCGATTGAAGGATTAGACGGGCGGGTTGCCTTAATTGGTTCGGAAACCGAAGATCATCAAATTGCACACGCGGCTTGAACAAGCCCGATTCTGAATAACGTGATTCTCATGACTTTGAGGAGTCGGAAATGTCGACATCAAATGCCGCTTCGAATTCAGAAAAGCTATCAGCACAGGGCGTCATTCAACTGATTGCCGAAGCACTCGAAATTCCTGCCACCAAATTGAATGCAACCAGTCGGTCTCACGATTTCCCGGAATGGGATTCCATGGGCATCCTGACGATTTTGACCGTGCTTGACCGCGAAGGAGTCAAGTGTGACTTTGGGAACACGGAAGCCTTGCAGTCGGTTCAAGGGGTAACGGAAATCGTTCGTTTGGCAGGAAGACTCGACTGAATGACTTGTTTCTTGCAAGCTGTTTCGTCACGCACCAAATGAGAAAAACGCTTTCGACGAACGCTGGCAATGGCTAATAAACAGGCATTTAAAACCGGAATTGCCAAAGTAAAAAAAATTGCCACCCCGGAAGCTCAGGACGCCCGCTTTTCAGACTTGCTGCGACGTCAAAGTCAATCACTGTATGAAGTAAACGCATTTACGCGATGATGTTCAGAGGAATATGAATTTTCCTTTAAGATAAAAAACTTGACTCTTTTTGATTGACTTTCGAACGAATTCCAGAGATCCTTATCCAAGCATTAAAAAATGCTTGATGCTCTCAGCGCGTTTTTTGCGCATACACTTGGATTTTCAGATGCCTGCAATCTCCATGAAATTAAGAAGGCAGCCATTCTCGTTGAACACGGGGATTGTGGTTCTACTTTTCATGGTTTGCTTGGGATTATCGTCTGAGAAAGTTGAAGCCTCAATCATTTTCCCCCCGGCTAGTCCACTCTTGAGTGAGAGCCCGTTTGACGAGAGCGCAGCGGATGACTTTGGTATTAGTCATTCGGTTGTGAGGTCCTTAATCGAAAGCATTACCCGGACTGACGATTTCTTCGGAAATTGGTTCTCCCACGACTTGATTAATACACGAGACGGTGCGTCAGGCAGCAGTCAGTCGCAAGCACCAACAAAGCTGGCCAGGCACCAGTAGTCCCTTCGGACGACGACCTTCAATTGATTTCAATGCCGGCTTGGATGGTTTTAGTGGGGTTCTCCGCTTCTGACCGAAGTGGTTGCAGCTCAACCGCAGTTCCAGTTCCAGTTTCAGATCTTTCTGGTCGGTATAGCCAGGGTTTAACGGCCGGGATTCTCTGCGTCATGCCCGTACAGATCAGGCTGCATTGGCTGCGGTCACGGGATCTGGTGCACATTCCCAAAGTGCATGTCTCCGAATTATTGCGTCCACCTCAGGTATCGGGTGTGTTGTCGTAGGTCGTCATTACGATCTGGCGACGTATCAGCGTGGTGTGGGCTTCAGCCTATGCCCCTGATCCTTCTTCTGCTTGCGGGGCCTTAAAGGGCCCGTAAGATTGAAAAGCTGGCAGCCTCTCTGATCGTAGTCCCAGTTGACTCTAAAATTGAGAATCTCTCGATGAATTGAGGTTACTCAGGACTGCAAGTAATTGTCGCCACTGCCATTTCGACGAAATTTGACTTTTTGCTTCAACGGTCTATACCAATAGACGTCTCTTGGTTACTGAAAAACCAGCAGGACTTTGGAAGACGTTGAGCCAGAAATAGGGCCAGGGTTTTTGGGGGAAGATGGAATTGTTTTGTTGGAGTTGCGTTAATTCTAACATCCATCGGACCAAGTGTTTGGATTGTTTAGGGGAGAGTTTTATGAAGAAGTTTGCATTGAATTTGGTTGCGGTTGCAGCAATCGCCGTTTGAAGCGTGAGCAGTGCTTTCGCTGGCGGTCTTGGCTCGTTGGGTTTTGCTGACATCGGCGCGCCATCAGTTGGCGGTGGAAACATTGATACGGCCACCACTTTCAACATTGGAAACCTGATTTCCACCGGTTCGCAAACCGGCGATTTTGTTGGACTTGGCACACAGATTTTTGGCCCCGTTGCTTTTGACGTGAATAGCAGCAGCAGCCTCTCGTTTGGTAATGCGGTATTCGGTAGCTTCCAAAGCAGCGGATTCCAGGTATCAAGCAGCGGGCCTGGCTTCACAAACATCTACGTTCTCGGTTACTACACGGCTGGAACTTTCTCGCCTACTTCTTCCGGCGACGCCTCGTTCACCATCAGCTTCACTCAGAATCCTGTTGGCACTGGATCGATCTCCGATTCAGCAACGTTCTCGATTCCACCAGCAGGTAGCCCAGTTCCTGAACCATCAACCTTTGCCCTGTTGGGCCTTGGTGGTCTCGGTCTGGCCGTTCGTGCTTACCGCCGACGTCAAGCCGCTGTCTGATTGTCAGATTTGACAGTTAGCCTTCGCAAGTAATGAAGAAGCCGCACAGCAACGTGCGGCTTCTTTTTTTGTTTCGATTGAACCAGCTTCTTAAATGTATTGCTGAGTTCTTCTCTTGAGACCTATCACGCCGCCTGAACAATTTCCATCACGGGATCGTATCTGCCGACGTCTTGGATCTTTATTAATCTTATACACGTAATTGTGTGTCAAACCGATTTAAATAGAGTCGTTCGAAAAAAACGCCTCCGCATCGCTAAAAGTGTACAAATACATAAAAACGTATCTATATGTGATAGTTGTCGCGAAAAAAATCTAAAATGACTCTTTCAAAAAAAGAATCAAACAAAATCGTTGACTTAGCCATAATCTAATGATACATTCGACTTGCATTCACTTCTGAGGTTTGGGCCGATCTCGATGTTTTCCTAATATTGATCGCTTGGATTTTCAATTCCTTGCAACGATCGCCACCTTTCAATGCCATTTACTCATGCTTGTGCACTGTGCTTGTACAATTCTGCTATCCGCCTTGATCGCGTGTTGTTGTATCAAGATTGAAAAAAACAATCGAAACGTACAGTAGAAGACGTTCCAGTCCAGTCCATTCGGGAACGTATCGTGTTACGAATTATTTACGAAGACGTGCATCCCATCCAGACAGTCGTAAATCCCTTTCTTCCGAACAAAATCTGACACCGCCTTGTGGTTATGGGTGTCAGAAGAGAGTTAAACGAGAACCCTCAATTCATGGGTAAACTCAGAATCTTTTAAACCTATCCGTTCGCGTTTCTTCAATCTTCGAAGTTTGCTTTAGCGTTCCATTCCATTGTGACGTCATGGGTCAGGACGTTCGTTGAAAGGCCGTTAAATCAGAAATAGGGCCCCAGGGTTTTGTGGTGGATTTGTTTTGCTGGAAACTTGTTGGTTCCCGCGTCCATCCGGTCAAAATATTCGTTTTTTTGTTTCTTAAGGGGAGTGTCTTATGAAGAAGTTTGCAATGAATTTGGTCGCGGTTGCAGCAATTGCCGTTTGCAGCGTGAGCAGTGCATTCGCTGGCGGTCTTGGCTCATTAGGTTTTGCTGACATCGGCGCGCCATCAGCTGGCGGTGGAAACATTGATACGGCCACAACGTTCGTCATCGGAAATCTCGTTACCACTGCTTCAGCCACCGGTGATTTTGTGGGAATACCGACGCAGGTTTTCGGCTCAGTTTCTTTTGACATTAACAGTGCCGGGAGTCTTTCGTTCGGAAACGCGGTATTTGGCACTTTCACCAGCACCTCATTCACGGTATCAAGCAGCGGACCTGGTTTTGAAAACATCTACGTGCTTGGTAACTACACAGGCGGAACTTACACGGCTTCAGATTCCGGTACAGCGTCCTTCACGATTAGCTTCACCCAGGATCCGGCAGCCACGGGAGCCATCTCCGATTCGGCAACGTTTTCGATTCCTCCATCAACTCCTCCATCTGTTCCAGAACCATCAACATTCGCCCTGTTAGGGCTCGGTGGCCTTGGTTTAACCGTGCATACTTACCGCCGACGTCAAGCCGCTGTCTGATTGTCAGCTTTGACAGTTAGCCATCGCAACAAAACAAGAAGCCGCACGGAAACGTGCGGCTTCTTTATTTTGTTTCAACGGAATCAGCATGCCCAAATGAAATAGGGGTACCACGGTCTTGGACTTCTTCGCATGGGGAAGTTGACTTTTTGAGTCAAGTATCAGGGTTTCTTCCAAAGTCGCCATCATCGCTCCGCGTGATGAGCATGCGTCGGAAACGATTCAAACGTTGCGACGCATCGGGACAGATATTCCGGTTGAATTTCTGATTTGAGTATATGCGGTTTGGAATTTGGTAGGTTCTCGAATAATGCTCATCACGCGGAGCGATGATGGCTACTTTGGTCTGAGGCAATGCCTCACTGGACTTCTTCGGGTCTGAAACTTGACTGATTGAGT